>NZ_BAAAFG010000001.1:0-34668 GCF_039523415.1 Gangjinia marincola
GTAACCCAGATGTGAGTGATCCAAACCCTGCAACACCAACAGCAGTTGATGATAATGCAACAGCAGATCCTGGCGTAGCAGAGACGATCGATATCTTAGGCAACGACGATTACTTAGATAACTTAGATCCGAACAATGTAGGAACGACAGCGATCACTGACTTAGGAACAGGAACAGCCGCAGGAACAATTGTCTTTGACAATGATACTGGTGAGTTGATCTATACTCCAACAGCAGGCGAAGCAGGTACAACAGTAACGGTAGATTACCAGGTATGTAACACAGATCCGGACCCGGATGTATGTGCCACAGCAACGGTAACAATTGTAGTAAGCGATCCGGGTGCAGTGGATACTGATCAAGACGGTAACCCAGATGTGAGTGATCCAAACCCTGCAACACCAACAGCAGTTGATGATAATGCAACAGCAGATCCTGGCGTAGCAGAGACGATCGATATCTTAGGAAACGATGATTACCTGGATAACTTAGATCCGAACAATGTAGGAACGACAGCGATCACTGACTTAGGAACAGGAACAGCCGCAGGAACAATTGTCTTTGACAATGATACTGGTGAGTTGATCTATACTCCAACAGCAGGCGAAGCAGGTACAACAGTAACGGTCGACTATCAAGTATGCAATACTGATCCGGACCCGGATGTATGTGCAACGGCTACAGTAACGATTGTCGTTAGTGATCCTGGCATACTGGATAGTGACGGAGATGGAGTTTCTGATGACCAAGAAGATATTGATGGAACAAATCCTGATGATCCTTGTGACTTAATCGTAGCTAATCAGGATACAACACCTTCAGATGCTTGGAATGCTGATGATTGTGATGGAGATGGAGTTACTAATGGAGATGAAGTATTGGATACTACTGACCCATTAGACCCTTGTGACCTGATCATTTCAAGTCAGACTGTAGATCCTTCCGAAGAATGGCTTGGTCTAGACTGTGATGGTGATACAGTTTCTAATGGAGATGAACTTCCTAATGGAGATACTGATGGTGACGGCGTTCCAGATGTATTTGATACAGATGATGATGGTGACTCAATACCAACTATTGATGAGAATCCTGGTGATGAACAGGATACAGATGATGATGGTATTCCAGACTACCTGGATGAAGATGATGACGGAGATGGAGTATTGACTGATACTGAAATAAATACTGATGACACTGATCCATTAGATCCATGTGATTTTATTCCAGATAGTCAAACTGTCGATACTTCTGATTCGTGGAATGATCTAGATTGTGATGATGATGATGTTCCTAATGGAGAAGAAGTAGAAGGTGATACTGATGGAGATGGCACTGATGATGTATTCGATACAGATGATGATGGTGACGGTATACTAACAGAAGATGAAAATCCTGACCCTGACGGCGACGGTGACGTATCTGACGCACTGGATAGTGATGAAGACGGCACACCAGATTATTTAGATCCAGATGTAGCGATAATCATATACAACTTAGTTTCGCCAGATCCAGACGGAAATAACGATTTCTTTAGGATTGGTAATATTGAAGCCTACCCAGATAATGAAGTGAAAATTTATAACAGATGGGGAGTTTTAGTGTATGAAGCTGAGGGTTATAATAATAATACTGTTCGTTTTGAAGGAGTTTCAGATGGACGAGTAACTATAAATGAAGGAGATAAACTTCCTGTCGGGACTTACTTTTATATCGTGACGTATCGAGGAGATGGAGTCAACGAAGAAAAAGCTGGTTATTTATACATAAATCGTTAATCGAACCTTAAAACAAGCATCATGATAACATTTAACAACATGAAAAATAGAATCTTAATCACCTTGTTTTTTGGCTTATCCTTTAATGGAATAAGTATTGCTCAACAAGATGCACAGTACACCCAATACATGTATAATACCATAAGCTTCAATCCAGCTTATACGGGTACAAGGGAATCCCTTAGTGGTTTATTTCTTTACAGAAATCAATGGTGGGGATTAGATGGTGCACCAGATACTTTTACGTTATCGGTGCATTCTCCCGTAGATTTTCGTAAAAAGATAGGCTTAGGCCTGTCTGTAGTAAGAGATGAAATTGGTCCTACTGCAGAAACGTATATTGATGCTACATTTTCATATAATATCAATACATCAGATTTATCTAAACTTGCTTTTGGACTTAAAGTAGGAGGACATATTCTAGACGTGAATTTTAATGAACTAAACACATTTGATCCAATCGCTGAAGACTTATCAGGCGCTATAGATAATAAATTTTCACCAAATTTTGGAGTAGGTCTTTTTCATTACAGTGATCGTCATTATGTTGGTTTTTCGGTTCCTAATATCTTAGAGACAGAACATTTTGATGAGTCATTATCCATTGATAATCAAGATCAAAATTTTATCGCAAAAGAGAGAATGACGTATTATTTGACCGGTGGTTATGTATTTGATGTTGGTGCCTATACAAAATTTAAGCCGGCGCTTTTACTCAAAGGAATTGACGGAGCGCCTTTACAAGCAGATGTTAGTGCAAATTTCCTTTTTAATGATCGCTTAACGCTTGGGGCTGCGTATCGATGGAGTGCCGCAGTAAGTGCTTTGGTTGGTTTTCAGTTTAATGAACAATGGATGATAGGTTTTGCTTATGACCGAGAAACTACTGAGTTGGGCCAAACTCAATTTAACGATGGTTCAATGGAAGTCTTCTTAAGGTTTGACCTGTTTAAAGCATACGATCGTATAATTTCTCCAAGATTCTTTTAAAAATATAAATCATACAACATATGCAGCTTATTAAAAAAGGTGTTTTACTCATCACATTTTCAATTTCATTAATCAGTTATGGTCAAAAGTTAGATCGAAAGTTAGAACCTGTTAATGAAAAATATGAACGATTTGAATACGCGGATGCAATAAAAATCTATAAATATTACATCAATAAGGGATATGAGAGCGAGGAGCTTTTTAGACGTCTTGCAAATTCTTATTATTTCATAGTCGATTTTGAAAACGCGGCGATTTATTACGATAAGCTATTTAAACTTAATCCTAATCAGGATGCCGAACATATCTACAGGTATGCCCTTTCACTTAAAACAGTTGGAGAGTACGATAAGGCAGATGAACAATTGCTTAGGATAAACGAAAAACGACAAGAAGACATTAGAGTCAATGAATATCTAGAAAATAAGAATTACCTACAGGATATTTTGAATATGGATGAAATGTTTGCAATAAAAGATGTTGGAATAAATTCCAGGCTATCAGATTTTGGCCCATCGTTTTATAAAGATCAACTGGTTTTTGCATCTAACAGAGAGGGTGGTGTGGCAAATGTGGTTGTTCACAAGTGGAATAATCAGCCGTTTTTAGACTTATATTATAGTAAGATGGACGATAAAGGTTTAGAGACTGGTGTCGTTAAACTCAATGATGAAATTAATACAAAGTTTCACGAATCTACAACAGCCTTTACAAAAGACGGGAAGTATATGTACTTTACCAGAAATAATTTTTATGGTGACGATTACAAAGAAAGCGAAGAGGGTATTAATCTGTTGAAAATCTTTAGAGCAACGAATGTAAATGGAACCTGGACAAATGTCGTTGAGCTACCATTTAGTAGTGATAATTATTCTGTTGCACATCCTGCGCTTAGTCCAGATGAAACAAAGCTCTATTTCGCTTCAGACATGCCTGGTACACTTGGGCAATCTGATATTTTCATGGTAGAAATTACAGGTGACAATACTTACGGTGAACCTGTAAATCTTGGAAAAGAAATTAATACAGAAGCTAAAGAGTCTTTTCCATTTATTTCAAAAGAAGGGACGCTTTATTTTTCATCTACAGGTCATCCTGGATTAGGCGGATTCGATACATTTTATGCGTTGCGCACAAATGATGAGTTCTCCCAACCCATGAATGCTGGAGAGCCGATAAATGGAAAATACGATGACTTTGGTTTAATAATTGACGACGATCTCAATATCGGTTATTTTGCTTCAAATAGACCTGGCGGAGAAGGAGATGATGATATTCTTGGTTTTACCAGACTAGTAAAACCTCCAAAAGAGGAATTAGAGAAGATTGATGTGGAAGTAGTTGAAGAGGTAGAAGAAGAACCAAAACTGGTATTTACCAGTGGTGATCGATTGAATAAATACTTTGATCTAGATGATTCTGATCCTATTTACTTCAATTTTGATAAATCAAATATTAGGTCAGAAGCAGCTCCTAAACTTGATAAGATCGTAAAAGTATTAACAGATAATCCTGAAATTAACTTGATCATAAAGTCACATACCGATATCAGGGGATCTAAATCTTATAATGAAGCTTTATCTAAAAGAAGAGCAGAAAGCACTAAAAAATATCTTGTTAATGCTGGAATAGATGCTAACCGATTAGATATTGATTGGTTTGGTGAAAATCAGCCTTCTGTGCGATGTGATGTCGTAATTAGCTGTAAAGAAGAACAACACCTGCTAAACAGAAGATCAGAATTCTTTATCAAGTAATTTTTTTGCGGTCCATATGTGGCTTACAAATAAGAATCACGAATGCCTAAAATATTCGATTAATTATTTAATCGAATATTTTTTTGCTGTTATCAAGCTTATTAACAATCAGCGGGTCTTTTAAATATAAATCACCGCGTATAATCTTGCTTCCTTGATCTATTAAAAGGGTTTTATCCAAGTAGTAGTAAAGTAGTTTTCTATCAAGGTTTATTTTGCCCAGTTGATATTCATCTGTGGGATCGTAATTATATCGCTCCATTACATCAAGCCATAAGTCTGTATCGTCATCGATATTTAATCCTAAAAATGTCATATCTTCAAACTGCGTCTTTAAATTGTTGATTATAGTATGTTGATTGATATGATGTTCTGGATATCGACTGGACCAAGTGTAAATTAGTGTTGTCTTATATACGGTTTCTTTAAAATTAGTAGTATCCTTTTGAGGAGTTATTAAATTTGGATTACTAATATAATTACCAGGAATATATCCCTGCTGAATTTTAGCAAGGTTATCGATTTTTTCAAAATTATTACGATCATTACTCATCGAGTCCAATAAATTTAGGACTGAGGTGATATGATTGGTATCATTGGCTAATATGATTGCTTTTAATCCAAATTTTCTCAAAAAATAATTTGTGGTTTCTTGAGGTAGAGGTAAAGATCTTACAATTTCTATTTTACGTTTAAGCATATCAAAATTATTATGCTCAAAGCATTGTGTATAGCTGGCATCACAGTCTTCGATGGATTTATTTTGAATGTAGGTGTCAATAAATCGTGTTATAGATAGGTGTTTATTTAATCTGGGATGGTTGAAATTAATATTATCCCGATAATCAAAAAAATCATTAGGAAGCATCGCCAAATAGGAACGATTATATTTGAGGAGCAAGTAGAAATAGCGTTCCTTAAAATAGTCCGTTTCGTATTGAATAAGATCACTTATCAAACGAGTAAACCCCGGATCGAAATCGTGTTTTTGAGATAATGTAGTGAGGCGATCAAATTGCTGTTTTGATAGAGAATCAGAAATTTTCTCAAATTCTTCAGGTGTTTTTTTATAGAGGGTAAGAATCAAATCATCATTGTGTTCATCAACTAAAAATAGATTGATCAACAAGTTATTTTCAGCAGCTCTGGTTCCGCTAAATTGCAAGGTTTCGTCAAATTCGATAGTATTTAGGCGAAGTTTTAGGCTATCTCCGGGAGTTAAATAAATATTTTGCTGTTCAGGATAATGTGAAAAGCGGTATAAGCCAGCACTATCCAGATCGAGTGAGAAATAAAATTCGCCCTTATCAGTTAAGAAAGCTGTGTCAGTTTTTTTAGATGTTGTTTCTAATACAACATAATCTTTTATTGGATTGACAATTTCGCCACTAAAGCTTGTTGTTTTGTTTTTTTTATTTTCAGGTTGACATGATAATATCAGTATTCCCAAAAAAAGAATTATACAATTCTTTATCATTTCGTCATCATTTTCATAACCTCTTACAGTGTAAAAATATTCTATCTCAAAGGTATTGGCTGTTAAGTGGTCGTTAAACCTTTTAGGTTTTGAATCCGTTTCAAAATGACCGTTAAATTGATTACTTTTGCACCTCAAAATAAATGAGGAGGAAAATATATGCTTTCAGTTTCAAATCTATCAGTACAATTTGGTAAACGAGTTCTTTTTGATGAAGTAAATACATCGTTCAAACAGGGAAACTGTTACGGAATAATCGGAGCAAACGGTGCAGGGAAATCAACGTTTTTACGTATTATTTCGGGAAAAAGTGAGCCTACATCTGGGCATGTTCATTTGGAACCGGGTAAGCGTATGTCTGTGTTAGAACAAAATCACAACCTGTATGATGAGCACACGGTTCTGGAAACTGTGTTGATGGGAAATAAACCTCTATTTGATGTCAAAACTCAGATTGACGCTTTATACGCAGATTATAGCGATGAGAATGCCGAAAAGATTGGAGAGCTACAACAAACTTTTGAGGAAATGGACGGCTGGAATGCCGAAAGTAATGCAGCTTCACTTTTATCTAATTTAGGTATACCTGCAGATTACCATTACTCTACGATGGCAGAGTTGGACGGAAAACAAAAAGTAAGGGTTCTTCTGGCTCAGGCGCTATTTGGTAATCCTGATGTATTAATCATGGATGAGCCGACTAACGACTTGGATTATGAAACAATCACGTGGTTAGAGAACTTTTTAGCCAACTATGACAATACTGTTATTGTAGTATCTCACGACCGTCACTTTTTAGATAGTGTATGTACGCATATTAGTGATATTGACTTTGGGAAAATCTCACACTTTTCTGGAAACTATTCGTTTTGGTATGAATCTTCTCAGTTAGCGGCAAGACAACGCGCCCAGCAGAATAAAAAAGCCGACGAGAAGAAAAAAGAATTGCAAGAATTCATTGCACGTTTTAGCGCTAACGTGGCAAAGTCAAAACAGGCCACTTCACGTAAGAAAATGATTGATAAACTCAATATTGAGGAGATTAAGCCTTCTAGTAGAAGGTATCCTGCGATCATATTTGAGCGTGAGCGTGAAGCCGGAGATCAAATCTTAAACGTTGAAGGTCTTTCAGCAACAAGCTTGGAAGGTGAAACACTTTTTGATAATGTTCATATAAACCTAGCTAAGGGAGATAAAGTCGCTTTAATTTCTAGAGATTCACGGGCAACTACTGCGTTTTATGAAATAATAAATGGAAAGAAAGAACCTGATGCAGGCAAATTTCAATGGGGAGTAACTACGACTCAAAGTTACTTACCGCTGGATAATGAAGAATACTTTACAGATAAAGAATTAAACCTAGTGGATTGGCTACGTCAATGGGCAAAAACTGATGAAGAACGTGAAGAAGTTCACATTCGTGGTTTTTTAGGTAAAATGCTGTTTAGTGGCGAAGAGGCTCTAAAAAAATGTAATGTTTTAAGTGGAGGGGAGAAAGTGCGCTGTATGACCAGTAAAATGATGATGACACGTGCTAATGTGTTGACCCTGGATGAGCCTACCAATCACTTGGACTTAGAATCGATTACGGCATTTAACAATGCCTTGAAAAATTTTAAGGGAACGGTAATTTTGACGACACATGATCACGAATTCATGCAAACGGTAGCTAACCGAATCATAGAGCTTACACCAAATGGGGTAATTGATCGGTACTTATCTTTTGATGATTATATGAATGATAAGTCCATCAAAGAGCTAAGAAATAAAATGTATGCTCAAGTAGAAGCGTAATAGAATCATACTTATTAAAAAAAGCACCTTGTCCAACTGGATTAAGGTGCTTTTTTTGAAACTTAACTTTTTAAGCTAAAGCTTCGTCTATAACTTTTTTCGCCTTTGCGTATTCGTTAGTATGAACTAAGACCTGTATTTGACCTGGGAGCCCACCACCAAAACCTGCTCTAAGACCAGACTCAAAATTGTCCTTGACAATATAATTGATGGAGGCATCTTCTAGCGTTGACTTGATTAAGGTAACTTCTACTTGTGACCCTGTATATACGTGTTTATATTCTTTATCACTCATAATACTATTTTAAGTTACTCTAAAAATACATAACCATACAGAATTTATAGACCACCTTAAGCTGGTTTTAACGAAGCCTCTGCAAAGTCAAGTTCAACTTGGTGCGCAATAAGATCGCTAAATTGTTCTCGTTTCCTAATAAGATATGCCTTTCCTTCATGCCATAATACCTCTGCCGGACGGTATCTTGAGTTATAGTTACTCGCCATAGAGAAGCAGTACGCACCTGCATTTCTAAAAGCTAAAATATCACCTTCATTTATTTCGGTAATCATGCGATTGTTGGCAAAGGTATCTGTTTCACAGATATAGCCTACCACAGAGTAAAAACGTTTCTTACCGCTGGGGTTCGATATATTTTCAATTTCATGCTGTGATCCATAAAGCATGGGGCGTATTAAGTGATTGAATCCACTATCGACCTGTGCAAATACAGTAGACGTAGTTTGTTTCACCACATTCACCTTAGTGAGAAAATAACCCGCTTCACTTACCAAAAATTTACCCGGTTCAAACGCCAGGGTGAGGTCCCTGCCGTATGATGCACAAAAGTCATTAAAGCGTTCACCCAGTTGTTCTTCCAATTCTTCAATATCAGTTTCAATATCTCCTTCTTTATAAGGTACTTTAAAACCACTGCCAAAGTCAATAAACTCTAGTCGGTCAAAGTGCTTAGCCTGTTCAAAGAGTATTTCGGCAGCATAGAGAAAAACGCCTACATCCAGAATATCGCTTCCGGTGTGCATATGAATTCCATTGATGTGCATTCCTGTATTTTCAACAATACGTAGTAATAATGGCATTTGATGTATTGAAATGCCAAATTTAGAATCAATGTGCCCCACTGATATGTTAGTGTTTCCGCCAGCCATTACATGTGGATTAATTCGAATACACACTGGCGTATTGGGATGCTTTGTCCCAAATTGCTCTAAAACAGAAAGGTTGTCGATGTTTATTTGTACCCCCAATTCCATCGCGTGTTCTATTTCTTTCATAGAAACCCCATTAGGCGTGAAAATGATTTGATCTGCAGGTACACCTGCTTTTAGTGCCAACATGACTTCTTGAATAGAAACCGTATCCATCGCACTACCTTGAGCGTGAAGTAATTTTAAGATAGAGATATTAGATAATGCTTTAACGGCATAGTGAATTCTTAGCTGTTTGACCTTTTTAAATGCATTTGTGAGTCGTTTGTACTGTGAGACAATTTTTTCGCTGTCATACACGTAGATTGGACTTTCAAAGTCATGGACGATAGATAAAAGATCATTAGCATTCATGGTAAGCTAAATTTAAAGTATTAAATGAATAAATTGATTACAAAAGAAACAGGTGTAGTTGCAGGCGATCTAGAGACTCACCTTAACCTGTTTATCCCCTTGCTTAGATATAAGCAAAAAGAGAAACCCGAAAACAAGATTTTCGGGTTGTGTAAAGCTGTATTGTTTTATGCGTAACACGCCGTAAAGTTAGGCATTATAGTATTTACTTTTCCAAATGGCGCTATTAAAATTTTTACCCGTGGCAAAACCATAGTAAAGAGTTACTGCTGCAACCCATTTAAACATAAAGAAAAAAATCATTATAAATTCAGTCGTAGTATGCTCTTCTGCAAATAATCCCGTGGGAATCAAAGCCGTTAAACCTAGACTCACCAATGTGATGAGTACCATTAGGTTTTCAAAGTATTTAAAAAACCACATTTTAAATTTTCTTAAGGGATTTAAATCGTCCCCCCATTTATGAATAAGATAGTGATAGCCATTACCAATAGGAGCAAATAGTAATGGATCATCTGCGTTTTCAAGCTTAAAGAGCTTTGAGGGTGCTACAATCTTAAACCCTTCTAAGGAAGTTTGATGTTCTTTTTCAAGTGCCTTTATTTCGGCGATAGCCTCATAAGGAATTTGAGGTTTAAAAAATTTAGTATCTAAAAATCTAAGCCTGTAATCAATACAAATTTTTTCAATATGCGAAATATGAAAAATTCGATCGGTTTCCAGCAAGTCTACATTAAGACTATTTGTAATGACCCGTTTACCTTTATCAAGTTTGGCTACAATCTCCTCGTCTTTTTTATTATCCTCTTCAATGATGCGTTGCACTTCATTTAACAGAGAATCCTCATCAATTCGTTTATTACGAACTTTTAGGAGCTGTTCCTTAACGTCCACTCGTTTTAAAATCATGTTTCTTTTTCTTTAGCGATACTAAATTACGTTACATTGGTCTAAAATGCAATTAGACAATTAACAATTAACACTATAACTCTCTTATATTAGGTGGACTATCGTTAAATGAGGGTTAAAAAGAACAATATCAATAGGGTAAAGTTCTATTTTAGAATCAAAATAAAATATTATGAAAAATAAAATGACTTTGAAAGTACTGGTACTTTTTGTTGCGTTGATAGTGACAAATTTGACTTATGCCCAAAACAAAACAGTGGTTGATATTGCGGTGGGATCAAGTGATCATACAACTCTGGTTGCAGCAGTAAAAGCGGCAGATCTTGTAAATACATTAAGTAGTGACGGACCCTTTACGGTTTTCGCACCGACCGATGCAGCCTTTAAAAAATTACCTGCTGGGACCTTAGATATGCTGTTAAAACCAGAGAATAAGGATCAACTCAAAAACATCCTGATCTACCATGTTATCTCTGGTATGAGTGACGGTAACGCTGTAGTAAAGGCTATTCAAGACGGTAAAGGCAAAGCTGTATTTACTACGGTTAGTGGTGAAAAGATTACTGCTATGCTGGATGGAGTACAAATCAAACTAAAGGATAAAGCAGGGAATGTCTATCACGTTACAGTTGCAAATTTAAAAGCTTCTAACGGGGTTGTGCACGTAATTGACGGTGTTTTAATGCCTAAAAAATAGTTTTTCGCTTACGCGGAAGAAAAAAGCGATTCATTGAATCGCTTTTTTTATTATCGTAATTCTGCCTGAAGATCTTTCTCAAAGCGTTGCCGCAGCTTATTCATCACTTTATCAATCTGTTTGTCGGTAAGTGTTTTGTGCTCATCTTGTAAGGTGAAGCTCACTGCGTAGCTTTTTTTACCTTCCGGAAGATTCTTACCCTCATACACATCAAATAGCTGAATTTCTTTGAGCAACTTACCTTCAGTCTTTTGAGCAATCTGCTTAACGTCATTAAACGCGACCTGCTTATCCAACAGCAAGGCAAAATCACGTCTTACGCTAGGATATTTAGGGATAGGCTTAAATTTAAAGCTGTTTTTAGCGGCTAAATCAATTACATTCTGCCAGTTAATATCGGCGTATAAAACTTCCTGATCAACATCCATGATCTTTGTAATTGACGTTGAAAGAACCCCAAACCTAACCAGTTCTTTTTTGTTTGCACTAGCGTCAAGTCCTTCAGAAAATAAAGCTGATGATGTGGTATCGTAAGATATTCCGCTGATGCCCAATTTTGTGAAGAGGCCATCCAACACTCCTTTAAGGTAAAAAAAGGAGGAGGTAGCTGAAGGTCTATTCCAATTTTCCGCAGTTCTATTCCCTGTTATAAACAGACTAAGATGCTTCTCTTCAATACACTTATCATCTTTTATGTGATAGGTTTTTCCGAATTCAAACAGCTTTAGGTCTTCATTTTTACGATTAATATTATACGCCAGGCTTTCTAAGCCCGAAAATACCATGTTCTGCCTCATCACCTCCAAATCTGTACTTAACGGATTTACCAGTGTAACATAGGCATTTTCGTCAATATCATCCACATGAGCAGAATGTTCTTTAGACGTAAGCGAATTATTCAGGATCTCATAAAAACCTTTTGCGGCCAATTGATTACCGACTACATTTTGAAGTTTGTGATCCTCATAGCGTGACGAATTTGACACTGAAGCATTAATCTTGGTTCCAAAGGCAATGTTATTGTAACCATATACCCTCAGAATCTCTTCGATGACATCCACCTCGCGTTGAACATCTACCCGATAGGCGGGGATCGTAAGTCCAAGACCGGTTTCAGTTACGTTATTTACTTTAATTTCAAGTGAGCTAAGAATGTCTTTAATCGTTTCAGTAGGGAGTTCTTCTCCAATAAGTGTATTGGCTTTATCAAAGGTAAGGCGCACTTGAAAATCTTCAATCTTCTTTGGATATACATCTTCTACATCACTGGTAACTTCTCCACCGGCCAATTCTAAGATTAAAATGGCTGCGCGCTTGAGGGCATATTCTGTAATGGTAGGATCTATACCACGCTCAAACCTAAATGAAGCATCGGTATTGAGTCCATGACGTTTTGCTGTTTTGCGAATACTCACTGGATTAAAGTAGGCGCTTTCTAGAAAAATAGCGGTTGTATTTTCTGTCACACCACTTTGCTGACCGCCAAATACACCGGCAATACACAAAGGTTTTTTTGCATCGCAGATCATTAGATCTTCGCTATGTAGCGCACGTTCTTCACCATCAAGGGTCGTGAATTTAGTCCCTGCCTTGACGGTTTTCACAACAATTTTATCTCCTGCCAGTTGATTTGCATCAAATGCATGAAGGGGTTGACCTAACTCGTGTAAGACATAATTTGTTACGTCTACTACATTATTAATGGGGGAGAGGCCAATGCTTTTTAATTTATTTTGAAGCCAGGCAGGAGAATCATTTACTTTAAGTCCGCTAATGGTTACCCCACAATATCGCGGAGCCAAGAGTGGGTCTTTAACATCAATCTGAAATCGTCGACTTCTATTTTCTACCTTAAAATTACTTACCGAAGGTGTATTAAACGTCACCTTGGCTTTTTGCTGAAGCAATCCAGCTTTAAGGTCACGCGCAACACCCATATGGCTCATAGCATCGGCACGGTTAGGCGTAAGACCAATTTCAAAGATGGTATCGGTTTCAACTTCAACTACGTCACTTAGCGGGGTGCCAGGTTTTAGTTTTTTATCCAGGATCATGATGCCCTCATGACTTTTACCTAGTCCTAATTCATCTTCGGCACAAATCATTCCGTGGCTTTCTTTACCACGAATCTTCCCTTTTTTGATTTTCCAGGGTTCACCATTTTCATCGTAGAGTGTTGTTCCAATGGTAGCCACAGGTACTTTTTGACCCTTATCAACATTGGGTGCACCACATACGATTTGGACGGGATCGCCATCACCAAGATCAACGGTGGTAAGTTTTAAACGATCAGCATCTGGATGCTGATCGCAGGTAAGTACTTTACCCACTACGATGCCTTCTAAACTGCCTTTTACACTCTCATAGGACTCTACACCTTCTACCTCCAAACCTAAATCTGTGAGAAGCGTTGCCGTTTTAGTAACGTCCAGGGTAAGGTTGATGAATTGCTTAAGCCAGTTGTATGAAATCTTCATGCATGCGTTGTTTCAAAAGAGCGGCAAAGATAATGGTTCAACTTAATTAAAAGAAAACAAAGCCTTTAAATTAAGGGTGGGAGGTAAGAAGTTTTTTGCGCCTTATTTTTAGGTAATTAATATAAGAATTTCAATTCCACGTTTAGATTAAACAGTGCCAAATGCCGGACTGTAAACTTATTTAGGTATAGTTATATCTATTTTACGGCTTTATAAAAATCCTTACTCTTCCTCCTTTTTATACGCTACGCTTGCTTTCGCAATACCTATTGGATTCGGGTCTAAATAGAGTTGGTAGTCTTTTAAGAGTTTGACTATTTTTACCTCACCTTTTTGAATAGCAACTTCTTCTATTATGTACCGTCTTGCTGAATCCTAATCGAAAATTTTCGTTCCCCGATATTTTTCACAACGGCGTAACAATCTTCACCAAAAAAAGAATTGTTAGTACCATCTTGCCCTGGACCTTTACCGGTCATGATCATACTTTGTTGCGGGGTAAGGGTAAATTTGGTTTGAGCAGGAGCTTTGCAATGAACGATACTTATAAAACCAAGTGTAATAAATAGTTTTTTCATATAAAGAAAATTTCCATCCGATATTACTCTTAAGACACTGCAAATACTCCTGTGGATGAAAAATTTCATAGACACACACTTTTATGAATATAGAAATTTATTAATTAGAAGAGATTGTATTGAAAAGGTTTAAAATTTTTGAGTACTGGTAATGGATTGATTATAATTTTAGCATTGATAGTTTGCGTTACCTCAGATGTCTCATGTATTTCAGATTGACTTACGTATTTTCCCGTTAACAAATTGAATGTTGTTTCGGTGATATTCCTACCATCCCAATTCACGTACTTAAAATGGATTAACTCAAAGACTCCATTCGTATAGATAAACTCATATAAAGCGTTTCCTTTTACATAGAACTCTAACTGTAACTTTCCACCTTCAATAGAAACATTAGGGATTTGATTACCATTGTATTCACCATTTAATTCTTGAGGATACATAGCTTGAATCATATCAGTACCTGAAAAAAACAAGATTGATGTACCATCTGGTTGAGAAACAAAAACGTTAAGTTTTAAGGGCCTAGTTTCGTGTAGCGTGTCCATAGATATCTCAGCCTTATCTGCAATACCGTCATTATTGATGTCTCCCAGCGCTTCTCTAATTTGATAATTAAAACTGTCGTTTATATGTTTTTTTTGAGAACATAAGCTTACAAAATGAAAAAGTGCGATTGTGAAAATAAAAATTCTTCTCATTATATGCTGGGTTTCTGATTTCTTCAATTATGAATTAAAAGGATTTTGAAACTATTAATTCTTTTGAGCGGTCAAATTCTCGTATGGCCTCTGTAATATTTTTGAAATCCATAGTATATACATAATGAGTGCCATTGGTGTTGAAATATCGAGTAAGCCTATACGTATCGCTTAAAAGATAAATGTAGCCGGTTTCATCAGCGTCAATTAATGTATAATATCCTGTTTCTTTCAAATATGCGATAGTCTCTTTGATATCATAAGAAACATTTTCTTTTTTCAATATGTTTAGAATGCCACTGGGCTTGTCGTAAAGCTTTTCATATTCGACATACGCGGTGTCCTTTATTTGATATTGGACCAGATTCTTATCTGTGTTATCAAAAACCAGATTATCATTTAGTGAGAGGATATACGTTCCGGGATGTTTTTCTTTTCTTATTTGATAATTAGAAGGAAAGCTTAATATAAGGCTCTCGCTAATTTGCTGTGAACGTTCAGGAACCTTATTTCGCTCTTGTCTAATATTAGATAAAACCGTAAGATATTCTTCGTTATATGCTACTTCTTCTTTCGAACCAAGCTCTTTGATTTCTAATTCATCTAATGTCACTTTTAATCCTTTTAATTGATTTAATTTTTCCTGTAGCTGTTGGATTTCATCATCGTATGTGAAAAGTTCTTTTTTGGGACGAATATAAGATGTACCATCGCTGAGAATAATTTTTCTTACTTTAACGTTTACCTCTAAATCATATTTGGCTAAATCTTTTATAGGATATTTGGGATTTTGAAGCTGCTCCTTCAAGCGTTTGCTCCTATCCATTAGCGGTGATAATGATCTAGAAACATACGTAAAAAATTTATCTTTATCATTATTCCAGCCTTCCTTAAAGCTTCCTCCGCTTCCTACACCATCAATTTTTTTTTGTTTGGCGATAGAATATATCTCTAAATCAAACAAATATTCGGTAATCCCTTTTAAAGAACCAGTATTGATTATTTTAGTAGTAATCTGCGGACTATCCCAAGAACCTTCTCTTATGTCAATTTCAGAGACCTGAAAATCATTTAATATCGTGATGATCGAATCGGTGCTTTTGCGGTCATTTTTCAATTGAGAAATTTCTTCTTCTAGCGCCAAAACTTTTTTATCATTTTCTTCTTCCAAAAAATTTTCGGCAAAGTTTATGAGATCTCCGTAGGTTTTATTATTAACAACATCAAGCGTAATTTCATTTATGGACGAATCTGAATAGTCTTCAGGATTATTCCATTTTTCAGACATTGCATGCAGTGCAACTATTCTAAATGCTTTTTCCAGTTTCTCTTTTTCTACGGTGGTTAGGTCTTCTTCAACCTTTAATCGAGATGACGTGAATTCTTGTTCTGACTTTCCAGAAAATTTCTTTCCGCAACTGTATAAAAATAGTGTCACGATGAGAATAAGGGTAAGTTTTAATTTCATATGCTTAAATTGATTCTACTATCTAAGCTACGATAATTTTAAGCAAGATTACCTAAGTTGTTCTAAGGTTCAATAGAAGGGTAGTCTATCGATGCTTCGATATACCGAAAGAGCAGTCACGTGTTTTAGCGATTACCTCTGCAATTACACATTAAATTGAAAATCCATGAGTCCCGACGATTCGGGATTCGTGAGTAGGCGAGAACAAGCAATTACTCATAGCCATTATTAATATTAGATTATTCATTACGCTCAAATCCACCTCCACCACGATATGTGTTTATACTTATGATCAATTCATCTGAACATTGATTACAAATGAACTTGTGATAATTTAAATCATCAAGCCATCTCCCATTTTCATCAAATTGTTTTACAACATCTTTTATATTGTCCCTATTTTCTTTTGAATAAGTCAACTTACCTTTTTCAATCCAGTTTTCGAATAATAAAATATACATTTCATAATCGACTGGAGACATTCCTTTAAATTCTTTAGGTAATAAACATCTACATCTGTTCACCTCGTATTTTTCAATTTCTCCATTTGAAAATAATGCATAGTAAGTCCATCTATCATCAGGCCTTTTAAAATTCGTTATTACCACTGGTTTTTCGGTCTTGTAATCAATAGTATTAGGATTTCGAATTCGTTCTTTAAGAATTAGTCCATCAGAAAATATTAAGCAGTAGTTATTATTTTTTATTTCAAATCTGTAGGTCATTTTAAATTATTGCTAACGGGATTTGTGTCCTGCCTCCAACGATCCGCCAGTAGGCAGGCAGAGGAATGCAAAAAAGTCCTCCTAGGGCAATTGCCTTCAACGTAATTAGTGTATGGCACGTAGGGCAGTAAGGCAGCATTTGCAATTCTATCAAGCTTTTAGCAGAATCGTTAATGTTCATATTTGTCTTATTCATTTATAAATGCCGAATCTAAAAGATTCGGTGGTGTAAGGAAGTACGCCCAGATTAATAAGAATAGTGCTTTTCGCCCTATTTACTATAGCCATTGCTGTGCAATTTTATTCTCCTTCTTTCAGGATTCTTAACAGCTTTTTCGGGTCTTGACGATTGTCCCAAAAGGCAGTTATCAGTATTTCTTCTCCCATTATTCTATAGTAGATGTTGAAATTCCCCAGTGGCGAGACCCTAATATCTTTGAAGTCAGCTTTTTTATATATCAAAGGCTTCTCGGCAATCTCTTTTGTTCTATTGGCGACAATTTTTATCAGTTTCTTTGAATAGGTGTTCGATTTGTTTCTTTTGACCCAATATTCAAGTATTCCGGCAAATTGAATGTCTGCGGTGCGGGTCCACTTTACAGTCCGTTGAGCCATTCCAAATTCCGTTTATCCATGGCATCTTGGGATATCAGCCGGCCGTTTTTTATATCGTCTTCGCTCATTTCCAACATTTCCTTTTGTTCGGCCGTTAGTTCCTGAATTTCTGAAACAATTGAACTGGATGAGACAAGAGTATCAAGTGCCTCCAAGAATTCTTTGTTTCTTATCGCTAGGATTTTATCGATGAGCCCGGTTCTTATTTTATCGACTGTTGACATTTTCAGTTTTGTTTTATGTTACAATTTCGGAAATTTAGCCGGATTTTCATAATGTACCACAACAGGATTTGTGTCTTGCCTACAACAATCCGCCAACTCGTGGAAAGAGAAAGACATTTTAATGGCGCAGTGTCACGGGTAGACCTTCCCGAATTCTCGGTACGCCACATAGTTTATTTGTCCGACTACCGGAGGATACACTGTGTCAAATATACTTCGTCTTCGCTCAGCACGATTTTTTGCCTTAACACTCTTGGATAAAAATAGACAATTCAATTTCAATGAGGAGTAGAACATCCAACGATCCGCCGGCTGGCTGAGAGCGGAATGCAAAAAAGTCCTCCTTATGACATTCTTTTCAACGATCACATATAGAGCCCGTACTGAACTTGATTCAGTAATACTGATCAAGTTATACTAAAATAAAAAGGTGGTTTAAATAAAAAAAGAAAATATTAGTTAGCTTTAGAGAATTGGACTAAGGCTTTTCATAGGATAGGGTGTTGTGCCATGTTATTTTGTAAATTCCGAAATGTCTTCACGAATCTTTTTTAAATATTCTTTATAAGTACTTTTCTTCTTCTCGTGTTTGGCTTTTAAATCCATTAAAAGTCCTTTTACCTTAGTCAGTTTTTCTTCTATTTTTTCTAATGATTCAGTTTCTGAAAATTCGATTTTTTCCATCTGTTGTATAATCAAAAAAGATTCCGTGTTCAAATCGTCAAAGACTTTGGTGTCCACATCGTAAAACATATGGATGTGATGATGCTCAAAAGATTGCGGATTCGCATTTCGGTCAGATAATTTTTTAATAGTTTCTTGAATCGAATCGTACAAAGGTCCAGAAAAACCTTGTTCAAGTTGAACATCAATTTGATGAATCATCAATCCGATTAATTCTAGATGCTCATAATAAAATTCGGAAGTTTTTTTAGCTGCGGTCAGCTTTTCAGTCCAGAATGCTTTTTTAATTACCTTTTTGTATCTCGTATTTTCTAAAAAAGTGTCAATTAGCGTTTTACAAATAAATCCAACGGCAGTAAATGTAGTCGCAATTAAAAGTGTTGCTATTTCAGGATTTTCTTGTAAAATTTTAAACATAAATTTCGATTTCAATGTCAGTTTTAATGCACTACAACATGATTTTTATCTTGCCTTCGGCGACCCCCAACTCGTTGGGGGGAGAGAGGCATTTTAAAAGCGCAGCGCCACGGGTAGCCCTCCCAAATAGTCGGGGACCTTCATAGGTTGTTACTTGTTCAACTACCGGCGAATACAGTGTGTTGAATGTACTTTGTCTTCGCTCTGCACGATTTTGCTTTTAAATCCTTTGAATAAAAATAGACAATTCAATTTTAATGGGGAGTAGTACATCCAACGATCCACCAGCTGGCGGAGAGCGAAATGCAAAAAAGTCCCCCCTTATGACATTGTTTTCAAAAATCACATATAGAGCCTTTGCTGAACTTGATTCAGTAAGGCTGAGCAAGTTATATTAAAAGAAAAACGCTGGTTTAAGTAAAAAAGAAAATATTAGTTAACTTAAGAGAACTGGACTAAGGCTTTTCGTAGGAGCCATTGTTACCTGCTGGCTTTTTTCGATTTCCATAATAAATAAGCAGGATTATTTTTAACCTCTTTATTGTACGAAAGGTAATCCGTATATCCTTTTCCCATAGCTACAGCAGTCGCAAGTAAACTAAAACCACCAGTATGAAAACTACTCGCTAAGCCTCCAAGTCCAACTATAGCATTTACTGAAGCTTGCTTTTTAATATGGTCAATCTTATTTTTAATTTTTTGACCTTGTACTTCATCCAATTCGTGAAATATATTCTCTGCTTTTTGTTTTAATATTTTCTCGTCAGTTTCATTTCTCAATTCTCGAAAACTCTTTTCTAATTCTAGTCTAAAATTTGTAAAAACATTTTCTTCATAAAGTCTTATATCCATAAGTTTTTGAATATCTAAATTTTCTAAAAAGGGTAAATCCAGGTTCATTATTTGAGTAGCCGTATATGCAGGAATGTTTTGTTTGGTTTCAAAGTTTTCTGTGATAAGATTATTAGTGAAATTATTATCACATAAATAAGTTGAGTTTAGATTGGACGCTATAAAAGTTTCATTAAAAACTTTATCAAAATACGCCTTAGAAGCACTATTTATGGATTGTTGTACCCAAGCATTAAAATGATCCTTTGTTGGCGGTGTATCAGGCAAAGTTTGTTTAAATGTAGCTTTTCCTGTGTTTTCATCGAAGTCCATCATTTCCATTTCAAACAGATGATAAATCATACTTTTAGAAAAGTTTGATTCTTTAAAGTCAACTACAATTCCTCTACAAGGCTTTAGTGTGTCTTCATCAACATACCAACCACCTTTGTCCATTTTTTTCATTGAGCGTACAGATACGTTGTCCCAAAAGAAATCCATAATCGGTTTTGGTAAAGCTGAGTTATAGTAATCAGTTGGTAGGTTTAAAGGAATTGATTTTGGTCCTTCGAAATGATAACTTAAAGGAAAAATTTTCACATAATCAGCTACAATCATAGGTGTGATTTCCTTTAAAAACTTCGATGCCTTACTTACATCTGTCTTATTTAAACCATTCGATTGATATCCTAAGTATTCTCCAGTAACTTTTGACATATCAGATTGAAAATCGCTATGTCTAAACAATGGGTCGTAAATTATAAATTGGTCTACATAAAGTGACGTTTGTTTTAATAATTCATAGGGTGTCTTTTGAGTTGATGAAAAAACTTTTAGAAATGATTCTTTGTCCTTTATTTCTTTAATTAATTCGGGATAATTTTTGATACAATGATTTCGATAATCTAAAAGTTCCTTCTCAATTCTTGAATCAGTTTCATTTCTAAAATTATTCGAAATACTCTTTTCGTTAAAAAGAATACTATCGGATAAGAAGTTATATGTTATTGAGCCCATAGTTTTTTCAGCTTGCAGGTAACGTTGTTGTATCAGAAAAGATGCGTGGTTTAAGCACCAGAGTTAGCAAATAAATCACAGATATAAAGTCCGCAAGGACTTTCGTAAGTTGGCTTTTACCAGCACTTTTTTATACGGTGTTAGGCATAGTTTTTTTATTCAGATAGATTGTTCTTAATTCATTTGTAGTTATCAAAATAGTTGAGTCTATTGATATTTCATTTTCAATTTCAGTAATTAGATTTACAAAAGTATTGTCTAACCTACTTGCAAGGACTCTGTCTAATAAATCAATTTTTTCAGGTTCAACATTATTTAATGCTCTCTTTAACATATTTAGATTTGGGATAATCCTATCAATACGATTACATTTTTTTAGCGTAATGACTGCTTTCAAATAACTGAAAACGGCTGGAACAAATTGCTTTTCTAACATTAGAGAACGACCTTGTAAATAATATGTGTTTGCGTCTATTTCATACATAGCCATATCATTTTTATTTTCCAACTCTTTTAGATTCGTTCTATATTCATCAACAATTTTGTCAATTTTTAATTCATTATTTTCCTTAAAAGTATCAAGTTAGTTATCAAAACTAATCTTTAAATTTTCAGCTAATTCTTTATAGTTTTTTCTCTGGAAGTATTGAACAAGTATAGGTAATGCTATTCCTAAAATTGTTATTACAATTATAAGTTTTAACCAAGCAGAATCATAAAAATTATTAACTTCAGTAGCTATACTGTTTTGTGTGTCAATTTCATATTTCAACTTATCTAATTGGTTTTGAATTTTTAAAGAATCTATTTGTTTTAAAAATTTCATCTTAAGTTCAATGCTCTTAGTTATCGTGTCTTGAATCATCTTGGGTTAAATTATGCCTAACTCATTTATAAACGCAAAATACATAAAAACAGACGATTATATTCATTTTAATCCAACCTTCGCATCACCCCTACACTCACTTCACTAAATTCTGCTTGTCCAAAGTTTGCGTTTAAATGCGCCCCAATAAATACATTGGTTTTAGGGAGCTTATCAGTATTGAACAGATAATAGGTTAATCCTAATCGGCTCATGATACTACGTTTTAATTCGTAGTATGCGTCTAGTTTTCCGGGTTTGTAATAGGGTGTGCCGTAGATGCCTTCTTCGGCTTCGTTTAATTCCCAGTCAACTTTATAAAAGGGTTTATGGATGTTAACTCCTAATTGTAGGTCTGCTCCAATGTGCCCGAGTACTATTCCGGCCTTAGCCGCAATCCCATAATTGGAAGCGTAACTAAACGCATTCTCTTTAAAATAGGCATACCGCTCTGTGATGATAGGTTCATCGCTCTGGATCACATCGTAATAATGTTGGTAAAAACGGTAGTAAGCACCTATGCTAACCATAAAGGTTTTGTTTACGATAAATCCATAATCTGCGGCAAAGGCGTAGACTTCTTTTTTATCCTTAAAGCGCAACTCCCCAAAGGTATTTACTCCTAATCCCGCTCTTACCGTATAAAAATAGTTTTTAGTTCTGACGGTAGAAGCTGCAGAGGTCGTCTTGGTATCCATTGCCGGGTCAGTTTTAGTGCGGAGTGCGATAGGGCGGGAAACACTAAACAAAAAAGAATTAAACCCCTGGTTGGGAATCCTGGAATGCCCGTTGCTATGGTGAAAATAGCCTAATCCAATTTTCCACTGATGGATATAGCGGTATACAAACGCACGATACGACCAATTGAGATGGGTGCTGATGCCGCGGTTGAGTGCATTCGTTTCAGGATCGTAGGTATTAGGAAAGTAGGAGGCACCAAAACCTGTGTGCAGCGTCCATTTGTATTCAGCGCCCTTGTTAAGCTTTAATTCTATAAACGGAAGCACAAAATATCCCTGACCTATCGCGTCTTGATTTCCAAAATCTGATATTCCAATTGAAATCCCGGTGGTCGGTCGACCCAGCACCTCCATCCATCTGGCACCTGCGTCTTTATGTTGTTTGGCATAGGATAGGACAAACCCGGTTTGAAGCGAGGTAGCTGGAAATCCTTCATTAGGTTCTGAAAGTATACCGAAAAGCGCCTCTGGCACCAGCTGCGTTTGCGACCTTTCTTGTGCCTGTATCGAACAGATCATAAAAAGACAGGCAATGAGAAAAGCGCGCATAAAGAAGTACTTGTTTACGCGTACAAAATAGAAAAAAGTTTCAAGTTATGGCGCAATGCGACTCTTTTGAGAAAGAGGAGTTTTGTGCGCACGCTAGTAATTGCTGAAAACGCTGTTTTTCCGGTAAAGATTTAGGTAAAATAATCTCGTGGAATTCAATTCTGCATCTGCGTATTCAAGATAGACTTCCGCGAAGGCGTAATTAGATTTACTGGACTATAAATCAATTTCATAACTGCCGTATAGTTCTTGAACAACTTGTTCTGTAGCGGTGAAGAAAGGCTTATCTTTTAATTCGTCTGCTTTTTCAAAATAAGGGTAAAGCGTTTTGTCTTTGTATTTTTCGACTAAAATGGGATGCACATAATAGGTACGGCATACGTTACGGGTGTTTCCTAGGGCTTTCGCCGAAGCGTCAAATCCATGTAACAGATTCTTGTCTTGCTCTTTTTCATCTTCAGGTGGTGCTAATTCTTTTAAGGTCTCAAAGAAAATCTTACTTGCTGCCCAGGTTCTAAAATCTTTAGCCGAAAAGAAGTTTCCGCTCAATTCCTGAATGTATTCATTCACCATGGTACTGTCAATAGTGCTTTTATCTCCATCCTGGTCGTAGTATTTGAATAGCTCCCAGCCCGGGATCTCCTCACATTGATTCACCAACTTAATCAAACGTTTATTTCTGATCGTGATATTATGCTCCTTACCGCGTTTTCCTATAAAATTAAACTTCATTTTGTCTTTGTAGATATCTACGTGCTTGCTGCGCAAGGTAGATAAGCCGTAGGTTTTGTTGCGCCTGGCATAATAATCATTCCCTACACGCACATGGGTCTCTTCCATGAGTTTAAGCACTAAGGCAAGCACTTTAGTCCGGGGCATGCCGGGTTGTGCTAAGTCAATTTCGACTTGTTTGCGTAGGGCAGGCAAAACATTACCAAAGGCTGCCATTTTAAAAAACTTGGTTTCGTTTCTAATCTTCATCCACAGGTCGTGGTAGCGGTATACTTTTCTGTTTTTATCATCGCGACCAACGGCTTGTAGGTGACCATTTTCTGGCTTGGCAATTTTTACGTTTTTCCAATTAGGTGGGATAACTAATGATTTGATTCGATCAATGGTTTTGTTTTCTTTTACGCGCTCTTTTCCCATGAGGTAGGTGAAGCCACGGCCATGTGGTTTTCTTAAAATGCTTAAATGATGATCGTTTACATACACCAAATCAGCCACTTTTGCTGTTTGCCGAGGATTCTTAAGGGAGGATAAAAGTTCATTTGCGTTCATGCTTTAAATGTAATCGCTTTTTATACCTCAATTTCTTAAAGAAGCGTGAATACTACGGTAAAATTTGCCAATAAATGGCCGGGAGTACTTTTAGCGCAAAAAAAAAACCCGCTGAATCAGCAGGTTTTTATATCATTATTTAAGCGTACTACATCTTAGGAATCACTAATTCCTGACCCGGGTGGATCATATCTGGATTGTCTAATTTGTCGCGATTTGCTTCAAATATTTTGTTGTACTTCATGGGGTCACCGTAATAATGCTTGGCAATCTTGCTTAGGGATTCACCTTTTTCCACTTCATGCTTCGCATAATAGGAGTCATTAGCCACTTTAATATCAGCCATAAGGTCGTTAGGGTTCTCACCGCCAACACGCTTAATTTCATCCCACAGTAAATCTTTTTGGTATTGCGTTTCTGCCGTACCTCTTATTTCCAGTTTACCGTTATTTTCTTTGACGTCTCCGTTTTGAATGTTGAGTTTTTCTCCTAATTCTAAAACGCTTTGATATTTACTTTTTACCATGATGTATTTGTTTATTTCCTGATTGGTCAGGTAGGTTAATTTTCATTAAAGATAAGCCATGTAATTTAATTCTAAAATTTCGAGAAATAAATTACTGTTAATCTTGGGTTCACCTGACTATCTCCCTCCACGTGATTTAAGACTTGCCCGGCACAGATCAATAATGGCTGTTATGCGTTTTTGGCGCGTCTCTTCACGCTTTGCCTGATTGAGCCAGTACAGATAATTCTTTTGATAACTAAAGCTAAACGCTGAATAATTTTTGTACGCCTGTGGATTGTTATCAAAAGCCTGCTGAAGATCTGGCGGAATGATACCTGCCTCAACTTCATCCAGTGCGGTCCAGGAACCATTTTCTTTAGCTATTTGGATTGCTTTTAATCCTGAAGGCTTCATTCTACCTGTGGCGATGAGCTCTTCCACATATCCTTTGTTGACTTTGCTCCATACACTTTTTGGCTTTCTGGGACAAAAGTATTGCCGGCGTTTGCCATTACCCAAACTTTTTACCGTAGAATCAATCCAGCCGTAGCATAAAGCCACCTTGACCGCCTCTTCCCAACGCATGGTCGGGATATTACACTCCAGTTTATAAAAGATAAGATATACGCCATCATTGGTAGCGTGATGCACATCCAGCCAATCCGTCCAAAGTTGATCGTTCTCAAAATAAAGTTCCGGCGTCGTAGCCATGCCTAGCGTATAATTTTGTTCGGAAAGACAACCACACTCTCATGGCCTTTTTCGCCTACGGCGGAAACCCCAAAGAAAAAATTGTCAATCACGATTCCTTCCAGCGTAAATGTTGTGACATCATCTACGTATCTACTATGATCCCAGGTAGGTGAGGTTGTATCACGCCAATAGATCTTGTATCCTTTTGCATCGTTGACTTTTGACCATTCTAACTTAGCTGAAGGTTCCACAATCCCGCCGATGCCCACATCTTTAGGTGAAGGTGGCGCCCACGCTAGACTAGCCATCGTGATCGCATTGACTGCGGTAAGTTTTTTGGCATAGTCAAAATTCACAAATTTTAATTTATCGCCGTACTCAATGCCATCCTCGGTACGTATATCCTGATGTTGCTGGGTGTAGTTTTCATGGGCTTCCATAATTCTAATCCCGGGATAGCCCGCGTCATTAAAAGGGCGATGATGACCGCCACGACCAAATCGATCTAATCTGTAGATCATCATAGGGTTCATCTCTGGCATATAAGTTTCAACGGTGTTATGGACATACCTCGCCAGCTGACGGGAAATACCGTCAACTTCACCGCCATAAAATCTACGGGCATTGCGTTGTCGTTCAGTTTCAGTTGGGGGGACAGGTTCAGAAAAGATTCTAAAGCTTCGGTTATCGATCACGCCATCCACTCCTGTAATGTTTCCGATCATATCATTATTGAGTACCCCAATAATGTCCCAGTTGTTTTCTTTCGCGTAAGCTGCAAAACCTTTTCCGCCAAAAAGACCCTGTTCTTCACCAGAAAGTCCAAGATAGACTACACTATGCTCAAAGGTATATTTGGATAAAACTCTGGCAGCCTCAATAGCACCTGCCATTCCACTAGCATTATCGTTCGCTCCTGGGGAATCTGAGGTATAATCTGTGGGATCACTCACCCGGCTATCTATATCACCACTCATAATGATATAACTGTTTGGATATTTTGTGCCTTTTTGAACCGCTACCACATTGACCACCATCACATCCTTTACAATACGCTGATTCGTACCCTTTTCTACCAAATCCTTTTGGTAAAATACGTTCAGGCAATTATTACAATCTTTTGAAATCGCTTCAAATTCGCTTTTGATCCAGCGTCTTGCCGCTCCTATCCCGCGCGTTTTAGATACGGTGTCACTTAAGGTATGCCGTGTACCAAAGCCGGCAAGTGTGGCAATGTCTTTTTCAATACGATCTGCAGAAACCGCATCTATAATGTCATAAATGCGTTGATCGGTTTGAGCCGTAAGTACTGTAGAAATAATGAAGCAAGTTAGTGTAAGATATAGTTTCATAAGCATATAATTGATAGCGATTAATAGTGTTTTTAGTTGTAAGCAAGCTAGGTTTGGTTTTTATAATTCGTTACTCCATTGATCCGGATTTTGTCGCGTATCGAACAAGGTTAATATTTATATGTTCTCATCATCAAATTCATAAAAAATACTGATTTGTTTAGTAACAACACATTTTCTAAGCGTAGGAATTAGCAACGAGGGAGGGAAACTTTCTGGATGTTCTTGTATGACTGAAACCGATTGATCCAATTTGCGTATGAATTCTTGTTTTACCCTATTTGACCATCGATTAAGGAGATAATCTAATACATCTGATAGCTTTTCTTCGGCGATTTTAGAAAGAACTACCTTTCTTTTCATGGTCTATGCAGATTCATAAACGATTCAAAGTCGGTTGTGTTCCCGTTTTTAATTTGGTCTCTGGCTTGATTAATTTCAGATTTTTGTTCATCAGTCAAATCGTCCCAAAAGTCGTTTCGGTCATTTTGATGAAGGATGTTTTTAATTTCGCTCAAAATTGAGGGATCTTTTATTTCTAATAATTCCTTAACCAGAGCAATTTTTTCTTCATGTATATTCATAACTTAAATTTGAAGACAATAACTAAGATACAACATTTTTACCGATAAAAACTTGAAGTAAATCACGCACATCTACCGTATCTTTCACATAATACTTTGCCGCCGTCTTTACGTAGCCCACTTTAACGGTGTAGGCAGAATCTGGCATTTCTTCAAAGGTATACTCATCTGTCCAGTCATCACCTATGGCAAAAATAAAATCATAATCACGATCGGCCAGGAGTCGGGCAGAAGCACGACCTTTATTTACACTGCTGTTCTTAATTTCAAGCACTTTATTGCCTTCTAAGATGCTTAGATTGTTATTGGCGATTAAATTGCTTAAAATGGTTTTGAGTTCGACTTTACGTCCTTCGGCCAGTTCCGGATCTGCTGCTCTGTAATGCCATGCAAGCGAATACTTTTTCTTCTCAATAAAAGTTCCCGGAGTGCGATCTACAAAGGTCTGGATTACCGGTCGAATAGTTTCCATCCAGTCTGTTTTTAATTTTTCAAGCTGCTGCCATTCCTGCTTAAAATTTCTAAACCATACGCCGTGATCGGTTATGAGTCCGTAATCCTTATGGCTATACCACTCGGTAAAGGTCTCTTTGTCTCTTCCACTAATGAGGACCACATCATTTTTATCTTCTGCTTGCAGTTGATCTAATAATGTAAAAAGTTCCTCATCAGGAGAGGCCTTTTTCGGGTTATTTTTAAACCCTACCAATGTGCCGTCATAATCGAGTAGGAGCAAACGCTTGTTCGCGTTTTGATACGCAGCTTGCATCTCCTGCTTGATTGCCGCATTCATTTTCTTAGAAACAAAGATGTCTTTGGTTTGCTGAGTCTCCTTTAAGGATTTCATGAATTCATTCGCCCAGCGCTCCACATTGTATCGACTTAAACGCTTTTGAAGAATCTTGATTCTGGATTGCTGCTCTTCTAACGGCATTTCAATCGCTTTCTTAATCGTGGCGGCAAATTCTTCAAAGTTATTTGGATTGATGAGTAAGGCTTCGTTCATTTCTTTAGAAGCTCCTGCCATTTCGCTTAAAATCAGGACTCCGTCGCCATTCACGCGCGTGGCTACATATTCTTTAGCCACCAAATTCATCCCATCGCGTACAGGAGTAATCAAGGCAATATCGGCACTAGTATATAAATCAATCAAATTGTCAAAGGGCATAGAGCGATAGTAATACCAAATGGGAGTCCAGCTTACGGTTGAGAATTTCCCGTTGATGCGACCTACCAAGCGATCGGTTTCCTGCTTCAATTTTTTGTAGGTTGAAACCTCTGAACGGGAGGGCACTGCTAACATAATCAAGCGTACTTTCTCGATGTACTCAGGATATTTTTCTAAAAAATACTCAAAAGCTCTGATGCGGTTAGGGATTCCTTTGGTATAATCCATGCGGTCAATAGAGAGAATGAGCTTGGAGCCATCGCCAGAAATTTCTTTATGACTATCTAAGCGCTGTTGGAGCTCACTGCGTTCTTCTAAAGATTTGTCCATATGCTGTTTCGCCGAAGAATAAAATTTATCGTAATCAATTCCCATGGGGAAAGAATCCACCTTTATTTCCCGATTGTCGTAGCTGATTTTATTAAAAGAGACCTCCCTACGCAAAATTCGTTTGACCGAACTTAAAAAGTGTCGTTCATAGTCGTAGGTGTGAAAGCCTAACAGGTCTGCGCCTAACATTCCCTGTAACACTTCTTCACGCCAGGGAAAAGTTCTAAAAATCTCAAAGGATGGAAACGGAATGTGTAAAAAGAAACCAATAGTACTTTTGGGACGCTGCTCTTTGACTAATTGGGGCACTAATAATAATTGATAATCATGTACCCAAATGATATCATCTTCTCCCGTATGCTCCAGGATCACCTTGGCAAACCGTTCGTTTACTCGTTGATACGTTTCCCATTGGTCTTTTTCAAATTTGGCGTACTCTAAGAAATAATGAAAAAGAGGCCAGAGTGTTTTATTGCTAAATCCCAGGTAAAAATCATCTACTTCTTGTTGCGTCAATGCAACTGCGGCACAGTTTTCTTGCCTTATTTTTTCGGCAACCTTTTCTTTTTGGGTTGTTGTAAGCGTATCATCAGTCAACCCAGACCAGCCAATCCAAAGGCTATCCCCATCGGTATGAACAGATTTCATCCCGGTGGCAAGCCCACCAACACTAGGTGTGGCGGTGATCTTATCCCCATCAAGGGATAGTTTTAACGGGAGCCGATTCGAAACAATGATTGTTTTACTCATGGGGTTGGTTTTGCAAATACTTTTTCGTTAATTTAAACAATACACGTTAGATAACTGTTATTAAAAGTATAATTGATGGATAATCTTGATTATGGGATCATTGGCAACTGCACGAGTGCCGCAATAATTTCAAAAACGGGCTCATTGGATTGGTGTTGTTTGCCCCAATTTGACTCTTCTTCGATCTTTGCTAAACTTTTAGACGAAGATAAAGGAGGAAGCTTTGGTTTTGAGGTTTCACCAGATTATGACATCACGCAGCATTACGATAACTATACAGGAATCTTGGTCACGAGATTCACCAGGGATGCAGATTCTTTTGAGCTACGGGATTTTATGCCCAGATATCACCAGGTGGATAAGGGATATTATGCACCCAGTGAAGTGATTCGATATGTGAAGCACCTTTCTGGTAAGCCATCCTTTAAGGTGATATATGATCCTAAGTTGGAATACGCTTCCGCGGAAACAAACACGTACATTAAAGATAATTTCATTGTTAGTTTAACTCACGGCAAAAAGTTTGATACCATTTTCTTATATACCGATCTGGATAAAGAAGCTGTGGTCCAAGGAGAGGCAATTACGATAACCGAAGATCATTTCTTTAGCTTTGGATATAACGAAAAGATCTTTCAGCCGGATTTAGACAAGATTCACCTGGAATACAGCCGAACCCGTGTGTATTGGCTTAATTGGGTAAACCAAATGCCCAGCTATAAAAAATACCGAAAAGAAATTACCCGAAGCGCGATCACACTAAAACTATTGAGCTTTGATAAAACCGGAGCGGTTCTGGCTGCGGCAACAACCTCCTTGCCCGAAACTATTGGTGAAGTTCGAAACTGGGACTATAGATTCTGTTGGATTCGAGATGCCTCCATGGTGATCAAAGTGATGAGTGAGTTGGGTCATAAGCATATGGCAAAGCGTTACTTAGATTTCGTAACGAATCTTATTCCAGATAAAGATGAAAAACTCCAGATCATGTACGGGATTAATGGTGAGAAAAAACTAACCGAACATTTCTTAGAACACTTGGAAGGGTATAAAGGCTCCAAACCAGTACGTATAGGAAATGCAGCTTATGCCCAGCGTCAAAACGACATTTACGGAATCCTAATGGACGTGGTTTATCAACAAATTGTCAAGTTTAAAACCGAAATAGAACAGGTAGAAGAACTCTGGTCCATTACAAAAGGAATTGTTTGGGTAGTTCAAAAACACTGGCAAGAACCCGATAAAGGCATCTGGGAATTTAGGACTGAGGAACGACATTTTACTTTCTCTAAGGTTTTGTGCTGGGTAGCCATTGACAAGGCGATGAAAGTAGCAGAAATCCTAAACAAAACACATAAATACAACAAGTGGAAATCCTTAGAGCAAGAAATCAAGCAAGACATTATGACCAATGCCTGGAATGAAAAAGTACAGGCATTTACACAATCCTACGGCTCTGATGATATGGATGCCTCAGTGTTATTGATGGAACCTTACGGTTTTATTGAGGCCAAGGATCCTAAGTATATCAAAACTGTTAAAGCAACTGAACGTGAACTATGTAATGACGGTCTGTTATACCGTTATAAAAACAAAGATGATTTTGGTTTGCCGTCTTCTTCATTTACCATTTGTACGTTCTGGTTTATCAATAGTTTGTATAAGATAGGTGAGGAGCAAAAAGCAGCGAACATGTTTGATCAGTTATTATCCTACAGCAATCATTTGGGATTATTTAGTGAGGACATTGATTTTGAGACCAAACGTTTACTGGGTAATTTTCCGCAAGCCTATTCTCATTTAGCACTCATTGAAACAGCCATTAATTTAGCCAATGTCAAAACAGAAGATGATCAGGTGGTTGAATTGGTAGAGGGGTAAATCCTCCCCGACCCCTCCAAAGGAGGGGCTTAACTGTGGATGAGATATTACCTAACTGAAATTTCTTTCCTTTCTCCTGATTTTAAAATTTACTACCTTAAAATAGCCGTAATAGATAACTATTAAAATGCTCAGCTCTGAGTCATTTCGAACCGAAGGCACTGAGTGTGAGAAATCTTATTATTGGTTATTAACCATTCAATTCAAGTTTTAGGAGGCAGATTTCTCGTCGTCCCTATACTTCTGGACTCCGTCGAAATGTCATTAAGATTTGGCAGTCATTTCGAACCGAAGGTACTGAGCGTGAGAAATCTTAATATTGGTTACTAAGATTTTAATACAGTTTAATGGGCAGATTTCTCGTCGCCCCGATACTTCGAGACTCCGTCGAAATGACATTAAGATGTGGCAATCATTTCGAACCGAAGGTACTGAGCGTGAGAAATATTATCGTTGGTTACTAAGTTTTCAAATGCAAGTTTTATTTGGCAGATTTCTCGTCGCTTCCCCAGCCTAATGGCTGGTTAAGGTATGTCGAAATGACGTTAAGATCTGCAGTCATTTCGAACATGAAAGAATTGATTGTGAGAAATCTTACTGTAGGCTGCTACCGCTTAAACGTAGCTTTTTTAATAAGTCCATTTTCAACTTCCCATATCGCGATAATGGTGTACTCGCGATCGTTGGCGGTGATAAACTCCTCTTCAATCACCGTATTACCCCGTACTTTTCTGTTACGGACGGTGCTGTTTAAATTAGGAGTTGCTTCAAAAAAAGCTTGATAACGTTCCTTTAGCGCATCTTTTCCGCTGGTCTCTAAGGTATTTGGAAAACGATAGATCTCAATATCATCTGCAAATGTGGATAAAAAGGAATCAATATCTCTGTTGTTATAAGATTCCAGTTGCTTCTTCACGATGACGGCGGGAGAATCTTCGGCAACCAAAGCAAGCTTAGTTCCGGTTTCGTTAATTGCAATTCGGGTAATATTGGCAAAAACTTCAATGCCCATGATCTGTAAAATACTCCAGTGATCATCTTTTTGAGGATGATAGCTAAAGAGCATATTTTCTTTAGCACAGATCAGGGTTCCATTGGGATGCCAGGCGACATCTTCAACTCGAGGAGGTAAAGCAATGATGACCTCATGTTTTCTCGTTTTAGGATTATAAGATTTTAGTTTCCATCGCAGCTTGTCATTTTTACTAACATAGCTAATGTTTTTTGTATTTGGAATGCGATGTATGCTTCGACCAACATTTTTAGCTAAGGTCTTACTGATATTTTTGCCTAGATTAGTTTGAATAAGATCAAGTTGATCAGGCATCAATACAGCTGAAATAATTGTATTGGAATCATACCATGCGTGATATCCCACCACAGCATCCGGTAATAGTATTGCTGAAGAATCGGCAGCTATATCGTAATCATAAAGTCGTTGAAAGCCTGTAGTATCTAACCGAATGGCAGAAATACGGTTTGGCATAGCGGGAATAGGAGTGGGGCTGTATTCGCTCCCAACACGAGTAGAAGTGAGAAGACTGTTTCTTCCGGCAGTAAGATCATATCGTGCAATATCCGTCTGATTTTCAACAGTTCTGGCGTATAACATTGAATTTCCGTCGAAACTCGGCTGATTATCGTAGCCTTGGTTATTTGAAATGTTGATCGGATTTTTCAGTATAATTATATCATCTTCAAGGACAACCTCAAAAAGGTAAATATCTGTATTGGTTTGGCTTACGCCGAAAAAGGGAATTAAGATAAATAGAAGTAGGGTGTACTTGATTTTCATGGGATAGTAAGCATGGTTCAATGCTTAAATATACCAAAATATATTACTGAGTATCCAATTTACGCCTTAAGCAGGAAGCTCTTTATCAAATAATTAGTTAGATCCACTATTATTAAGCTGTAATCGATCGGGACGATTGGCGATCTCCCAAGCTGTATGAAATATGAGTTTGGTCCTCTTTTCAAGAAGATCGTACTCAATTTTATCTGGAGTATCTGACGCTCTGTGGTAATCTTCATGCGTACCATTAAAATAGAATATTACCGGCACGTTGTTTTTTGCAAAATTATAGTGGTCACTACGATAGTAAAAACGATTGGGATCATTCTCATCATTATAGGTATAATCCAGATCAATTTTTACGTATTCGTCATTGGTCTTTTCTGAAACCTGATGCAATTCTTTACTTAGTTTATCGCTTCCAATGAGATAAACATAGTCAGGGTTATCTTTATGATTAGGATCAATACGCCCAATCATATCAATATTAAGATTGGCAACGGTATTTTCTAATGGAAAAACGGGATTTTCTACGTAGTATTTTGACCCCAATAGTCCGCGCTCTTCACCCGTAACGTGTAGAAATAGAATAGAACGTTTAGGTCCGAGATTATTTTTTTGTGCCGCTCTAAAAGCTTCGGCAATTTCTAGGATAGCTACATTACCAGAACCATCATCATCAGCCCCATTAAAGACCTGCCCGAGTTTTGTTTTTCCTAAATGATCGAGGTGTGCAGAGATCACGATAACCTCTTCGGGCTTTTCTGAACCTTCAATATAGGCTAATACATTTTCACTGGATTCCATTCCGCCACCCAAAAAAGAAGAAGGTATGCGTTGGTAATAGTCATCTCCACCCATGGGTGAGGGTACGGCCATTTTTCGGTATTTATCCCTTAGAAAATCTACCGCCATTTTTTGTCCGCGTTTACCTGTATCTCTCCCTTCGAAACGATCGCCTGCAAAAATGTAAAGATTTTCTTTTAGTTCTGCACTTGTGATAGTAGTTGCGTAGGGGATTGGGTTTTCATAGCCTGCAGAGGTTGATATTGAAGTACTCTCACTAGTAGTTGTATTGGTCTTACTGCTTGTATTGCTATCTTGTTGAACTTTACAGTTACACGATAGAATTGCGAATATTCCCCCCAGAAACAATAGCCTATTCACGGTATGTATGATTTTAAAATGCGGCGCAATATAGGATATTTATCGTTATGAAGGTAATATTCAATGGGTTAAAATTTAACGCAGAATTTACTTTATAGAAATAAAAAAGGGTTTTATATTTGCACCCGCATTTGTAACAGGTCATGTTACGATAGTAGGCAGACCGCCTTAAGTTTAGGAGAAATGGCAGAGTGGTCGAATGCACCAGTCTTGAAAACTGGCGAGGGTCACACCTCCGGGGGTTCGAATCCCTCTTTCTCCGCAAAAGAAACCCGCAACGAAAGTTGC
>NZ_BAAAFG010000001.1:34776-321747 GCF_039523415.1 Gangjinia marincola
CTATATGCGAATAAAATAAAAAACCAAGCTAAGCGAAGCTTGCGCAGGGTTTTATGCTTGCCCAGGATTCCTTGATGGGGATCACCGCAGGTAATCCCATGAGATTTGGGTTAACCGCATAACGTGTTTTTGTAAGCGAATAAAATAAAAAACCAAGCTAAGCGAAGCTTGCGCAGGGTTTTATGCTTGCCCAGGATTTCTTGAATGGGATCACCGCAGGTAATTCCATGAGACTTGAGCTACTAAACACTTGTTTCAGCTTCCTGAATTTTTAATAAAAAATGGGATCACCAGTTTACGGATAAGATCGCTTGTTTAATTTACGCTATAATCTACTAGGATAGATAGTTCTTTATCCATAGGTGATAACTACCTATCATTTAATTATTATATGGTGTATTCATTATTTCTACCAGTACATGTGTTGACTAAAACTTTAAGAATTAAACTACTAATTACTAAAGGGTATTTTGCTACATACTTGATGGCCTGCCTTTAAGCCTTATTTCGATTCTCTTTTTTTTAGCTGTGAGACGTTTCATTAAATCCATCAGCTCTTCATCTTTGGTCTCCTTATAAATTTCATTCAAACTTAAAATGAGTTGCTTTGCCTCTCGCGATGCCGCTACACGATCGCTGGTTGACATATTCGTCATTTTTCTGTTTTCAAAGCTGATCGCTTCTTCTACTATATCCATTTTGTGTTATTTATTACCTGTGAACTTAATTATGTCAACGAGTATTTAACGAGTTGAGTATCTAAAAGTCGTACTATTAGAAATACTTTAATTTTATTAATATATAAAGAAATAAAATATTTTACAATTATCTAGCATAGAATGAAAATTCTCTGAATTTATATACGTATTTGTAAAGATGCTTGTTATCGTTGATATTAGTGTTCCAATTAAGTATAATGCGTAAAAAATGATAATTCATAAAAAAGCTGTCCTTTTAGAGACAGCTTTTTGTGTTGCGAGAATGAACCCGAAGGGATCGGGGGAACTCGTGTCCGCCAGTCGGCAGATATGAATCCGACATCATTATTAAATTAAGCTACGCACAAATTCTCGACCCTTAGCTGTTTTTAGTTGTCTTTCTCTCATTAATGCTGATTTTTCGATGGTTGCTTTTCCAAGAAGATGAGTTTCCAGGGTCTAAATTTTGCTGTAAATCCTTTATTGCTAAAATAATAGTGTCTTTTCAGCCTTGCATTGATATTGCTGGTGCATCCAATGTAAATTTTATCAAACTTCTCTGAATATAGAGCGTAAACTAAATGAGAATTCATAAAAAAAGCTGTCCTTTTAGAGACAGCTTTTTTTGTAGCGAGAACGAGAATTGAACTCGTGACCTCCGGGTTATGAATCCGACGCTCTAACCAACTGAGCTACCTCGCCATTTATATTTATTTTGAACACTTGTCCGCCAGCCGGCGGATGTGAATCCGATGCTCTGTCCAACTGAGCTCACGGTTTAAAACGGGGGCAAATATAGTAACATTTTTACCTAAGACAAACCTGTTTTGAAAGTAAATTTTACTTGTTTTTATTTTTAGGTTACAAAGAAATATCTATATTGTCATCAAACATTTTAATAATGGCAGATAAAGTAAAATACGAGATGGAGTTTGTGGTTCACGCCTCTCCATCCCTATTATATCAATATATTTCAACCCCCTCTGGTTTAAGTGAATGGTACGCAGATAATGTGAATTCTCGTGGAGAAAAGTTTACGTTTATTTGGGATGGGAGTGAAGAGGTTGCGCACTTAATCACGAAAAAAAGTGGAGAACGTATCAAGATGAAATGGGAAGAAGATGAAGATGAGCCTTACTACTTTGAAATGCGTATTCAAGTAGATGAGATTACTAAGGATGTCTCTTTAATGATCACAGATTTTGCAGAAGAGGATGATATTGAAGAAGGTAAAATGCTCTGGGAAAATATGATTTCCAGTTTAAAACAAGTTTTAGGATCAACCTAATTCCTATAAATTTAGTACAACGTAAAAGCCAGGCCTAAGTCTTGGCTTTTTATCTTTTATAACGATTTGACAATGGTAAATATTAATGGTGAATTAATGTCTGAAGAAAGTCCACAGTTGTATTTCAATAATCGAGGACTTAATTACGGAGATGCTGTATTTGAAACCCTACGTGTGATTAATGGAGAAATCATTTTTTGGGAAGATCACTATTTTAGATTTATGGCAGCAATGCGAATTATGCGAATGGAAATTCCTATGAGCTTTTCGCCAGAATTTCTAGCGGAAGAAATCCAGCAAATCATTAGAGCTAAAAACTTACAACAAACTCCTGCCAGAGTAAAATTATTAGCGTATCGCAAATCAGGAGGATATTACACACCACAAGATTTATCTATTGAATATCTCATTAGGGCCGAAAAATTGTCGCAGTCATTTTATACCCTATCAACTAATACGTATAGAGTAGAATTATTTAAAGATTATTATATCAATAAAGGATTACTTTCTACTATTAAAAATAATAACAAAGCCATTCACGTGCTGGGAAGCATTTTTGCAAAAGAAAATGACTATGCCAATTGTCTTATAGTAAATGATGAGAAATCTGTCATTGAAGCATTAAACGGTAATATATTTTTGGTCAAGGATAAAGTAATAAAGACTCCGCCGATCTCTGATGGTTGCTTAAATGGAATCATACGTAAGAAGTTGATTGAGATTATTTCTGCACTTGATCACTACGAATTGGTTGAAGAGAGCATCTCACCGTTTGAACTTCAAAAAGCTGATGAGTTATTCATTACAAATGTAATCATGGGTATTCAGCCAATTACCATATATCGAAAAAAGAATTTCGAAAAAGAGGTGGCCAAAGATCTGCTTGGTAAGCTTAATGCTAAAGTGCGGTTAGGCTAGTCTTAGTTATAATTAGGATTTTCAGGAGCATTAGACCATAAAAGATAGTCTCCACCAAGCGCAATCATTTTTTCTTTCCAAAAAGAGGAATATGATCGACCGATCAGTCCAACCTGATCATCATTTTTTGCAACAATCCAGGAATTGCCTTGTAGTTCTTCTGCTAACTGCTTCGGTTGCCAACCAGAGTAACCTAAAAAGAATTTGATCTGGTGTTCGCTAATTTCATTTTTAGCAATAAGTTTTTCGACTTCTGCAAAGTTTCCGCCCCAAAAAATACCATCTGCAATCTCTACACTATTGAATATCAATTGAGGGATCTTATGGATATAATATAAATTATCTTGTTCAACAGGTCCGCCATTATACACATTAAAATTGGCATTGATATTTGGGAGGAGTTCATCTAATGTATAATCCAAGACCTTGTTAAGGATAAAGCCAATAGATCCATTTTCACTATGATCTGCCAGCAGTACTACTGATCTATTAAAAGAGGGATCTCCAATAATTGAAGGCTCTGCAATGAGAAGTCGGCCTTTTTCTGGTTTAAGTGTAGTCAAGAGGCTAGTAAATTTTATTAAATCTACTAAATTTTTCTTAGACAACCTCGCGAGTATGTGCTTAAAAATCGCTGTTTTAATCTCTCATGAATCAATAAAATGAAAATTTACGAATCACAAATAGTCGTTTCCTAGTAAATCGCATAATCAACTTTTTGAAGATGAGAGAAAACCATAAAAAAACCTCTCTGATTTCAGAGAGGTTTAAGCTATTAGCTTTAAAGGATGATTTAATTTACCGCTTTTTGAAGCTCAGATCCTGCTTTGAATTTTACAACTTTCTTAGCAGCAATCTTAATTGTTTTACCAGTTTGAGGATTTCTTCCTTCACGTGCAGCTCTTTTTGATACTGACCAAGATCCGAAACCTACCAGCGACACACGATCACCTTTTTTAAGAGACTTCTCTACATTTTCTAAAAAAGACTCTAATGCTTTCTTTGCAGCCGCTTTTGAGATACCAGCATCTTCTGCCATTGCATCAATAAGATTTGTTTTGTTCATAACGTTGTAATTAAAATGGTTTGGTTAAACATTAATATTTGCTCTACAAATTTATACGGAATAACGCCGCATGCAAGTATTTACGGGCTAAATGGGAGTTTTTGTTAATAACTTAAGTCATTTGTTGATAAAGCCCATGGATTTTCTTGAATTTTAAGTGGTTTTCGCTCAACTCAACGTACATAGGCATCCGCAGTGAATTGGAGTCCGTTGAGCAAATCAGTTACCTTCATTTTACGTTTTCCGGGTAGTTGGAGTTCTAAACAATTAATATATCCATCCTGAACTGCTATTTTAAATTCTTTTTTAGATACTATAATCTTTCCTGTAGTGTGATTGTGATTAGCAATCTCTTTTTGGACACCAAAAATTTTAAGTGGTTCTTCTTTATCTCCTTGTACTAATGTTGTCCATGCTGCCGGGAAAGGATCTAAGCCTCTAATCTTATTATAAATATTATTTAGTGAGTCTGACCAGTCAATTTTTGTGTTTTCCCGATTTAATTTTGGTGCCTCTTTAAGAATTTCATTTTGTGGTTGAAGCGTGGTTTCTATCTTTGCTTGCTGTATTAACCTTAACGTATCCAGTACCAAATCTGCTCCCTTATTCATAAGTTTATCATGAAGACTACCCACGGTTTCATCGTCTTGGATCATTACTTCGTTTTGTAGGATCATTGCACCAGTATCAATTTTTTCATCAATAAAAAATGTAGTCGTTCCTGTTTTCTCCTCACCATTGATAATAGCCCAGTGAATAGGAGCTGCTCCTCGATATTGTGGGAGTAGAGAGGCATGTAGATTAAACGTGCCAAGAGATGGTAATTGCCATACTAGCTTAGGCAACATTCTAAAGGCTACAACAACCTGAACATTGGGTTTTAGCCCAATAAGTTCTTTGATAAAAGCTTCAGACTTTAAATTTGTGGGTTGTAACACCGGAAGATTTTTCTCTATGGCAAATTTTTTAACCGCAGACTCGTTAATTTTTCGTCCTCTGCCTGCTGGTTTATCTGGTGCCGTAACGACTCCCACTACATTGTACTTTTGTTGTAGTATACTGGAAAGAATTGTCACTGCAAACGCCGGAGTTCCCATAAAAACGATGCGTAAATCTCTCATGTTGATAGTGTATAAGTGTTATAGTTAGTTATTTCTATTCTTTTTTCCTGAAGAAGTGATTTAAGTACACCAAGAATCTGCTGTGAGCTAAATGGTAAGGCTTCAGCTATTTCTCTACTCGTATATGCATGATCCCCAAGATAGTTTACAATAGTTTGTTCAATATGCATATTCTCTTTTCCTATAAGTTCTGCTTGTGATTCTAATCCTATGCAAACAGAACATTTTCCGCAAGCCTGTATATTTTTTTCACCAAAATAAGTGAGTAATTGAACGCTTCGACAAATAGTATTTCGTTGTACATAGTTGAGCATGCTATTTACCTGGCGCTGTTTATTAGTTAATTGTCGTTTAATATGGGGTGTGATTGGATTAATCGTATGATCATCTTCACGTGGTAAAAGAAGTGTGATAGAAGCATCATGGACATAGTGTTCAAATAAAATCTGCTTTCTTTGATGTAAATCATTAAGTTGATTAACCGCTTCTTGCTCACTCATCCCGGCTTTTTGGGCTACAATAGACAGGTTAATGGCAATGGGTTGCTCAAAAACACCTCCATAGGTTCGTAATATGGTTTTTAAAAGGTGTGCATAATGCTTATTTTCCTGAAGATACTGAATTAAACTACCGCTACTTTGTTCAATAAATATTGATGCTTTTTTAGCATATTGACGTGATAAGCGCAAAATACTGTTTCGATCAAGTAACTCTAAAATTTGATATGTTTTTATCGTATTAAGCTGGTAATGCCGACAAAACTTATAAAAATTAAAGTCCTCTGTTTGAAACTCCCCTTCACCATAGGCTACGCTAAAGTAGCTCATTATCTTTCTATAGACATGTTTTACATCTTCAACCGTAGGTATCGCACTTAAAAATTGACGCTTTACCAATAGAAAATCTGCATTATTATATAGAAGTAGGGCAGTGGATTGGTTTCCATCTCTACCTGCGCGCCCGGATTCTTGAAAGTAACCTTCAATACTGCTTGGGATGTGATAATGAACAACTAACCTTACCGTGGGTTTATCGATTCCCATCCCAAATGCATTGGTTGCAACCATGATTCTAACCTTATCGTTAAGCCAGTTTTTAAGACGATCTTTTTTGTCCTTTTGGGGTATTCCGCCATGATAGGAAGCAGCCGTAATATTGTGTTGGGATAAATAGTTCACCAGCTCCTGAGTTGCTTTTCTATTGTTTACGTAGATAATCGCCGCTCCTGGATAAGCCTTTAAAGCGTTTAGAAGGTTATACTGTTTATCTTCAGTTTTTATAACTTGAAAACTAATTTTTGATCGGGCAAACGAATATTGTTCAATGGCAACCTGAGGAAGTTTTAAATAAAGCTTGATATCTTCAATGACCTGTGGGGTTGCCGTAGCCGAGAGTGCGATCCATGGAACATTAGGTTGTAGTTCATGAAGCACATGGATTTGTTGATACATTGGTCTAAAATCATGTCCCCATTGCGAAATACAGTGGGCCTCATCAATAGCAAAAAGATTAACATTCATTTGCTTAATGCGTTGTTGCACAATATCTTGTTGAAGACGCTCTGGCGAAACATAAAGGAATTTAAAATTTCCATAAATACAATTATCCAAAGCAGCATCCAAATCCTTAGACGAAATCCCTGCGCTTAGGTGCATTGCCTTAATTCCCTTTTTCTTTAAGGCATTTACCTGATCTTGCATTAACGCGATAAGAGGAGAGATTACAATACAAATTCCATCGTTGAGTAAGGCAGGTAGTTGAAAGCATAAGGATTTACCTCCACCGGTTGGTAAAAGAGCAATCACATTCACCTTATTCAGTATGAGATTAATAATAGATTCCTGTGCAGGTTTAAATTCATCAAACCCCCAGTATTTTTGCAACACCGCTTTTGGATTGTGCATATTAAAGGGAATTTAAAATGAAATTACCACGCTGCTCAATGGGAGCAAACGGAACTTCAATCAATGAGTATCCTAAATTAGTGTAGGTTTGTTTGAGATGATCTTGGATACGAATAGCTTGCTCCAGGGTTTCGTAGCGTTCATTATCAGATTGGTAAATCTCTTTCCAAACCGGCAAGAAAAAGACGTTGTCATAGCGATAAAGGGTATTTGCTTTAGTGAATTTTTTGGGATAAGTTGTTCCAACAAAATCCATATAAGCTGATACATCAGGTATGCCACGATCATAGAAAACAACGGGTTTTTTAACGGCAGGGGCGTCATTGAATTGAGAGATTCTCCCTTTTAATAAAAGCTCACTAAATAATATTGGATTGGTTAAAAATAATTGATCTATACCTTTCTTTTTAGCTGCTAATGTTACTTCTCTGGATATTTCGTGAAAAATGGTGTGGCCTAATGATTTAAAATGTGAGATGAGCGAGGTTTTACCTGTTCCTGGTCCGCCAATTAGTAATATTCGTTTTGTCTCCACCCGCACAAAGTTCGTTAATCCATTTATATTTAAAAAATCAAACCAGTGATGTATCTTTGTACTTTAATTACAGACTATGCCCGATAAAAAAAAATCTGCCGAATTCTACAAAAAACTACACACGCAACTAGAGCAGGATACTACCTGGCCAGCTGCATACTTATATAAATTTATTGTCACTAAAGACGCTGAAAAAATTAAAGAGCTAGAAGAGATTTTTGATAACATGGGTGCAGTGATCACTACGAAGGATTCGGCTAAAGGAACATATACCAGTGTTTCTGTCAATGTGCGCATGAACGATCCGGGACATGTTATTGAAAAATATAAAGAAGTGGGCGATAAAATTAAAGACGTAATTTCTTTATAGAACATACCTTACTAACCAGCTTTTTACTATTTTGCGCAAATGGTAATTTAGTTACTACAATACTTAAAACACATTCATTTTGATTGAAGAGTTAGAATATAATACAGAACGGGATAGATTAATTATTCCAGAATATGGTCGTCATATTCAAAAAATGATTGATCATGCCATTGCGACTGAAGATGATGAGGAGCGCAACAAAATTGCTAAAGCTATCATTGGAGTAATGGGAAATCTCAACCCCCATCTGCGTGACGTTTCAGATTTTCAGCATAAGTTATGGGATCAATTGTTCATCATGAGCGACTTTAAACTGGATGTTGAAAGCCCATATCCTAAACCCTCTAAAGAGGTATTACAAGAACGTCCGGATGCATTAGAATACCCGCAAAATTTTCCGAAGTACAGATTTTACGGCAATAACATCAAGCGCATGATTGATGCAGCGCTTAAGTTTGAAGAAGGCGATTTAAAAACTGCCTTAGAGTTCAATATTGCCAACCATATGAAGAAATCCTACCTCAATTGGAATAAAGATACCGTAGAGGACAAAGTAATCTATAAGCATTTGTATGAGCTGAGTGATGGTAAAATTAATTTGGCCGAAGAAGAAGGAGAGTTAACCCAGGCTGAAAGTCTTATGCGATCAACTAAGCGCTACAGCAAAGCCACTACAAGCAAAAAAAACCAGCGAAACAACAACCGCGGAAGAAAACGTTACTAAACCAAACTAACTATAACCAGACCAACTCACCGCTATGGGAACGTTTAAGATTGAAGGAGGTCATCAATTAAAAGGTGACATCCAACCACAAGGAGCTAAAAATGAGGCACTCCAAATTCTTTGTGCCGTTTTATTGACCAAAGAAAAGGTTACCATTCACAACATACCAGACATTAGAGATGTGAATAAACTTATCACGATCCTGGGTAATCTGAGAGTAAAAATTGAAAAACTCGGCAAGGGGTCGTATAGCTTTCAAAGTGATGACTTGGATTTAGATTATCTGGAAAGTGAATTATTTAAAGAAGAGGGAAGCGGTCTACGTGGCTCTATCATGATCGTTGGACCACTATTAGGTCGTTTTGGTAAAGGCTATATTCCCAGACCTGGTGGGGATAAAATAGGGCGTAGACGATTGGACACTCATTTTGAAGGTTTTATAAAGCTTGGCGCTACCTTTAGATATAGTAAAGAAGAGCGGTTCTATGGGGTGGAAGCTCCCAATGGCTTAACCGGTACGTACATGCTCTTAGATGAAGCCTCTGTAACCGGTACTGCCAACATCGTTATGGCAGCGGTGTTAGCAAACGGGACCACCACAATTTATAATGCTGCCTGTGAGCCGTACTTGCAACAGCTGTGTAAGATGATGGTTGCCATGGGTGCATCTATAAAGGGAATAGGCTCTAACCTGTTAGAAATAGAAGGAGTAGAAGAACTTAAGGGTTGTGAGCATACGGTACTACCAGATATGATAGAAATTGGATCTTGGATAGGCCTGGCTGCTATGACCAAAAGTGAAATTACCATCAAAAAAGTGAGCTGGGAGAATCTTGGTCAGATTCCTCAAGTCTTTAGAAAGTTAGGGATCACCCTTGAGCGTAGAGGTGATGATATTCATATTCCTGCGCATACCAATGGATACGAGGTGCAAAGTTTTATTGATGGTTCATTCATGACCATTAGTGATGCTCCTTGGCCCGGCTTTACTCCAGACCTATTAAGTATTATGTTGGTTACCGCTACCCAAGCTAGAGGAGAAGTCATGATCCATCAAAAGATGTTTGAAAGTAGGTTATTCTTCGTGGATAAACTCATTGACATGGGAGCTAAGATCATCTTATGTGATCCGCACAGGGCAACAGTCATTGGTCACGATTTTAAATCAACCCTAAAAGCGACCACCATGACTAGTCCAGACATTAGAGCCGGAATTTCTTTACTTATCGCGGCATTGTCTGCTAAGGGGACCTCTACCATACACAATATTGAACAGATTGATCGTGGATATGAAAATATCGATGAGCGTCTGCAACGAATAGGTGCCAAAATCACGCGTCTAGATTAGATAGAAATAGTAAAGATTAAAATAAAAGTCAGTAAATGTTTTTTGCTGACTTTTTTGGCGTACTTTTAACAAATATTGAGGCTTTAGCTTTAAAGATTAAACAACCAACCAAAATTTTTAATCATTCTATTATCCCTTACAGCATTTGTTTAGGGCTAAGCTGGTATTTATTAATCTTATTAAGATGTCGTTGGTATTGAAAAAAAATAACGTTGTTAACATAGTAAAGAATGTAGCCACTGATCTTGGGGGCACGTTTACGAAAGAATTTGGCTCCGCAACTGTCAGGTTAGACAATGAAAAGGGCCAGGGCTTTATAAAAGCCTATGAGATGTTTCCCGGTCTAGGGGCAATCATTTATAATATTACATTTAATGAACCTTTTCAATTTACCCTATCCAAAAGCCCAGTAGATCCATTATATTTTATTTTTTGCTTAGAAGGTCAGTTTAAGCATAGGTTTGGAAAAAACGGTGCGTACACAGATCTGGATCGTAAAAGAAATGTCATTTTAAAATCAGGTCATGATGAGGTTAATGAAGTGGTTATACCCGCAGATACTCCACTAAAAATTAGTGTGATAAGTGTTTTAGAAGATCGAATGCAGCACTTAAAAAATACAGATAGAAGTATTTTAGGAACCTACTTAGAAGAAATTTTTACAGAGATATCTAACGATAAACCCTACAGATTCTTAGGAAAAATTAGAATATCCACGGCTAATTATGTGCGTATCATCATGGACCATCAAAAAAAGGGTGTTGTAGGTCGACTATTAGCAGAAAGTTCTATCCTCAATATTTTAGCTTCTCAATTAGATTATCACGATCAAGAGACAGAGGCAGAGCGCCTTAATTATCCCATCAAAGAGTCAGAATTAGAACGTGTCGTTGATTTAGGAGAATTTGTCGCCTCTAGAATCAACAAACCCATTAGTATAGAAGACTTAAAAAGAGAATCTGGCTTGTCGCCAAAAAAACTACAATTAGGATTTAGATATTTATACGATAGAAGCATCAATGGTTATATCTCTAATGTTCGCATAGAAAAAGCAAGACAATTGATTGAAGAAACAGATTTAACCATATCAGAAATTGTGTATTCGTGCGGGTTAAGTAGCCGAAGCTATTTTTCTAAGATTTTTAAAGAGAAGTACGGTATCAATCCTTCAGAATATAAAAAGCAGCTCAAAACAGTTCGTACAGATTCTGAATAAATAGGTGACAAAAGAAGTCTTCGTCATTTAAGACGTTGCATTTTCTTCTACTAAATTTTGCTCCTTATTATACCCAAAGAAACCACCCTCTTTGATCATTTGTGCGATACCTTCAGGCAGCATTTTCTCCCATCCTGTTTTTCCTTCAGCGATCATTTGTAATACTTCACGTGAGAAAATATCAAGAATTTCTGGATCGTAATCAACGATATCAACCACTTTACCATTGTATTTAAAGAACTTATACAGCTCTTTCATACGTGGGTGTACTTTCAAATCTTCACTGGTAATAATGCGATCATTTTCGGTATCATGAGCGGGGTAGAGGTAGACCTTTAAATCTTTGAAGAAGAGTTTCCCAAAGGCTTCTAAGATTCCGCCACTCAAATGATTGTAATACTTTTGATCAAAAATTTCCACCAAATTATTTACGCCCATCGTGAGCCCCATGCGTTGTTTGGTATAACGAGAGAAGTATTCAACCACCTTATAATATTCCTGAAACTTAGAGATCATTACCGTTTGACCAAGGGCACATAACAAATTAGCTCTATGTAAAAAATCTTGCTCATCAATCTCACCTTCAGCCCTTAAATTGGATAAGGTGATCTCAAAAATAGAAACGGTTTTATCTTCATCTACTTTATTTTCATCTAAGAATAGTTCCAGTGATTTTTTGTACATGTCCATATTGACGAGTGTCACCGGCCTAAAACTTCCGCGAAGCGCTAATACGTTTTTCTTATATAAGATACGGGCAGGGAGAATATTATTTCCGTCTGCTCCAAACATCACCGCCTCAGTCATGTCATTTTTAATGAGTTCCAGACTCATCAAACGGTTATCTACATTTTCAAATTGAGGTCCTTTAAAATTGATGGTATCGATTTCAATCTGATCTTTATCGATATGGTCGTACAGGTATCGCAGTAATTTTTTAGGAGAATCGTATTTGTAATAGGCTCCGTAAATGAGATTTACGCCCAGCGTTCCTAAGGTTTGTTGCTGTAGTCGCGCATCATTTTCATGAAAACGTATGTGCAGGATGATTTCATTATAATCTGCCCCGGGTTTAACTTGATATTTGATCCCTACCCAACCGTGGCCCTTATATTTCTTTGCAAAATCTATCGTGGCGACAGTGTTTGCGTAGCTGAAAAAGAGTTTTTCGGGGTTGGCTTCACGTGAAATACGATCTTCGATAAGACTAATTTCATGGCTTAGCATTTTTACCAATCGGGACTCTGTGACGTAGCGGCCGTCTTTTTCTCTGCCGTAAATCGCATCACTAAATTCTTTATCATAGGCACTCATTGCCTTAGCAATGGTGCCAGACCCACCTCCGGCTCTAAAGAAATTTCTCACAGTTTCCTGTCCTGCACCTATTTCGGCAAAGGTTCCGTAGATGTTTTCATTAAGGTTAATACGCAGTGCTTTACTTGAAATCGAAGGAGCGCTTTCAAACGCTTTATCACCTTTGATGGTAATAGGCATAGTGACAGGATTTATTTGGATTATAATCTAGAATCAAAGGTAGTCAATTGATCAGGCAAACAAAAAATTATGTATATTTTTGTACAAAAATTAGCTTTTTGAAGATCACATTTTTAGGAACAGGGACATCGCAGGGAATTCCGGTAATTGGTAGTACACATCCTGTTTGTATGAGCGATGACCCAAAAGATAAACGTTTGCGAGTATCAATCTTAGTGGAATGTGAGACTGAAACGTTTGTTATTGACTGTGGTCCCGATTTTAGAACACAATTATTAGCTAATCCTGTGAATCACATTGACGGAGTAGTTTTTACCCACGAACATAGTGACCACATTGCAGGCCTGGATGATATTAGACCTTTTTACTTTAGGCAAGGTGATGTTTCGCTTTACGCGGAAGACAGAGTGATTGAGGCACTTAAGAAACGTTATCACTACATGTTTGTGACCGAAAATAAATATCCCGGTGTACCCACATTTGACATCCATCAATTAATAAACAAACCTTTTAACCTGAAGCAGACTACAATCACGCCAATCCAAGTATATCATGGAAAATTACCGGTATTTGGATATCGCATCCATGATTTTGCGTACATCACCGATGCCAAGACCATCCCGGATGAAGAACTTAAAAAACTTGAAGGTCTGGACGTATTAGTGCTGAATGCCTTGCGTGAAGAACCCCACCATTCGCATTTGAACATCGAGGAAGCACTGGAGATTATTAAAAAAGTTAAGCCGAAAAAAACCTATTTCACGCACATAAGTCATTACATGGGTTTTCATGCCGAAGTGGAAGAAAGCCTTCCAAAAAATGTACATTTAGCCTACGATAATTTAACCCTTGAATTATAATTTATGCGAAGCAGAATTTTTATGTATCTGTTCATTTTTGCAGCGTTGATTGCGATCTATCAATACATGAACACCAAAAAAATAAGCGAAAGCTTTATTGCAAAAGAAGAGCAGCTGCGCAATAAAATAACTGCCCTAGAAACTAAAGCCGAAGACTTGGATCAGGCGAATTATGCCTTAAGCAGCTTTTACTTGCCCGAAAATGACGCCGCCACTGCCTATATAGAAAATCAAGGATTAGAAGTGACCGATGTGATCGTACAAGTAGAAGATGCGGTTCTGGGAATGAATAAAGCAGATGCCGATAATGCCTTAGTACCTTTTGTGGGAATAGAAGGAAAAATGCGCATCAATAAAATGCGCATCCTTAACCACAAATGGATTGTAGCCGAATTTACCGATGGGAAATACTGGGGAGAAGTATTTCTTTCTTATGAAATCAATGAAAAAAAGGAGCTTAGCTTAGCTACAGAAAAGGCCTTTTTGTATCCGGTTGGAAATTAATACATGTTTTAGGTCTGCTTTTTGATACGAGGTTTAAAATCATTTAAATCTCTACGCATGAAACACTTCTTTTCTTTAGCTTTTATACTAACGCTAGTAATTGGCTGTACAAATAACCAAGATTCTCCGCGATCATCATTTAAAACCATTCTATTAAAATCAGACGCTAAAATCGAAGCAGTTCCAGATAGGGCTAGTTTCTATGTAGAATTAACCTGCCTGGATCGATCCATTAAAAGTTCGAAAGAATGTCTGATTCAAAAATCTAATGCTTTAACTAAAAATCTCCTCGAAAGTGGTGTGGATCAGGATGATTTATTTACTACAGCAATCGATATGCGCCGGGAATATCGTTGGCAGAATAATACCAGGGTATTTAGGGGATACCAAAGTTCTACCAGAATAAGGGTCAAAGTGAAAAACATCGATGATTTAGCCGAAATGTATACCAAGCTACTTGAGGATAAGAATCTTAATTTAAGTGGATTGTCCTACGAACATTCCAAGTTGGACAGCTTAAAAAATCAAGCTTATCTCAAGGCGCTGAAAAAGGCAGATCTACTGGCTGAAGAATTAGTGCAACAACTTCCCGAGAGCTCAAAAGAGGTTTTAAAGATAGGTAACACAAAACTTACCGCTTCACATCCACAATCACAACCTTCATATAACTATGAAATGATCGAGGAGGAGGTTTCAAAGGTTCAAAACAGATCTGTAGCCATAAATCCCGGAATGATATCGGTATATGCGACCCTCTTTGTAGAATATCAAATCGATTAATTGTGTACTTTAGTGAAGTATGAAAATCATTTTTTTCTTCTTTTGTTTATCTTTTTCTATGCGCGTATCTGCACAATTAATCGAACGTCACCAATGGAAAGACAGATTGGTGCTTATAATCTCCAATAAAAAGAATAGTGAGGAGTACAGCAGGCAGTTAGGAGAGCTAACTATTAATGCAGAGGGATTAGATGAGCGCAAATTGATGGTGTATCAAATTCTGCCGGACAGGCATAAGATTCTACAGGATCAAGACTGGATGATGTCCAATGATCTGTATAAAAGATACGCTTTTAACGATAAAGATTTCAAGGTCATCCTGATTGGTTTAGATGGAAGCATTAAAGTGTCTCAGGATACATTACTTACCGCTAAAGAACTTTTCGCCACCATAGATCAAATGCCGATGAGACGAGCAACAATGAGAAGAAAATCAAAAGGATAGTGTGAAGCTACTTAAATATTTATAACCTATCGATAGTATAAGAATAATTTAGACGCAATGTTTTTCTTCTTTGAATTGTTTTTAAGGATTTATAAGACCAGTGTTTTCTAATAGCTTTATAAATAATACCGTAAACCCGCCGCCTACCATTAGAATAAAGGTATAATGGTACATCTTGAATCCCCAGTTTTTTCGGAATTTTTTGCTATATTCTTTTTTCATAAATCCTTGAGTGGATTTCCAGACCAGAAAAGAGAATGCCAAAAATAGCCCTAAGGCAGCAATGAAAATAAAAATTTTTCCCATAAACAAGAATTACAATCTAAGATAGTCATTTTTAGGTAAAATAGCTTTTCAAAAAAATTTCCTTTTAAGGCTATTCACATTTGACAATCTTGATTTGTTATTAATAAAGTGTACTTTCACAACTCATCACTTACCGTATCTTGCCCCATCATCATTAAATAGGCTTTTAAAAACGGGTCAATCGCGCCATCCATGACCGCATCTACGTTTCCGGTTTCTTCGGCAGTACGCACATCTTTCACAAGTTTATACGGATGCATCACGTAGTTTCTAATTTGAGAGCCCCATTCTATTTTCATCTTTCCGGCTTCAATCTCATCGCGTTGCGCCTGCTGTTTGCGGAGTTCGATTTCATACAACTGAGACTTAAGCATTTGCATGGCTTTCTCTCTGTTTTCTAATTGCGAACGAGTTTCAGAATTATGAATTACGATTCCGCTGGGGTGGTGGGTCAGGATCGCTTTGGTTTCTACCTTATTCACGTTTTGTCCCCCTGCACCACTGGAGCGCGCAAAATCCCAACTGATTTCTGATGGATTAATGTCAATCTCAATCGAATCATCTGCCAGTGGATACACATATACCGATGCAAAACTGGTGTGACGCTTTGCATTGCTATCAAACGGAGAGATTCGCACCAGTCGATGCACACCATTTTCTCCTTTAAGCCAGCCAAAGGCATACTCGCCGTCAATCTCTAGGGTCACTGTTTTGATTCCGGCGACATCACCTTCCTGAAAGTTGAGCTCTTTGACTTTATAGCCATTTTTATCTGCCCACATGAGGTACATGCGCATAAGCATTTGCGCCCAGTCACAGCTTTCAGTTCCACCGGCTCCAGCAGTGATTTGCAAGACAGCACTCATGCTATCGCCTTCTTCAGACAGCATGTTTTTAAATTCAAGGTCTTCAATCAGCGTAACTGCGGCTTCATTTCGTTTTTCAACATCTTCAGCCGTGGCTTCCCCTTCTTTAAAAAACTCGTGCAGTACTTCTAGATCTTCTACCAGAGTTATCGCTTTTTCATAATCTTCTACCCATTTCTTTTCCGCGTTAAGCGCACGCATATGAAGCTCTGCATCTTTAGAGTCGTTCCAAAAATCAGGGGAGAATGTTTTTTCTTCTAAATTGGTGATTTCGATCTTTTTACGATCGATGTCAAAGATATCTCCTCAAGCTGTCTAGTCGCTCTTGGAGTGATGTGATGTGGTCTGTAGTAATCAAGGTAGTATAATTTGAGGTAAAAATAAGTCTAATTCGGTCAACTTCAAAGAGAGAGGAGAAGGGATTATGCATTATAGAAATTTTTATTAAAACATCCCTCTAAATCTCCCTTACGCCACCGCTAGCGTCCTTCGCCATAGTAGCACAGCTACGAAGGCCGAGAAGCTAAGGCGACACGCGCTCCAAGAAAGACTTCAAATTTGTTTATGAACGAACTCCCTTCCTTTGCTTGCCTCCGACGAATTCGCATCAGCGGATGAGAGGAAGGCATAAGGTTGGGGATGGATGTTTACTTTTAGAAGATATGCCATAAATTCAATCAATTCGCTCTATAATTATAGCCTCAATTTCAGACAGCACAGTATCCATATCCTCAAGAATTGCCTTATTTGAAAATCTTAGAAAATAAACTCCTAATTTTTCGATTCTTACCTGTCTGTGGGCATCCTCTAAGAATTGATTGTCATGGTACTTTCCATCTATTTCGATGGCTAATCCGATCTCTTTAGCATAAAAATCAACCACATAGTCAAGGATAGGAAATTGCCTAAAAAACATGACGCCCAATTGATTGAACCGTATTTTTTGCCAAAGCATTTTTTCTGTTTCAGTTTGATTTTTACGTAAAGATCTAGAAAGTTGTCTTGCCTCTTTTGTATATGGTAGTATTTTGTTGAAGGACATAGTTTAAAGGTAGCAAAATTTACATCCCTCTAAATCTCCCTTCAAAGGGAGACTTTTAATATCATCTCCATTTAGCCCCCTTCCTTTGAAGGAAGGGTTGGGGATGGATGTTTTTACAGATACTTTTGATTATTACTTCATCTAAATTGACAATTTGCACCTACCCAATTTTTGCTTAGTTTTAAGCTTTAAATTCTTTCCATGAAAAATAGCCTGCATATTCTTTTGTTCATCTTACTGCCAATTGCAACAGTAGCACAGACATTTTCTACCCTTTCTAAAAAAGAAGATCTTCAAAAATTCAACGGGTACGCAGATTTTTGGTACAGCCAAAAAGAAGATAAGATCTGGATGCAGGTGGATAAGTTGGAGCAGGAATTTCTTTATGTTCATTCCCTCACTACGGGTATAGGGTCTAATGATATTGGACTGGATCGCGGACAACTGGGCGCCGGAGTAATTGTAAAGTTTCAGCGGGCAGGGAATAAGTTGCTCTTAGTCCAGCCAAATCAAAACTACCGCACCACATCGACCAATGCCGCAGAGAGCAAGAGCATTCAGCAGGCTTTTGGCTTGTCTGTTTTGTTTGGATTTAAGATCGAAGAAGAAAAAGAAGGCAGTTTTTTGATCGATCTTACGCAGTTCTTAATGCAAGATACCCATGGAGTGGCCAAACGATTAAAAGCTCAAAAAGAAGGCAACTATAAATTAGATAAATCCAGAAGCGCCTTAGCGATGGACCGCACAAAATCCTTTCCTAAAAATGCTGAATTTGAAGCACTCCTTACCTTTACTGGAGAACCTACCGGTAGAAACCTAAGAACCGTTGTTCCAGATGCTTCAGCAATCACCGTTATTCAGCATCATTCGTTTGTAGCATTGCCAGATGATAATTATACCCCTCGTGAATTTGTTCCCGGCTGCGGTTCGTTCCCCATGACATTTTCAGACTATTCGACACCCGTGTGGGAACCCATCAAAAAACGCCTGATTTGTCGTCATCGCTTAGAAAAGAAAACTCCGGGTATCGCCATGAGCGAAGCCAAAGAACCCATTATCTATTACCTGGACCCCGGTACGCCAGAGCCGGTAAGGTCCGCCTTACTAGAAGGTGCACGTTGGTGGAATCAGGCCTTCGAAGCAGCTGGGTACATCAATGCCTTTCAAGTCAAGATGCTGCCAGAAGATGCTGACCCTATGGATTTACGCTACAATGTGATTCAATGGGTACATCGCTCTACCCGCGGGTGGAGTTATGGTGCCAGTGTTTCAGACCCGCGTACGGGAGAAATACTCAAAGGCCATGTGAGTTTGGGCAGCCTTCGCATTCGGCAGGATTTTATGATCGCCCAGGCGTTGCTCAATCAGCCTTTTGCAGAACGTGATGATAATTATCAGCCCATGTTGGAAATGGCATTAGCTAGAATTCGCCAGCTTTCTGCGCATGAGGTGGGGCATACCCTTGGTTTTGCGCATAATTTCGCCGCCAGTGCCAATGAAAAAGCTTCAGTCATGGATTATCCCCATCCTTCGTTTAGCACGAATGGGAATGAAATTACGGCTGATAACGCCTACGCGGAAGGCATTGGAGCCTGGGACAAGGTGACTGTTGCCTATAGTTATGGAGATCCTGTAAGCCGTCAAGCCGAAAAAGACTACCTGCGTCAAATCCTAGATCAGGCCAGTAAAGCAGGACTTGACTTCATCAGTGATCCTGATGCGCGTGCTGCCGGAGGAGCCCACGCTACCGCACATCTTTGGGATAACGGAAAAGACATTACTACTGAGCTCAAAGAAGTCCTGAAGATACGTCAGCAGGCCATTAAAAACTTTGGAAAGGATAATATACGCACTGGTGAACCCTATACGGTGCTGGAAGACGTATTTGTCCCCTTGTATTTCTTTCATCGGTATCAAACCGAAGCCACCACAAAACTCATTGGTGGATTGGACTATAGCTACGCGGCAAAAGGAGAAGAGAAAACCATTATAAAAAATCTTTCTAAAGACGATCAGGAAAAGGCGTTACAGGCGGTGCTTATGACCTTAAGTCCGGTACAGTTGATGATTCCAGAACGCTTGCTCAAGCTTTTCCCGCCCCGGGCGTACGGTTATAACCGCAGTAGAGAAAGTTTTAAAAGCACGATGGGCGTAAGTTTTGACCCGTTAGGAGCGGCTGCCACAGCAAGTGATTTCACCTTAAGCTATTTGTTGCACCCACAACGCTCCAATCGCTTGGTTTTACAACGTGCCGTAGATAAAAATCAATTAGGCTTAGAAGAGGTAATGAAACAATTGAACAAGCAGATATTCAAAGCTTCGGGAGATTCGCCGTATGAAAAAGAAATTGCCCGTACGATTCAATTTAGTGTATTAAAGCATATCATGAATTTAGCCAGGCAAGAACAAAGTCTTCCGCAGACAAAAGCTATTGCGTTCGAAGCTTTATCAATCATCAAATCCAGTGTTGGAACAGATGATGCTTATGCAAAAATGATTCAGCGTGAAATTGACCAGTTCCTTAAAGCACCCGAAAAGTTCAAAGTGATCCCATCGCCAAAAATTCCTGATGGCAGCCCCATAGGAAGTTTTTCATGCACTAATACCCACTAATTTTTAAACAATGAATCAAACGATTATAGATTTACGCAGTGATACCGTGACTAAACCTACACCCGGAATGATGCAAGCCATCATGTCTGCCCAGGTGGGGGATGATGTCTATAAAGAAGATCCCACGGTGAATGCATTAGAGGAGCGATTGGCAGCTATGTTTGGTAAATCACATGCGCTCTTTTTTCCAACGGGGAGCATGGCCAATCAAACTGCGATTAAACTGCATACCCAACCTGGGGAACAACTTATATGCGACCACTACGCTCATGTGTATAATTATGAAGGTGGCGGAGTCTCATTTAACAGCGGAGTCTCCTGTAAACTAATTGAAGGAACTCGTGGGATGCTCACAGCAGAACAGGTAGAAGGCGCGATCAATCCACCCGATTTTTATCACAGTCCGCTAACCTCTTTAGTATGTCTAGAAAACACTACGAATAAAGGTGGTGGAGCTTGTTATGATCTCGATGAGGTAGAACGCATCAAAGCAGTGTGCCACAAGCATGACTTGGGATTGCATTTAGACGGTGCCCGGCTGTTTAACGCGATCGTAGCAAAGAATGAAGACCCTAAACGATATGGAGAGTTGTTTAATACAATTTCCATTTGCCTTTCTAAAGGACTGGGCACTCCGTTAGGAACTGTGTTAGTAGGGAATGAGCACTTGATGAAAAATGCCATTAGGGTGAGAAAAGTACTGGGCGGCGGAATGCGCCAAGTTGGTTTTATGGCCGCAGCAGCCTTATATGCGCTGGATCATCATGTGGAACGTTTGGCAGAAGATCATCAAAGAGCCCGTGAACTAGCGCAGGTATTGGCACAACAGGAATACGTTAAATCCGTTGAACCTGTGGAGACCAATATCATTATTTTTAAACTGCATCCAGACGTGGAAGAAGAGGCCTTTATGCAATCGCTGGAAGATCAACAGATCAGGATTAGCAACATGGGTGGCGGTAAGCTACGTATCGTGACGCACTTGGATTATACCGCAAGAATGCATGAACGTATGCAGGAGGTGCTTAAAAATACATTCAGTCTCATAAACTAAGAGCTAACAGCTCATAGCTAAGGACTATTTGAACATATCCATCCCGGGGATCTTGGGCATGCCATCTTTAGCTGCTGCGGCCAATTCAGCTTCATTGATTTCTTTGGCTCTTTGTATGGCTTTATTGAGCGTTAAGATGAGGTAGTCTTCAAGCTGTTCTTTATCTTCTAATAACTCGTCACTGATCTGTAGCGATTTAATGTGGCTATTTGCAGTTACGGTGACTTCAAGCAACCCATCAATTGACTTTTCGTCAATGAGAACCGTATCCAGACGCTTTTTGGTTTCTTCTACCTTGTGTTGGGCTTCTTTGATCTTATTCATCATGCCCATCATATCTCCAAACATAAATTTCTTACTTTAGCTGTTGTCCAGGCAAAAATACATATTTCTGTTTGGCAGACCACCACTAAAACTATAATATGATACGTTTACGCCATTGTGTTCTTCTCGCAATCCTTACTTTTGCCAGCGCTTGCAAAAATGAACAATCCACTATGAAAGAAGGTCCTATACCTCCAATTGCTAAAAAAGAAAGCTATACTCACACCATGCACGGTGATCAACGCGAAGATGACTACTTTTGGATGCGTAAACGGGATGATAGTGCAGTGATCGGGTACTTAGAAAAAGAAAATGCCTACTACGATAAAATGACCTCCCATACAGATCAGTTAAAGAAGGATTTATTTGAGGAAATGAAAAGCAGGATCAAAGAAGACGATGCTTCGGTTCCCTATAAGTACAATGGCTATTGGTACATCACTCGCTACGAAAAAGGGAAGGATTATCCTATTTATACCAGAAAGAAGGATTCACTTACTGCCGAAGAAGAGATTCTTTTCGATGGGAATGAGATGGCTAAAGGCCAGTCCTACTTTAATATCACCGGTATTTCTATAAGCCCGGATAATTCGATGGCTTCTTTTGGGATTGACACAGTAGGACGTAGAAAATACACGCTTCAGGTAAAGAATTTAAAGAACAATGAAATTCTTCCGACAAAAATAGCGCTTACCACAGGAGGTTCCACCTGGGCAAATGATAATAAAACCTTGTTCTACACCCGCAAGGATGAGCAAACCCTTCGGTCTAACAAGATATATAAACACCGCTTAGGAGAAGATCCTGAGAAAGATCAACTGGTTTTTGAAGAAAAGGACGAAACCTTCAATACCTACGTGTATAAAACCAAATCTCGAAAATACCTGGTCATTGGCACCTCATCTACCCTAACGACAGAATATCAGATTCTGGACGCAGATCAACCCCAGGGCGATTTCAACATGTTTCACCCGCGGGAGCGTGGTTTAGAATATAGCATTGACCATTATAAGGATGCGTTTTACATCTTAACCAATAAAGACGATGCGGTCAACTTTAAGGTTATGACGACACCTGTGAACGCGACTACCGCTGACAACTGGAAAGATTTGGTGCCCCATCGTGACAAAGTATTGGTAGAAGACATGGAGATTTTTAAAGACTATTATGTTCTTTCAGAACGTATCAATGGGCTCTTGAAGATTCGTGTTCGCAGTTGGGATGACAAAGAAGACTTTTACATCCCATTTGATAATGAAACCTATACCGCCTATACGTCTACCAACGTAGAGTTTGATACGTCTATCGTTCGCTATCGTTATACTTCATTGACCACGCCGGCTTCTGTAATTGATTTCAACATGAAAACGCAGGAGAAAGAAGTGAAAAAAGAGCAGGAAGTGCTAGATCCTAATTTTGATAAAGAAAATTATATTTCTAAGAGGGTATGGGCACCCGCGCGGGATGGAAAAATGATTCCAATTTCTTTAGTCTATAAAAAAGGGATCATGTTGGATGGTACGAATCCATTATTGCAATATGCCTATGGAAGCTATGGATACACCGTGAATCCCGGTTTTTCTAGTACGCGCTTAACCTTATTAGACAGGGGATTTGTTTTTGCGTTAGCGCACATTAGAGGAGGGGAGTACCTGGGTAGAGAATGGTATGAGGACGGAAAATTACTCAAAAAGAAAAACACCTTTACAGATTTTATTGATTGTAGTAAACATCTCATTGATTTAAAATATACTTCACCAGAACACATGTATGCAGTGGGCGGAAGTGCCGGCGGATTGTTAGTGGGAGCGGTGGTCAATATGGCACCAGAACTTTACAACGGCGTAATTGCAGCGGTACCCTTTGTAGACGTAGTTTCTACGATGTTAGATGATAGTATTCCGCTAACCACGGGAGAATATGACGAATGGGGTAATCCCAATGACAAAGAATATTACGATTACATGAAAAGTTATTCTCCCTATGATAATGTTTCGGCTATATCCTATCCAAATATGTTAGTGACCACAGGCTATCACGACAGCCAGGTGCAATATTGGGAACCGGCGAAATGGGTGGCTAAATTGAGAGAGCTAAAAACAGATGATAATATCATTTTATTTCATACCAATATGGATGCAGGACATAGCGGAGCTTCGGGGAGGTTTGAATCGCTAAAAGAAACCGCTAAGGATTACGCATTCCTGCTGGACTTAGAAGGAATTACAAAGTAATTCAATAATTTGATGTATTTTTGTCGCGTTTTGTGTTTCAGATTTTTTAGAAGCCCAATCACTAACTGACTAGATTAAGATTTTCACTGGATGAAAGAAGATTTAAAAGTTTATGACAACGTGTTACAGCTTGTAGGTGATACGCCTCTCATAAAATTAAACCATATTACAAGCGATCTACCAGGACAGTTTTATACGAAACTTGAAGCCTGTAATCCGGGACATTCTACCAAAGATCGTATTGCATTATATATTATAGAAGAAGCCGAACGAAAAGGAATTTTAAAACCCGGCGACACCATCATAGAAACTACGTCTGGTAATACAGGATTTAGTATTGCAATGGTGAGCATCATTAAAGGATATGAATGCATCCTTGCGGTAAGCTCAAAATCATCGGCAGATAAAATTGATATGCTTAAAACTATGGGCGCCAAAGTGTATGTGTGTCCGGCACACGTATCTGCAGATGATCCAAGATCCTATTATCAGGTTGCAAAGCGGTTACACGAAGAGCGAAAAGGTTCTATCTATATCAATCAATACTTTAATGAGCTCAATATGGATGCTCATTATAAGTCAACGGGACCCGAGATTTGGAAACAAACCGAAGGCAAAATCACCCATCTGGTTGCCTGTAGTGGTACCGGCGGAACCATTTCTGGAACGGCCCGTTATTTAAAAGAACAAAATCCTAATATCAAAGTATTAGGAATTGACGCCTACGGTTCTGTATTAAAAAAATACCATCAAACGCGTGAATTTGATGCTGAAGAAATTTATCCCTATCGCATTGAAGGCTTAGGAAAGAATTTAATCCCTACAGCCACAGATTTTGATATGATTGATGACTTTATGAAGGTAACTGATGAGGAAAGTGCACACACGGCACGTAATCTTGCTAAGACTGAGGGTATGTTTGTAGGCTACACCAGTGGCGCAGCGATGCAGGGAACTATGCAATACGCCGATCAAGGAGAATTTGATGAAAACAGCGTGGTGGTTATCATCTTCCCAGACCACGGTTCTCGTTATATGAGTAAAGTCTTTAATGATAAGTGGATGAGCGAACAAGGATTTACCGATAGTAAAAATGATGTAGAAGCTACCCCTATTGAATACGTGAGATAAACTTTATCATTAATACCACATCATCCCGACAACTGTCGGGATTTTTTTTTCTGTAATCTCATATCAAAAACCTTGGAGACTTGAACTCTGAGCTTTCTAATTCGTACTTCTCACTTTGTTCTTTGTACTTTGTACCTCGTACCTTTTTCCTTCAGCGGATGCTTTCTTTTATCAACAATTCGTGTAAATAACTCCTATTCGCTAATTCGCTCATTTTGTTGTATTTTTGCGCTTCGCTTTAACAAGACGTTATGAGAGATCTTTTTGATAAAATTTATAAGGACAAAGGACCCTTAGGAAAATGGGCAGAACAAGCTGAAGGTTATTTTGTGTTTCCAAAGCTTGAAGGACCTATTTCTAACCGTATGAAATTTCAGGGGAAAGAAGTAATAACCTGGAGTGTTAATGATTACCTGGGTCTTGCTAATCATCCTGAAGTCCGTAAAGTGGATGCCTCGGCAGCAGCTAAACACGGATCTGCCTATCCGATGGGTGCACGAATGATGAGTGGGCACACAGACTTACACGAACAGCTACAACAAGAGCTGGCGGAGTTTGTGAATAAAGAGGCCGCATATGTACTTAACTTTGGATATCAGGGGATTTTATCTACCATCGATGCCTTAGTTGCAAAAGACGATGTGATCGTCTATGATGTAGATGCACATGCCTGTATTATTGACGGAGTAAGACTTCACGTAGGGCAACGTTTTACCTATCAGCATAACGATATTGAAAGTTTAGAAAAGAACTTACAGCGTGCCACTAAGATCGCTGAGCAAACCGGTGGGGGAATCTTAGTAATTTCTGAAGGTGTATTTGGAATGCGCGGTGAACAAGGACGATTAAAAGAAATTGTAGCCCTTAAGAAAAAATATAATTTTAGATTTTTGGTGGATGATGCCCACGGTTTTGGAACCTTAGGAAAAACAGGTGCCGGGGCAGGTGAGGAGCAGGGTGTACAGGATGATATCGACGTGTACTTTGCAACATTCGCTAAATCCATGGCGAGTACCGGCGCTTTTATTGCCGGTGATAAAGAGATCATGGATTATATGAAGTATAACATGCGTTCGCAAATGTTTGCAAAGTCGTTACAATCTGTTTTAGTCGAAGGCTTATTAAAGCGTTTGGACATGATTAGAACTATGCCAGAGCTTAAAAATAAGTTATGGGAAAACGTAAATGCACTCCAGAATGGTTTACGTAAGCGTGGATTTAATATTGGAACCACACAAAGTTGTGTTACTCCGGTATACCTTAACGGAAGCATTCCTGAAGCGATGGTATTAGTAAAGGATTTACGGGAGAACTACGGAATCTTCTGCTCTATTGTGGTATATCCGGTTATCCCGAAGGGACTTATCTTATTGAGAATGATCCCAACTTCTACCCATACCTTAGAAGACGTTGAAGAAACCCTAAATGCATTTGATGCGATTAGAGACCGTTTAGAAAATGGAACCTACAAGCGATTATCGGCGGGTATGGTGCCAACAGCCTAAATTTATATAGTATAGTTTAAATCCCGAAAAGTAACTTTTCGGGATTTTTTGTTTTATAGATACTCTGCTTAAAAGATCACACCTTATTATTGATACAAGACGTATCTGGGTGGCTTTAATCCATTTAGTCGCAAGTAGACCAACATCTGCGCTCTGTGATGGGTGATATGGTCTGCTAATAGCAGCAAAATTTGATATTTCGTACGATCTGCTCCAAAATAATCCAGTCGCTCATTAAGTTTGTTTTGATCGAAATCTTCAATAAAAGCTTTGGTTATATCAAAGTTCTTGTCAAGGGTGGAGATCATTTCTTTCTTGGACTTACGATCGACTTTTAGTGCTGTGTCTGTGTTCCAATCCCGTGCTTCACGCCCGCCCATTAAGGATTGACTATGCCAGTCCATGGCCCAGGCGATATGCATCAAGTGCTCTTCAAAACTCATTGATTCTGGCGTGGGCTTAAAGCCATAAGCTTCTTCGGGCATCATTTCTGCTACCAGCAACAGGTATTTCTTAGAATTATCTAATCGTTCGATGTATTCAGACACAACATCATTCTCTTGAGCAGAAAGGTTTAGGTTACTTGAACAGCATATCATCACAAGAAGTATCAATCGTAGGCTACTATTTTTCATCGTATGGTTTTAATGGTTTAAAAATACATAAACGCATTTGATCTTCTGTAGCACAACACTGCTCATCTTTGACTGTTTTACAGCTAATCACGGCTAGAATTGCCCCAATAACTGGAGCGGTGAGGTATAACCACAACTCTTTAAGGTTGCCAGATACCAGCGCCGGTCCTAAGGACCTGGCAGGGTTCATGGATGCATTCGTGATTGGACCCGCAAACATAGCTTCAAGCAAGATGATTCCGCCAACGGCAATCCCGGCAATCACGCCTATTTCTTTGGCTCCTGTAGATACGTTGATGATCACCACCATTAAGAAAAACGTGAGTAAGACTTCAACAATAAAGGCGCGCCAAAGCTCAATGGTTGGAATAGTCGCCCCCAGTGTTTCATGTTCAGGAAACAGCAGTAACACCATAAGACTAGCTGCGATCGCAGCCAGGCATTGGATAAGCGCATATTTAGGTACTTCTTTCCAGGGGAATTTTTTGGCGTAAGCAAAGCCTATGGTCACCGCCGGATTGAAGTGGGCACCAGAGATATCTCCAAACGCGTAAATCATCCCCATCACAATTAATCCCCAGGTAAAGGCCACCCCGGGATGAGTTACAACTCCGCTGGTGACATCATTCACCACCATGGCACCGGTACCACAAAACACCATGGCGAACGTTCCAATAAATTCGGCTATATATTTCTTGAGCATAGTTTATGTTAGAATGCAAATATACATCGTACTACTTTAAGCCTTTGTTAACAATAAAAGGACAAAGGAATGGTAATTTCGCAAAAACGAACCTATTAAAAATATACACATGAAAAAAATAGTCTTATTTATCGCCTGTGCAGCTTTTCTAAGTACTGCATACGCACAAGTAAAAACGCCACAACCCAGCCCGATGGCTAAAGTAGAGCAGGTAGTTGGTCTTACTAATGTTACCTTAGAGTATTCTAGACCTGCCATGCGTGGTAGAACTGTTTTTGGTGACTTAGTACCTTTTGACAAGCTTTGGAGAACCGGGGCTAATGCCAATACAAAAATCATGTTTGATCAAGACGTCATGGTAGGCGGTAAAGAGCTTAAGAAAGGAACCTATGCGCTATTTACCAAACCCGGTAAAGACCAGTGGGAAGTCATTTTTTACAGTGATGCCTCTAATTGGGGAACCCCACAAAACTGGGATGAAAGTAAAGTTGCTGCAAAAGTAATGACTAAGGCGATGAAAGCTCCTAAAACTGCCGAATCCTTTACCATTATGTTCGCAGATGTGATGCCAGATGGAGCCAATATGCACATTCACTGGGCAGATACGATGGTGAGTGTACCGGTCAAAGTAATGACCGACCAAATGGTGATGGCTTCTATTGATCAGGCATTGAGCGGACCATCTGGCGCTGATTATTATGCAGCCGCGGTATATTATAAAGATAGCGGGAAGGACATGAAAAAAGCCAAAGAATATATGGATAAGGCAATGAGCATGATCGAAAAGCCCGGATTTTGGCAACTGCGTCAGCAGTCATTAATTCTTGCTGCCAATGGTGAGAAAAAAGAAGCGATTAAAGTAGCCAAGATGTCTTTAGAAGGAGCGAAAGCTGCGGGTAATGCAGATTATGTCAAGATGAATGAGGATTCTCTAAAAGAATGGGGAGCAATGTAAGCAGAGAACCCTAATCTGAAAAGCCTGTCTTGAGTTTACCGAAAGACTTATGCCGTCGAAAGGCGGTATCTAAATAAGTTTGCAGCAGGCAGTCGCAGTCTTTAGTTTTTGATTAATTAATTTAAGACAAACCGTTTCAAGCGATTGAGACGGTTTTTTTATTGCATGTTAACTTTTTTTTTCTGAATACATTAAATAGAAATATGTATTGGTATGAGGATAATTTTAATATGGTTATTTTTGATTTTAAACTATAGTATTACGCACTCTCAAGTTGGTATTAATACTAGTAATCCTAGTCAAATGCTTGATGTTATCGGACAAATACAAGTAGGAGAAGATGCATCATCTCCTAATGAAGAAGGAACTATTCGCTATAGTTCTGCCGGCCAAGATATTGAAGGATTTGCCTCTGGAGAGTGGAAATCTTTAACGTCTAAAAATAGTATTCCTCAAAATGCTATATTTGTTCAAATAGCAGATTTTGGGGCTTCAGCTTCAAGTACTTGGGCTTTCGTGGATTATAATATCAGTTATGATAACTCAGGTTCTTTTGGGGGATCATTTTTGCCTGTGCCTACTGGAAAAATTTTAGTCATAGAACAAATTTGTGCTACATCAACCGTCTCTGGTCCTTCTAATGAGTTTTATGCAGGTGTTAGAGTTTCTACTTCTTCAGGTAGTGGATTTAATCCTCAAATTTTTATTACTGGAGGTTCTGCAAATGGAAATACTTGTTTACAAGCAAATAAAGCTCCCTTATTGATCGCAACTCAAGGGCGATCTATTCAAGTTTGGAACTCTTCAACGTCTGATACATCAGTAAGATTTATAATTACTGGATATTTAGTAGATAGCTTGATAGATTATTATAAGCTCTAATCATATAAGAATATGATAGAGTAGAATTCACTTCTCTAATCTAATTACTATTTAGTTTTATAATCGAAAAGATTAATTTTACCTAAACCGTTTCAAGCAATTGAGACGGTTTTTTTATTGTATTGGTCTTTTTTCTGAAAGATTAATCCTCGTTATTTGATCGTATGAATTTTTTCACCTGTGTGTTTTTTGGTTTTATTGTAGCTGCTTCGGGGAGTTTGTCCCCCAGTTTCTTGAATCTTACCGTAGTAAAATTTAGTCTTAAAAGTGGTTTAAAAGCGGCCTTATTTCTTATCGGTGGCTTCGCTACGGTGTTGTTTTTTCAAGCCAATCTGGGTGCTTATTTATCTAGTATTTTGATGGAAAACTCTGAATACATCACGTTAATCCAACAAGTGGGTACAGGGATACTCCTTCTTTTATCCATTTATTTCTTTCGACTTTATTTAACCAAAGAAAAAACTATTAAACGGGTAGAGATAGAGAAATCTAAAGCCTATATGCATGGGATAGGAATGTCATTGCTCAATATGTTTGCGATACCGTTTTATTTTACGGCCATATCGCTCTTAATTGGATTGGATTATTTTGAATACAGTTTTATAAATGCTTTGTTCTTTTCCATCGGTTCTACGGCGGGATCATTTACTGTTTATGCCACCTATGCTACGATAGCTAATAAGATTGAGCACCGGCTCACCGTTATTGCCACTAAAATGGATTTGATCATTGGTTGCTTAACCGGAATTGTAGGATTGGCGAATTTGGTGTATTTGGTGTGGTTTAAGTAGAGGCATAGTGAAGTTCTCTAATTTTTCTAAAGCAATTTTACAAACTGATGCTTTAAATATTTATCCTTATATCCTGATTAATCTCTTTTAGCTGTTGAGCAAAGCCTAGCTTATCTTTAGGGGAGATTAGGATGGAGTCAAACTTTCTGTATGTAATTTCTATGCGATCAAATGAGGGTGCAGGAGCAGACATAAAACTATTGGTCTTAGAAATCTCTTTAATCTCATGTATGGAGATCGGTTTGTAAGAGAAAACCCCGCATTTAATACGCAAATATTCATTTTCAATGAGATAGTAGGTAGATAAAAACATATGCAGAATAAGAGCGAAAACTATAATCACAATACCCAGAAGGACTATTTGCTGAAATTCAACTTTTGTATTTATAGCATTTGGAACAATTATCGCCAAAAAGCCCAATACTATAATTATTAGCAGTGGATAAGAAATTTTGGAGGGATATTTCTTTTTCATTGGTTTTCAAATTTAATATTCCAACCCAATTCTCTCCCTAATCGTATCCAACAACTCAATCAAAGCCAGACTTTGATCAAATCCCCATACATCACTTTCAAACCTGTCTTGAGCCAGCATTTCTTGAACGTGAACGGCCTCATAATAATACCCATTTGAGGTGTATCCAACATCCAGCGTTTCCTCTTGCCCACCTTGTAAGATGCTCACTGTGCTGGGTTCATGAAAGCGACTGTTGATCTTGATGATTCCTTTTTGACAGGTGATGATGCACTCTGTGGGTGTTTTTTGATCTATGGCTGAACATAAATCAGCGGTAACGCCTTTTGCATACCTAAATTCAATAGTACACTGATGATCTACTTGGGTTTTACCAAACACAGCACTTGCTGTGATCTCTTTTGGCTGTCCCAATAATGTTAGCGCAGCAAAGACAGGATAAATCCCTACATCCAACAAACTCCCACCGCCTAAAGCTTTATTGTAAATTCGCCGATCAGGATCAAAGGGACTATCAAACCCAAAGTCTGCTTGAAGATGGGTAATCTCCCCAAGTTCTTTTGTCTTTAAAAATTCCAGAACCTTTTGGTAATGGGGTAGAAATCGTGTCCATAAGGCTTCCATCAAAAAGGTCTTATTTTCTTTTGCACAGGCAATCATTTCTTTGACCTGATCTGCATTCATCGCAAAAGGTTTTTCACAGAGTACAGCCTTTTTCGCATTTAAGCCTAGTAGGGTATGCTCATAGTGAAAACTGTGTGGCGTAGCGATATAAATAATGTCTACCTGATCGTCGTCAACTAATTGTTGATAGTCACCGTACCATTTTTCAGCGTAATAGGTGGAGGCAAAATCTTTTGCGCGTTCTTCACTCCGGCTAGCTACCGCATGTAAATTGGCATTGCCAATGAGCGCTAAATCCTCTGCAAATTCGTGTGCGATTTTTCCGCAGCCTAAAATTCCCCAATGAAAGATTCTATTCGTGGACATGCTTAGGTTCTTTTGAAGAAGGTAGAGCAGTTTGTAGTAACAATGCTGTCCCAATAACAATGGCACAACCCACAAAATTAAGCCATAAATACGGCAACCAATCCAAGAAGTAGATCGCTATGATGATGGCTTGCGTAATGATCGCCGCAATAAACACGGCAGTACTTTTGACGTACTTAAAGAAAAACGCCAGTAGGAAAATACCAAGTACATTACCATAGAAGATGGAGCCTATGATATTTACCAACTGAATGAGGTTATCAAATAAATCTGCTACACAAGCTACCAAAATGGCTAAAACTCCCCATAATAAAGTAAACCCTTTGGAGGCTTTGAGTAAATGGGTTTCAGATTTTTCACCCGCGTTACGCTTGTATAAGTCGATGGCGGTGGTAGTTCCCAGTGCGTTTAACTCTGAAGCTGTGCTAGACATCGCTGCGCTTAAAATCACCGCTAAGAGCAAACCAATGAGCCCACGGGGTAAGTTGTTGATGATAAAATGAATAAAGACATAATCCTTATCGTTGGTCTCAATGGTTTCATCTGCTTGTGAGATCAGTTCTTTTCCGCGTTCACGTAATTCACTGGTTTGATTAGAAAGTTTTAAGATCGATGCTTTGAGTTGGTCCTTTTCAGCTTCGGTCGTTGCAGAAGCATAGGCCAAGGTGTGTTGGTGTTGGGTAGCTTGTAGTTGATATAAGTCATCTTCAAGCTGGGTGTATTCTTCCGCGAAAGCGCTATTATTCACCGCATCTTTAGAAGCGGGGTTAAAGTGTAAGGGCGTTTGATTAAATTGATAAAACACAAATACCATGATGCCCACCAGTAAGATGAAAAACTGCATGGGGACTTTGAGTAATCCATTAAAGATCAATCCCAGCTGACTTTCACGCATGGATCGACTGGAAAGGTAGCGTTGTACCTGGCTTTGATCTGTCCCAAAATAGGAAAGCGCCAAAAACGTCCCGCCAATGATTCCGCTCCAAAAGGTATAGCGATTATCCAAGCTAAAGGAGAAATCTACCAAGTTCATGCGATCGTGCAATCCGGCAATTTCTAAGGCTTTGGTAAAGCTGATGTTTTCTGGTAAATAGCTAAAAATGAGGATGAAGGCGGTGATCATTCCGCCAAAAATAACCGCCATTTGTTGCTTTTGAGTGACGCTTACGGCTTTGGTCCCGCCACTTACGGTATAGATAATGACCAGTACACCAATGATGATATTAAGCGTGAGTAAATCCCATCCTAATACTGCCGAAAGAATAATCGCGGGTGCAAAAATGGTGATACCAGCAGCTAGTCCCCGTTGAATTAAAAAGAGAATTGCCGTGAGTGTTCTGGTTTTTAAATCAAAACGCGTTTCTAAGTACTCATACGCGGTGTAAATATTTAATTTGTGGTAAATGGGAATAAAGACCAAACAAATAATGACCATAGCAATGGGTAACCCAAAGTAAAACTGTACAAAACCCATCCCGCTGTGAAAGGCCTGCCCGGGAGTTGAGAGAAACGTAATTGCGCTGGCCTGAGTCGCCATGACCGATAATCCTATGGTCCACCATTTCGCATCTTCGTCTTTAATGTAGTCGTTGACCGATGTATTTTTTCGGGTTTTATATACGCCATAAACAACGATAAAAATTAATGTGGCGATAAGGATGATATAATCGATAGTTGCCATCTAAGAGAAGTAATTCATCAGGAGATAAAACAGTGCAATATACACGGCATTCGCGATGAGTACGATACTGTATCGCTTTTTCCAGGTATACGAATGTGAGGTTAGGTTCATGTTGGTAAGTTATAATTATTTCCCCAAGGACAACATATTGGCGAACAAGCGGTAGGCACCAGATACTCCGGCCGGGAACTGCCTAAAAAAGCTTATGCCGGTATAGATGTAGTTTCCTTTACCGTAGGGAGCGATGAGCAAACTTCCTTTTTTTAACGATTCACCTTGGTCATTCCATCCTAAAATGGGTGTGTAAGCATCATCCCATTCGTTCGGAAAGTAGAGTCCACGTTCTTGCACCCAATCTTCAAAATCTGCTTTTGTGATGTTATTAGGTTGGTTAAGCACGGGATGCTCTTTAGTCAAAAACTTTACCGCGGCAAACTCATCGGTTACCCGGTCGCGTGACAAGGATAGTGGATAAGGGGCGAGTTCATCAAAGTTTAGCCTTCGGCTGGTGTTGTACTGTACAATCACATTGCCTCCACTTTTTACATAATCCAGAATAAAACTATTTTTGAGGCGTAACTCTGGAGAGATATTATACGCGCGTATGCCAACCACCACGGCATCTGCATCTATCAGATGATCTGCAGATAGTTCTTGAGGACTAATTTTAGCAACCTCATAGCCCAACTGCATGATACTCTCTGGCACCACATCGCCCGCACCTTCAATATAAACCACTTTACTTCCTTTTTTCTTTACATCTAGCTTGACCACTTTTGCTGTGGCAGGGGTAACGATGTACTGGGTTGGGATATGGTCGTAATCAATGGTAATTAATTCGTTGGTGTAGGTAGATTCTTTGGTTTTCGCTTGCGCGGAAAGTGTTCCTTGGCTTGCGGCTGCAGGTGGACTTACCGTAAACACTGCTGAAAACTCACTTCCTTTTTGATTGAGTTCAAACGGAATAGTAGCAGGTGTAATCGAAAATCCTTTAGGTGCCTGAAGCTTAAGTTCACCTGACTGATTCGCGCTATTGGCGTTGAGCGCGACCTTGATTTCTTTGGCTTGTGTATTGCTAAATACAATTACATCGTCTGCCATGCTTAGGGATATCTTGGGTACAATGGCAAAAGGTTTGTATAACTCTCCTTTTTCGGGCAAGGAATATTTGTACACCACGGGGCGTTTTACATCAAGTACCTGTTGTTCTCCATCTACAGTAAATACTAACTGAAAATGGATACTAACCGAAGAGTCATTTTCTGGCTGGCCGATGAGATCTTGGTCTTTAACGGTGTACATTCCTGTGGTTCCTTTTTCTTCTAACCAATATGGCGATGTATATCCAGCATCCTTGGCGATGGTAGCAGTTACATTCTCGTCTATTGGTTGATTGGGCAATAAGTCAAATCTACGGTTTGAGGGAGGAATTTTTATATTGTTTGAAGCAACGAAGAGCTGCGCTTTAATTTCACGATTTGATCTATTTAATAAATAATAGTTGAGTTCTATGGATTCAACCGGCGCAGCAGTTGCATTTGCCACGGTTACTTCTAGATATAACCCGGCACAATCGATGATAATTTCTGTGATTTCTTCTAGTTTTAAGGTCTTGTAATGACTTGACGGCAAAGCTTTAATGAGTTTTTGAGCCTTGAGTAACTGTGGGATAGAGGCCGCGGGATTAGTGAAATCAAAATCCTCTTCAACATTATATAAAATATCTCCAATAGCTTTGCCGCCTTCTAGACGTGACCAAGTGGTGTTTATCCCTGAAAATAGGTCGTCACCTTCAGGTTGTTCACCTTTTAAAAATTCTACGTATTCTTCTTGCGAACCGCGACTAGACACTCGGCCGAATCCCTGAGATAAGTGCTGACTACTTGCAATGGATGCGATCTCATTGTTAGACCTTCCGCTTGACGGGTAAAAAACACCTACATCTACTTGTTGAAGTTTACCTTTATCGGCTTTTTCAAAATTTTCTCTGCTGCCATAAAACCACCAGGAGGTGTTAAAATAAAGGCGTTTAGGTTGCCAGATAGAAGTATATTCAAGCTGTTTTGGATAGGCTTTTTTATTGTTTACCAGGTCAAAAGCTTCAACACTTAACATGGCGCTTGAGGTATGGTGCCCGTGTGTAGTACCCGGGGTACGGTGATTAAAACGGTTAATGATAATATCTGGTCTAAAGGTGCGAATTGCCCAAACCACATCGCCCAATACTTGATCTTTATTCCAGATTTTTAAGGTTTCATCTGGATGCTTGGAGTAGCCAAAATCATTGGCGCGTGTAAAGCGTTGTTCACCACCATCCACGCGGCGTGCTGCTAACAGTTCTTGGGTTCTAATAAGGCCGAGTTGCTCTCTGATTTCGGGACCAACAAGGTTTTGTCCGCCATCACCGCGGGTAAGGGAGAGATAACCTGTTCTCGCATGAACATGGTTGGATAGATAGGAGATAAGCCGTGTATTTTCATCGTCTGGGTGAGCAGCTACATATAGTGCAGTACCCAAAAAATTCAATTTTTTAATGTTATTGTGAATAGAAACAGCATCTGCAGGGGCAGGTTTTTGAGCCTGTAGTACGGTTGCAGATAAAAATACTAGTAAGAAAACATGTCTCATAAATATCGTTTAAACGCTATCTCCATCATCTTCTTGATAAGAATGATTAAGAACAGAGATCGCTTTTTGTAACATTAAATTGTTTGGATAAGTAATTAACTCACCATTATCCTTGCGCATATGAAGATGGAATGCTCTAATATCTTCAATTACTCCCTCCAGCTCAACGTCTTTGTCGTGCACTTTGATTCTATCCCCAATTCTGAACGGGAAGGAAAAAAACATGATTACCCCACTAGTAACATTGCTCAAAATAGACCATGCTGCAAATAAACCGACCCCTAATACAGCAAATACGGATGAAAACACTAAAGAAATATCTTCAAACTGAAACTGCCAAATAAGCTCAAAGCCTAAAAATCCAAAAATGGTAATTCCAATGTTAATGTAGCGTATCATGAGTCGCTTACGCACGACATTAAATCGCTCTAGGACAGTAACTTTTCGTACTCCCTTAACAAAAAGAAATCGAACAAATAGGAGTACAAGGATAAGAACAAGCGTGTAGATAAGCTCAGACTGATAAGCCTGTATTAGTTCGATCATAATTTATAGTTGTAAACTATCCCTTAATACGCGATGTACATTTCTATTTTGCAACCAGTAAGATGTTTTAAGCTGTTTTTTTAAGGTAGCCGAAGTAGTCATTTCTTTGTCACCATCAGGGTAGGTCTCATTCCACGAGATGATTTTGTGAGGAAAGTCTTTTTCAGCTATGATTCTAAGCGTGCGCTTAAGTTCTGGATAGACCACCTCACATAAAAGACGGGTTCCCAATACCGTTTCAATTTTCACCTGTGCTTCGTATGCTTTGAACTCTTTGTGTTTTAATTGTAGGTATTCAAATGACGGAATCATAGGATAATCCCCAACTTTAATATCAAACGGATTGACGCGCATCTGCACAAACAGTTCGTTTTCTAAGGCAGCCTTAGGTAAGCGTAATTGTTGATCTCCCTCACTGGCAAAATAGGAGTGTGTTTTTACGTTGAATTGGTCTTTATTATTGAGTTGTGCGTATACCTGTCCGCACCATTCTTGAATGCTACTGGTCACTTTTAATGCGTGTTGATCATCGCTTACTGGGTAGAAGGTACTTTGCATGATGGAATATGGATAAATTCCAGTCACAAAGTTTTTGGTGCTGTTTAGTTTTAAAACAGGAATGTTATCGTTGCTTTTTTGATCGGCCTTTACTTGTTCCTGCGGCAGGAAATCTTCGGTGACAAATATGAGTACGGCATCACCTTCGCGCATTTCGCCGTATCGGGATTGTTTAAGTGTATATGAAGTAATTTCGGCTTCGCCGGAATACCAGTAGTCTTTAAAGTCTTGTGAACGAGGTTTGGCTTTTTTATCCTGACTTTGCTTGGAAGAGGTTTGATTTGAAGCTGATGTATTCTCGTTAGTATTTTCTGGTGTCGCTGTAGCATTGACTGAAGCAGTTTCTTGTTCTTCTTTACAACTCCATAAGCTTACCACTAATAGACATATTAAAACGCAGCCAATTTTTTTCATAGTATGTGTTATTCAGTAATATCGTACAGGGCCTTATACAACAAATGTGTAGGTAATCCCATAACGGTGAAAAAAGAACCTTCAATACCGGTTACTCCAATAAGACCAATCCATTCCTGTATACCATACGCTCCTGCTTTATCCATGGGTTGATAGTGTTTTACATAGTGAATGATCTCATCATCTGTCAAAGCTCTAAATTTTACAAAAGCAGAATCATTAACAACAATGGTTTTTTTGATAGTTTTTACACAAAGCGATGAAATCACCTGATGCGTCTTCTCGGCCAAGGATTTTATCATGGTATAGGCTTGCAGCTCAGATTCTGGTTTTTCAAGGGGTTTACCTTCATGCCAAACGATGGTATCTCCTGTAATTAAGATTTCATCATCTTCCAGTTCATAGGCATCTGCCTTTAATTCGCTTAAATAGTCTGGGATATGAGATCCTGTTAGGTCTGGTGGATAGCTCTCATCAATTTCCTTTAGCCGCACCTCAAAGTCGATCTTGAGGTCTTTGAGAAATTGTTGCCTTCGGGGCGATCCCGATGCAAGTATAATTTTGTGGTTTTTTAAACGTTCTTGGAGCATGGTTACAATAATAGGAATTTATACAATCCCAAGGAACAAATTCCGAAAACCATAACAATTTTTAACAGCAGACTTATCAACGAATAATGGCGTTTACGCTCTGCTGTAAAGACTTTAATCGCACAAAATAATAAGGGGCCCATTAAAAGTAACACGCTATAAAATATAGCTGTATCATATTGAAAAAGATAGGTGTACACATAATAAAAGATTAGTGCGATACAGCCAAGAATCAAGGCGAAGATAATTTTGTTGGTGCGATTACGCCCTAATACAATAGGTAGGCTTTTTACACGATCATTTAGGTCCCCATCAATATCTTGCTGATCTTTCACCAACTCCCTAATAAGATTAAGCACAAATGCAAATACCGCATAATCTGTAAGAATATTAAACAGTGTCTTTTGCGCTGCTCTGTTTGCAGAAGTAATCGAAGGAAGCAGATCAAAAATGGCTGGGAGCAAAAATACCAAAGCTACCAGACCACTCACGATTATATTTCCGATGAGTAATACTTTTTTCAAGTAAGAGGCATAGGCATACAGTAATCCAGAAACGATTAGGAACAGAGCTGCAAATGACGACTGGTTGATATGATTGGCAAGGTAAAATCCGCTTAATAAACTCGCGCTGGTGAATACGATAAATAGGGTAAAGGCTGTTTTTTCAGAAATTTTCTCCGGGATAAATGCCCGTTTAGGTTTATTAATTCGATCAGCTCCTATATCGTATAGGTCATTAATGACGTACCCGGAAGCCGTGATACAGAGCGTTGCAAAGATCAATACCCCGTAATGAAGATCATCTAACGTCATTCCCGCATTAAAGGGTATCAAAAAATAATACTTGATGACCAGCAAGGTGAGGGCTACGATAAGGAGATTAGGCCAGCGAATGAGGTTGAGGTAGTCCAAGATTTATTGTTTTATAGAATGTAGATCGCTTCGCTTTTAGGGGTTAGATGATAGATACTAACTCAGTAGTTTATAATTCTAATTAGTTTTAAAGGCATCTCGATTTTATCAATCCTCTTTCGACTAAATAGCATAGCGAAGGAGGATTTCAAGTTCAAGTTCTCCCGAAGCTTCGGGATTCATTTTCGACTTCAATAATTCCCCCTCTGGGGGCTAGGGGGATATCCACTTCCCCTGTACTTTCATGACTTGTTCAATCACATCGCGTACACAACCTTCACCGCCGTTTTTATGAGAAATATATTTAGAGACTGCTTTCACTTCCGGGACAGCATCTTGGGGGCAGGCAGGTAAACCTATCATGCGCATGGGATAAATATCTGGCACATCATCACCCATGTATAACACCTGCTGCGGATTGATGTTATACACATCAAAAAACTCTTCCAGTTGATCTGTTTTATGGTGCGCTCCTAAATAGATATCTGTCACGCCCAGACCTCTAAAACGTTCACGCACTCCTTCATTTGTTCCGCCGCTAATGATGCATATCGTATATCCTGTTTTAACAGCAGCTTTTACCGCATAGCCATCTTTAATGCTCATAGCGCGGAGTAACTCACCATTGGTCGTAACGTGTACAGTACTATTGGTAAATACGCCATCCACATCAAATACAAAGGTGGTGATGTTATTGAGTAATTCCTTATAATTCTTTTCCATAGATTTTTGCAATGCGATGGGTGAGTAGTGTATAGATCTCTTTTTGTTCTTTGGTTGAAAGTAGTTCTAAATGTTTTTCGATGGTTTTTACATCTCCGCGTTTTGCAGGACCCGTTTGTGCGACAAATGGAGAAGTGCGTTGTACTTTTTGTGCGGTTTCTAGAATTAATGGTCTAAGCAAATCAAACTCTAAGCGATGCTCTTCACAAATCTCATGCGCCATGCGATACAGTTGATTGGTAAAATTATTGGCGAATACCGCTGCCATGTGTAAATGCCTTCGTTTATCGGCTTTAAGCGGTATCACGTGAGATGAGATGCTCTGGGCAATTTTATCCATCAGTATATAATTTTCTTCATTTTCAGCTTCTAAACATAAGGGAATCGTTTCAAAATCCAGCGAGACTCCTTTTGTGAACGTTTGTAGGGGATAAAACACACCTCTGTGATGCAGTTTATTCATGGCATGCATGGTCACAGTGCCACTGGTGTGTGCAATTAATTTTCCCTCGCCGGGAATTCGATCAGAAACCGAAATCACCGCTTCATCACTTACGGCAATGAGATAGAGATCAGCTTCAGTTAGTTGTTGTAAGTCTGTTGTGACCGGTGTTTTTTGTTGAAACGGGAGCAATTTCTTTGCCGATCGCCCATACACCTGCACCACCTTAACCGCAGCATTAGAAGGTGCCGAAAACGCATCGTAAAGTTGCGAAGCAACGTTTCCGCAGCCAAGAAGAACAACATTGATCATGAGGCTAAAATACCAAAATAAGCACGTATTTAAAATTAACATCTGTAGAATGTTTTTGGAATAGTTTTCGACTGTTAAAAAGTCTTTTGTTACGTATCTTTGCACAGCTTTTAAGGAGGTCATCTTATGCAGAAATTTCTTTCTAAAATTTTATTTTCTACACGCTTAATGGGAGTTCTTTTTATTGTCTTTGCAGTTGCCATGGCAGTTGGGACATTCGTAGAGAATTCATATAGTACTGCTACGGCAAAAGTCTGGATCTACAATGCCTGGTGGTTTGAAGCCATCATGGTATTTTTTGTCATCAATTTTATAGGGAATATCTTTAGATACCGCCTATTGCGAAAAGAAAAGTTAGTAACGCTGGTCTTTCACCTTTCGTTTATTCTTATTTTAATTGGCGCTTTTATCACGCGCTATATCGGCTATGAAGGAGCAATGCCAATTCGTGAGGGTGACGTCTCTAATGTAATCTTTAGTGAGCAAACCTATTTAAGTACGTTTATTGAAGGTGAATTTGAAGGTGAACCTTTGCGCCGGGCAGTAGATTTCCCTATTCTTATGGCTGTGGGTGCAAGTAATCAGGAAAGTTTAAGTTCAGATTTTAAAGGTCAACCGGTAGAATTTGAGATCGTAGAATATATCGACGGGGCAGAAGAAGGTCTGGTTGAAGATGAAGCAGGTAAAAACTACCTTAAAATTGTAGAAGCCGGTGATGGAAATCGTCATGATCACTATCTTGAAGAGGGCGAGGTAGCCAGCATTCACAACGTGCTCTTTGCATACAACAAATACACTAAAGGAGCCATTAATATTATCATCAATGATGAGGGTTATTTCATCGATTCGCCTTTTGAGGGAGACTTTATGCGCATGGCAGATCAGGCGCGCGGCAAGGTAGTGAAAGATAGCTTAAGTCCGCTAAATCTTCGCTCACTCTACAATGTGGCGAATATGCAATTTGTGTTTCCAGATCCCGCGATAAAGGGCAAGTACGATATCATTCCGGCAAAGGAGGAAACGCCTAATCTACAAGATGCTATTGTGGTTAATGTGCGCTCTAACGGCGAAAGTAAACAAGTGAAGTTGCTTGGCGGAAAAGGAAGAGTAAACGACCACAAAAAAGTCTCTGTAGGCGGCTTAGACGTTTTGCTGCGCTACGGAAGCAAAGAAATTGAATTACCCTTTAGCATTCAGCTGAATGATTTTATTGCAGAGAAATATCCCGGGACCGAAGCTAATCCTCAACCTAGCTATTCGGCATTTAAAAGTAAAGTGGAAGTGATAGACGAAGGCACTTCAGAACCTTATGAAATTTATATGAATCATGTTTTAGATCATAAAGGATATCGATTTTTCCAATCAGGTTTTGACCCTGATGAAGGCGGAACAATTCTCTCAGTAAACCACGACTGGTGGGGGACATGGGTCACTTACATCGGATACTTCTTACTGTATTTGGGATTAATCTTAATTATATTCGTTAAAGAATCCCGTTTTGGTTTTTTAGCCAAACAATTGGAGAAAATCAGGAAGAAAAAGGCATCATTAGCTGTAATATTAGCACTTGTATGTCTTTCTGCTTTCGCGCAAGAAGAGGCGCAGGATCATAACGATCATGACGGACATAATCATGCCGTTGAGGCATTTGTGCCGGCAGAAAATCAAGATCCGCATGCGGGACATAATCACGCTCCCGGTGAAGGACATGAAAACCATACCACGGTAGCGCTTACTCCACAAGCAATTCAACGTATTGATTCTATCATCAAAGCTACTGCCGTAAGTCCGGAGCATGCAGCCAAGTTTGGAGAATTGGTCATACAAGATGAGGGCGGCCGAATGAAGCCTATCAACACGTATTCGTCAGAATTATTGCGTAAGATTAGCCATAAAGAGGGGTATGAAGGACTCACTAATGATCAGGTCTTGATTTCTATGCTAGAGAATCCTGCGCTGTGGTTTAATGTACCCTTGATTTATGTAAAGCGCGAGAACGATAGTATTCATAAAATGATCGGTACCAGCCGTGAAGAGCAAAAGCTGTTATCTTTTGTGCAATTCTTTGATCAGGAAGCGAATTATAAGTTGGGATCATATTTAGAAAATGCCTACAGGGCAGAGGTAAAAACCAGTATCCAGAAAGATCTTATCGCGACTGATCAAAAGGTGAATTTGCTTAATAGAACACTACGGGGGGATTTATTGAATCTTTTTCCAATTCCCGGTGATGATAATAATACTTGGGTCACGGTTCAAGCCACCGCAGAAAATGACGTATTTGAAGGAGTAGATTCGGTGTATGTAAAACAAATTATTCCGCTGTATTTTGCATCCTTACGAACCGCAAAGGCTAACGGGGACTACACTCAAGCCGAAGATTTACTCACCAGCATCAAAGGCTTTCAGAAGAAATACGGGGCAGATGTGATGCCTAGCGATCAAAAGATTCAGGCAGAAATTGCCTACAATAAGTACGATGTGTTCAGAAAGTTATATCGTTACTTAATGATCGCAGGATTGCTCATGTTTGTATTTGTAATCATTAAAATTTTTAAAGAAAATAAGGCGGTACGATATACTGTTTCGGCCTTTAAATGGCTTATAGTAGTATTATTTATCGTGCATACCGCTGGCTTAATTGCAAGATGGTATATCAGCGGACATGCCCCATGGAGTAACGCATACGAGAGTATGCTATATATTGCCTGGGCAACCTTGGGGATGGGATTGGCCTTTGGCCGAAAAAGTGAATTAACTATCGCCTCTACTGCCTTTGTGTCATCTATGATTTTGATGATCGCTCACTGGAATTGGCTTGATCCCGAAATTGCTAATCTTGTCCCGGTACTGGATAGTTACTGGTTAATGATTCATGTTTCTGTGATTGTAGGAAGCTACGGACCGTTTGCCTTAGGAATGATTTTAGGAGTAGTAGCTCTTCTTTTGATGATGTTTACGACTAAGAAAAATAGAGCGAAGATGGATCTTAACATCAAGGAGATTACGATCATAACAGAACTGGCTATTACCGTAGGACTAATCATGTTGACCATAGGAAACTTTTTAGGTGGACAGTGGGCCAATGAAAGTTGGGGACGTTACTGGGGCTGGGATCCAAAAGAGACCTGGGCGCTGATTACGATTATCGTATATGCTTTTGTGTTGCACATGCGCTTAATCCCCGGTTTACGAGGCAGATGGTTGTTTAACTTGATGGCAATTTTGGCCTTTGGATCGGTCTTGATGACTTATTTTGGAGTGAACTTTTATCTTTCAGGCTTACACAGTTATGCCAGCGGCGATCAAATTATCAGCTATAAGTTTATTGGGATTTCACTGGCGATCATCTCAGTGTTAGGTGTTTTATCAAAACGACAGTATAATAAGCATTTAGAAAGAAGCGTCCGCGGCGGGAGCCCATCTTTGAACATTAATTCCGAATAAGGATTGCTGTGAAACAGTAGTATGAAGGAATCTTGGCCAGCACCTCGGTCCTGTGTCTTTCTCTTTTTCCTCCGTCATTCGTCGAAGACAATAGGGAGAGGAAGTTAGACACATCATATTAATCTCTCATCCCGAACTTGATTCGGAATCTTTTCTGTCATCCCTGCGAAGGCAGGGATCTTTATTAACTTCACAATGGTTTAATGATTGCATAATTCAACTCAATCTTCGCCAAGGCTTCTATCACAAGTGCTCTCAGCAGCACAATGGGTATAGATTTTTATGAATAGTACTGAATAGCATGAATCGTAATAATTCTTTTGGGATTGAAATCTATAAGAAATAAGGAGTAAGTGAAAACGGGACTAGCTTCAGTTTGACTTAGCTATCTCAATCAGTTTTTTTAATTGATGATCCTCCTTAAAGAAAATTTGGTCTAAGTTTCTTTCTATAATAATGTCAGGTTTTGTTCCCATTCCATCTAATATATTACCATCCTTTTGAAAAGAAACCATTGTACTAATTTTCACCCTCAAACCAGAATTAGGCAATTTGAAACGTTCACTATTGCCACTTGATCCATCTGTGGTAATCCCGGCAATGGTAATATTGGGTAGATTTTTGAATACCGAAACCAATATCGAAGCCGCACTAAATGTTCTTTCGTTTGCTAAAATATAAACGGGTTTATTATAGTGATACTTGTCTTTTGAAAGATCTTTACCATTCAATATAAAATAGTGATTCTCACTATATTTATTGTCGTTCATTTGGTATATAGGTTGAAATGAACTTGTAAATTTAGCGACGGCACTTTGTTCTTGTTCATTGAGCTGATTGTTTGAATATAGATACCTAGCATTCAATCTTTCTTTAAAATTGTCGTTTTGTAAGAGTATTCTTCGCTGTTGAGCTACATTCACTACATGGATTGAATCTTTATGGATAAAATAACCAGCTAGTTCATTAATAAATTCTCGATTTCCACCTCCATTATCTCTAACATCAATGATCAAGAACTGACTATTTTTAACGGATGTCATAAACTTATTTAGCAAATCAAAATATACAGGACTATCTTGCTTGTCAATCATTGATGGGATTTGTATGTATCCATAATCGTTCTCATACCTAAAAAAGGTTTTTATGACATTGGGATCATTAATTTTTTTATCATCCCTATCAAAAAAGAAATTAGGTTTGTTATATCGTTCATCCCATATTTTTGCTCTTTTGGTTCTTTCTACTAAAGTTACTTTTACTTCTTTTTCAATTTCCTGATCATTTTTCAAGGTTATTGATAAGGGGTTAGGTAATTCCATATTCATCAATCTGAAGGCTGTTTCTATATCCCTTAAATCGCGAACTGATCTAAGAAGATAGGATTTCTTAGGTGCAAGAGCTTCATTAGGAAGAATCTGACTTAATATGGTGTCTATGGGTATATGATTGATCTTGGAGATGTAAGGGAATTTAGTATCCCATAAGTTGTATTTTTTAGTCACATTATCACGTTCTATAACTAGAACTTTTTCTTGATAAGGCGCAAAAGACATTGGAAAGTAAAGCGATTCAGGTAAATCATATCCTTTTATATACGCATGTCTATCTCCAATTTTTCCAATAATTTTTGATAGTAGGATACCGAATTCAGTTTTGCTTATACTTTTACCGTTATTTTCATTCAAAAACAGGTCTAAATCCTCTCTGTAATAATATCCGTTTAATCCTTGGTATGAAGATTTGGTTCTTAAGATAGAATCAAAAACATGAAGATCTTCTTGAATTTCTTCCATTGATAAATAGCTATGCTTATCATTAGAATCTATGGTGTTTCTGGATACTTTACGTTCTCCTAAATTTGCCGAAGAGCTAAGAGAATGACAAGAAATACAAAGTGAAAAAACTATAACACAAGCGAGAATTGATTTTATCATTTTCATACAGACAAAATGTAGAATTATTCTGAAAATATAACACTAATTTCTTTATATTTTTTAATAATACTGAACGTATGAAACAAAATAACCCTTCCAGATATTGCATCCAGAAGGGCCTTTTTAAAAGTATAAGTAGGATGTTGAATTACTTTAATTCACCCACCATGTCTTCGGGCTTAACCCATTGATTAAATTCTTCTTCGGTGACGTAGCCCAGTTTAATGGCTTCTTCTTTAAGCGTAGTACCATTTTTATGGGCAGTGTTCGCAATTTCAGCTGCTTTGTAATAGCCTATTTTGGTATTTAATGCTGTAACCAACATGAGCGATTTATCCAATAAATCCTGAATGCGTTCGTGATTAGGTTCAATTCCCGCGGCACAATTTTGTTCAAATGATACACAAGCATCACCGATTAACTGCGCACTTTGTAAAACGTTGGCGATCATAACTGGTTTAAAGACATTGAGCTCAAACTGTCCTTGTGCTCCGCCAACCGTAACAGCAACATCATTCCCCATAACTTGGGCGCAAACCATGGTTAACGCTTCACATTGCGTAGGATTTACCTTGCCCGGCATAATGGATGAACCGGGTTCATTTGCGGGGATGATGATTTCACCAATTCCGCTACGTGGCCCGGATGCTAACATTCTGATATCGTTTCCGATCTTGTTCAGCGAAACTGCTAGTTGTTTAAGCGCACCATGGGTTTCTACCATGGCATCGTGAGCGGCTAAAGCTTCAAATTTGTTAGCGGCTGTTACAAAAGGTAATCCGGTGAATTCTGAAATGTAGTCAGCGACCTTTTCATTGTATCCCGCAGGCGTATTAAGACCAGTTCCCACGGCGGTTCCTCCTAAGGCAAGCTCTGCTAAATGTTGAAGGGTATTTTGGAGTGCTTTAAGTCCATAATTTAATTGAGCTACATAGCCACTAAATTCTTGCCCAAGGGTGAGGGGAGTGGCATCCATAAAATGAGTTCGACCAATCTTGACTACATTTTTGTAGTCCTGTGATTTTTGCTGAAGGGTGTCGCGCAGTTGCTCTACCCCGGGGATCGTAACTTCAACTAGCTTTTTGTAGGCAGCGATATGCATGCCGGTAGGGAAGGTGTCATTAGACGACTGAGATTTATTTACATCATCATTAGGCTGAAGCGTTTTTTCGCCTTCACCTATGGTTTTGCCTGCCAATTGATGCGCACGGTTCGCGATGACCTCATTCACATTCATGTTACTTTGCGTACCAGACCCGGTCTGCCAAATCACCAATGGGAACTGATCATCATGTATTCCATTTAAAATTTCATCACATACTTTTGCAATTGCATCTCTTTTTTCTGGAGAAAGTACGCCCAAATCACAATTGGTATAAGCTGCAGCTTTTTTAAGATACGCAAAGCCGTAAATCACCTCTAATGGCATAGAGGCAGCAGCACCAATCTTAAAGTTATTTTTTGAGCGCTCTGTTTGTGCGCCCCATAATTTATCTGCAGGAACTTTAACCTCTCCCATGGTATCCTTCTCAATACGGTACTCCATAATATGCGTAGTTTTAAAGGTAACAAATTTACATATTTTGATGCGTTAGCCTGTTAATAACCCGTGAACTTTTCTACGGATTTTTATAGTGGACTTTTGGTTGATTGTAGGTGATAGCTTACTTTTGTACCTCAAAACGCAAAGAAATGAATTTCGAATTTGATCAATATTTAGGTTTTTTAGCTTTTTTAGGAATTTTAACCATGGGGTTTTGGTTAATGATTTTTTTATTAACCTTTATGATTCCTTACTGGCTTACAGGGTCGATTATTGAAAATGTAAAAGAATGGAAAAAGAAGCGTGAAGAAAAGAAACAGGCTGTTTAAGCTTCAGAGATAAAACAAAAAAAGGGAAGCAAACGCTTCCCTTTTTTTGTTACAAAGAATTCGTTATCCTTCAAAATCTCCGTCGTCCCCATCATCATCTCCACCAGATCGACCTCGTTTTTTCTTTTGATTAAATCTATAGGTAAATGTTAGATTAGCACTACGCTCTCTCCATTGAAATTCGCTTTCTCGTTGTAATCGACCAGGTATATTTGTTTCTGTTCTACGTATCCTGCTATTGAACAAATCACTAACATTCAATGCCAAAGAAGCTTTCTCGTCGAAAAAATCCTTACTAAATGCAAGCGATAGCGTAAAGATCCCTTCATTTCGATTTTGTGCATCTTCAGTAGGGCCACGATAAAATACCCTTGTTTGCCAATCAACCTTACCCGGCAGGGTATACTTATTATTAAGTCGAATAAACCAACTTAGATTTTCGGCATCAAAATTTTGATTGTTAAAGTCACCTCGTGTAATATTATTAAAAAGGTTAAAATTTCCATTCATATTCCATTTTTTTGTGGGACGATAGGTAACAGTAAACTCAAATCCATAACGATCATTTCGTGCAAGATTTACAGGTGAGCGTTGAACTACCTCTACTAATTGAGGTTCTGCATTAGGATTACCGTCGTCTACTACAATAGGAACAAATTCTCCCGTTGGGATTGTTATAAAATTAATTACATCTGTGGAGCGTTGAAAATAAATTGAGCTATTTAGCGTAATTTTTGACATCCTATTTAGATAGCCCAGGTCAACTTGATTGGAAAAGGAGGGAAGCAAAGCAGGATTTCCCTGAAAGAGATTGGTAGCACTGGACCTTGATGGGAATGGATTTAAAAACCACGATCTTGGTCTTCGTAGTCTTCGATTATACCCCAACTGAACGCTTTGTTTTTCAGTAAATTCGTAATTTAAATTTAACGTAGGAAATAAGCCATCAAAATCATTAATACTTCGTTCATTCGTTTCTAACTGATTAATTACTTGTTTTGTATTCTCATATCTTAAACCGGTTAAGAAAGAAAATTTACCAAATTTATTCCCATACTGACTATAAATGGCATTAATTGTTTCTGTGAAATCCAATACATTACTAGGGTTAGGAAAACCAATTTCTTCTTCGGTAGGATCAATAAATACTACGTCATAGTCACTAATCAACGTATTAAAATCTCCCCGATAACCAAATTCAAATTGACCATCTTCCCCTACGGGTCGCACATAATCTGTTTGTAATAAAATCCTACGTTGATCTTCAGTCGTTCGGTTAAATTCTGCATCACTACCATTTTGTGTAATCAAAGCAGCTTCAACTTCTTCACTTTCTTCATACTGAAAATCTGCCGTTAACGAATGCCCCGTCTCTTCAAATTGTTTATTAAAATTAGCGGTATATTGAATTGTTCTGTCATCTTCAAGTTCTGGAGTAAATCTAAAGGTATTGTTTACAACATCATTTTCATCAATCTGTGTAATCAAATTTGAACCGTCATTTTCCCGATCAGATTCTCGTAAGAATAAAGTTTGTGTTATTGAAGCAGTCTCATTAACATACCATTCTATCCCAAAATTAGAATTATAACCTTGACGACTTCGATCAAATTCACGGTCTTCACGTAGAAAACTTCCATCATTAAATCTAGTCTCAGTAAGTGAATTACCAGGAGATTCTCTGTAATTATATCCAGAGTTAGTAAAAAGATTTACGTTGCCAACCCTGTAATTTAGATTGCCGTTTATTCCTGCTTGCCAGGGATAGCCTCCATTTACCGCAATAGAACCATTAAGCCCTTGTAATTTACTTCTCCTAAGGATGATGTTGATGATGCCACCGCTTCCTTCGGCATCATAGCGAGCAGACGGTGATGTAATTACTTCAACACGTTCGATAGATTCTGCGGGTAGTTGTCGTAGAGCATCAGTAGAATTTAACCCGGTAAGAGCAGAAGGTTTTCCATTAATTAAAATACGTACATCTCCATTGCCTCGTAGTTCCACATTACCTTCTACATCGACAGAAACTGAAGGAACATTATCCAATACATCACTTACTGTCCCTCCACTTACAGTTAGATCTTTCCCTACATTATAAATCTTTTTATCTAATCTAATATCAACCGTGGTCTTTTCGGCAATAACAACCACTTCATCCAGTTCGCCTGCAGCAATACCCAGTTTGATTGTTCCCAAATCGGTAGGTTGATCAATTTCTTTTGCGCTTATGCGGAAGGTCTCAAACGAAATATACTCTACACTAATGTTATATACACCTTGCGGAACCTCTACCATGAAATTTCCATTGGCATCTGTAATACCGCCTTCTAACTGATCTGGCGTTTTTATATTAGCAAGCGCTACCGTAGCATATTCTAATGGAATACCCGAAGATTTGTCAACCACTTTACCGGTTATTTCAAATGTAGATGGGGAAGAAGGACGCTGCGCCTGTACACAAAAAATCCATAGAGATAAGAATAAAATGGGGAGTATCCTTCGCATAACATAACTTTTGAGCGAAAGTAGAGCAATTAATCTGTGGGCTAAGTTAAGGCTAAGTTAAGGCGGATTGTTATTGCTTATGGCAGTATAGAAAGAACACGCTCTGGTGGACGGCCGATAACAGCTTTTTCACCGGCTTCTACTATAGGGCGTTCCATTAGGATAGGATTGTCTAATATAGCCTGAATGACTTCTTTATCGGTAAGGTCTTTGCCTTTATATTGCTCTTTCCAGATTTTTTCAGTAGTTCTTATTATATCAATGGGTTTGATGGCAAGTCTATTTAATAAATTGACCAGTTCTTGTTCGCTTAATTCATCTTTTAGATAAAGTCTCACTAAAGGCATTTTTCCTTCACCTTCTAATAGTGAAAGTGCTTCTCTTGATTTGCGGCATCTGGGATTATGGTAAATGGTGATCATACTAAGTGTTGGCTAAAAATTCATTAAGGTCTTTAAAATTTTGAGGAGAAACCCCGTGACCTACAGGAAATTCGGCATACTTGTGTTCGATAGAAAGTTGATCTAAAAACGGAGCGACTTTTCGTGCCCAACTCACCGGGATAACTTGATCTACGCTACCGTGAGAGGTATAAATAGTAAGATGATCAAATGATTTTTGCGCATAGCCTTCAGCCAAGATTCCTTCATTGATATATCCACTTAGGCCAATTACCCGACTCACTTTTTCAGGATATGAAAGTGCAACAGCATAACTTAAAATGGTTCCCTGACTAAAGCCCAGTAGGGTAACCTGCTTCGGGTCAACCGGATAATGCGCTACTATTTCATCAATAAATTGGCTGATTTTATTTCGGGAGGAAATGGCTTGTTCATCATCGCTAAATTTTCCGCCTACATTATCCCAATGTATCGCATACCATGCATTACCATAGGGTTGCATAGGGTAAGGTGCTCTTACAGAAATGATTAAATACTCCGGTGGAAGCTCTGGGGCAAATGAAAACAAATCTTCTTCATTACTCCCATATCCATGAAACATGATGATAACAGGAGCGTTTGAGGATAGCGAAGATGGTCTAAGTTTATATTTTAAAGAAAGTGGAATAGTAGTCATACATTAAGGTGCAAATGTTTTGAACCATTGCTGAAAATAAGTTCCCACAACGGGCAACAGATTGGCTTTTCCTTGAGCCGCGTTCACTATTCCATATAGATAAGAGGTCATGATTATTAATATAAAGCAAGTGCTAATTAACCAACTATCCAGATTGCTGATGATAAAAATGAACAGGAAATAGGTGAGATGTATTCCCACTGCTTGCCGTATGTGAAAAGCTGCAAACTTATTCTTTGAATCAATATTCATAAATACTGCAATGATACCACCTATAAAGAAAATATAGGCAATTACTGCAGTGGTTTTTCCTTCTTGTACAGTTTGTTGATCCATCTAGTTAAGCATGAGTTGATTATTATTCATAACTCCAATGATTCTACCGGGTAATGTTTCATGAATGAAAGCCGAGTTTTTTGAGGTTGACAAAATATCGTCAACTTGGACTTTTGTTGCTTCAGTTTGAGCGACCAGTGTAATATTAGCGGTTTGATCTACTTTGATGATTGAATTATGTATGCCAAATCGTGATCGTCCTCTGGATAAAATAGCCAGGGTATCTTCTACAGAATATATGGATAAAAGTGCTTTAAATGTGTGCTCAAGGCCTACAGATCCATAAAGAGCGTGTTCAAATTCTACTTTTTTATGCTCAATATCAATTGGTGTATGATCACTGGTGACCATGTCAATAACACCCTCTTTCAATGCTTTTCGTAAAGATTTTATATCTTCTTTAGTTCTAAGCGGGGGCATAAGCTTATAGTTCGTATCAAATTCGTTTAATGCGCAATCGTCAAAGTAAAGATTGAAAATTGAAACGCTACAGGTTACGTCAAGCCCTTTTTTCTTAGCTTCTTTTATTAGTTCGACAGAACCTGCCGTAGAGATTGTTGGTATATGCAATTTGCCATCTGTATACTTAAGTAAGTGCAAATCTCTGGCAACCTGAAGCTCTTCGGCCATAGCGGGAATACCCTTTAATCCTAAGTTTGTGCTAGTTACATGTTCATTTACAGTCGCATTACCTGCGATCTTATTATCCATAGGAAAAGACTGCACCAGACCTTTAAAATTTTGAGTATACTGTAATGCTATTTTAAGCAAGTTGGGATTAGAGATGGGTTTCTTGTTGTCATAAAATGAAATCGCACCTGCACTTTTCATGTCGTATAATTCTGCCAGATCTTCACCTTTTCCTTCATTGGTTAATGCGCCTACCGGGAATAAGTCAACCAAATTGTCTTTAGCTTTATGAAATAAGAAGGATACTGCAGAATTGTTATCAGTCACCGGTTTTAGATTTGCATTTACACCTACGGCAGTAAACCCGCTTTTAGCAGCAACCTTTAAGCCATGTTCAATAGTTTCGCGTTCTTCAAAACCGGGTTCACCAAAGTTGACGCTGCTATCAAACCACCCGGGGGATATGTATAAATCCTTATGTTCAATAACCTGATCAGCCTTTTTAGTAGAATTTTTCTCAATATTTTTAATGATTCCATTTTCAATAAAAAGGTCAACTTTTTTTTCATGAAATTCTGAATTCTGATCTATGATTATGGCAGATTTTAAAAGAATGTTCATGTTACTTGAGGAATTTTAGAAGTAGTATTTCTATACATAATGCTATTAGTGCTAAAATAAGAAACCATTTGTAAAGTCCGGTAATAGTGTTTTCACTTAATCGTTCATTAAAAAAGGTTGTAACACTCTCTTTGACTGAAATAAAGTCTGGCAGGCTTTGCAGATCCATATAATTAAGGTTGCTCTCTGACCTACTATAATTATAACTTAATGTAGTTAATGATGTTTCGTCTTGAAGGACATCAAAATTACCGGCTTGTTCTGGTAGTTTATTTGTAGTGATGAGCACATTATCTCCTAAGTTTTGCTGTTGCGGTATAAACTGTTCTTTTGCGTTTTTTAGTTGTACTACGCGGTCTTTCTTTAGCTGTGCATTAATTTGAATGTCTTCAACTTCACTTACGGTGTAATATAATTTAGGAACATTAGCACTCTGGCGTGCAATGTTATAAAAGGTGGGTACGATTAGCGGAGAGTTTTTAAAGTTAGTGATATCGTTACTTAAAGAGGAGCTAAATACATAAACACCGTTTTCTTCTATTAGAAAAGGATCATTGTTTTCAAAGCTCAAAAGAGCACTAGAAGTAGAACGGATCGGGCTGTATTCCTGTACTTTTGGATACTGAAAATTATCCACCTTACGATCAAATACATTTTCAAATAGTGGATGATCATAATTAATTGTGGTGAGCAAACGTTCCTGCACAATCTTTTCTCCCAATGAAAGCTGAATCAATTGAGTTGTTAAGCGTGTATAGCTACTTAAATCTTTTGATTTAGGTGGTATAATAATCAAATGCTTTCCATCTGAAAGATGTTTTGAAAGTATTGGAATAAGCGACGCAGGGATTTGTTTTAATTCGTTAATAATTAGTGTATTCACTTTACTTAATGCACTAAAATCAATGTCCTTCTCTTCAAAATTTTGATACTTAAATTCAGTTGTAGGATATAAACGTGTTAAAAAATCATCGTCTGTTCCAGAAAGGGCAATTACCTCAATAAGTTCAGGTTTATTTAGACTTACATAGAAAGAATTGTCATACGTAAGTCCGTTATCAATAATCTCAACTCGTCCTTTTGGGATAATGGGATTGGAGAGTGTAAATTGTGCAGAAGCTTCTCTGCTCTCATCAAATGAAACACTTGTTTTAGCTAAAATTTGTTCCTCATTATACAAAGTCACTGTCGTATTTTCACGCTGGGTGTTGCTGGATAAATTTACATTGAGGGTTGGGTTTTGTTGAAAGTTATTCGTTAAGTATAAACTATCAATACTTATATTTTGAGAATCTTCCGGCTGACTGACGATTAATGAAATTGCAATATCATTATTCCAGTCTGGTAGGTCCAAATTCCCTTGCGCATCGGTAATTAGAATAAGTTGCTTATTAGTCTTAGGATCTTCCGAAAAATATGAGGCACCTTTATATATATAGTCCTTTAGTGAATTTGTTTCCGCAGAAAAAGACAATTCCTTTAATTCTTCTTTGATCGATGCTAAGGTTGTATTTTGATACGATGAATTATTAGTAAATAGCGTAAAACGCTCTTCTTGCGGCAATTGTTCTAATAATTCCTGTACTGCGCGATTGAGTAATACACCACGTTTACCTTTTGCCTGCATGCTAAAGGAATTATCCAGATAAATAACAAGTTCTTTTTCTTTGAGAGCAATATTTTCTGCCGGCACGTAGGGTTGGGCAAATGCGATGATAATACTTGCAAAAAGCACTATTCTGGCTAAAAGTGTAAGCCATTTTTTGAGTTGAGCGCTTTTTCTGGTTTGTTGTGAAACTTGTTTTAAGAATTCTACGTTAGAAAAAGCCGTTTTTTGAAATCTTCTTAGTTGAAAAAGATGAACAAGGATAGGAATGATGAGTAAAAAGAGAGCGTAAAGTACGTGAGGATGTTTAAACAGCATTCGTTTTCTATATCAGGCCAAAGATAAAAAACGGTATTAAGAATCGGCTGCTTTTTTGATGGTAAAGTTAAATGTAGTTCCTTCTCCTACTTTAGAAGCCACATGAATATTCCCATTGAGGTTGTCTACCAGACGCTTTACCGTAGATAGACCAATGCCATTACCACGGGATCCAGATCGATCCTCGTGTGCAACTGTGGTAAACAGGTCAAAAATGCTATCCACTTTATCCTCCGGTATGCCAATTCCGTTGTCTTTGATAGAGATATAATAATAATATTGATCTTCATTACAGTCAATGCAGATTTCAATAAGCTCTTTATCGTTATACTTTAAACTATTGCCAATTAAATTTAAGAGTATTTGCTCCAGTGCGGCCTGATTCCCGATAATTGTAATATCTTCTTCAGGGATGGTGAATTTACAATCATCTTTAATGCTCAACATATCGGTTAAGCTTTCCAGCAAATGGTTAAATTGAAAGGTCGATATAAGCGACTTATCTTTTGCTATATTATCACTCTCATAATGCGCTAAAATATCGGTAATGTATTTACTCAGCGTAAATGAAGATTGTTTGAGGTAATCCAGGTATCTAACTCCCTGATCGTCTAGACTTTCTTCATATTTTTTGCGCAATACATCTGTTGTCACAACCATGTTGGCTAACGGCATTTTCATGTCATGAGAAATTACCCCGGCAAAATTCTTAAGTTCACTATTTTGCTCTTCTAATCTGCGTTTAGCTTCTTTAAAGCGATTGTTGGTTTTTTTATATTCAATTAATCGCGTAACCTGATTTGCGAGAATTTTAAGTGCATTCAATTGATCCTGAGTAATTGAATTTGGCTCATTATCAATAACACAAAGTGTTCCTAAAGAAAAATTGTTTTTGTCTATTAAAGAGATCCCTGCGTAAAACATAATGGGTTCTTTAGCGTCTTTAACAAAGGGATGATCATAGAAAAGAGGATGTTCTTTTGTGTTTTCTATGACCAGTTGATGGTCGGGTTGCGTAATCGTATGACTACAAAAAGATAATAATCGATCAGAGGAGCATATATTCATACCATCTGCTGATTTAAACCAAACTTCGCTATCGTCTACAATTGAAATTAATGAAATGGGAACACCTGTGATTTGTTTGGCCAGTCGTGTTATTTCGTCAAACTCTGATTCTGCCGGTGTATGAAGAATGTCATAACTGCGTACAGCTTGCAAGCGATCAAATTCATTAAGTGGTCTGGCTGCAAGTTGCATAGTACATGGTTTAAACACTTAAACAGATTAAGTGAATTCAAATGTACATAAAATTGGCATAAATTTTAACAATTGTTTCATTTACGTCCTTATATTATCTAAAAGCGTTCAAAAACACCCAGTCCAAAAAGTGCAAAGTCGTACTTAACGGGGTCCAGAGGATCCAGTTTTCTTAAAGTTTTGTCTAATTCTGTTAGTGCTTTCCCGTCATTTTGTTTACGTTTTAAAAGACCTAATTTACGGGCGACGTTACCAGAGTGCACATCTAATGGGCAAGATAGCGCAGAGGTAGCAATAGTATCCCACAGTCCAAAATCAACACTACCCTGATCTTTTCGTACCATCCATCTCAAAAACATATTAAGACGTTTAGCGGCAGAATTCTTTGAGGGATCACTGACGTGTTTTTCGGTACGTTGTAAGTGAGGCAGTTCGAAAAAGATCTTTTTAAAATGAGTTATTGCTGCTTGCGTACTTTTAGAGGTACTTTTTAATGAAAAAACGCTTTCCAGGCCTGCATGGTTTTGATAGATATTTTTTAAAGCCGAAATAAAATAAAGAAGATCATCTCCATTGAACGTGCGATGAACAAAGGAGCTTAGTTTTTCTAAATCGTTGACTTCATGATTTATGACAAAATCATGTGGAGCATCATCCATCAAACTCATTAGTTTATTGGCATTGGTAAGAATGCTTTTACGATTCCCCCAAGCAATAGTCGCTACTAAAAATGCCGAAATCTCAATATCTTCCTTTTTACTAAATCGATGGGGAATAGCGATAGGATCATGCGCAATAAAACTAAACTGATTGTATTGTTCTACCTTTTGATCCAAGAAATTTTTTAAATCGGCTTTTTTCAAGAGAAATCAAAAAATAAGAAGGGAAGAAACAAAATACCATTGTAGGAAGCATGTAGGGCAATACTATAGAGTAATCCAAATTTTACTCTTATATAGCCAAATGTTATTCCCGTAAAAAGCTGCGCGCTCACTAAAATAGGAGCAAAATATAGTACAGAAGTATTTAATTGGTAATTAGAGAGATGAACAAAACCAAATAGAAGAACAGAGGCATAAAAGAAGTAGGGGAATAACTTCTCAAACTTACTCGCATATAGTAAAGGTCCTCTAAAAATGCATTCTTCCAATAATGGAGCTGCAACTACACCCAGTAGAAAAATATAGTACTTAGGATGCTCATACATCATTTTTTCCATCTCGTGTTGGGTAGGCTCAAAAAAATCGAACTGTTGAATTGCTTGAATGCATGCTCCAAGAAGTAATCCTGCAATTAAGCTTAACACAAGTAAAAAACTAAAGACCAATAATTTATGCAGTTTGGATTGGTAAGGTTCTGGAGACCAGGTGGGTCGTTTGACAAAACGATACAATTTGATCAGCTCATCTTCAATATTAAACGATACGTCCATCGACCATAGTAAGTTTGCGATCAGCCATATTAGCTAATTCATTGTTGTGAGTAACGATAACAAAGGTTTGATTAAACTGTTCGCGTAATTCAAAAAATAGGTTATGCAAACTTTCAGCAGATTCGCTGTCTAAATTGCCCGAAGGTTCATCGGCAAATATTACCGCCGGATTATTAATCAACGCCCTGGCGACTGCAACGCGTTGTTGCTCTCCGCCACTGAGTTCAGCCGGTTTATGATCCTCTCTTTGAGAAAGTCCTAAAAAATGAAGTAATTCCCTGGCTCTGGTTTCGGCTTCGGTTTTACTTGTTTTTGCAATAAATGCGGGAATGCAAATGTTCTCCAGTGCAGTAAACTCTGGTAATAATTGATGAAACTGAAAAATAAAACCAATGTGTTGATTTCTAAATCTGGCAAGCATCTTCCGCGAAAGCGAAGCAATATTCGTTTGATTTATCTCCAATGTAGCATCAGGCATTGGATCAAAATGATCTAATGTCCCCAAAATCTGAAGAAGTGTTGTCTTTCCTGCACCCGAAGCTCCCACAATGGATACAATCTCCCCTTGTTTAATATGTAAATCTACCCCTTTTAGGACATGTAAATCCCCATAATGTTTGTGGATACCGGTGGCTTTAATCATATACGTTTAAAGTGTGAAAATACTACTTTACGAACTAATGAGCAATGTTGACCTCAAGAGGTTTTCTTAGAAAATAAACCGGATAAATTATTGTAATCGATAAAATAACTTACTCGCAGAGACAAGGTATTTTGCAATGATTGTTCAAACAATTTATTAAGGCTTTCTTGATAGCCAAGAGTAGATTCATTATCGTTTTGTGAAAGTTGGTGGCGATAGAGTAGAGTTGCAAAACTACCCGGAGCAAACCTCCATTGAAAGCTAATGTCCAGGTTCCAGATATTAAAATTGCGGTTAGGGTTATTAAGGTCTGTATTCTCAAAGTCATAAAAGTCTATCTGGGATCTGGTGCCGTCTTGATTGAGGAGGTAGAACACATCATTAGAATAATCTGCGGTACTCCAAAAGTTTCTAAAGCGAAGGTTGATTGCTTTAAACGGGTCAAAATTAAAACTGGCATTTAATGAATTTTCTATGGTTGTTACATTTCGCTGTCCTAAAAATACATCTGTTTCTGTATTATCCACCCAGCCAAATTCGTTGTCACGAAGGCCATATTCTGACGAAAGCACCAATAAAAATCGATCGGAAAAGCGATAACGCGGAGAGAAATCTACACTGTATCGCGTTACTTCATCATCAAAAAATTCACGGTAGGAGATGCCGGCATCAAATGCAAATTTTCTTCTGTAATCGGTAGATATCCAGGTCCTTCCGCCCAGATTACTGCTAAAGGTTACAAATCGGCCGTCTAACCTGGGTTCAAAATAATCATCCTCATCTGTTTCAAAATTCAAATCACCACCAAATGCGGTTCGGGATGGTAAAACAAAGAAACTATCCAATGAAAAACGATTACTGGTTTGAACATCGGGTTGATATAATCGTCGATGGCGCGCAGTAAGTTCTATGCGATAACGATTAAAGATTTTATTAGGTTCAAAAATTTGATAGGAACCGCCTACCACAAAACTATTAAAGTTATTCCTAAAGTTAAGTCCTAGATCATTGATGTCATAATCTGTGTTTGAAAAGTCATGACCAAATCGATAGCGCCAATTCCCGGTAATCTTATAAATATCTAACTCGGTTCTCAAACCGGTCGTTAATCCATTATCGCGCACATTACTCACAACGGCTCTACCTGAAGATCGGATGGTATTTTTCTTATCGGCAACATCAAACACAAAGGCAGAGGTATTTGCATCTCTAAACTCACTTCCAGATCTTATAACACTGCTATTAACAATTGAAATCGAAGAGTTACCATTAAACTGTTGGTCTAGAACAAACACATTATAATTTGTTAATGGTTCTGCAAGTTCTTTTCTGCGATTACCTGTGATAGTATCTTCTACAGTAGCAAATGTATCCTCGGTAATAGAATTGAGAATTCCTATACCCAGGTTATCTTTGGTTCTTCCGGTAACTTTAATGCTGTTGAGTAAGTTAATGGTTCCGGGGACTTCAATGATTTGTTCGTTGTCCCTAAGGAACACGCTGCCGGTTGGTTCGCCGCCAATTCTTCGGGAGAAAAAAATATTACCGCGATTAAACAGGTCAATACCCTCTGTAAAAAATGCACGGTTTTCATTAAAAGTTTGTTCAAAGGGTCCAAGGTTAAGTACAACTTCATCAAAGGCCACCTGGCCAAAGTCTGGAATAAGCTGGGCATCAAGGGTAAAACTATCACTTAACCCGTATTTAATATCCATACCCGCACTAAAACTTGTTTCTGGCGCAGCACCTTTTGAAAATCTGCTTTGGACCTGACCAAATGGAAAAAATAAAAGTCGGGTAGGGGGATCAACATTCTTAATATTAGTCAACAACCCGTTGTATTGGGTTTCTCTGCCTACTTCACGATCAATATAATTCCAGCTGTAACCTTCATTTTTATGAATTACACGACGGTAAAAATTAATGCTCCAGTCTTGTATGTCAATTTCGGGAAAACGTAAGGTATTGTACGGGATCTTATATTCTACATACCAGCCTTTTTCATCGTAAGAGATTTCTGCTTGAAAAACCACATTAAATCCAAAGTCCTGATCATTTTGTGTAACCCTGCTATCTCCAATCGTTCCGGCACTGGTTACCCAAAAGCGCGTTTCGTTGATTCCATCATTATAGCTATTGATTGCCACCATAAAATGATCTGCCTGTACAAAAATTTCATCCCGCTGGCTAAATTGCTTCAGGATTTCATCTGGGTTTTCATCGTATAGATAGGCGGCGATGTACACGGCCTTGTCATCATATCCTAATTTGACTTCAGATAAATGAGTATCTGGCGCCATGCCCTGATTTTCGGGTTCAAAATTAAAAAAATCACCGTAGGAGGGAAGCTTATCCCACACATCATCATCTAAAATACCGTCGATTTTAGGAGGATTAGTGATTCGGGTTGCTTTAAGCTCTTTTTGTTTAGTAGTGGTTTGGGCTATTCCTAAAAAACAGGAAAAGAAAATAAAATAAGTGCAAATGCGTAAAAATGTCATAAATAGTTAGCCCACATCGTAAGATTGCAAAGCTAACATTGTTCACTAGAAAGCACATACTAACGAAACGTTAAATGAAAATTTGTTTTGTTTTACATTATCTACCTTTGGCTTAAACAAAATTAACGTTTGATAATTCATGAGTTCAACTAAAGAGACCGCCGTATTTGCCGCAGGATGTTTTTGGTGTACAGAAGCAGTTTTTGAACGGGTAGAAGGAGTTTATAATGTTCTATCGGGCTATACCGGTGGACAAATTAAAAATCCTGCCTATCGCGAAATCTGTACCGGCAGAACAGGTCATGCCGAAGGAATTCAATTTGCGTTTGATCCTCAGGTTATTTCCTATAATACCTTATTAGACATATTTTTTACAACGCATGATCCAACTACTCTAAATCAACAGGGGCATGATCGTGGTACGCAATACAGATCGGCTATATTTTATACTAGTGAAGAACAAAAACAATTGGCTGAAGCTAAGATAGAAGAACTAAATGATCGTGGAATTTTTGATGATCCTATTGTCACCGAAGTAACTCCACTGGATGTTTTTTACGTAGCCGAAGAAGATCATCAGGATTTTTACACGTCTAATCCTAATCAACCCTATTGCCGTGTTGTCATTAACCCAAAATTAGAAAAGCTGCGTAATTCATTTAGCGACAAGCTTAAATCCAACCGCATTGCCGGTTAATTAATTTCATATTACATGCCTTACCGAAAGTTTGAAGAGTACAACATCGAGGTTACGAACGATGTAAAAGATAAATTTAAATCCATCATAGCAGACCTTGGCGAAGACTCGTCTCGTGAAGGTTTATTAAAAACACCAGAGCGTGCCGCAAAAGCAATGCAATTTTTAACCTCAGGTTATGAGATAGATGCCGCAGAAATTTTGAATGGAGCGATGTTCAAAGAAGATTACAATGATATGGTTATTGTAAAGAACATAGAGTTATATTCCTTATGTGAGCACCATATGCTTCCTTTTTTTGGAAAGGCGCACATTGCTTATATTCCAAACGGTCATATCGTTGGATTGAGTAAATTACCGCGGATAGTAAATGTTTTTGCCCGAAGATTACAAGTACAGGAGCGGCTTACACACGATATTTTAGAATGTATCAATAATACCTTAAAGCCTAAAGGAGTTGCAGTAGTGATTGAAGCTTCACATATGTGTATGATGATGCGCGGAGTGCAAAAGCAGAATTCTACTACTACCACCTCCGGATTTAGAGGCGAATTTGAACGCCAGGAGACCCGCACAGAATTCCTGAAGCTGATTAGTTCTGATTTAAGATAATACCAATTAATATTCTAATTTTAGTCTCGAATACTTGTTCATTTTAAAGGATGCTTCATTGTAGCTTCTTGCCATAACTTAGGCTATGCAAAGAAGTTATAGCTTCGCCTTCTGTAAATGAAACTTCGCATCTCTAACCTAAAATTAGAATATTAATTGGTATTTTTGGAATACTATTTGCTTAAGAATAGTGAATTAATTAACATCACTATGTTAGAAAAAAAATATACAAAGCTCTTTATTGGATTGATCTTAGACGCGATTGGTATGTTGTCTTTTACCATTCCATTTGTAGGAGAATTATCTGATATCATCTGGGCACCTATTTCTGCCTGGGCAATGACAAAACTCTATAAAGGCAAAGTAGGAAGCATAGCAAGTAAAATTGCTTTTGTAGAAGAAGCTTTACCTGGATTAGATATCATACCCACATTCACGATCACCTGGCTGTACATGTATGTATTTGCTAAAGAAAAACCTAAAGAAATAATAGTTGGATAATATAAAAAGCGCCGGGATCGGCGCTTTTTTTGGCTAATATTGAGAACGTTGTAATTATTCAATTACTAAATTCCAGGTTACAGAAGTATCTGTCTCTCCACCGGCATTGGTAATATCACCTTCATCTACACCTGCGGCTTCTTTATCAAGTTCATGTCTTAATGTAAGCGTAAACGTGCCAGAACTAGCATCCCCAGTTACTAACGTAAAAGAAAGTCCTACCGGCAAATCGCTGTCGCTATCGTCATCATAGTCTGCTTCACTATCTGTGTAAGATGCAGTGGCATCAAGACCGCTAATCTGATAAAAGAATTGGTGTTCATCGGCTTCTTCTTCGATCTCATCAGTGATATTTTCAATATCATTAGGATCTGAGCTGTCTAAAAGTGAAATTGATGTCACTGTGTAGGTAGTATTTGCCTGTAAATTACCGCCATTCGTTGTAGTAACTACAGGAGAGGGCCCTTCGAATCCATCTACATCAGTTGCAGATAGGGTGACATTTCCACTTGGACTTTCAAGAACCAAGGTTACACTGGTTATTAACTCTTCCGGATTTATTTGTACAGGATTGTCATCATCGTCATCACAACTAAAAAATAAAGCTGTAGCGATTACTAATAAAGAAAGTTTGAACGTTTTCATGAGTGTTTGAATTAAGGTTAAAAATTATAAATTAATTGAAGTGAAATATTTCGGCCTATCCCATCAGCAAAGTATCTTAATCTGCTGGTATAGTTTCGAAATGCGGTATCGAGTACATTTGTACCCAATGCGTTTAATATTAGATTATTTCTATTTGATAATGTAAAATGCTTACTAAAAGTAAAGTCCAGTAAATGGTATCCTTTAGGGGCATCATTGATTCGCAGTAAAACTTCTTCTTGTGCTAACTGTGAAAACACAAAAAAGTTTGGTGGTGTTTCATTTTGTTGCAAAAATAAGCGCGAACCTATAGATGCACTGGCATTAATAGATGGTACGTTATATCGCAAAGTTTGAGTTATGTTAATTTGAGGAATGTCAAAAAGTGGTAAATCTTCAGTACGATTGTATCCTTTAATAAAAGAAAAAATGTGATCTGACGATAGCTGATCATTCCATTGTACAGATGAACTTACGTCAGCACCATACCACGTTGCGTCAACTTGTTGATATTCCCAAACTGGAAACGCTCCTCTAATCGATAGTTGCAAACCAACAGTTTCAAGTTGAATAAAATCTTCAATAGGATTGAAAAAAGGTTCCACTTTTAATTTAAAACGGTCTTTTCTCAACACATACGTCAGACTCAATCGATGAGCAGTCTCTTGGCCGTTGCGTAAATCGCCCAGTTCTATTCGTGCCGCAGAGTGATGCAGGCCATCACTAAATAATTCTGCCGGATTGGGAGGACGCTGTGCCAGACTGTAATTAAACGAAAGTGAATTTTCGGGATTTGGTTGGTACTGCATCCCTCCAGAGAAAGCCCAATTATGGAACGTAAATTCTGGATTGGTTAACAACTCTATACCAAATTCGTCATCACCAACTATAATATCAAAAAAGTCCTCATCATAGTTTCTTTCTTCCCATCTGGTGTCTAAATAAAACTTTTTTGCGTTAATATAATGCAGATCATAGCGTAGGCCGGCTTCAACAGATATTTTCTCAGAAAAATCCATTCTTCCCGTAGCGTATGCTCCTGCTTCATATTTATCGTAGTCTGGAATAAATCGGCGTACACCAGTATCAGGATTTGGAAAATTTATTTGATACCTCCCTAAGAGTCCGGTTTCAATAACAAAATCATCCAGCGAATCCCAGGTAAAATTAGCTGTAGCAGTATGCGTAGTTAGATCAAGATCCATCGCAGGGATTTCACTACGTCCTCCACGTCTAATATCATACTCCTTGCGATCATTAAATTGAAAATCATATTGAACATCTAACTTTCCCAGACCAGCAAATCGTTTGAAAAATTCTGCTTTTACAAGATGGTGCTGTACTTCTTGAAATGGATTATCAATCTCATAGGTAAATGGGTTTACTACATTAGGTTCTTGCGAATTGATTGCTGTGATCAAATCATCACTATTACCAATATGAGCCGCCCGCAAAATACCTAGTGACGTATCAAAGAAACTATAGTGTATCTCAAATCCTTTTTCAAAATTATTGAATCCACCATGAGCATTAAAGCCTACCTGGCGTAAGCCTGTATTAGATAATACATATTCTGGTGCTTCAAAATCTCCTAATCGTTTGTAAGAGCCCTGGCTATTAAAAAACCATCCTTTGGCAGTAGATTTTGCTATAGTCGCAGAGACACTTCCACCTCTGCCATTTGTTTGACCACTTAGATTGACGTTGCCTGAAATCGTATCTATAAGTTTAGGAAATTTAGCATCTAGTACGATAATACCTGCTATGGCATCACTACCATAGCGTAAAGACGAAGCTCCCTTCACTACTTTGACAGAAGTTGCACTATTAAGATCCAGCGCCGGAGCATGTTCATCACCCCATTCCATATCTTGCATGCGCACTCCATTGTTCATAGTAATGATCCGGCTACCGGTCAATCCTCTAATCACAGGTTTGACAATACCACCACCCGTACTAATGGTTGAAACTCCTCCCATTGTACTAATTGCATCTGCAAGCGTGCCGCTGCTCAACACTGTAAGCTCTTGAGCGCTTAAGGTTTGTTCTTGAGCAGACACGGTTTCTCTGGCGACAGTACTGGTTTTCATAGCTACTTCTTCTAATTCTTCCAAATGGTGCTCCATGTAGAACACGATAGGTTTATTGGTTTCAAAACTGATCTCTTTTTGATAAGGTTCACAGGAGATATGATAAATTTCTAGGTATATGTTAAGATTGCACAAGTTATCAATGACAAATTCACCCTTCTGATCTGTTATCGTAGAACGATTGAGGACTGGGAGATACACCTGTGCATTTGCTAGTGGTTCTTGATTATGAAAATCAATCACCTGTCCTTGTAGCGTAAATAAACAGGACTGTGAATAGAATATGCTACTGCATAAGCAGCAACAAATGATCAAAATGTTTTTCAACAAAAGTGAATTAACGTGAAACTTAGAAATAAGGGCGGCTAAAGAATTATGCCTGTGGTGGACCTCTAAGTGGATTGGTGGAGAATGGCGGAACAAGACGTGTTGATAAGTAGTTCCAGTGTGTAGTTGAAAATAGCGCTGTTACCCGTATGGTACTATTTTCCTGCGGAAAATAGGTGACAGGATTAAGCTGAAAGTCGTGTAAGTCACACTCTGCTTCTCCTTGATGAAGATGTACCGAAGCATCTGTACACACCGTGTGTGTATGACCCTCAAGTGCATGAAGTGCCTGCTGAAGCGTAGGTAAAGCGAATACCGCAACAAGCAACCAACTGGTAAGGATATGTATCTTAATGTTCTTCATCTGGGAAAAAACGCGCAAATCCAAGTCTGCGAAACATTTTCTTTTCAAAGGTCCAAAAAAAATTGAATTGACCAAACATCCAGCCAAAAAAGACCAATAATAATTGATAAATAGGAAAAATGAGGAGTATTCTAACCGGCCAGTAAATCCAACCGCTAATATGTTCTTGATCCAAACCTATGAGATGTGTGAGTGGCTCAGCTAGTTTGGCCGAGAGTGATCCTGTGATCCCAAAGACAATAAAGATGATAACCAATTGCCAATTGGAAGAAATTCCCCAACGCTCTTTTAGTTTTTCCATAGCAGTGCAAAAGTAGGGACTGAGGCTCATATGTCCTAATTGTAAATGAAGAGAATTAGTCATTTCGAACGATCCGCCTGCTGGCGGAGAGAGAGAAATCTTAATGTATTTTGCACATAGCCTATCTACAGTATAAGCGCTAGCGACAGAGGAAAATCCTAATGTATTTTACACGATGCCTATCAAGCGTATTAGTGCTAGCGACAGTAAGATTTCTCTCCGCCATCCGGCGGATCGAAATGACCCTATCGAAATAAATCTTTAAACGAATCCCATATAGTATTTCTGACTGATAATTCTTTCTCTAATTCTTCAGATGACATATTATCTAATGGATTAAAAACTTTAACTCTTATGAAATAAACAAGAGGAACTATGATTATTATAACTGGTATTATATACCAAATTTCGATAACGTCAAAGTAACTAACGTCATCATTTATGGCATTAAACAATTGAAAGAGAAACATAATTAATGGAACAAGAATAACATGGTACCACCAATTACGACAGGTAACAAACCATATAGTTAATAGGTATATTGGAACTATTTTACTCATATAAGTCCAAAATGCGACCTGAACATTTTGAAAGTACCCGCTATTATATGTAAATAGAAAAGTCTTCCATTCGCTTTCACGCGGAAGACTCTCATATAAATAAAATATTGATGGAGAAACTAATATTAAAAAAGAGATCAGGCTACCCTTTAGTAGGTATTTTGATTTCCGCTTTCTCAACTTTTGGGAGTTGTTTTGTGGTTTTTGTTTCAGATTTTTCCTGTGGTTGTTGTTGTGCAAAACTTATAGTCGTTATAGATAGGGTTGCTACTGCCGCTAAAGTAAATATAAAATTCTTGGTTTTCATAATCGTAGGTTGTTTTGTTTGTTCGTATTAATGGTACAAACCTACTATGAAAATAGTTAGGCATAGGAACTATCTTCGCCGTATCTTTAGCGATTTTTTGGTGAAATTGAATTTTTGCCTGATTATGTGTAGAGGATTGCTAAATCTACTGCATATTCAATAAAAACAAGGATTTTGGGTGTATTTTAGATAAAGAGGTTAATTTCTCGGTTATCCTGCGATAATTCGCTAAGCGCGAGTTGGATAGATGTTGCCGGTAAAAGCCCCTTTATTTGATCCGGCCATTCGATAAATTTCCAATGAGAAGTAGCTACATATTCTTCAAATCCTATGTCATAGGCTTCTGTTTCATCTTCAATGCGGTAAAAGTCAAAATGATAAATCAACCCGTTTGCAGCTTTATATTCATTGACGAGAGAAAATGTTGGACTGGAAATTCGATCGGTTACACCTAATTTTCGGCATAATGCCTTGATCAAGGTGGTCTTACCTGCACCCAGATCTCCGCGAAAAAGTACGGTTGTGGTTAATGATTTATGCTGGCAAATAATTTGTGCAACATCATCTGCTACTTGGTCAAGTTGATTTAAGGTGTATGTAGTGGAGTAGAGCGGTTTCACTTTTTTTGGGTAAAGATAATCCGTAAGATTAGTGATTGCCAGAATGATGGAAATTTTATAGTTCTTTTAATAGTGCCTTTCTCTCTCCGCCAGCCGGCGGATCGTCGAAGGCAGGAAGGGAGAGAAGCTTATTTTAGATTTTTATTGTCATTCCTGTGCCCGCGTGTCGCCATAACTTCTCGGCCTTCGTAGCAATAGCCACTTTGGCGAAGTAGACTAGCGGTGGAGCAATATGGGAATCTTTAGAAATTTTACGTGAGGCTTTTTAGCTGTACGCCCTTCTCTCTCCGCCAGCCGGCGGATCGAAATGACTGTTATATGTATAACACCTCCCAACCTTGTCTTTTAGACGAGACTTTCCTTCCTTCCTTCATGCTGAGCTTGACGAAGTAGGACGGACACGAATATTGCAAACATAGGCATTGTAGGCTTCCTTCTCCACATAGGGTGCTTATCATTCTTTCATTATAAAGAATTTACTTTGCCCTAAGCGGAATAATCAATATGAGATACCTGCCTGCGCAGGTGTGCCAGCTAACAATGTCGACGTTAAATTACTTACGAAGGGTGAAAAGCTAAATCGGAATATAAACCTAAAGTAGCTCAGCAGCTTAGCTAGGTAGTGGTTAAAATATTCTAGAGGCAATATAAGTGTATTTCACCAAAATTCTTCGGGAAGAATATAGAACACAGTATCAATAAAATACAACAAGTCATCAGATGTAAGAGCATTTTCATCATGTAGGTCTTCAATAATAATTCCCAGTTGTGGATGGTGATAGTCATGACGTCTGGTATTAATAAATCCATTATTTATCATGAATTTATTAACGTTATCAAGATTTGTTAATTAATTTGCCTTGACGTAAGGTTGTTGAACAACGGCGTGCAGAACGTCATCAAGTAAATAAAAGCCTTTGAATTCATAAGCAGTATCTGTAAAGAAATAGTTGTGAAGCAAAAGACTATAGAAATAATCTTCCCAAGAAACATAATATACACAATCGTTCAATTTAACAACATGTGCTGTATCTTTGATATAAACTTTTTGTTCTGCTCCACTAGATACAAAATCATGAAGAGGTATAGTGTCAATTAAAATATTATTCGACCTGGCGAACTCAATTAAATCTTTTGTTTCCTGTGCCTTGTACTGGTGTTTTTTTTGAGCCATTGGGCTTGCTTTCGTGCCTCTTCTAAGGTAACCGGCAATTGTTTGGATAAGTGCATCATAGCTTGCGCTGCTCTTTCCTGAAATGATATGCTGTATTTCATATTTTATTTGCTGAACATTCATTTAAACACATAAATCATCAAGCAATATACCAAAAAATAGCGTTAAGATTTAACCATAGTCTTTTTGCTTATATCACAGTGTTTTGGAGTACTCTTATACTTTTTTTTTACTTGTAATCACTGGCTTCCCTCTCCCTCTGGGGGAGGGAAAGAGGGTGAGGTTGTTTATCATCTTTTCATAGTAAAGAATTTTCTTCGCCTTAAGCCCAATAATCAATTAAGATACCTGCCTGCGCAGGTATGACATGAAAATCGCAGTCATGACAAATCCATGAGTATATTCTCCCCTTAGGGGAGATTAAGAGGGGACTTTACTTCGGCTCCAGCCGCACAAAAGGAATGATCATTTCTTCCAGCGATACACCACCGTGTTGGTATGTATTTCTATAATAACTTACATAGTGATTGTAGTTATTAGGGTAGGCAAAAAAGTAATCATTCTTCGCAAAAATAAAACTGCTGCTCATGTTGATGCTGGGTAAATGAATTTTCTTAGGGTTTGTGGCAGCCAGCACTTCTTTTTCTTCGTACGTTAAGCTTTTACCTGTTTTATAACGTAAATTCAAGCTGGTATTGCGATCACCAATAACTTTAGACGGGTTTTTTACATTGATCGTACCGTGATCTGTGGTAATCATTAATTTAAACCCGAGTTGCTGTGCCTGCTGAATCAATTCAAACAAAGGCGAATTTTTAAACCAGCTTTCTGCCAGTGAACGATAGGATTTATCATTAGAAGCAAGCTCCTTGATCATATCCATTTCGGTCTTGGAATGAGAGAGCATATCTACAAAATTATACACAATAACAGTCAGGTCATTATTTTTAAACGACCTGATTTGATCTACCATTTTCTTCCCATTTTTGGCGTTGAGGATTTTGTGGTATTCGGTTTTGAGGTGGTTTAATCCAGACCGTTTAAGGTTGGCCTGTAAGAATTCATTTTCGTGCATATTTTTACCGCCGTCTTCGGTATCATTGAGCCAAAGATCAGGATGCAATTTTTCCATATCGGCAGGCATCAATCCACTAAAAATGGCATTTCGGGCGTACTGCGTTGCCGTAGGTAAAATACTAAAATAAGCTTCTTCTTCTATTTTTTTATAGTAGGGATTTAGCAAAGGTTCAAAGGCACGCCACTGATCATAACGCAAATTGTCAATCACAATGAGTAGGGTAGGATCTTTTTGCTTCAAATGTGGAAAAACCTTCTCTTTCAACAGCGTATGCGACATCACCGGGGCTTCACCGCCATTAAACCAATCAGGATAGTTTTTGTCGATAAACTTTCCAAACTGCATGTTGGCTTCAGACTTTTGTGAGGTGAGGATTTCGAACATTCCGGGGTCCTCCACGCTTTCAAGCGCAAGTTCCCAGTAAATCAATTTTTGGTATAGCTCAACCCAGCCTTCTATATCATTGATCATTGCCATATCCATGGCAATCTTTCTAAATTCCTGCTGATAATCAGATGTAGTTTTTTCTGAAATCAAGCGCGAGTGATCCAGGTTTTTCTTTAAACTAAGTAAAATCTGATTGGGGTTTACCGGTTTGATCAGGTAGTCAGCGATTTTAGAGCCAATGGCCTCTTCCATGATGTATTCTTCCTCACTTTTGGTGATCATAACCACAGGAAGGTTCGCCTGCTTTTCCTTAAGTTCTGATAGAGTTTCTAATCCCGTCAATCCGGGCATGTTTTCATCTAAAAAGACAATATCAAAACGTTTTTGATCGACCTCTTCAAGCGCTTCCATGCCGCTTTGACATGTGGTAACCGCATAATCTTTACCTTCTAAGAAAAGAATGTGTGGTTTTAATAAATCAATTTCATCATCGACCCAAAGTATATTAATATTGTTCATAAGTAGTTATTCATTGTTTGTTATTAGTACTTAGTCATTAGTTTTTAGCTATTAGTCTTTATTTTTAGTCGTTAGTTATTAGCTCTTAGCTGCTAGTCCTTGTCCTGAGTCTTGATTCCTGATTCCGGAGTCCTTAGTCTTTAGTTATTAGCTGCTAGTCGTTAGTCCTGAGTACTGATTCCTGATTCTTAAGTTGCAATCATCAGTATATAGTACTTAGTTTTTTTGGAAAATAGTTTTCGTCTTTCGTCTTTCAACTTTCTAACGTATCATTCACAATCAAAAAACTAGAATCCTATAAATTGTACACTATCCCACCATCCATTCATCGTAATCTTACTATTTTTACTCAACTATTATTCCGAAAAAGCAATCTGTGAGAAAGCGCAACAAACTTAAAATATTAAACGATCCAATTTATGGGTTTATTACTATTCCTAATGAACTTATTTTTGATGTGATTGAGCATCGTTACTTTCAGCGCTTACGCAGAATCTCACAAATGGGGATGTCTTACCTGGTGTATCCCGGTGCACATCACACCAGATTTCATCACGCTCTTGGCGGAATGCATCTCATGCAAAAAGCCATTAGCGTACTGAGATTTAAAGGCGTAGAAATTTCTGAAGCTGAAGCCGAGGCGTTACAACTGGCCATTTTACTGCACGACATAGGCCACGGTCCATTCTCACACGCTATGGAGCATAGCATCGTGGATGGGATTTCCCATGAGTGGATTTCCTTACAATTCATGCGTGAGCTAAACATAGAATTCGGCGGTAAGTTAGATCTCGCGATTGAAATTTTCACAGGTTCGTACAAGCGTTCATTTATGTGTCAGTTAATTTCAAGTCAGTTGGATATGGATCGGCTGGATTATCTCAAGCGGGATAGTTTTTATACCGGCGTAGCCGAAGGCAATATCAACAGTGAACGTCTCATTACCATGCTTAACGTAGTAGACGACACGTTGGTGATTGAAGAAAAAGGAATTTATTCGGTCGAAAAATTTTTAGTTGCAAGAAGGCTCATGTACTGGCAAGTGTATCTTCATAAAACAAGTTTGGTAGCAGAGCAATTACTCATACGTATGCTTAAAAGAGCCAAGGAATTGGTGGCGCAGGGAGTATCACTCAAATGCAGTGAAGCCTTATGGTATTTTTTACAGCATTCTGTTAGGCAGCAAGATTTTTCGGCGAAAGCCTTAACCACATTTTCTCAGTTGGATGATTATGATCTGGTCATGGCCATGAAAGATTGGCAGCACCATGAGGATGTTGTATTATCTAAACTTTCAGCAATGATCATTCATCGTGATTTATTAAAGGTCAAGCTAAAAAATAAGCCCATAGATCAACAAAAGCTAGTACGACATAAGGAGGCAGTAGTAAAGCAGCTTACTATTACTGCTGCGGAAGCAAACTATTTTGTTTTTAGCGGTAAAATTTCTAACCTCGCATATCAGGCTGATAAAGAGAACATTTTGATTTTACGTAAAAACGGAAAAATTACAGATGTGGCTAAAGCTTCAGATCAGCTTAATCTGGAGGCACTTAGTTCTACCGTAACCAAATATTACGCTTGCTATCCTAAAGATTAGTTCAATTTTTCTATTTTTGTCAAGATGAAATTTACAGCCGCCCAAATTGCCTCAATTCTTCAAGGTGAAGTAGAAGGTAATCCTGAAGTAGAGGTTTCTCAATTGGCAAAGATTGAAGAGGGTAAAAAGGGTTCGTTAACTTTTCTCGCTAATCCCAAGTACACATCCTTTATCTACGATACAGATGCCAGTGTTTGCATTGTAAATGATGATTTTATACCAGAGAAGGATATTACTACGACCTTAATTAAGGTTCAAGATGCGTACACGGCTTTTTCTACCTTGCTTGAGTACTATAACAAAGTGAAACTAAACAAGATTGGAATAGAACAGCCTAGTTTTGTATCAGAAAATGTTTCCTACGGGGATGACCTGTACGTAGGTGCGTTTAGTTATTTGGGAGATAATGTCACACTTGGAAAGGACGTAAAAATTTATCCAAACGTATACATTGGAGATAACGTAACGATGGGTGATAATGTAGTCGTTTTTGCAGGAGCGAAGATTTATTCAGAAAGTATTATTGGAAATAACTGTGTCATTCACAGCGGAGCAATCGTTGGCGCAGATGGTTTTGGTTTTGCGCCTAATGAAAATGGACAATACGAGAAAATTCCGCAAACCGGCAATGTGATCATTGAGGATCACGTCGATGTGGGTGCCGGTACAACGATTGACAGAGCAACGCTGGGATCAACCATAATACGAGAAGGAGTCAAATTGGATAATCAAATCCAGATTGCTCATAATGTTGAAATTGGAGCACATACTGTAATCGCAGCACAATCTGGCATTGCGGGTTCCACAAAAATTGGAAAACACTGTCTTATTGGTGGTCAGGTAGGAATAGTTGGGCATATTACCATAGGTAACCGCGTTAAAATCCAGGCACAATCAGGCATTGGGAGAAATGTAAAAGATGATGAAGTCCTGCAGGGCTCACCGGCACTTAATTACGGGGATTATAATAAATCCTATGTACTCTTTAAAAACCTGCCTCAAACCGTCAAAGAATTAAACGATATACAACGTAAAATGGATTTGAAATGATTTCAACATCTACAAAACAACGTACCATAAAAAAAGAAGTCACACTTAAGGGAGTGGGACTTCATACCGGCAAAGAAGTAACCTTAACCTTTAAACCTGCACCACCTAATCATGGATACGCCTTTAAGCGTGTAGATTTAGAAGGCCAGCCGATTGTAGAGGCAGATGCAACGTATGTGGTAAATACCAATCGCGGTACTAACCTTGAAAAACGCGGAGTCACCATACAAACATCTGAGCATGTTCTTGCAGCCTGTGTAGGATTAGAAGTAGATAATATTTTACTTGAGTTAGATGCTGCAGAGCCTCCCATTATGGATGGATCATCCAAGTACTTTGTAGAGGCACTTGAGAAGGCGGGAATAGAAGAACAAGATGTTGATCGCGAAGAATATGTGGTCAAAGAAGTGATTTCTTACACAGATGAAGAGTCTGGCAGTGAAATTATCGTGATGCCTTCTAATGAGTACCAGGTAACTACTATGGTAGATTTTGGGACGAAAGTACTCGGGACTCAAAATGCCTCTATCAAGCATTTATCAGAGTTTAAAGACGAAATTTCAGACTCCAGAACCTTTAGCTTTCTCCATGAAATTGAAGCGTTACTGGAACACGGCCTCATTAAAGGCGGTGATCTCAACAATGCTATTGTCTATGTAGATAAAGAGCTTTCGCCAGAGACAATGGATAAACTAAGGGTTGCTTTTAATAAGGATAATATTTCGGTCAAGCCGAATGGAATTTTAGACAACCTTACCTTGCATCATCCTAATGAAGCTGCACGTCACAAACTGTTGGACGTAATCGGTGATTTAGCATTAATCGGCACCCGCATTCGCGGAAAAGTAATCGCCAACAAACCAGGGCATTTTGTCAATACTCAGTTTGCCAAAAAAATGGCTAAGATCATTAAGATCGAAAAAAGGAATAACGTTCCTACGGTTGATTTAAATCAACCCCCTTTAATGGATGTGGTACAGATCATGAATATGTTGCCTCACCGTCCGCCATTTTTACTGCTGGATAAGATTTATGAGTTAACTGAAAAAATGGTCATAGGTGTAAAGAATGTAACCATGAATGAGCCCTTTTTTCAAGGTCACTTTCCCGGTGCACCGGTTATGCCGGGGGTATTACAGATTGAAGCCATGGCGCAAACCGGCGGAATATTAGTACTAAGCACCGTCCCTGATCCTGAAAATTACCTTACCTACTTTATGAAAATTGATAAGGTTAAGTTCAAACAACAAGTTGTTCCCGGGGATACGCTTATCTTTAAAGCAGAGTTATTATCTCCTATTCGCAGGGGGATTTGCCACATGCAGGCATACGCCTACGCCAATGGTAAACTTGCAACAGAGGCAGAGTTAATGGCGCAAATTGTAAAAGTAAAAGATCAATAGTCTATGAATCAACCCTTAGCATACGTTCATCCCGGGGCAAAAATTGCCAAAAATGTGGTCATTGAACCCTTCTCTGTCATTCACAACAATGTTGAGATTGGCGAGGGATCATGGATTGGTCCTCATGTTACCATCATGGAAGGGGCACGTATAGGGAAAAACGTAAATATTTTTCCGGGAGCAGTAATTTCTGCAGTACCTCAAGATCTTAAGTATCAGGATGAGGATACCTTAACCATCATTGGTGACGGTACTACGCTTAGAGAATGCGTTACCGTTAATAAAGGTACCAATGATCGTATGAAGACCCAAATCGGCAAGAACTGTTGGATCATGGCGTATTGCCATATTGCTCATGACTGTATTGTAGGTGATAACTGTGTTTTTTCTAACAACAGTACCTTAGCAGGTCATATTACTGTGGGCGATCACGTCGTACTGGCCGGGATGGCTGCAGTACAGCAATTTTGCAGCATAGGATCTCATGCCTTTGTGACGGGAGGTTCTTTAGTGCGTAAAGATGTTCCACCGTATGTAAAAGCAGGCCGAGAACCGCTCTCTTATGTTGGAATTAATTCTGTCGGTCTACGCCGCAGAGGGTTCACCACCGATAAAATCAGGGAGATTCAAAACATCTACAGAATTCTATATCAACAAAATTACAATAATTCGCAGGCAGCTTCGATCATCGAAGCTGAAATGGCTGCAACTCCTGAACGTGATGACATTTTAGAGTTTATCAAAGGCTCACAACGTGGAATCATGAAAGGATATTTTTCAAATTAATTAGAAAAAACGTATGGCAAGTACAAGCGATATTCGCAAAGGATTATGCATAAAGTATAACCACGATATATTTAAAATTATTGAGTTTTTACATGTAAAACCGGGTAAAGGACCGGCGTTTGTAAGAACTAAATTAAAAAGTGTAACTACGGGTAAGGTAATTGATAATACTTTTTCTGCGGGACATAAAATTGAGGATGTGCGTGTTGAAACGCATAAATTTCAATTTTTATACAGTGATCCAACCGGATATCATTTTATGAATACAGATGATTACACGCAAATTGTATTACAGGAGCAGGCGTTAGATATGCCAGACCTTTTAAAAGAAGGTGAAGTAGTTACCGTGTTGATCAATACAGAAGATAACATGCCACTTTCTGTAGAGATGCCTGCTACCGTTGAGCTTGAAGTAACGTCTACTGAACCAGGTGTTAAAGGGAATACAGCAACGAATGCGACAAAGCCTGCTGTTCTAGAAACAGGAGCGCGCGTCAATGTACCTTTATTCATTAATGAAGGAGATAAAATTAAAGTAGAAACAGACAAAGGTACCTATAAGGAACGTGTTAAGGAATAGAATCTAAATGAAGTTTCCGCGCACATATAATATTGAAGAAATTGCCGAACTAATCGATTGTGATTTTGTAGGAGATAAAGATTTTGAAGTTCTTGGAATGAACGAAATCCATGTGGTCACTGCGGGAGATATTGTATTTGTAGATCATCCTAAATATTATGATAAGGCATTACAAAGTGAAGCTTCGGTTGTTCTTATCAATAAGACAGTGGACTGTCCTACGGGAAAAGCACTGTTAATCTCAGATGATCCTTTTAGAGATTTTAATAAACTTACCACTTACTTTCGACCTTTTACTTCGGCGAAGACCTCAATAGCAGACTCTGCAAAAATAGGGAAGGGCACCATCATTCAACCTAATGCGTTTATTGGAAATAATGTTATAATTGGCGAAAATTGTATCATTCATCCTAATGTAACCATCTATGACCACTGCGTGCTTGGAGATCATGTGACGATACATGCCAATACGGTGCTAGGTGCTGCTGGTTTTTACTATAAAAATCGACCAGAGGGATACGATCAGCTAAAATCCGGTGGGCGCGTAGTGATTAAAGATCATGTGGATATAGGAGCTGCCTGTACCATTGATCGTGGAGTTACAGGCGATACAACGATTGGTGAGGGAACTAAGATTGACAATCAGGTACAAGTAGGTCACGACACGGTCATAGGAAAAAAATGCCTTATCGCTTCTCAAACAGGAATCGCAGGATGTGTTGTCATTGAAGATGAAGTCACGATATGGGGGCAGGTAGGTGTGATCAGCGGCATTACGATTGGACCAAAGTCAGTAATTTTGGCACAATCTGGTGTAGGTAAGAGTTTGGCAGGTAATCAACGTTATTTTGGTTCTCCTGCAGATGAATTTAGAATCAAGTTTAAAGAAGCAGCTGCTATTAAAGCGCTGCCCAATGTTATAAAACACATAAAGGTTAATCCCTCATGACAAACGCAAAAGAATTGGTCAAATCTTTTTATGAATCAGATTTTATTGGTTCTATAGATACTCTGGCAAAATATTTACACCCAGAACTTGAACTGTACTGGAATAGCAGTGAAGGATTTAACAAACTAACGTACAGCGATATTTCAAATCTTGTCAAAGAGATGGGAAAATCTTATGAATCAATCCGGTCCAACATATCTCATCTTATTCAGGAAGGAAATAAAGTAACGATTCGATATACTGATTATGTTAGAATGATAGAAAACCCTGATGAAGAGGTTGCTCTTGGTCATTACATCGCCATTTGGGAGATTGAAGAGAATCGAATGAGAAAAGGATTTCAAATCAGTCAGCCGTATAGCGACGAACCTGAAAATATTCGGTCCTTCCTTCCTTAAATTAAGCATAATTTCAACAAATAATTAACCAATAAACGCCTACATTTGTGGCGAAAAATTTAACGCATGAGTGTTCTAGTAAATAAAGATTCAAAAATTATAGTTCAAGGTTTTACTGGTAGTGAAGGAACCTTTCACGCCGGCCAGATGATCGAGTACGGTACGAATGTAGTTGGTGGTGTCACTCCGGGTAAAGGAGGACAAAAACATTTGGATAAGCCTGTTTTTAATACAGTTTCTGAAGCGGTGAAAGAAACCGGAGCAGATGTAACCATCATTTTTGTGCCTCCCGCATTCGCCGGTGATGCAATTATGGAAGCAGCAGATGCCGGTATAAAAGTGATTATAACTATTACAGAAGGTATTCCTGTAGGTGATATGGTCAAAGCTGCAGCTTACATAAAGGATAGAGATTGCCGACTTATCGGTCCTAATTGTCCCGGAGTTATTACTCCAGAGGAAGCTAAAGTGGGTATCATGCCCGGCTTTGTTTTCAAGAAAGGAAATATCGGGATCGTTTCAAAATCTGGAACCTTAACCTATGAGGCTGCAGACCAAGTGGTAAAACAAGGCTTAGGAATTTCTACTGCAATTGGTATTGGCGGAGATCCAATCATTGGAACTACGACAAAAGAAGCGGTTGAACTTTTTATGAATGATGAGGAGACAAAATGTATTGTGATGATTGGTGAAATTGGAGGTCAGTTAGAAGCAGATGCTGCTAAATGGGTGAAAGAACATGGTACCAAGCCTGTAGTCGGATTTATTGCAGGTGAGACGGCTCCTGCTGGACGAACTATGGGTCATGCCGGTGCTATTGTTGGTGGTAGTGAAGATACAGCTCAGGCTAAAAAAGCGATCATGAGAGACTGCGGTATCCATGTGGTGGACTCTCCAGCAGAAATTGGTAAGAAAGTAGCAGAAGTTATGGGGTAATCGTCCTAGTTCAATATATCAACCCTTTGAATTTTGCTACGCTAATTATTCAAGGGGTTTTTTATTGAAATCGAATTTGCGTTTGTTATATTTGAGGGAAACCAGAACAGACTATAAAATTACAGTTATATGAAATTACTTGAAGGAAAGAACGCTATCATTACAGGGGCGAGTAGGGGGATAGGTAAAGGTATTGCAACGGTATTTGCTCAGCATGGCGCTAATGTGGCTTTTACCTATAATTCCTCAAAAGAAGCGGCTGATCAATTGGAAAAAGAGCTTGAAGATCTTGGCGTGAAAGCTAGGGGATATCAATCTAATGCAGCTAATTTTGATGAAGCGCAAACTCTGGTTGAAGATGTGCTTAAGGATTTTGGGTCAATTGATGTGCTGATTAATAATGCGGGTATAACCAAAGACAATTTGTTGATGCGCATGAGTGAAGAAGATTTTGATAAGGTCATAGAGGTAAATTTAAAATCCATTTACAATATGTCTAAGGCTATCTTACGTCCCATGCTTAAGCAGAAACATGGTAGTATTGTGAACATGAGTTCTGTGGTTGGTGTAAAAGGAAATGCCGGTCAGGCGAACTATGCCGCTTCTAAGGCAGGGATGATTGGCTTTTCAAAATCGCTTGCACTGGAATTAGGTTCCCGAAACATTCGTACAAATGTGATCGCACCGGGATTTATTGAAACCGAGATGACCGGAAAACTGGATGAGAAAACCGTGCAAGGTTGGAGAGATGCTATTCCATTGAAACGTGGAGGATCACCTGAAGATATTGCAAATGCATGTGTTTTTCTAGCTAGTGATTTAAGTAGTTATATAACAGGACAGGTGTTGAACGTGGATGGCGGGATGTTAACCTAGAGAAGTATAGTAATTTTAGTTTAGCGTTTTGAACGTGATAATTTCAGCGCGTTTATTAATTCTATCATGTAGAAGAAATCTATGTCCACTTTGACCATTTTTCTTATTGTACTTGCTGTAATTCTTGCGGCGGGATTAGCATGGTTTCAATATGGAGCGAGGAAAAAAGCCCTAAAACTGCGGTGGTGGTATCTTGGTTTAAGATTTGCTTCGGTTTTTTTACTGTTGCTTCTTCTGATTAATCCAAGTATCAAGCAAACTACTTATACTATTGTAAAACCTGTTTTGGCAATTTTGACGGATGATTCATCCTCTCTCACCAGTATTGCAGACACAACTCAAGTAAAGAAATTAGTTTCCGCGTTAAGCGCAAATGAAGAGATTAATGAACGGTTTGAAGTGAAACAATATCGTTTTGGATCAGAATTGAGTTTGTCAAATAAGCTTTCGTTTGCGCAAGGAGAAACCAATGTAGAAAAAGCCTTAAGCGATGTTGCTCGTATTCATAATGAATCCACCGCTCCAATAATAGTCGTCACTGATGGCAATCAAACATACGGACGCGATTATCAATATGTAAATTTACCAAAAGAGCATGTGGTTTATCCTTTAATCGTTGGGGATACAACGCATTATAATGATGTGTATATAAAACACCTTAATGTTAATCGTTATTCTTATTTGAACAATGAGTTCCCTGTTGAAGCAATTTTAGGGTATAGTGGTGAAGGAGATATTGAAACCACTTTTAGTTTACGTAAAAATGGACAAACGGTTTATACGAGAGAGGTGCGTTTTTCTAATGAGAATAGCACTCAAATCATTAGTTTTAATGTAAAGGCAACTCAGACTGGTGTCCAAACCTATGTTGCTGGATTGAGTCCATTACAGGATGAAAAAAATATTGAGAATAATTCGGCTTATTTTGGAATTGAAGTGATCGATGAACGCACTAAAGTGCTTATACTTTCCTCTTTTGTTCATCCTGATTTAGGAGCTATAAAGACTGCTATAGAAGGGAATGAACAGCGTGAAGCTGAAATTAAAATTAATCCTACCGGGGATATTTCAGTAGAAGATTATCAAATGCTGGTATTTTATCAACCAAATGCTGGACTCAAGTTGTACCTGGATAAGAGTAAAGCAATCGGCATAAATTCTTTAGTCATCACGGGTACCCAGACTGATTACACATTGTTAACTGAGTACGGAATTGAAAAACAAAACACAACGCAAACCGAAGATTATTTGCCGGTTTTCAATCCTAATTATTCAGTATTTCAATTTGAAGATATAGGGTTTCGTGATTTTCCACCATTAAACGATAGCTTCGGGAAAATATCGATTACCAAACCCCATGAGGTGCTACTTTATCGCCAGATCAGTAGTTTTAATACTACAGATCCGCTGCTTTTTTCTGTAGAAGAAAATTCACGACGTATGGTTTTCTTATTGGGTGAGAATAGTTGGAAATGGAGAGCTAAGAGTTATCGGGATACAGAGAGTTTTGAGTCTTTTGACGGGTTTGTAAATAGTTTGGTTCAGTTTTTATCATCAACTAAAAAACGAAGCCGACTAAGTTTAGATTACACCTCGTTTTATAATGGAGGAGAAAATCTGATCATTGGAGCTACTTATGTAGATAAGAACTATCAATTTGATCCGGGAGCATCGTTAACAATTTCACTTTCACATAAAGAAACGAATGAAAAGATCAATCGACCAATGTTGCTTAAAGCGAACAATTTTCAAGTAAAACTGAGTGATATGCCACCTGGAGAGTATGATTTTACAGTAAAGGTTGCCGATAAGAATATATCAGCTTCAGGTAGTTTCACCTTAATTCCTTTTAATGCTGAAGCGCAATTTTTACGCGCAGATGTAACAAAGCTTAAGGCATTAGCTACTAATACGAATGGAACGGTTTTTTATCCCTATCAAGTGGAAGAAATGATAAACAGACTGATGGCAGATGAGAAATATACTCCTGTACAAATAGGTCAGGATAAGGTTGTACCTTTGATCGATTGGAAATATCTACTTGCTTTGATTGTAACGTTATTTTCCATCGAGTGGTTTTTAAGAAAATATAACGGTTTAATATAAATATAAGAGAATGGAAAGATTACCAAAAATAGGATTACCAATTATTATAGGGATTATCATACTTGTGATTATTCTTGCTAAGTCTACGGTCACCATAGACTCAGGTCATGCAGGAGTATTATACGAAACTTTAGGAGATGGTGTTGATCCAGAAAAAGGACCGATGGGTCCAGGTTTTCACTTAGTCGCACCATGGAATAGAGTAATTGATTACGAAACACGCCAACAGGAAATGCCAGAGAAAATGTCTGTATTATCCTCAAACGGGCTGGATATAAAGTTAGATGCATCAGTTTTGTATGAGCCTGAATATGCAAACTTAGGGAAATTACATAACCAAAAAGGACTTGAGTACAGCAGTAGAGTTTTACAACCAGCCATTCGAAGTGCTGCTAGAAGTGTCGTAGGACGTTATACACCAGAGCAATTGTACTCCAGTAAACGGGATGCTATTCAAGATGAAATCTTAGAAGAAACAAAAAAAATTGTTGAACCTCAATACATACAAATAAATGATATTTTAATTAGAGACGTAACCTTGCCACCTACCATCAAGCAGGCTATTGAGCGCAAATTAAAGCAAGAACAAGAATCATTAGAGTATGAGTTTAGACTAGTGACAGCAGAAAAAGAAGCGCAAAAAGTACGTATTGAAGCGCAGGGTAAAGCAGATGCTAACCGAATATTAAGCGCATCACTAACCGACAAAATTTTACAGGATAAAGGAGTAGATGCTACGATGAAGTTAGCAGAATCTCCCAATGCTAAGGTCATCGTGATTGGTTCTGGGGATAGTGGATTACCGATTATCTTAGGAAACAACTAATCAGTAATATCGATAAAAAGAGCCTCCATCATCTGAATGATTTGGAGGCTTTTTTAGTGAAAAAAAGCTACTCATCTCTGACGTCTTCCATGTAAGTGTTGTATTTTTTGGATAACGATGACTTTTCAGATTCATTGAGGGCTTTTCCCGCAAGTTGAAAAACTTCATGTTCTTCTTCATCCAGATGATGAACAACCTGATGCTGCAGCTGTTTCATGTAAGTAAGCCAGGCAGAACTATCCATATCGGTTTCCTCCAGCTTTTCAATAAGATCATCAATATCTTTGTGTTCGCTGATACTGTGTCTGGCTTTATCCTGGGTTAAGTCTTCTTTAATAAGAGGAGCGTAAAAAAAGCGCTCTTCGGCATCGGCGTGATACTGTAATTCTCGTTTAAGTTTATGGAACATGTTCTTACGTAGGTCATTCTTACCAGAAGTATTGACTAGTTTATCACAAAGTTCTCTTTGAATGTCATGGTCCTTTCTAAGTGCTTCAAATATTGTCATGGATGATTTTTTATTTAAAAATACGAGGAAGAAATATATTGGAGATTAATATTAACGTGCTTTAGGACGTTTTTAAATACATTTTAAGACGTGGCTTTAACTGGTACTCCTTCATAATAAAAGAAAAAAAACCTTCACAAGATGTGAAGGTTTTTTTAATCCCAATAGTAGGTTAAGCGCCCCGTAAATCCCACAAAGGGAATTTTAAAATGGGGACTTAGTGCGTCAACAGCAGTTCTATTACAAGCAGTTTCCATCTTGAAACACTGCACAGATTTTAGCTAATGTATTATCTTGGGGAGAACATTCTTTAGCAGGTAAGAACTTACTGCTCGCACCTCTTGTGGTACAGAATTGGGTATTATCGTTGATAGTTATGTTAGAGAAGTCGATGTAGGTATAGGTTTGGTTTACATAATCCTGCTCATCAATCTTAAGCATAAAGGTAGTAGGAGTATCGTTTTTAAATCCCTCTACTAAGTAAAAGAATGAATTATCATCATAATCTTTATAGGCAGATACAGAGGCTACCTCAGTGATGATAGGAGAGAAGTTTGTTTCAATAGTCATGTATAAGGCCATATTATTGATATTTGTCATGTGCATGGCGTTAGCAGTTGTAGCTTCACTGTTAGAGTTTCCTTTAAAGGCAACAAGAGCAAGAGCGAAGGCGAAAACTAGAGCGGAGGTGTAAACAAACTTTTTCATAATAGTAGGATTTTGGTATTGTTATTTCGTATTGACAAGACAAACATACGACATGGAACACATGTAAACGACAAAATGCATATATATTTAACAATAAATTAACAAATAGAATGATCAAGCGGGGTTAAAGATGATCGTAAATCGCGCTAAAATAGTTTTATAACTATCATGATATCAGCATTATAATAACTAAATAAACAGTTAAACGAGTTGATGAATGTATTTCTTTGACGAAAATGCATTTTGTCGGTGAATGACGAAAACCTTATGCTTTGATTGTTTTGATCAAAATTCTTTGATCATTTAAGGTTGTTGTAAAGAAAAGATATTCCTCCCCGCCATCTTTAATGAAGAACTTTTGTTTTAGTTCTTTCACAGAATTTTGAAAATTACGAGTGGCAACGTTAGCTTTTTGACCAGCGAGTTGTTTTTTGATGTTTTTAGGGGAATAGGGGAGTACTGTTTGTATTTTGAATCTTCGTCCGGGGAAGTTGATCAAACTAGAATTGGTATATAAGTGCGTATTAGGATGTATTTTTTTGAGTTGGTAAGCTTCAGCAAGACTTTTGAATCTTCCGCTTTTCATGATTGCCGCATTAGGTTCGTAGAGATACTTCTCGGGTTCACCATATGATACTTGGGCTTCATCTTCCAAGTTAAGCGTAATCTCAAACTGCTCCATTGTACGCTTTGTGAAATTTACAGCTTTTACCTTAGGAGTTCCTGTACCATTCTTTTCAAGTATAAAAATAAGCTCTTTAACTTCATTATTTATAGCAAGGATATGAATTTGTGAGACATGACTTAGCTCTTTGATCCCTGCATTAATATCATACATAGGCGAGGTTTTTATCATTATGCAGTTCGTATGTTCAAAAAGCAGGGGTAGTTGCTGAGTCAGATTGGGTTCATAATCGATCAGTTGAACTAATTTTTTACCATCCCGACCTCGTCTTGCAGGATCCACATATATCCAATCATACCGCTCTTTTCTAGTTTGGAGCCATGCTATGCTGTTGGATGAAATACAAGTAATGTCGTCTCTCTTCAGTATATCAAAATTATGTTTGACAATCGCAGATAGTGATTCGTTTTGTTCAATATGAATGGTTTTTTGAAATGACTTGCCTATGAAAAACGTATCTACTCCAAAGCCGCCGGTTAAATCAACCAGGGTTTTACCATTGATGAGTTGGGCTTTATATTCTGATGACATTTGCGAAGAGGTTTGCTCCAAATTTAATTTAGGAGGAAAGAGCAGAGGAGCGGCTGTATACCAGGAAGGGACTTTAGTTTTGATCTTTTGCCAGCCTTGGATTTGATTGGTTAAATCGATTGAGGAGATATTTGCAAACGGACTTTTTTTAAGACTAAATAGTACTATATCTGTTTCACGATTGGCATGGATATATTGTTGAACATCTTTTGCAAGAAGGTTCTCCATATTCATGTTAATTTGATTTGAAATTTCGGGTTAATCGATCTACAATTTTATAATCACTCCAAAATTGACTAGCAATAACTTTAATTGCAGTGTAGGTAGGAACAGCGATAATCATTCCTAAAACACCAAACAAAAAGCCTGATGCTATGATTACGACGAAAATCTCCAAAGGATGTGCTTTCACACTTTTACCAAATATGATGGGTTGATTTAGGAGATTATCAATGAGCTGAATTATCAAAAATCCTAAGGTTATGCTTACCAATTGAGGAAAAACTATTATACTAAAATTTAGTCCTAAATTATTTGATATAACAAAAAGGACCATTAAACTGTATCCCATAATCGGTCCTAGATAGGGTATAATATTAAGAATAGCACAAATGAGCGCAATCGTTACTGCATTGTCAACACCAATGAAAAGCAATAGAATGCTGTTAAGTGAAAAAATAATTCCCAACTGCGTAAAGACTCCTAAAAAATAGCGAGAGAGTAGATTTTTGATTCGGTCAAATACTAGTCTCACTTTAACTTCTTCTCCTTTATTAACAAATACCAAAATACTATTGATCAGTATGGAGCTATCCCTTAATAGAAAGAACGATATAAATAAGACAGAGAAAAAACCAATGAGTAGATTACCAATAGATCCAAATACATTTCTTATAAACTTGTAGATGACATTCATATCGAATTCTTTAACGTATTCAGATTCTGAAATGTAATTATACATTTCTAATTTGCTTACGCCGAAAAATTCACCGATTTCCAAGACAAAATTTTGAAGATTATATTTATAGGTCTCGACATCAATCTCTGTAAGTTGTTTGCCTTGTTCAACGATCAGCGGCGTTAGGATATAAAACAGTCCAATGAGCAATCCAAAAATGATGGATAATACGAAAAGCACAGCCAGATCACGAGGGAATTTTAATTTATTCCGAAGAAAAATGACCAGGGGTCTACCCAGTAAGCTAATGACACTTGAAAATAGAATGTATAGAAATATGACTCTTATTTGAAAAATAACATATCCAAGTAATACAATGAGTCCTAAAATAAGTACCGCTCTTATAATACCATAACTTATTTGCTTACTATTCATACGCTAATTTTTGAGTAATTGAATAAAATGCCACAGATAGTGCATTGGTAACATTCATACTGCTATTTTGCCCCATCATTTCAATATGGATCGTGTGATCGACCAGCGCAAGAATTTCAGGTGAAACACCATATTGTTCTGACCCTGCAACAAGCAATACTTTTTGGTTAGGTGGTAAGGTTAAATCTTGAATGGGAATACTTTTACGTGTAATTTCTAGTCCCAGAATAAGATAACCCTCGTCTTTATGGTCGTTGATTACAATTAGAGGATCCTTAATGCATTGATAATTTACTGCTCTTTCTGTATTTCGTGAAGCCTTTAGAAATCTTGGTGTGGACAAATTAATGTTTTCGCTAAAGAGATAAAGCTTATCAATACCAAATGCATCTGAAGATCTAAAAATACCTCCAAGGTTTGAAGGGCTTGAAATGCGATCTGTAAGTAACGAGAGTGAATAAGTCACTTTCTTAAACAAAACTTGTTTATGGGACAACTGATCGTTCATTACAGTATCAAAGCTCAAAGGCGTATTTGATAATATTTGCTCCCATTTTTAATGCTTTTTCTCGCACTTGGGGAGGATCATTATGAACTTCTGGATTTTCCCACCCGTCACCTAAATCTACTTCATAGGTAAAGAGTAGGACAAGTTTGTCGTTAATGTTAATACCAAACGCTTGCGGGCGTTTACCATCATGCTCATGAATTTTTGGAATTCCCTGTTTAAAGGTATATGCTTTTGAAAATATAGGATGGTCTGCGGGTAACTCTTCTAATTCTTTATCTGGAAACACCTTTTTTAACTCGCGGCGAACATACGTATTCATTCCATAATTATCATCGATATGTAAGAATCCTCCACTCAAGAGATATTCCCTAAGGTTATCAGCTTCTTGGGCAGTAAAAAAGACATTCCCATGACCGGTCATGTGGATAAAGGGATACTGATATAAATCTGTGCTACCTGGTTCTACTGTTTTTGGTTTATCGCTTATGGCAGTTTGTATATGTGTATTGCAATATTGGATGAGATTTGGGAGTGCAGTAGGATTAGAATACCAATCGCCTCCGCCACTATATTTTAAGACAGCAATTTCTTGTGACCGACCAAAAAATCCGATCATTATTAAAGCCACTAAATACCAATTTATTTTCATTTGACTATCTATGAGATAAAGATATAATTAAAAATTATAATTGATCTATCTTCTTAATGACTTCATTTAGCCTGTTTTTGAGGTGATCCACTTCAGATTCTAGTTTTCTAACGCGAATATTTGAATCCAGATCAACCACATTTAGTGAAGAAGTAATCTTTCCTCTAACAACCAAAATTCGTTGGATTTTATTGACGGTCATGGTTTGATTATCGTACTTACTATTATCACTTATAAGAATTACCGCATCATTATTAAGATCTTTTTTTAGTCGCTTAGTATACACTGCATCCTCTGTCACCACAACAACGATAGAACCGTCCAAAATGTTACTCAAATTTGTGTTTTCCTGTGTTATGAGAATATCTCCATTGAGCAATGTGGGCATCATACTATCGCCCTCAACCTCAAATAGCATTTGACCTTCTGCCGGTTCAAACCCAGGGATTTTAAACATTTCTTGTGTTTCTAGCCACGTATAGTTATCTCTGTTTTCAATAAAACCGGCTCTCGCATCTACTTTTATTAGGGGTACAAATCCATTTGTAGTATTTAGGCGAACAAAATTATTTTCGCTTATTAGAATATGATCCGGGGTAACATCATAGATTTTACATAATTGCATTAAACGTTCTGTGGTCAATGAATTTTGACCCTTTTCAATAAGGGAGTAGGCTCCCTGAGTAATGTCTAATTTATGGGCTATCTCTTTTTGAGAAAATTGATAATTTTCTCTTAGCTTTTTAAGTCTTGTCGTTATTGATTTCTGTGACTTTTCCATAATCTCATTTTATCACATTAAAGTTACAGCTATATCTCAAACCATAAAATTAATATGTGCTTTAAACATATTTTTTTTAGTTATAAAAAATATTTATATTAATAGCTATGATTTAGGGATATAAATTTGATAACTACTTAAATGAAGAAATTTTTTATGAGTTCCGAACAACTTCAATCGTTAATCGACAATAATCAGCATATTGAACATCAATATCGCCATGCATTACAATTCGCAACCCATAAAGGTTTAAAAAAATTTTTATTGAGTCAGGCCTTACAGCGTAGTGCATTTCTCATTGAATTGCAAGACCAATTAAATAGCAGTTCGTATAAATTTGAACAATCTAAATCCAGCGTTTCCACCACGACCAAAAATAATTTAACTCCAGTGTATTGGATGAATATTGATAAACAGACACTTTTTTCTTCATCTGAAGTTATTCTCGAATCATTTTTAAAAGGAGAGCATAATAGCTTAGTGGAGTACACGAAACATCTAAGTGAGAAAAATTCTAACAAGATGCTTCAGAAAATTCTTGAAAATCAAAAGGTAATAATCAATGAAATGTTGGAGAAAGTAAGAAAACTTGATGATCTTTAATCAATAGAAATTAAATTATCCAGTTCATTTTTATCATCTTCCAGTACGTTATCGTTTAATGTAAAATTCTTCCGTAGAGACTCTATTTCAGCTTTAATATCTTTATAATAACTATCTTTTTCTGAGGTGAGTGTCAAAAGCTCATTCAGCATATTACTGGTTTTTTTAATCACTAACAAATCATGACTACAATAGGTTCTAATTGAAATTAAGATATTGTGAAGCAATGTGTTAAAAGAGATGCTATTGTAGAAAATCAGTGGATTTTCTTCTTCAAAATGAATTTCAATATCGTTTTTTTTCATCCTTCGTTCAAATAATTGAGCCAAATAATCAAGACTGTTGAGCATTGTACCTGGATCGTTAATTCCTGGCGACATAGCTTTGATGCCGATTTCGGTGATTTGCTTGAAAGAGTGTAGATAATTCTCTTTTATAAGTTCACTGTTAGAATATATCATGGAGGCGTAGATTTTCTCGATGATTTCTTCTGAAGCTTCTTTAGATAATTGAAAGAGATTTGATCCCTCCAGAACAAATTTTCCTTTGAACGCCAACATTCTAAGCTGAATATCATGCTCTTTTAGGATCTCAAGAAGATCCTCCAGGAATAGTTGCTGGAAATATCCGGATTTCTTCGAAGGATACGTTTTCCATTGGTCAAATTGTGGAAGAGTATCTTTTGTGAAATCATGTTTTCGTTCATTTTCAATTAGACTATTTAGTCGAGAACAGCCGGTATGAAATACTTTCTCCAAAATATTTCCTACTTGAATGGTTTGGGATATAGTATGTATGAAATAAATAAATGCGAAAAGACATACGATCATAAAGAAAATAGCTAACAAAACGGAAAATCCTGGAAGATCTGTTTTTGAATTTATATCTTTAATAGAAACCATTATAAAAAGACAATAAATAATTGTTGCTAAATAGACCCCTAATACAATTTGATGTTTCCTATCTGATACCAGTCCGGGGAGTAGACGTGGAGAAAAATTACTTGACGCCTGATTAAGTAATATCATAACCATAGAGAAACTAAAAACCATTATAGAAATAAGACTGCCAATGAGCGTACTCAATACAGTAAGGGAAGTATCCTTATTATCAATAATTATTTGCGGGATACGCTCCATAACGTACGAAGACAAGCCCCTAGTCTCAGCATACGAGATCCCAACAGCAATCACTAATCCCAAAATCGCAATAAATGAAGGATAGAACCAAATATTATTGAAAAGCGCGATGTACGTTTTTTTAAAGATTTTTTTCATTCCTGTAATGTTAAATATTTCCAAGATGATTTACTCAGTTGATCACTATAACTTAACAAAAATTAACTGCTTTAACATCTTGATAAGTTAATAATTCCCAACCACAGTTAAACCCTGTTAAAACGATTGACAAAAGTTAAATTTAGAATAGATTGGTACTTTAATAAAATAAACTAAAATATTATCTATATGATTATGTTACAGAACCTTGATGTTCCAAGCGTAACAAAAAAGGCCACTGATAGAATAGATTCATGGATAGATGCTATTGTCACAAATTTACCAAACTTTGCTATCGGACTAATTTTCCTGATTGTATCTTATTTTCTTTCAAAATGGATATATCGAGGGGTCTTAAAATTGGCAAAAAAGAAAGTTGATCAAGTATCCATTGCTCGACTTATTGCAAGAACAGCGTCTACCATAATTGTTATCGCAGGAATTATTCTAGCGCTTAGTGTCATGAATCTTAGTGGTACGATTAAGTCTTTACTGGCAGGTGCAGGAATTTCTGGTTTAGTGATTGGTTTAGCGATGCAAGGTGCCTTGGCCAATACAATCTCTGGTATTGCATTATCTTTTAGGAAAAGAATACGCATAGGTGACTGGGTGGAAACGACAGGCTTTGCCGGAGAAGTTCTTGAGATAAATCTAAGTAATTTTGTTCTCAAAGAGGTGGACAACAATATTGTAATTATTCCCAACAAAACGATCATTGACAATCCATTAAAGAATTATGCATTAACGACAAAAATGCGTGTACTCTTGGATTGCGGAGTAGGGTACGAGTCTGATTTAGAACAGGTGGAAAAGCTTTCAAGACAAACTATAGTGGACACGTTTGACCACATTGATTCTCCAGATGACGTCGAATTTTATTTTACTGAATTTGGTGGAAGTTCCATCAACTTTACCATACGCTACTGGATAGATTCTGAGAATGCCTTAGAGAAATTTAGAGCAAAAAGCAAGGGAATCATAGAACTGAAAAAAACGTTTGATAGAGAAAATATCAATATACCGTTCCCTATAAGAACGTTACAATTTGATAATAAGTTATCATTAAATGGAACAATGAAGCAAACGGAAGAAACCGAAAACAAACAAAAACAATCAAATTAAACTATTATCAACCTTAAAATTTAAACATCATGTTAAAATGGACCATTATTTTCGTAGTTATCGCTATTATAGCAGGTATACTAGGTTTTGGAGCAATTTCTGGAACAGCTGCACTAATAGCTAAAATTCTATTTTTTGTATTTCTAGTATTATTTATAATTTCTCTTTTTAGGAGAGCGTAACCATTTAAAATCAAAGTCATGAAAAAATTTGCAACCATATTATTATTTGTACTAACACTAAGCGGAACAATATTATCAACATCATGTAGAGAACAAACTGCGGGTGAGAATGTTGAAGAAGCCGCAGAAGATATAGGAGATGGTGTTGAGGATGCCGCAGATGAAATTGAAGATTAATATATAGATTACTAACACGTAAATAAAAAAAACATGTCAAAAGCAGGAAATTCAGTCATAGGAGCAATCGCAGGAGTAGCATTAGGATTAACTCTTGGCGTATTATATGCTCCAGATAAAGGTGATAAAACGAGGAAGAAGATAAAGAAAAAAGCAGAAGAGGCAAGAGACGAACTTGCTCATAAAGCGCAGGACTTAACGAATGAGATTAGTTCAAGAGCACAGAATGTTTCACAAGAAGTTTCGCAGAAATATTCTTCAAAAAAACAAGATTTTAAATCGAATTTGGATGATGTCGTACAAAATGTAAGTGAAAAAGCAGATGATGTCATATTGACCTTAGAAAAAAAATTAGAAGAATTGAGGCTAAAGAATAAAAAGTTTCATACTAAAACCAAAGATGTCGTTGTGACTAAAACAGCAGGTGATAATATTGCTGCAAAGACTCAAAAAGTATAGAATGTTTGAAAATCTAGAAGAAAGAGCGACCAATATTAAGGATAGTTCCAAAATTTATCTTGAGAAACAAATTGATTATACGAAGCTCAAAATCTTTTATCACGTTACCAGTAGTGCTATTGTCTTAATTAAATCTTTATCGATAGGTATATGTATATTTGTAGCGATTTTATTTTTGTCTATAGCGCTTAGTCTCGGATTAAATCAATGGCTAGATCACAAATTTTTGGGTTATATCATTACTGGAATTGTTTATGTCATAATCGCCATTATTAGCTATGCATTTCGTCATACTGTAGAGCGAAAAGTGGTAGAAAAATTTTCAAAATCATTTTTTAAAGATGGACATTAATCATTACACTACACTTTTAGAAGTCAAGAGAGACTTAAGAAAGCTTAAACTCGAAAAAGAGATTGCTTTTGAAGAAATTAAGTTTCATTATAATAATACTTCTGGCAGTTCAGCTTTGGGAAGTGCAACAATGAATTTGTTAAGTGGACTTACTAAGAAACTTGCTGTTCACTATATCTACAGAAAATTATTTAAATAATGTGAATTTAATGAAAAAGAAGTTCTTGCTTTTAATGTTAGCAACATTTGTGTATCAACAAACGCTCAGACCGACATTATAAATATAGAACAAGGGTTACTAAACAGTTATTTACATATACCGATGGGGAGAAAGTAAGATCCATACACTTAGTTTATTAAAATCCAAAGAGAAAGGTCAAATTAGCTCAAGAGGATATCAATAAAATTTATCAAAAAATGGTCTTGACGACCCTGCGATTACTAAAGTTATCCTCGTTGATAATAAAAATGACAATGAAACTGATTATTTTATCGTTCTTCGTTATAAAAAATTTCCACTAGATAGCTTTGAATTAAAACAAGACAAGTATATTTTTATGGTTGTTGTTGAAAATCATAATAAGGTACAACTCGTGGATGAGGGAAGGTATGATGCAGATACCTCCAATGTTGATTATTTTCATGAAGAAGGATTCACAATGATGTAGCTTAATCTAAAGATAACGTTAAGCCTGTGGTCACACAGGCTTTTTTGATTAATTTTAATTATATGGTTTACGCTATACTTTTTTTTGCATTGGTATCTTACTTACCTGCGTTACCAAATCAACACTGGATAATACGCTGGTGGGATTTTGTTCGTGTTCAAACATTTATTATACAGACTATACTTCTAATAGCAGGATTATTTATTCTGGATTTGGGAGTTTTGATAAATCAACTTTCTCTTGGCTTTCTATTCGTATCAATGATTTATCAGGCGTGGTTTATTTTCCCTTATACTGTACTATCTTCAAGAAAAGATAAATTAGAAAAAGTTCACGATGGTTTTACTTTACTCACAGCAAATGTCTTTCAAGATAACAACCGCAAAGAAGATTTTTTAGCCTTAGTACACAAATATAATCCAGATGTTTTCGTGACGATGGAATCTGATCAGACCTGGGAAAATGCGTTGACCTATTTTAATTCATCCTATCCTCACCAAATAAATCATGCGTTAGAAAATTACTATGGTATACACCTATATTCTAAGCATGAATTAGATAATCACGATGTTTATTATATCGTTAAAGAAGGAATACCCTCTATAGATACTAAAGTAAATTTACCTTCAGGTCATAAATTACGCCTCGTATGCTTACATCCCGAACCACCCAGTCCATCTGAACATGAAAACTCTAAACCGCGTGATGCAGAATTAATGATAAAGGGCAAGGAGTTAAGAGATACAAATGACACTATCGTAGTTTGTGGTGATATGAATGATGTGGTGTGGTCAAAAACAACGCGATTATTTAAAAAGCTCACCAATTTAATTGATCCCAGGGAGGGTAGAGGGTTTTATCCTACGTTTCATGCTAAATATTGGTTTTTGCGTTTTCCGTTAGATCATTTATTTCACTCTAAGGATTGCTCTACACATAAAATAAAAAGTTTGCCTTATTACGGGTCAGATCACTTCGCAATGTTTTATCAAATTGGAATCAATACAGAAATGTATGTCGACAATTCAAAAGAACTGCAAGAGGATGAAAAAGATACGGTTGAAGATTTCATTGAAGCCGCGAAAGAGGAACAGCCAATAGCTAATATAACAATTCCTTCTTAAATTCAAGCTAAAAGGCTTACCGTGTGGCAAGCTACAATAGCAGCAGTCTCTGTTCTTAATCTGCTACCAGATAAAGAAATTTCATGAAAACCGTGATGTTTAGCTAGTTCAATTTCTGAAATAGAGAAATCACCTTCGGGGCCAATCAGTAATATAAAATCAGTCTTTCCGGCAGCAATTTCCTTCAGCGGTGTTTTAGTGAATTCTTCGCAATGTGCAATTCCCTTAAATCCAATTGATGTATCTGCTTGTGGGATAAAATCTTTAAAACTAACAGCGTCATTTATTTTAGGTAGAGATAGTCGTAAAGATTGTTTCATTGCGCTTTGAATGATCCGTTCAAATCGAGTTTTTTTAATATGCTTTCGTTCACTGCGTTCACAAATGATAGGAGTAATTTCATCAATGCCAATTTCAACCGCTTTTTCTAAAAACCACTCGAACCTGTCATTACTCTTTGTTGGAGCAACAGCGAGATGAAGTTTAACAGTACGCTGTGGTTCTGATTGAGTCGAAATAATTTTTCCCTCCACACGATTTAAAGTTGAAAATGTTATCTCAACTTGAAATAATTTTCCTTTTCCATTGGTAACGTAAACATGATCACCACTGTTTTTTCTAAGTACTTTAGCAATGTGTTTACTCTCTTCCCTATCAAATTTGACAATTTGATCTTGCGCGGTCGTATCGGGCTGGTAAAATAGCTGCATGTTAGAACGTATATCTCGACTTAGAGCTCACATCTATACTAGTAATATCATTCTCTAAAAACTTATAGTAACCTGTTATTCCGATCATTGCAGCATTATCTGTTGTATATTCAAACTTTGGTATAAATGTTTTCCAACCGTAATTAGCTTCGGCCTGTCGTAGTGCGCCTCTGATTCCGCTATTGGCAGAAACCCCTCCGCCAATTGCCACGCGCGATACTCCGGTTTCTTTTACAGCTTTCTTTAGCTTATTCATGACAATTGTAATCACCGTTTTTTGAAAGGAAGCGCAAATATCCTCAAGATTTTTTTCGACAAAACCAGCTTCAGTTTTTTCTTGTTTTTGTATAAAATACCGCACCGCAGTTTTTAATCCGCTAAAACTAAAATCCAATCCGCTTACATTTGGAACAGGAAATGCAAAACGATCCGGATCGCCTTTTTGAGCAAGTTTATCCAAATGCGGTCCGGCGGGATAAGGTAATCCCATCATTTTTCCACATTTATCATACGCTTCACCAATAGCATCATCCAAGGTCTCGCCTATCACATCCATATCAAAATAATCGTTGATAAGAATAATCTGTGTATGCCCTCCACTAATAGTCATAGCAATAAAAGGAAAGGTGGGCTTTTCAAAATTTTCTTCAGCAATAAAATGAGCCAAAATATGGCCTTGCATGTGGTTAACTTCGATTAGCGGAATGGAAAGACCAAGCGACAGGGATTTTGCAAATGATGTCCCCACTAAAAGTGAACCCATTAACCCGGGACCTCGGGTGAAAGCGATGGCATCTAACTGTTCCTTTGAAATTTGAGCCTTTGACAAGGCCTCATGAATGACAGGAACAATATTTTGTTGGTGAGCTCTTGATGCTAGTTCTGGTACAACTCCACCATAGTTCTCGTGAATTTTTTGGGTGGCGATCACATTGCTCAAAACAAAATCGTTTTTTAAAACGGCTGCGGCGGTATCATCGCATGAAGATTCGATTGCCAGGATGTATATAGGTTTATCTTGCATTAGGATGAATTAGGCATAACAATTGTATTCTAATTAAGCTAAAAAAAGAGAAAAATGTTAGTTAACAAGTACCAGCATAACCTCTTTTACAAAGGTAAGATTATTCTAAATATTAATTAATTTTACCCTATCTCAAATAAACCGATCACTAACATTTAAGCCTAACGCCATTAGACGATTTTGGAAAATATTGAAACGAATCTTAATAGCTTTGCTATTACTGTTCCTTCTTATTTTCATTATATTTTCTATCCCAGCTGTTCAAACAGGTGTCGCGCGTAAATTAACTAAGGATTTAAAAACGCGAACAGGTGTTGATATTACAGTGGATCGTGTAGGCATTAGCTACCTTGGAGAAGCAGAATTAAAAGGAATTTTGATAAAAGATCATCACGGGGATACGCTCATTTATGCCAAAGAACTTAATACATCATTACTCAGCCTAAAAGGTGCTTACAATAATAAACCTGCTCTTGGTGATGTCTATGCAGACGGACTATTGTTTAACATGAAGCGGTATAAAGACGAAGAAACCGATAATTTTTCCATTTTTATAGATAAACTTTCTTCAAAAGAATCTACCAGCACTAAACCATTCAAGCTCACCTCTAAGAACATTATATTTACCAATAGTCATTATGAATACATAGATGAGAACCTTGAGACTCCGCAAGTCGTTCTTATTGATGATTTAGCGATTAATGCGTCAGATCTTTTGGTGTTAGGAAAAGAAGTAAGTGTAGATGTCGAAAGACTTGCCGGTAAAGAGGGTCGTGGAATTACTATAAATAGTTTAGCTACAGAGTTTTACTATTCTCCCCAGCGCATGAGCCTAAAAAATCTTAGTTTGGAGACACCACACTCTAACCTTAAGGGTGAAATTAATTTTTTGTATGAGCTTGAAGATTTTCAGGATTTTCTTAATAAGGTTAGGGTAGAGGCAAATTTTGAAGATTCCTCCCTGTCAACTACTGATCTTAAAGGCTTTTATAAAGAATTTGGGACAGGAGAATCCATCAACTTTACTACGAAACTTACAGGGACACTAAACGATTTTGATTTAATGAATGTTCGCTTACGCGGAATGAATCGCAGTGTGATCTATGGCGATATTAGGATTGAAGAATCATTTGCCAAGGATAAAAATAATTTCAAACTCACCGGAAACCTCTCCAATCTTACTACAAATTATTACGACCTGGTGAATTTATTACCAAATATTTTGCGAGAGAGTCTGCCTAAGAATTTGATTTCTTTTGGAAACGTTAAATTTACAGGGCAAACCAGTGTAACCCAAAAGCGATTAACTGTAGATGGAGCTTTAAATAGTCAGCTAGGAGATCTATTGGCAGATATTGAAATTAATGAGATCAATAATATTCAGGATGCAACGTATACGGGTAAACTTGCCGCCACAGAGTTTAACCTTGGTCAGTTTTTGGATCGAAATTCGTTGGGTATCACTACATTTAATTTAAATGTGGATGGAAGTGGTCTATTAGCCGAAACACTCAATACAAATATAAAAGGCGAGATACAATCACTTGAGTATAATGATTATACGTATCAAGGTATAACTGCTTCAGGAAGGTTAACATACCCTATTTTTAATGGATATCTAAATAGTAAAGATGTCAATGCAAACTTAGATTTTGAAGGTTTTGTGGATGTTTCCGAAGAAAAAAGTGATTTCGATTTTACAGCACGTATTAAAAGATTAAACTTGGTCGCGCTAAATCTCAATCTTCGTGATAGCATTTCAATTTTTAGCGGAGATTTAATCATGGACATCACCGGCAGCAATATTGACAATGCCGAAGGCGCTGTCGTAATTCAAAATGCTGTCTATGAGAATGAACAGGATCAATACGAATTTGCAGATCTTTCTATTATTTCTTCCTATCAAGGGAATGTACACACGCTGGAAATAAGTTCTCCAGATGTAATTGATGGAAAGCTTACGGGAGTGTATCAAATTAGAGAACTCCCGGCACTTTTTGAAAATGCAGTTGGTAGTTTATACACTAATTATCGACCAAACACTACTACAGAAAATCAATACCTGCAATTTGACTTTGATATTTACAGCAAAATTGTAGAAGCATTTCTACCTAATGTAGAAATAGCCGCCAATACATTTATTCGCGGTAGTGTTGAATCTGATGTTTCAGAATTTAACCTGAGTTTCAAATCTCCCTCCCTCACTATTGAGGACAATACGTTTGATGGGGTAAATGTGCAGGTTGATAATACAAATCCGCTCTTTAATACTTTTATTGATGTAAAAAAGTTAGAAAATTCTATTTACAACATTTCTAATTTTAACCTTATTAATGTAACACTAAGAGATACCTTATTTGTGCAGGCAGAATTTAATGGAGGCAAGGAAGATCGAGATGATTATGACATAACATTTTATCATACCATTGATTCTACCAGCAGATCCGTCATAGGATTGAGAAAATCTACCGTGAATTTTAAGAATAATACCTGGTACATCAATGAGGAAAAAAACCCTGAACAAAACAAAATCCTATTCGATCGCAAACTCACTAAACTAAAAATTGATTCTATACTAATCAGCCATGAGAACGAGAAAATCTTTCTCAATGGTTCTATGAAAGATGCTAATAACAAAGATTTTGAATTAACCTTTGATCAAGTTGATTTAAAGAAAATAACACCTAGTATCGATAGCCTGGCGCTGGATGGTTTAGTGAACGGTCGATTGAACATCATACAGCAGGAAGGAGTATACACTCCCACTGCAAATCTTACCATTGAAGATGTAAAAATAAATGATTTTCAATACGGTAAACTCGCCTTAGATATAGCCGGAAATAGTGATCTCACCAAATTTGACGTAGATGCTATTCTAAGAGAGGAAAAAATAAACGCCTTGAGTGCAAATGGGGAAATAATGATTGAGGGAGATGATGCTATTTTTGATTTGGACGCTTCACTCAATAAATTAGACCTTTCAGCCTTTAGTGCATTAGGGGGCGATGTGTTGACTGATATTAGAGGACTGGTATCAGGCAGAGCTAAGATCACTGGTAATGCTAAAAGTCCCAGCATGACAGGGCAGTTGCTCATTAATAATGGCGGATTGAAAATACCTTATCTCAATGTAGATCTTGATTTTGAACAACGGGCAAGAGTAGATTTAACCAATCAGCAATTTTATTTCAACAATATTAATATTACAGATGTAAAATATAAAACTCGGGGAGTACTTGATGGGACCATTACGCATACAAATTTTTCTAACTGGCAATTAGATCTGGATTTAGATACGGATCGTTTGGTAGTGCTGGATACTGAATACAACCCCGGGGAATTATATTACGGCACCGCCTTTATCGCAGGAGAAGCTAATATTGTGGGCCCAACTGACAACCTCACTATTAACGTTATTGCAGAGACTGAGCCTGGTACAGTATTTAAAATTCCTTTAGACGATACCGCATCTTTTGGAGATAATTCTTTTATTTATTTTTTAAGTCCCGAAGAAAAAGAACTGCGAGCAATAACTGGAGAGGTTCAATTTGAGGATTTGAAAGGACTCGACTTAAACTTTGATTTAGACATCGATGATGATGCCGAAGTAGAAGTAGTAGTAGATGTAGAAAGCGGAAGCACGCTAAAAGGTCGCGGAGCAGGAACCTTGTTAATTGAAATTAGTACTACTGGTAAATTTAATATGTGGGGAGATTTTATTGTGCTGGATGGGACATATAATTTCAAGTATGGTCAACTAGTTAATAAGGTATTTCAAGTTGAAAATGGCGGAACGATAAATTGGGACGGTAGTCCCTTACGTGCAGACCTCAATGTAAGTGCCATATATAAAGAACAGGTTAACCCGGCATTATTACTTGAAAACCCATCCTTTAATCGCCAAATACCTGTGGATGTAATTATCAATTTGCAGGGAGATCTAATCCAGCCAAATATAAATTTTGATCTGCGTTATCCTAATTTAAGCTCTGTAGTACAATCAGAGTTGGATTATAGGATTAACGATAATGAAACCAAAGAAATTCAGGCTCTTTCTATTATTACTCAGGGAGATTTTTATATGGGATTACAAAATATTGGTAATAACCCGTTAGTAGGAAATTTATTAGAGCGTGCCTCCAGTTTAGTAGACGGTATTTTTGCAGATGAGGATGGAAAGTTCAAAGTAGGCCTAAATTATCAGCAGGGCGTAACGACACAGGACCAACGTACAGACGATAGATTTGGACTCACGTTATCCACACAGATCAATAACCGTATTCTTATTAATGGAAAAGTAGGTGTGCCAGTTGGTGGTATACAACAAACCTCTGTGGTGGGAGATGTTGAAATTGCTTTTTTACTTAATGAATCAGGTACATTACAGTTTACCTTATTCAATAGGGAGAATAATATTCAATACATAGGAGAACAGCTTGGTTTTACCCAAGGTTCAGGATTGTCTTATTCTGTTGACTTCAATACCTTCGAAGAATTTTTAACTAAAATTCTCAAAAAAGAACTAAACAGTGTTCAAGAGACACAGCAAACATTAGAACAAAAAAATCTGGTGCCAGACTATATACGTTTTCCAGGAGATGAAAACATTAGATAATCTTGTTCCATAGGCGATAAATAATGTAGGCGCAAAGTCCTGATATGGTTAAACTTATCCAGGCATATGCATAAGAACTGTACAGGTAGTATCCGGTTCCAAATAATAAGCAATATACTCCAATAACACCACAAAAGAAGGAAATGACCTTGGCGCCAATGTGCTTAAACTTAGATTTCCCATCAAAAATAAGCGCATTAAATTCATCTCTTTTTTGACGTGAAATGGGAGTAGTAAGCAAGCTCACAACAATCCAGGAAATTGTGGTAATCACAACCCCAAGAACCAGTTGCCAATGTCCAGCTATACTAATCCAGGGAATTTCTTGTTTATCATTAATAAAAAAGAGTATCGCAATTAAAAACGACACTAACATGGCCGTAATTTCACTATAAGGATTAATTCTATGCCAAAACCAACGTAAAATAAATAGAAGTCCTGTGCCTGCTCCAATTTGCAACAATAAATTAAAAGCATCTCTCGCTTCTTCTAAAATCAGTGCGAGTAAGCCCGCGCAAATCATCATGAGTAAAGTAGCTACTCTTCCTATTCCTACTTTAGCCTTTTCTGAAGCTTTAGGATTGATAAAACGTACATAAAAATCATTTACAACGTAACTGCTTCCCCAGTTAAGATGTGTGGAAATAGTACTCATAAATGCGGCAATCAAGGATGTAACAACAATCCCCAGTAATCCCGCGGGTAAAAAGGTTAGCATCGCGGGATAAGAGAGGTCATTTTTTACAAAATTGGGATTCAATTCTGGAAATGCAGCCCTTAGACTTTCTAAAGATGGGTACATTATGAGCGATGCTAGGCCTATAATGATCCAGGGCCAGGGTCTTAACGCGTAGTGTGCTACGTTAAAAAATAAGGTAGCCGCTGTAGCATGTTTTTCATTCTTTGCTGCTAACATACGTTGAGCGATATAACCACCACCACCTGGTTCTGCACCGGGATACCACACGCTCCACCATTGTACGGCTAAAGGGATGATAAGTAATGGGATTAAGATTTCCATGTTTGTAAAGTCAGGAAACATGGCTGTTTTTGATTGCACCAAATCATTACGTAGCATTGCAGAGAGCCCACCCACTTGTGGTAAATTAGTGATATGTACCGCCGCCCATATGCTTCCTACCATAGCAATAATAAACTGGATAAAATCTGTAATGAGTACTCCACGTAATCCGCCCAGCATAGAATAAGTAACGGTTACCATTGAAGCGATAATAAGAGTTTGACCTTCAGAAAAGCCAAACATTACATGCCCGATTTTGATAGCCGCAAGGCAAACATTTGCCATGATGATTATATTGAAAAAGACTCCTAAATAAATAGCTCTAAAACCTCTTAAAAATGCAGCGCTTTTTCCTTCGTATCTCAATTCGTAAAACTCCAGATCGGTGGTAATTCCACTTTTACGCCATAGTTTGGCATAAAAGAAAACGGTGAGCATCCCGGTGAGAAGAAAACTCCACCAAATCCAGTTTCCGTAAACTCCGTCTTCTCTAATTACTCCTGCGACAAAATTGGGTGTATCTGCAGCAAACGTGGTGGCAACCATAGAAACTCCTAAGAGCCACCAAGGCATATTTCTACCTGATAAAAAGAAGTTAGAAACATCTTTACTACTTTGGCGCGAAACTAAAATTCCTATTACAAGTGAAACTATAAAAAATGCGATAATGATTGCCCAGTCTATGGTATCGAGAATCATAAGGTCTTTAGTTAATGAGACGTAAACGTATTATGATTTTATTGCAATCACGCTTATCTCTACGTTAACATGTTTGGGTAAGGTTTGTACCGCAACTGTTTCACGCGCTGGAGCCGTTTTAGGATCAAAATAAGCGCCGTAAATCTCATTTACCTTATTGAATAGCTCCATCCTACTAAGAAAAATAGATGATTTGACTACATTTTCAAAAGTAAAGCCGGCTTCATCTAAGACTGCTTTTAGATTTTTCATAACAAGGTTAGCTTCGGCTTCGATAGATGAAGTAACCAGCTCTCCTGTTTTAGGATCTATAGCTATTTGTCCTGAAGTAAATAACATGTTTCCCGCACGTATGGCTTGATTATATGGACCGATTGGAGCAGGAGCGTTTGAGGTTTCAACGATTTTTTTCATAGTAACCAGAGTTATTATTTAAAGCTGAAAGATAATCTTAATTCTCAAACTGAAAATTGTTTTTAATAATGAATGTGGTTTAATGAAGTAGGGCTGGTATAAAGTTCTTAGTCTTCAATCTAAGTGTGCAGGCTAATATCAAATTGAAATCTTAATTTAAAGAAAAGTACATCAATCAAATATTTACTGAAAATACGCATATTGACATATAGTACAATCCTCTGTTAATTTGAGCGCATCCGAAAATTTTAAATCGTTAATTTTCAATACATTTCGACTTCCCTGAATGTGACAGTTTTCGTTTTATGTCAAATTACGGATATTCATATACATTTTGAACAATTAAAACGAATAACTCAATAATAACTAACTTAATAATAATTCAACTCTAGAGCCTACGATCCGGCTCTCTGTTTTTATCGTATTTAATATCTCTTAAAGCCCCGGCTTTGATCCCAATAAAGAAAAACCATTGCGCACGATTACCGTACGGCGTCCAGTTAAACGTCATATACCAACTTTTAAGTTCTCGTCTAAAATTGAGTTGAGGAGGTCTAAAACTATTATCAGTGAGATCATAACTAGAACTAAATCCAAGAGACCACATGGGTGAGAGCTCCACATCGCCAGAAAAGTCAACTGAGTGTGCAGTGATTTCATTTTGACGGGCATTATTGGTGTAGTTCATCGAGTAACTCATGCGCAAATTCCAAGGAATCTTGTAATTATAGTAATCATTATCCTCATTATTACCATCTCTATTAAGATTAGGATCAGAAACAGATTTTGGTAGTCCACGATCGTTCAAAGTTCTAGTTTGTCCTAAAAGATCATCTGGGCGGGATCCATTTAGTATGGCCTGGTCGACTTCATCTATTCCCAGATTTGGATCTTCGTCTTTTACAGCCCCTCGTTCAAAATCTCTGCTGGAAAAATTATACCCAAAACTAACGTTACCACGGGTTAGTCTAAACAGGCTTCCACCATTGTTGATGTTTAACTTATCAATACGTTGATTTGAACTATTGAGCGCGTAAGGATCCATCTGTCCTGTAAAGTTGATATCTAGTTTATTTTGAACTACGGGGATGTTTCCTCTAAAGGTAATAGGGGCGAGGTTAAGTGAATCTGCTGCTATATTATAGGACGTACTAAAGCCCAGATTACTGATTAGTTTGATTTTTCTGGGTTCGGCTTCAACATCCAGCGTATCCTTTGGTCGTATTTTAGCTTCAATGTCATTGGTTATTGAGAATCCTATGTTGCTAGACATGTTTTCATTAGGAGTACCGTATAGGGTTCCTTGAAATCTTGTATAACTTACGCGCTCCTCTTCTGGTCGTATATCATTCGCAGGAATTACGTATTCATCATAATATTGATCAAATCCGGGGGTTAGTGTATAACTTATGGAGGGTCTGATTACATGCCTGAGCGCCTGAATCTTATTTTTCTTGTCAAAATCAACTCTACCGTATAAGGTTGTACCAACGTTGGTGCTAAAGTTGTAGGTTCGCCAAGACTCAAAACCAGCGACAGTATCTGTCACTACTTCATTATTTATATCATCATACGATTGCCTAAATGTCCTAAATACCCAGTTTTCTCTAAAATTTGTACCGGCGGTTACACTTAAGTACTTAGCTACTTTAAAATTAGTGCTTACCGGGATAGTATGCTGCGCACCGTAGATGGCATCATCGAACATCTCTTCTTTAAAAAAAAGAGAGTCGGTGGTGCTAAATCTATTCTCTGCCCTTAGATTATATTGGAGATTGATATTTTGAATCAGTCCTTTTTTTGTGCCGTTTTTTGGTGCAAATGGAAATAACCTGGCGATATTTGCTTGTAGCGTAGGTAACGTCATGTTAATTTCTTCGGTGTTGGAGTTTTGCGAGTGCGTTGCCGTAAGTGCAATATTGATTTGGGGTTCTACATCAAAGGTCTTTTGATAGGAAATTGATGAGCTTAAGTTGTTGTTTAAGAAATTAGCAGTATTACTTTGGTTTAGTGATTGTTGGAAGAATCTACTGCTTCCTAAATTCACTGAAGCCGAAAACCTGGACGTTGGATTAGCTTTAGCATCTTGAGAATGTGACCATTGGATATTGTAGGTATCTCCTTCAGAGAATCCCGGGAAACCTCGTTCTCCCTCTACCAGTCGTTCGTACCTCAAGTTTACATTTCCGCGAAAGCGATATCTTACTCCGTATTCTGACTGGGTGCGTATTCCATAGCTTCCGTTGGTATAATAATCTCCTAAAACGGTAAGGTTTACATACTCGCTCAGGGCAAAATAATATCCCCCGTTTTGAAGAAAGTAACCACGGTTTCGGCGTTCTCCATAGGACGGAATGATAAAACCAGAAACTTCCTCATCAGTCAACGGGAAATATCCAAAAGGTAGTCCCAGCGGCGTTGGTACATCTTCAATGTACATATTGACCAAACCGGTGACGATTTTTTTTTCGGGAACGAATTTGATGCGGCGTGCGAAGAAATAATACTCGGGGTCATCAACATCTTCGGCAGTAGTAAACTTGACATTTCGCATGTAATATACAGAGTCGTTTTCTCGCTTAGTCACTGCTCCTTTAACATTAAATCCGCCCTCATTCGTTCGTGAGTTGTAGACCAGCGCTTTTTCGGTATCAAAATTAAATCTAATGGAATCAGGTTCCACTACACTATTAGCCTGAGTAAATACAGGCGATTGCGTGTAAACATCTGCTGTGTCCCTTATGCCATAAGCATAAATTTCATTCTTTTCGTTGTCGAGGATAATAAGCCCCGCCTTGATGTTCACATCGCCGTAAGTGATTTCGGCTTCATTGTAGAGGTACATGCGATTCTCTTTTCGGGAAAGGCGCATATAATCCTTAGCCTTGTATACCACCTGATCGGTGAGAAACGTAGTCTTTTGTTCAGTTATGGTATCCTTTTTGATTGAGTCTTGAACAGTAGCAGGAATAGGTGTTTGTGAGGAAGAAGCAATACTATCCTTTTTTGCCTCAATGCTTAATTCGCGTCCCGTTTTTAATTCTTGAGCCGTCAAAACAGATGTGAATAACGTGGTGAAAACTAAGCAACAAAGGATATGTAGGTGGTAGGTTCGCAATACTATTAATGCTATTTTTGTAACAGTGGCGTGCTTTGAAGGCTCAAAACTACAATAATTTTTAACCTTACGCATTTTAAAAGGTTGCAATAACCAAAAATTACGCCAAATAGAAAACGAAGGATGAACAGAGTTGTTTTAATTTTTTTATTACTTATTATTTGTGCAGGAGCATCACTTTCTTTTGCCTCAAATCAAATGCCTAATCCGCCTAAAAAATTTATCGTTGTGTTGGATGCAGGTCATGGCGGAAAAGATCATGGAAATTTGGGAAATGGATATAAGGAAAAGTCAATAGCTCTCAATATTATTCTAAAGGTCGGTGCTGCCCTTAAAAAAATGGAAAACGTAGAAGTCATCTACACCCGCGACAAAGATGTTTTTGTTGATTTGAAAGAACGCGGAAATATTGCCAATGCTGCCAATGCAGACTTGTTTGTTTCGGTTCACTGCAACGCACATAATTCTCAGGCTCAAGGTACCGAAACATTTGTGCTGGGTACTCACCGTAACAATACCAATTTTGAAATAGCCAAGAAGGAAAATTCAGTAATCTTTCTGGAAGACAATTACGAAGAGAAATACGAAGGATTTGATCCCAACTCTCCAGAGAGTACGATAGGTCTTACCTTGATGCAGGAAGAATATCTGGATCAAAGTATCATGCTGGCTGATTTTGTGCAGAAACAGTTTACAAAAAAACTGGCACGCGTCAATCGCGGCGTTAAACAAGCGGGATTCATTGTTTTATACCAAACCGTTATGCCCAGCGTATTAATAGAAGTAGGTTTTTTAACGAACAATAAAGAAGGAAAATACCTCAATAGTTCAAAGGGACAAAATGATATGGCTAAGTCTATCACTAGTGCCATTATAAAATATAAGGAATCTCTTAACCTGGTAAACCAAGAAAATATCACAATCTATTCAGATTATGATACAAACGCTACTGTCACTACCACAAATACGACTAAAGTAGTTGTTCCTACAGATGAGAACGGTATTACCATAAGTAATGAAGATCCAGAGGGTATCGCCAGTTTGGACAACGATGCTAATGTTTTTTATCGCGTACAAATCGCGGCAAGCGGAACTAAACTAGAGCCCAAATCATATAATTTCAAAGGAATTAAAGGGGTTAATAGAGAAAGTGACGGATCACTTTATCGTTATTATGTGGGAGAAACTACAAGTTATAACAAAGCGAATAAGCTACTTAAACTGGTAAAATCAAAAGGGTTTCCATCTAGTTATATAGTCGCGTATAAAAATGGAGAACGCGTACAAATTAGTGAGGCTAGAAATTCTCAATTGAAATAGCTCTTTTCGTACCTTATTTATTCCTATTTTTGTTCAAATAACTAAATCAACCTCATTGAAAATTACAAAAGAAGTTAAAACCGCACTCTTGGCTATTGTAGCCGTAATCCTACTTATTTTTGGTTACAGTTTTCTAAAAGGCAAAAACATCCTTGAAAATTCAAAGATCATTTATGCTAAATACGAAAACGTAGGAGGACTAATTAAATCATCAGGGGTTTTTATAAATGGTCTTCAAGTAGGATCCGTGACTGATATTAAATTTATAAGTGGTTCAGGCGAGTTACTGATCAAAATGAATATTGATACTGATTTAGGTTTTTCAAATAAGAGTATTGCAGAGATTGGTGGGGATTTGATAGGAGCAAAATACGTCACTATTTACCCTGAATTTGAGGGCAAAGTCATTGAAACCGGGGATACCATTTCATCACAAATTGAACAAGGTTTGATCGATCAATTCACACCAACACAACGCAAACTTGATCGTGTTTTAGTAGATGCAGATACACTCGTTAAATCCGTCAACAATATCTTAGATGAGGATACACAGGCAAATCTTAGGGAAACCATTGCTTCTACCAATCAAATTATGAAAGATTTTACTCTAACCATGCGTAAGATCAATCGTATTATGGATGATAATTCTGGTAAACTTAAAACCACCGTTGCCAATTTTGAACAATCTTCAGAGGATCTTACCGCGATTACCGCAAATTTAAAAGAGGTAGATATAAAAGCATTGATTAGTAATATTGAAGGAACACTTGCAGATTTTAAAGAAATTTCGGGTAAATTAAATTCTGAAAAGGGAACCATGGGGAAACTCATGAACGATCCAGAATTATATAATAACCTCGATATTGCGACTAAACAAATGGCGGCATTGCTGCAGGATTTGAAGTTAAACCCTACGCGCTACATTAATGTTTCTGTCTTTGGCAAGAAAAATAAACCGTACATACAACCTAACGATTCACTAAAGTAAAAAGTAGAAGGTATGCAAATTATTGCTCAAATAGCATTTGCCGTGGTTCTCATTGCGGGTATCGGATATTTTTCCAGAAACGTTATGCGTATTAAGCGTAATATTAATTTGGGTCGGGATGAAGATCGATCTGATAACCCGTCACAGCGTTGGAAGAACATGGCGATGATCGCCTTAGGTCAATCAAAAATGGTAAAACGCCCCATTGCCGGAGCACTTCACGTTATCGTTTACATAGGTTTTGTAATTATCAACATAGAGGTGTTAGAAATCATTATTGATGGATTAGCAGGAACACACCGTATTTTTAGTTTTTTAGGTCCTGTGTACGATTTCTTAATCGGGTCTTTTGAAATACTGGCACTTTTAGTACTTATTACTGTAGTGATCTTTTGGATACGAAGAAACGGTCTTGATATTCGCAGATTTAAAATGCCAGAACTTAAGGGCTGGCCAAAGAATGACGCTAATTTCATTCTTTATTTTGAGGTTGTATTGATGGTTTTATTTTTAACTATGAATGCGACAGATCACCAACTTCAACTCAATGGAGCTGATCACTATGCTAATGAAGCAGGAATAATGGGCTCTTTCCCTGTTAGCCAATTCTTACTTCCTATTTTTGACGGCATGAGCAACAGTTCACTTATAATTATTGAACGTTTGGCTTGGTGGTTACACATTGTAGGAATTTTGATATTTCTTAATTACCTGTACTGGTCTAAGCATTTGCACATCTTGCTTGCTTTTCCAAATACCTATTATGGTGATTTAACTCCACAAGGTCAGTTAGATAATTTGGAGTCTGTGACGAATGAAGTCAAGCTTATGATGGATCCAAGCGCAGATCCTTTTGCTGCTCCAGATGCAGGTCAAGCCGAAGAAGAGCCTGCAAAATTTGGCGCCAGTGATGTCATGGATCTTTCCTGGAAAAATTTACTAGGTGCATATACCTGCACCGAGTGTGGACGTTGTACCAGTGAATGTCCGGCAAACCAAACCGGAAAAAAGCTTTCTCCACGTAAAATAATGATGGATACCCGCGATCGATTAGAAGAAGTGGGAGAGAATATCAATAAGAATGGAAAGTTTGTCGATGATGGCAAACAATTACTGGACGACTACATTACTAAAGAAGAACTATGGGCGTGTACAACCTGTAACGCTTGTGTTGAAGCTTGCCCGGTAAGCATTAATCCATTATCAATTATTTTGGATATGCGTCAATATTTAGTGATGGAGCAGAGCGCTGCTCCTACAGATTTAAATAATGCCATGACCAATATAGAGAATAATGGGGCACCCTGGCCGTTTAATCAAATGGACCGCTTGAATTGGGCTAAAGAAAATGCATAATTCCATTAGTCATCTACTATAAAAACGCTTCAAGAATAAAAGAATGACCAAAGCTGAAAAAACCAGAGAATTTCTACAAATAAAGGATGAGACGGGGGTTACACTCAGTCCTATATTACCTGATCATGTAAAAAACTACCTTATAGATATTGACGGAACCATTACTGAAGATGTTCCTAATGAAGAGCCAGAGCGTATGGCGACCTGTAAGCCTTTTCCTGATGCACTGGAAATACTAAACAAATGGTATAGTGAAGGGCATGTGATCTGTTTTTTTACGTCAAGAACCGAAGAACACAGAGCAGTGACTGAAAAGTGGTTAGCAGAGCACGGATTCAATTACCACAGTTTGTTGATGGGAAAACCACGCGGCGGAAATTATCATTGGATTGATAACCATATGGTACGCGCAACACGTTATAAAGGTAATTTTACAGATTTAATTGAAAAAGAAGTAAAAATAGAAGTCTTTAAAGACGAGTAATACTTGTGACTGAGCCTTTCGTTTTGGTGACTGAGCCTGTCGAAGTCACTATCTAATAAACTTACCAGGACCAGCGAAGTCAACTAGTATCAAGAAAAGAAAATAAAAGTCTTCCTTCATTTCTCCCCTTGAGGGGAGATAAAGAGGGGTGTTTTAATAAGACAGTTTAATATGACAGAAGCAGTTAAAGTGCCTACCATGGCAGAATATATGGCGCAGGATAAAATGCCTGAAGTTCTTTTTTGGGTAGGATGCGCCGGTAGTTTTGACGATAGAGCAAAAAAGATCACTAAAGCCTTTGTAAAACTTTTACATAAAGCAAACGTTGACTTTGCGGTGCTGGGAACCGAAGAAAGCTGTACCGGGGACCCGGCAAAACGCGCCGGGAACGAATTTTTATTTCAAATGCAGGCCGTAACAAATATTGAAGTTATGAACGGTTACGGAGTGAAGAAAATTGTCACTACCTGTCCGCATTGCTTTAATACCATCAAAAACGAATATCCGGGTCTAGGTGGCGACTATGAGGTTATGCACCACACGAACTTTCTAAAAGCGCTCTTAGAAGAAGGGCGACTCACTGTTGAAGGCGGTAAATTCAAAGGAAAACGCATTACCTACCACGATCCGTGCTACTTGGCCAGAGCCAATAACATTTATGAAGCTCCGCGTGAGTTACTGGAAAAATTGGAAGCCGAGGTAGTCGAAATGCGTAAATGCAAAAAACAAGGACTTTGCTGTGGCGCTGGTGGTGCTCAAATGTTCAAAGAACCAGAGCCCGGCAATATGGATGTCAATATCCTGCGTACAGAGCAAGCCTTGGAGACAAAACCCAATATCATTGCTGCGGCCTGCCCGTTTTGTAATACCATGATGAGCGACGGAGTCAAAAATAAAGAGAAAGAAGATAGCATTGAGGTGCTGGATGTAGCTGAATTAATTGCTAACGCGGAAGATTTATAAGCATGTTGGTCCCCTTTGAAAGCTTACCAAATTCTGCGCGTGTTTGGATCTACCAATCCAATCGCCCCTTTACCGAAGCTGAAGCAAAAGAAGTAGAACAAAAAGTTGCCGACTTTATGCAGCAGTGGACAGCCCATGGCGCCGAATTAAAGGGAAGTTTTGAGCTAAAATATCGTCGATTTATTGTGCTGGCCATCGATCAGCAACACGCGAGTGCCAGTGGATGTTCCATTGACGCCTCTGTGCGATTTATTCAACAATTAGAGAAAGAGTACAACGTGGATTTGTTGGATAAAATGAACGTCACCTACAAAACAGGTGAATTTATCGCGCATAAACCACTTCTTGACTTCAAAAAAATGGCGCAAAGTAAGTCTGTGTCCGGTAAAACGATCGTTTTCAATAATCTTGTGAATACTAAAGAAGAATACTTAGATCATTGGGAAGTACCCGCAAGTGAAAGCTGGCATAGCCGGTTTGTGAAGTAGTATTTTAGCAAACAGGGAGTAGTCACAATTACCAGTAAAAGGAGACTCCAATATATGCGTGTGTTAAAGTTTACCTTTACTTTCTCAAATTAACAACCCGGCGTTCTTCGTTCGCACCTTTAAATTTCACTTATGGCTTCATTCCAGGATTTTCCTATTTCCAAACAGCTTCAGTATGCCCTGGATGATCTTGGTTTTACGATACCAACTCCTATCCAGGTACAGGCGTTTCCTGTAGTTGCTTCAGGTAAGGATGTCATTGGTATTTCACAAACCGGTACAGGTAAAACGCTGGCGTATATGCTGCCGTTACTTCAAAATCTTTCGTATTCAAAACAAATCAATCCCAGAATCTTGGTGCTGGTACCAACTCGTGAATTGGTGGTGCAGGTAGTAGAGGAGATCGAAAAATTTACTAAATATCAAAATGTGCGTACGGTAGGTGTTTTTGGCGGAGTCAATCTTAATCGACATAAAGAAGCGGTAGCGCAAGGTGCAGACATTATTGTGGCTACTCCGGGGCGGTTGTACGATTTGGTGATTAGCAGAGCCCTTCAGCTTAAATCGGTCAAGAAAGTAGTGATTGACGAAGTAGATGTAATGCTTGATTTGGGATTTAGGTTTCAGTTGGTCAATATTTTTGAGTTGCTACCAGAGCGTCGTCAACATATTATGTTTTCGGCTACCATGACTGAAGAGATTGATGAACTCATTCAGGATTTCTTTAGAGGCACCACCACCATTTCGATCGCTAGTAGTGGAACTCCGCTGGATAATATCACCCAATACTGCTACAGGGTTCAAAACTTTTATACCAAAGTGAACCTGCTGGGTCATTTACTTCAAGATAAAAATGAATATACTAAGGTATTGGTGTTTGTAGATAATAAACGCAATGCTGATCGCGTGTTTGATGCGTTGGACGGGCAGTTTGTTAATGATGTATCTGTAATTCATTCAAATAAAACCCAGAATTACCGCTTAAGATCAATTGAAGAGTTTGAACAAGGAGAGCACCGCATCTTAGTAACTACAGATATTATGGCAAGGGGACTGGATTTGGATAAGATCTCTCATGTGATTAATATAAATACGCCAGCTTTCGCGGAAAATTATATGCACCGTATCGGGAGAACGGGTAGGGCAGAGCAGCCGGGAACTTCGATCCTTATGTTCACCCGAAAGGAAATCGAAGCCAAAGAAGCCATTGAAACATTGATGGATATGCAGATTGAAAAGCTTGCATTTCCTGAAGAAGTTGAAATCTCCACTCAGCTATTACCTTCAGAACGCACCAGAATCAAAGAGCGCGATAATCCTCATAAACGAAATGAAGACGAGGTAGGAGCAAGTTTTCACGAGAAGAAAGCCAAAAATCAAAAAACCAATAAGGGAGGCTCTTATCGCAGAAAAGTCAAGGAGAAGTATAAGAAACCAAAGACCAAAGGAGATAAGAATTTTAACCGCCGAAAGAAGAAGTAGATAGTAGTTAGTAGTTTTTAGCGTAGTCTTTCAATTAACTAAATTTTGGGCTTGCTGAAGAGAAGTTCTAAGTAGGCAATAATAAAAACTTAATCACGAATAACTTGTCACCCTGAGCGCAGTCGAAGGACAGTCTTAAGTCTTTAGTTGCAGTCCTCAGTATGTAACAACCAATCACCTAATAACGTAATAACAAATAACTTTAAAGCATTTAGTTGATAATGACGTTTTCAAGTTTAATATCGTCTTCAACTTCATCTTCATCTTCAATTTCACTCCGTTAATAACCCCTTGATTATTTCTTTTTTTCTTGCGGTTGGTAATGGTTTGATTCTTGTATATTCAATAAAAATTTTCGGCCGTTTTATGTTTCAACGCTTTTATCTTACGCTACTCGTATTAAGTAGTTGTTGCTCTTATAGCTACGCTCAAATTCATCCGCTTAAAACGACAGACTCCATTGCTCAAATACGATGGGTAGATAGCCTATACGCCGCAATGAGTGTTGATCAAAAAGTTGGGCAGCTTTTTATGGCGCAAGGTTTTTCAAATGAAGGACGCAGTCATGAGCAAAACATTAAACAACTGGTACAAAAGTATCATATTGGCGGAATCATATTTTCAAAGGGAGGGCCTGTTCGCCAGGCTAAAATGAATAACAGACTGCAAGAAACTGCAGACATACCCTTGATGATGGCGATGGACGCCGAGTGGGGATTAAGCATGCGTTTGGATAGTACGTTTGCTTTCCCGTGGAATATGACCATGGGAGCCGTTCGCAATGACACCTTGATCAAAAGAGCCGGGGAGCAGATAGGTAAACATGTCAAACGCATAGGGATGCACATGAATTTTGGCCCTGTGGTGGATATTAATACCAACCCTCTAAATCCCATTATTGGGAACCGTTCTTTTGGCGAAGAAAAAGAGAACGTAACGAATAAAGCCCTAGCCTTTATGCAGGGCATGCACAGCCAAGGCGTGCTGAGTAGTGCAAAGCACTTCCCAGGACATGGCGATACCAGCAGCGATTCTCATTTAACGTTACCCATCATTGACTTTACGGCAGATCGTATAGATAGCGTAGAATTATACCCATACAGAAAGTTAATAGAGGCAGGAGTGAGCAGTGTCATGGTAGCGCATTTAAATATTCCGGCGTTGGGAGCAGGAGCTCAAAACCCTTCTTCAATTTCACCACGGATTGTTACTCGATTGCTTCAGGATAAATTAAACTTTAAAGGGTTGGTCTTTACAGATGCGATGGAAATGAAAGGAATTGCTGACGTGAAAGGACCGGGAGAGGCCGATTTATCAGCTTTCATGGCGGGGAATGATGTAATATTAATTTCTGAAAATATTCCTGTAGGCATCGAGAAAATAAAAACAGCCGTTGGTACAGGTATCATTACAGAAGATCGTTTGGCCCGATCAGTCAAGAAAATTTTAATGGCAAAGTATAAGGTTGGACTGCATGACTACCAACCCGTAGATATAGAAAACCTCTATGAAGAGCTCAATACGACTCAAAATGACATCATTTATCGTGATATCATGGAGAACGCTATCACGGTACTCAAAAATAATAATGGTATTCTACCCATTAAAAGATTAGATAAACAAAAAATAGCCTATGTAAGCATGGGGGATGACGAAGGGGCTCCTTTTTTTACAGAACTAAACAAATATGCTGGGGTTGATTGGATCAAAGCAGATAAATTAAATGAACTTACCGCTAAGCTCAAAGACTACACGCAGGTAATTGTGGGACTGCATAAATCAAATGACCACCCCTGGAAAGACTTTAAATTCACTAATAAAGAATTGGTCTGGCTCTATGAGATTTCACGGTTAAACGCAACAATTCTAAGTGTATTTACGCGACCTTATGCTATGCTTGATCTCAAAACCACAACGAATTTAAATGGGATTATCATTGGATATCAAAACAGTCTCATCGCCCAGCAGCTTACAGCACAGGCAATTTTTGGTGGAATAGAGGCTAAGGGCATTCTTCCGGTATCGATTGGAGATGAATTCCCTGCGGGGACAAGCTATATTACACGCGCCAATGGGAGACTTTCTTATGGTATTCCTGAGCAGGTTGGATTAAATTCGGCTAAACTTAGTAAAATTGATTCCGTAGTAAATATGGCAATCGCCAAAAAAATGACTCCGGGAGCTCAATTACTAATCGCCAAGAAAGGCAAAGTAGTGTATCATAAATCCTTTGGTTATCATACCTACGCAAAGAAAAGCATGGTTCGCAAAGATGATATATATGATCTTGCTTCGCTCACTAAGATTTTAGCCACGCTACCAATGTTGATGCAACAGCACGATCAGGGTCTTTTTACCCTTGAAGATCCATTGAAAAAATTAATTCCCGATTTAAAGAATACAAATAAAGGAAATATTCCAATCATACGGGCACTCAGTCATACCGGTAGGTTCAAGCCCTGGATTCCATTTTATCTAAAGACGCTGGATAGTGTTACTAAAAAACCTTTACCTAAATACTACAGTTCTAAGTACTCCAAAGAATTTGGCGTGCAAGTGAGTGAAAAGCTCTTTTTGCGCAGTGATTATAGCGATAGTCTATATCATCAAGTGGTTGAGAGTGATTTAAGAAAAAAATCAAATTATCGCTACAGCGATTTACCCTACTATATTTTCAAAAAGTACATTGAAGATTTTTACGATGCTTCCTTAGCAAAAGTTGCTGCAAGAACCTATTATGAAAAACTGGGCGCTTATCGAACAACCTTTAAACCTCTGAAGCAATTTAAAAAGGTAGAAATCGTGCCTTCTGAACGCGATACGTATTTTAGATATGCTAAAGTTCAAGGATATGTTCACGATATGGGCGCAGCCATGCAGAATAATGTAGGTGGTCATGCGGGATTGTTTAGCGATGCACATGGTGTGGCTAAAATGATGCAATTATACCTCAATGATGGTATTTATGGCGATGAGCAGTTTTTTTCTAAAGAGACCATGCAAGCTTTCAATACCTGTTATTACTGTGAAGATAAGGTACGCAGAGGAGTAGGGTTTGATAAACCTCAACTAAGTGAAGAGGGGCCAACATGCGGCTGTGTTTCAATGACTAGCTTTGGTCACAGTGGATTTACTGGAACATTCGCGTGGGCAGATCCCGAAGAAGATTTAATCTACGTATTTTTATCCAATAGAACCTATCCCACGATGGAGAACAGAGCTCTGATCAAAAACGATATTCGCAGTAAAATTCAGGGAATGATCTACGAAGCCATTGAGTGGTAAACCAATTAATAAACACATGAAAATAGCCATTGTATGTTACCCTACTTTTGGCGGGAGTGGTGTCGTAGCCACAGAACTTGGATTAGCATTGGCTAAGCGAGGACATGAAATACACTTTATCACCTATAAACAACCGGTTAGGTTAGAGCAACTTTCTTATAATGTGTTTTTTCATGAAGTACATGTGCCAGATTATCCCTTATTTCAGTATCCACCTTATGAATTAGCACTTTCCAGTAAACTGGTGGATGTGATCAAACATTATCACCTCGAAATTTTACACGTACATTACGCCATTCCGCATGCTTACGCAGGATATATGGCAAAGAAAATGCTACAGGCCGAAGATATCTCAATCCCCATGGTAACAACCTTACATGGTACAGATATTACACTGGTGGGGAATCACCCTAATTACAAACCGGCAGTTACGTTTAGCATTAATGAAAGTGACGTCGTAACCTCGGTCTCCCAGAGTTTAAAGGAGGATACATTGCGCCTTTTTGAAGTCAAAAAGGACATTCAAGTCGTCTCTAACTTTATTGATATAAGTAAGCACATACATACAGATAAAGAATGTCAACGCGGGCTCATGGCCGCGCCGGAAGAAAAAATTGTTACTCACATCAGTAATTTTAGGGATGTAAAACGAATCCCAGATGTGATCAATGTATTTTATAATATCCAAAAGCAAATCAAGGCAAAACTCATTTTAGTAGGAGAGGGTCCTGAAAAAGCCTCAGCAGAAGACCAGGTGATGCAACTGGGTATTGAGAATAAAGTTAGGTTCTTAGGACAGAGCAATGAAATTCATGATATTTTATGCTTCTCAGATTTGTTTTTATTGCCTTCAAAGCGTGAAAGCTTTGGCTTAGCGGCACTTGAAGCAATGGTAAATGGTACTCCGGTAATTTCAACAAATACCGGCGGATTGCCTGAAGTGAATATTCACGGGGTTTCAGGCTTTACCAGCAATGTAGGGGACGTAGAAGATATGACTATTAATGCACTCAAGATTTTGAAGGATGACCAAACTCTGGAAAAATTTAAAAAGCAGGCGGTAGAAGAAGCTAAGAAATTCGATATTAACGAAGTAGTTCCTGTTTACGAGGCGCTTTATCATAACGCGAGATCCTAAACAAAAAATCCCGCTGGTTACAGCGGGACCCTTGCAGATACACGTTTTATAGTGTACCACCCCAACACTTCGTTAGATGTCGTAGGATTTTTAAACACATTACTAAAAACATTACTCACCCTTTAATGACATTTTAAAGAAATAGGTTAACACACTAGGTAGAAATTATTTTACATTTTTGGGTTACTTTTAGTTTTTATGAATGAAAAGCTGCTCCATCTCGACCGTCAACTAAGTGGAAATCTGTACCATAATAGTTTATTGCGGTCGATTTATGCCACAGATGCATCGGTGTATCGCGTATTACCATTAGCTGTAGCCTATCCTAAGAATAAAGAAGATCTTAAACTGCTCCTTGAATTTGCACGCAAAAATGATACATCGCTAATCCTTCGCACTGCAGGAACTTCATTAGCAGGACAATGTGTGGGAGAAGGAATCGTAGTCGATGTGTCAAAGTATTTTACTAAAATTGAAGGATTTGATGCCAAAGCACAAACAGTTACTATAGAGCCTGGTGTTATTCGGGATGAATTAAATGAGTATCTAAGGCCGCACCATGTTTTCTTTGGCCCCAACACATCTACCTCAAATAGATGCATGATTGGCGGAATGGTGGGTAATAACAGTAGCGGGACCACATCCATCAAATATGGGGTGACAAGGGATAAAATAGTTGAGCTTGAAACCATTTTAACAGATGGAAGCGAAGTTGTTTTTAAACCGCTTACTGCGGAAGAGTTTATGCAAAAAACAACACTTCCCACGTTTGAAGGAAATATTTACAAAGTACTATACAACCAATTGTCTTCTTGCGAAATAAAAGAAGAAGTATTTAAGCAGTTTCCAAAGCCATCAATACATCGAAGAAATACAGGATATGCCATTGATTCCTTATTGAATAGTGAAGTCTTTGACGATTCTACACGTCAAATAAATGTATGCGAATTACTTGCCGGTAGCGAGGGAACTCTGGCGATTACTACTAAAATTACGCTTAAAGTTGACCCGCTTCCTCCATCTAATGCTGTTTTAATAGCTGCCCACTTTGATTCTGTACAGGACTGTTGTGATGCTGTTTTTCCATTGATGAAGCATGATTTGTATACCTGCGAAATGATGGATAAAACCATTTTAGATTGTACAAAAGGTCAATTGATGTATGAGCAGCACAGGTTCTTCTTAAAAAATGACCCTAAGGCTATTTTGATGCTGGAACTAAGAGCTAATACTAAAGATGAATTATCAGATCAGATCAGTGCTATTGTAACCAGCTTAGAAAAAAATACTAAGAGTTACCATTACCCCATTTTATCGGGTCATGAAATTAATCTTGCTTTAGAATTACGCAAGGCAGGACTTGGTTTGTTAGGAAATATGATTGGAGATCAAAAAGCGGTGGCCTGTATTGAAGACACGGCAGTAGACCTGGAAGATCTTTCAACTTATATTAAAGAATTTTCTGCGATCATGAAGTCATTTGGTCAGCAAGCTGTGTATTATGCACATGCAGGGGCGGGAGAGCTTCATTTGAGACCTATCCTCAATCTTAAAAAAAGTGAGGATGTCATTCTGTTTAAAAAAATAACCACTGCTGTTGCACAGCTGGTGAAGAAATACGGTGGTGCGATGAGCGGTGAGCATGGCGATGGGCGTGTTCGCGGGTGGTTGATTCCATTTCTAGTAGGAGATCAGATTTACGACGTGTTCAAAGCTATAAAACAGGCTTTTGATCCTAAGAACATTCTCAATCCCGGAAAAATAGTCGATGTAAAAGGCATAACAGAGGAGTTGCGCTATCAAAAAGATCGTATAGAACCTGTTATAGAAACCTTGTTGGATTTTAGTGAAGATGAGGGTTTTTTACGATCTGTTGAAAAATGTAATGGGAGTGGAGATTGCCGAAAAGGAGTTCATGCCGGCGGAATAATGTGTCCAAGCTATAGAGTTACCAAGAATGAAAAGGATACGACACGTGCCAGGGCAAATGCACTGCGTGAATTTTTGACTACTTCTCAAAAGACTAACCCTTTTGATCATAAAGGGCTTAAGGAGGTGTTGGATTTATGTATTAGCTGTAAAGGATGCAAAAGCGAATGTCCCAGTACAGTGGATATGGCTGCTATGAAAGCTGAATTTGATTTCCAGTATCAGGAAACAAATGGATATTCGTTACGCGCTAAGGCATTCGCTTACAATACAAGGCTTAATCGATTTGCCTCACAGCTGCCGGTAGTGTCTAACTTTGTATTCAAAAATAAATATATGTCAAGTTTTGCCAAAAAAATAGTAGGAATAGCGGCAAAGCGAAGCTTACCATTACCGCATAGGCTATCACTCAAAAACTACATTAAAACAAAGAAAATAGCCCTGACGCCCAATTTAAATCCGATTAAAACTGTAGTGTTATTTGTGGATGAATTCACAAATTACTTAGACGTCACCATAGGTTTGGATGCCATAGAACTGCTTACTAAACTCAACTATAATATCGAGGTAATAGATCATCATGAAAGCGGAAGAACATTTATCTCAAAGGGGTTTTTAAAAGAAGCTAAACAGATAGCAAACAGGAATATACAGCAATTAGCTTCAGTTGTTACTTCAGATAAAATAATAGTTGGGATTGAACCTTCGGCTATCCTTACATTACGAGATGAATACCTAAGACTGGCAGACGATTTAGCTTCGGCGAAAGCTTTATCTGACCATACATTTTTGATTGATGAATTTTTAGCGCAAGAAATTGAAACAGGACATATTAGAGCTTCCCAGTTCTCTTCGGCAAGAAAAGAGATAAAACTTCATGGCCACTGTCATCAAAAAGTGTTGTCTAAACTATCAGCTACATTTACATATCTTAATCTTCCGCAGAATTTTTCAGTCACCATTATTAATTCAGGTTGCTGTGGGATGGCGGGTTCTTTTGGATATGAAAAAGAACATTATGAGATTAGTATGAAAATGGGAGAATTATCTTTGTTTCCGGCAATTCGAAAATCAAAAAACGACGTGTTAATCGCAGCTACCGGGACTAGCTGCAGGCATCAAATAAAAGACGGGACATCACGCATTGCAAGACATCCCATCTCAATTCTCAAAGAAGCATTGGTTTAGTCTTCTTCGTTATCCTGATCTTCTTCAGCTGTATAGCTTTCTAACTCTTGTGTTAGCGTAGAATCGTAGGTTGTATCAAACGGCAGATCAATAATTCCAAAGTCATTTAATCTGTAGTTTGTTTCGGTATTGCTAAAAACAAGACCTATATCTTTTGCAAAATAATTGCTTGATACGATCACATCTGCTGCAGTGAGAATTACAAAATCACCAAAATCATCAAGGGAAACTTCAATATTGATAAATAGGGTTGAAATCACAATATCTTCAAAGGTTTGCTGATTAACCGTAATATTTTCTTGCGATCCCGTTTGTTCAGTTGTAATTGTAAAATTTAAGGTTGCGTTAAGTGAATTATTATTATCAATTGGAATACTAACCGGTTGCGAACCTCCCTGAACGTATAGCTCAGCGTCATTTCCGGCACTAGGATTCAATATTGTAGCGTTGGTGATGGTAATGCTGATATCATCTAAATTTGGTAAAGAGACTTCAAGTGCCCCATTATACCGAACAATGTTTTCCTCTTTAGTAATTGTTCCGCTGGATAACAGTCCAGTAGTAAAACCAAATAATGGATCACCTACACTTGAGCTAAGCTGGTAATTGCCTTGATTTTCAGATTCTACAGTAAGTAAATCTTCATAGCTATCTGGATCTTGATCATTAATCACCAGTGTATTTTCATACTCCCAGGTATTATCTACCGCAAGAGGAAAATAATTATTGGTATTATCTGTGCCTTGAGGATCTTTGTTATCATCATCATCAGAGCATCCTGTGATGAGAAATAGACCTACTGTAAAAAAAAGTATACTTTTTATAGTGTTCATAATATATTGCTTTGTTACAAAGGTAATGTTTTTGGCTTATAATGCATTTTAAACAGGTCACTGAGAAAATTACGCTATTTTAAAGCTAGGATTTACTTAAACCATAAATAAGACTTATTTTCGTTTGCGAAATAAGGAAATTATGGCGGGTAATACCTTCGGAAAACTATTTAAACTCACTACGTTTGGCGAATCACATGGAGAAGCCATAGGAGGAACTATTGACGGTTGTCCAGCGGGACTTGAATTAGATTTAGAAGCTATCCAGCGTGATATGGACCGAAGAAAACCGGGACAGTCTTCTATCGTTACTCAGCGAAAAGAGCCGGATGAAGTCAAATTTCTTTCGGGTCTCTTTGAGGGAAAAACCACCGGAACTCCTATTGGCTTTATCATCAAAAATACGAATCAAAAAACAAGAGATTACGGTCATATTAAAGACACGTACAGGCCATCTCACGCAGACTATACCTATGATCAAAAATACGGGATACGTGATTATCGTGGTGGGGGTCGTAGCAGTGCACGTGAAACTGCAGTACGCGTTGTAGCCGGCGCCATCGCCAAGCAATTGATTTCTTCAGTTCAAATAAACGCCTTTACGTCAAGTGTGGGAGATATTAAATTAAGTAAGAAGTATAAAGAACTTGACTTTGGCTTGACCGAAACTAATGACGTTCGTTGCCCAGATCCTGCCACTGCAGATAAAATGATACATAGAATTAAGGAAATTAGAAAAGAGGGAGATACCATTGGAGGTACGATCACCTGTGTTGCTCAAAACGTCCCGGTAGGATTAGGTGAACCGGTTTTTGATAAATTACATGCAGAATTAGGAAAAGCTATGCTTTCAATCAATGCTGTTAAAGGATTTGAATACGGGAGTGGTTTTGAGGGATCCAGGATGAAAGGAAGCGAACACAATGATAAGTTCAATGCAGATGGTTCAACGCAAACAAATTTGAGTGGAGGTATACAGGGAGGAATCAGCAACGGTATGGATATCTATTTTAATGTTGCATTTAAACCAGTGGCTACTGTGATGCAAAAGCAGGAAACTATAGATAATCAGGGGAATAAAGTTGAAATGCAGGGCAAAGGTAGACATGATCCCTGTGTGGTACCAAGAGCAGTACCTATTGTTGAAGCGATGACAGCCTTAGTACTTGCAGATTTTGTATTGCTGAATAAAACCTCAAAAATATAGTCCCTTACGGGGAAGAAAACGAACAAGCGATTAACTAAAAAAGTTCAATGAAAAAATTAGCATTACACTGGCAGATTTTACTGGGAATGGTTCTTGGAGTAGGATTCGCATTTGCCTTATCCGCGACTAGTTGGGGAGCAGAATTTATAGGTGATTGGATCAAACCTTTTGGCACTATTTTTATCAATGCCCTTAAACTTATTGCTGTACCCTTGATCCTAGCTTCTCTGATCAAAGGCGTTTCTGATCTTAAAGATATCTCTAAATTGAGTCAAATGGGCGGAAGAACAATTCTCACCTATATATTGACGACTGTTGTTGCAGTTACGATTGGACTGGGAGTTGTAAATATCATAAAACCCGGTTCCACGATTACTAAAGAAACCCAAACTGAATTACTTGAGAGCTATAAAGGCGATGCGGACAGTAAAATTGCAGATGCTAAAAAACAAAAAGAGTCTGGCCCTTTACAGGCTTTAGTGGATTTGGTACCAAGTAATATATTTTCTGCAACGACTGATAACCGTAATATGCTTCAGGTTATTTTCTTTGCAATTTTCTTTGGAATAGGCCTTATTCTGATACCGGAAGCTACCGCAAAACCCGTCAAAGACTTTTTTGATGGTTTTAATGAAGTTATTCTCAAACTCATTGATTTGATTATGTTGGCAGCGCCTTTTGGTGTTTTTGCCTTACTAGCAGCGCTGGTGGTTGAGTCACCCAGCGCAGATTTATTTGCCGCTTTAGCTATGTATGGATTAAGTGTTCTTATTGGTTTAGGTTTGATGATAGTGGTTTATATTCTAATTGTATGGGTGGTCACTAAACGTAGTCCGGCATTTTTCCTTAATGGAATTTCACCCGCACAGTTGTTGGCGTTCTCTACCAGTTCAAGTGCAGCTACTTTACCGGTTACCATGGAGCGGGTAGAAGAGCATTTAGGCGTAGAAAAAGAAGTAACTAGCTTTGTGCTTCCCATTGGTGCAACCATAAATATGGACGGGACGAGTTTGTATCAGGCGGTGGCTGCCGTATTTATTGCTCAGGCATTTGGCATGGATTTGTCGTTAGGAGCGCAGTTGGGGATCATCGCAACGGCTACGTTAGCTTCTATTGGATCTGCTGCTGTACCGGGAGCGGGAATGGTCATGTTAGTGATTGTATTAGGGCAAGCGGGTATTCCTGAAGCTGGTCTGGCGCTTATCTTCGCAGTTGATCGTCCGCTGGATATGTGTAGAACTACAGTTAACGTTACGGGTGATGCTGCGGTAAGTATGATTGTGGCAAAATCTGTAGGCAAGCTTAGAGATCCAGAGGTCAAGAATTGGGATGATCATTATAAGAAATAGACGAATCTAAATTTAACATTTAGAAGACAGTACCGCGCTGATTTATATTATTTTGGACATTACTTTTGCACCTTTCAAAATGATATGAAAAAAATATTATTACTCTTATTTTTTGCTGTTCAAATTTTATTCGCACAAGTTGGAATAAACACTACAAATCCCAGCAATGCATCTGTACTCGATATTGAGGCCATAAATAGCGGCGGTGAAGTGGGCGGTTTAATTCTTCCCAGGGTATCTTTGAGTGAGCGAAATTTAATTCCTGTCACTGTGGAAGATGATGGATTAATGATTTACCTTATTGACGGAACAACACGCTGCTTACAATTATACGATGCATCTGCCACTCCGGCGGTGTGGAGGAATGTATATTGCATGCCCATTAATCAAGCACCGGAGGCATTAGACGTCACTTTTCAAGGTACGCTACAAGTTGGTAACACCTTAGAGGGATCATATACCTATACTGATAATGAAAATAATCCGGAAGGTATTTCTCAATATCAATGGTATCGCGCAGACGATTTTTTGGGAACGAATCTAACGGCAATCCCGGGTGCTACTTCGATAACCTACACCTTACAGGCTGCAGACTTAGATAGATATATTAGCTTTTCAGTCATTCCGGTAGCTACTGCCGGTACCACAACAGGAGACGAGAGTTTTAGTCCGTATCAAGGTCCAATTGCAGCAGACGGTTCTGGGGGAGTCATCATCTCTGAGATTGCAGATCCAAATAATAATTCAAATGCCCGGTTCCTGGAATTGACAAACAGAAGTACTACTGCAATAAATATAGGAAATTGGGTGATACGAAAATATGTGAACGGATCAGTCACAAACACTCAATCCTTTACGATTCCTGATGGTACTGTTATCAATGAAGGACAGAGTTTTGTTTTTTCAAATAATGAAGCGGAGTTTTTGGCGGTGTATGGTTTTGCTCCTAATTTTTCAAATACCAATGTAAATGGAGTGTTTGGCTCAAATGGTAACGATCCAATTGAAATTCTTAATTCATTAGGTGAGCGAATTGATATTTACGGCGTGGTTGGAACCAACCCCACCGGTACCTGTGCCGAATTTGAAGATGGGAGAGCACTTCGTGCTGCGGGGATCATCAATGGAGTTACAACCTGGAATGAGGGTCAATGGATTGTGAGAGCAGATAGTACTATACCAGCCTCGCAAGGATGTACGAATCATGCGAATGATCCTCAAAATGCTCCCGCTGCCACAGCACCCGGCGATCCAATTACCGGAGACTTTACCCCAGGAACGCATCCAAACTAATCGAATGAAAAAAATTCTCGTTGCTTTAGCGTTTACAGTTTATCCTATAATAAATGTAGCTCAAGGTGTCGCTATTAATACATCACAGCCAAGCCGGGCAGCTATGCTTTACTTAGAAAGTCTTAATTCAAGAAGTTTACAGTATGGAGGACTTCTCATCCCAATCGTAACAGAAGATCAACAGGCACTCATCCCTTCTCAACCTGCAGATGATGGAATGTTAGTCTACGTAAGTGATTTTACATCAGGAAAACACTGTCTTGATATTTGGGATGGTCAAAGTTTGGTCTGGCGCAGTGTTTATTGCAATGATCCACAATGTGATACGCTTTTATATGAAGAAGACTTTTCTGAGTATACGCCTCAATCTGGTCGCATTAATGGAGTAGATTCTGGGGATTATCCTACCGGCACCCCCTGGACCATTGATGATAGTCTTGCTAATTTTCCGGTTAACGGGACTGCACAAAATAATGACTACGCGTATACCAATGGCTCCAGCGAATTTGAGTTAGGAAATACAGATGGTCCAATTGTACTGACGTTTGATCCGGTAGACATTTCAGGATTTTCAACGGTATGCTTTTCGATTGAAATTAGGGGAGAGGGTGACTTAGAATACAATGAAGCACTGCACAACACTGATGATTCAAATAACTCAAATGATTACGTCAATGTAGAATACTCAACAGATGGAGGGGCTACATTCACTTTAATTACAAACTATGAAAATGGAGGTAACGATAACCATACACTTATTGCGACACCTCCAGGTCCGGGTCAGGGGTCGTTTCCAAACAGTACAGTATCTATTGAAGGACTCTCTGGTAGCTCACTTATTGTACGAGTTACATCTCAAATCTGGGCAGCAGATGAGTTTTTCTTTTACGATAATTTTAGGGTAGAAGGAGGAAACTAGCCAATATTCTTGTCTTTTTGTAATCTTTTTTTACATTTACTGGATAACCTCCAAAATTGACCCCATGAATATTTGCTTTATCATGTACCCCTGGGAAGATATCTCACCAGAGATGGATTCTTCTTTGTTGTTAATTCATGAATGTGTAAAACGTGGCCATAAGGTTGCTTTAGCAACTCCTGCTAATCTTACAATAAGAGATAGCATAACATACGGTTTCTGTAAAATGATTCAAAAACCTGAAAAGGTTTCTGTGTCGTTAAAATCATTTTATAAGCATACTAATTTTAAGGAGAAAATGCTTCCTCTAGCCGGCTTTGATGTTATTTTTATGCGGGCTAATCCACCATTAGATCCTATTGTGCTTAACTTTTTGGATTCTGTTAAAGATGATGTGTTTATCGTAAATGACTTACAAGGTTTACGTGAGGCAAATAACAAATTATATACGGCAGCACTAGATGATCCCAACAATGAGATTATTCCAAAGACACACGTTTCAAAAAACAAATCCTATCTCAAACAGGTAATTAAAGAAAATGAGCGTGATAAAATGATCATGAAACCGCTCAATGGTTTTGGGGGTAGCGGAGTAATTTTATTAGAGAAATCAGCCTTATCAAACATCAGTTCCTTACTGGATTTTTATATTGACAACAAAGATGGTTCGTCCAATTATGTGATTCTTCAAGACTATATTGAGGGTGCAGATCAAGGTGATGTACGTATTTTACTGTTAGGAGGGAAACCTATTGGTGCAGTACGAAGAATACCGGGGTCAGATGATCATCGTTCCAATATTTCAGCCGGTGGATCATTTGCCAAGCACGTACTTACGAAAGCAGAAAAAGAACTCTGTAAAAAAATAGGGGATAAGCTGGTAAGTGACGGACTTCATTTTGTAGGTATAGACGTGATTAATGGAATGTTGGTTGAGGTTAATGTGATGTCACCCGGCGGAATTAATTATATCAATAAAGTCAATAAAACTAAGATCCAAGAGAAGATTATTGACTTTTTGGAAGATAAAGTTGTAAATCAGCAAAAAGCATTTAAGCGTCGTGCCCAGCTAAAGAATTCATTGAGTGATGCATAGCATGTCTGTTGCTCAAATGATTGAGCATATCCATCAAGAAAAGTGTTTTCACGCTGTCGCGGAAGATTACTCCTTCACCTTAAAAATTGAGAAATATACCCACTACGTTTGCGGTGCAGTGCATGATGGACATCAATTTAGAAAAGAACTGTGGGATAATTGTATTCATACTGAATATGAACGTTGGTACGAAGAAGATCCCTGCACTAAACAAATGGTAGAGGCAATGCCTATTGTCATCGCCGGGTGTGATAGCAGATTTGAATATGACTTAAATCGAGCACCTGAAAATGCAATTTACGAAGACGCGTGGGGGAAGAAATTATGGAAATCACCTTTACCCGAAGCAGTAAAAAATAGAAGCCTGCAAAAGCACGCTTCATTCTATAAGATTGTCAATGCACTTATTGCAAAATTAAACGAACTGCACGATAAGGTGATTGTGTACGACATGCATAGTTATAATTGGAAACGTTGGGATAGACCGGTTCCAGTGATCAATTTAGGAACGGTTAACGTAGATGAAACTAAATATCAGGCAGATATATTGAGTTGGCGGGATACATTAGTTAACATTGATTTACCACATAATATAGCAACTACGGCTGGGATAAACGATACTTTTCAGGGAAATGGGTATTTTCTAAAATACATTACCACTCATTTTGAAAAAGTATTAGTCCTGGCGACAGAATTTAGCAAGATATACTGTGATGAAGAAAACTATGTGATTTATCCTGAAGTAGTTTTTGCCATAAAAGAAGCATTGAAAAAGAAAATTCCGGCACATGCCGAAGCATTTAAGCAACGACCACATGATTAGCGTAGATACCCAGCAATACGAGGCTTTGTTTAAAATAGACCGCGAAATAGATCGCTTGGTGAAAGATATTGAGTTGCTCAATTATTTGAATCCGCTGAATATTGAGCAGGAGAAAAAACGTTTTTTCGCTTCTAAATATTCGCTTGAACCAGAGTTTCATTACCGTAAGTTAAAGTTCAATCCCTTTAAACTTCAGCGTCAAATATTTAATCAACGCCTAGAGCGTATAGAAGATGATGATGTGCGCAAGCTGTATCAGGATATTATTTATGAGTATGCAGGATTAGTGCAGTGCATAGAAAGTATAGGTAAAGGAAGACCCTTTTATTTCAATTCACTTAAGGTATTTGGTACACCAAAGGAGCGTGATGTACAAAATGCGAGATTCATTCTACATTTTCAGGATGAGGAAGATGAACCAGAAGAAGAAAAATTACTCGATGTAGATGCTGCAATAGATTACTTTGAACACTTCTCACAGCGCTATTCGTTTAACTTTTCCATTCAAAAATCGACAAATATTTCCGCGGCAGCGATGGTACTAAATTCGGCTGAAGCACTAGTACTCAAAAAGAATCATAAGTATAGCCAACACCAATTAAAGGTCTTGGCTAATCACGAAATTGGCGTTCATCTGGTCACCACCTTTAACGGTAAATCACAGCCCTTGCAAATTTTCTCCAACGGTTTTGTACGAAATACTGAAACCCAAGAAGGACTGGCAGTCTTTAGTGAATATATGTCTGGTTGCTTGAACTTAAAGCGATTAAAAGAGCTTTCATATCGCGTGATAGCTGCTGATAGTTTGATCAAAGGATATTCTTTTTCAGATACGTTTGATTTATTATTTAGTCAGTACAAACTAGATCGGGATGAGGCCTGGCAAATCACATTAAGGGTGCATCGCGGTGGAGGTTTCACCAAGGATTATATGTACCTCACGGGGCTCAAGAAAATTTATAATTTCTATCAGGAAGGTAATGATTTAGGCGATTTGTTGACAGGTAAAGTTCATCTCACGGCATTACCCGTGATTAAAAAACTTCAAGGTTTAGGATTAGCGCATAAAAATCAGCATTACACAGATAGTTATCATACCAATCTTAATACCAATAAAACGGTAGATTTCATTCTGCATAATTTGAAGTAGTAACACTAGTACTAAAATATTACCTTTGCACCGCAGAACACCAAAAATTACATGAGTCAAAAAATCTTACTTAACGCCAAAGAGATTAATGTAATTCTACATCGATTAGCGTGTCAGCTCATTGAAAACCATGGTGATTTTTCACAGACCGTACTTATCGGACTTCAACCCAGAGGAACTTTTCTAGTCAACCGTATCGCAACGATTTTAAAAAAGGACTATCAAATCCATAATTTATCATTAGGGTATTTGGACACTACCTTCTTTAGAGATGATTTTAGACGTAGCGGGAAACCTTTATCTGCTAATAAAACTCAAATTGATTTTATTGTAGAAAATAAGAGCGTAGTCTTTATAGATGATGTGCTTTATACGGGCCGAAGCATAAGAGCAGCACTTACTGCCATTCAATCTTTTGGCCGACCCAAACAAATCGAATTACTCACATTCATTGACCGAAGGTTTAGCCGGCATTTACCCATTCAGCCGGATTATAACGGCAGGCAGGTAGATGCTATTAATGATCAAAAGGTTAAGGTATGCTGGAAAGAAAATGAGGGCGAGGATACCGTATATTTAATTGAAAAAGAAGATAGCTATGAGTGAATTGAGTGTACCTCACTTATTGGGAATAAAATATCTAAACGAGGCAGATATTGAGCTTATCTTTAAAACGGCTGATCAATTTAAAGAGGTCATTAATCGCCCCATCAAAAAAGTTCCTTCTTTGCGTGACATCACGGTTGCCAATCTTTTTTTTGAAAACAGCACTCGAACCAAACTATCGTTTGAATTGGCAGAAAAACGCTTAAGCGCAGATGTGATTAATTTTTCGGCAGCCGCATCATCTGTTAAAAAGGGAGAAACCCTTATTGATACGGTAAATAATATCCTTTCTATGAAAGTGGATATGGTCGTCATGAGACATCCTAATCCGGGAGCAGGAATATTTCTCTCTAAACATATCAATGCCAGTATCATAAATGCGGGTGATGGAGCTCATGAACATCCTACCCAAGCGTTGCTGGATTCATTTTCAATTCGTGAACGTTTGGGAGAAGTGAGAGGTAAAAATGTAGTGATCGTTGGAGATATTTTACATAGCAGAGTTGCACTAAGTAATATTTACGCCTTAAAATTACAAGGTGCTAATGTAAAGGTTTGTGGACCAAAATCTTTATTGCCAAAACACATTGACTCACTTGGAGTAGAAGTTGAGCTTAATTTAGATAAAGCCCTAGCATGGTGTGATGTGGCAAATATGTTACGCGTACAACATGAACGTATGGATGTAAGCTATTTCCCTAGTACCAGAGAGTATGCACAGCAGTTTGGAGTCACTAAAAAACGCTTAGATCAATTGGATAAAGAGATTGTGATCATGCACCCAGGACCAATAAATCGCGGAGTCGAATTAACCAGTGATGTAGCCGATTCGCACCACGCCATTATCTTAGATCAAGTACAAAATGGAGTTGCAGTTAGAATGGCAGTCTTATACCTGCTTGCTTCAAAAATTGAACGTAATGAAAATTGAAAAGAAAGAAAAATATACTTTAATTAAGGATGAGAAAGATAACCTTGCCAATTTTGCAGGATATCTTACCGGCAGAATTGAGGAATTTAAAGATCAAAATCTTGTCATTGATCTATTGAAATACGATGAAGCAGAACTTACTGATTTGCTTAATTTTTTAGAGGTGTCTGTGATCCATCGAAGAAAGAAGAGGTCATTTGTCATGCTCAATATTTCCTTATCCACTTCAGAAATTCCTAATGAGTTATTGATCGTACCTACCCTTCAGGAAGCAGAGGATATTATAGCGATGGAAGAGATTGAACGCGATCTTGGATTTTAATCAAATAACACTTTCTTAGCAGTCGTTTTAGACACCACGGTGTACTTTAGTATAAAATAGATGTATGAAACTAACTATACTTGGATGTTTTTCGGCTTCGCCCAGTTCTAATGCAAAACCTACATCCCAAGTATTAGAGATTGCCAACCACGTAATATTAATCGATTGTGGTGAAAATACGCAGGTTGAACTGCGTAGACAGAAAATCAAATTTTCTAGAATTAAGCAGATTTTTATCTCTCATTTGCATGGAGACCACTTTTACGGATTAATTGGCCTAATTTCAACTTTTAGCCTCCTGAATAGAAAAACAGATCTTCATGTTTATGGACCTAAAGGAATTAAAGAAATTATTCTCCTACAGCTTAAGTATGGCAATGCCTACACCACATTTGAGCTATATTTTCATGAGTTGACCTCCGCCGAATCTGAGCTTGTGTTTGAGGATCATAAAATTGAAGTACACACCATTCCGCTAGAGCATCGCGTGTACACTAATGGCTATTTATATAAAGAAAAACCCGGTGATCGTAAATTAAACATGGCTCAGGTAGAAAAATACCCCATCGAAGTTTCACAATACAACAACCTCAAAAAAGGTAAAGATGTGGTGCTGGATGACGGTAGTATTATTGCAAATAAGGAACTTACACTAGATCCCTTACCGCCGCGTAGTTATGCATTTTGCAGTGACACTAAGTATAAACCAGATATTATTCCGCTAATAAAAGGGGTAACGGGATTGTATCATGAGAGTACCTTTTTAGAAAGCCATGTTCATTTATGTGAAAAAACAAAGCATGCGACCGCAAAGCAAGCTGCTAAAATTGCAAAGGCTGCAGAGGTTGGATTATTGATTTTAGGTCATTATTCCGGTCGATATAAATCCCTTTCTCTATTTAAGGCTGAAGCCGAAGAGGTTTTTGATCATGTCGCATTAGCTGAAGATGGTAAAGTCTTTGAATTTGATTAACATTTTCTTAATTAAACTTTGCCGAAGCGTATTTTTTTAGCGCGGCATTTCTTGTAAATTGCAGGCATGGCAAAAGAACTGCACGACTACCGAAAAAGTTACGAAAAGGGAGAACTCCTTGAAGAAAATTTAGGCGAATACCCGTGGATGTTGTTTCAACAATGGTTTGAAGAGGCAGAGCAGTCTGGTGAAGTAGAAGAGCCCAATGCGGTAGCTGTCTCAACTATTGGCGAAGATGGATTTCCTAAAACGCGCATTGTTCTCCTAAAAGCTACCGACAAGAATACCTTTACATTTTATACCAACTACACCTCAGAAAAAGGTCAGGCAATAGCGCATAATAACCACATTTGCCTATCTTTCTTTTGGCCGGGACTAGAACGCCAAGTCATCATTAAAGGCATCGCTAAAAAAACAGATCCTCAAACTGCAGATGCATATTTTGCCAGCAGACCTAAGGGCAGTCAATTAGGTGCCTGGGCATCAGATCAAAGTTTAAGGATTACTTCACGCGAGGTCCTAGAAAAAAGCTTAAAAGCTTTAGAAGAGAAATATGCGAATAAGGAAGTCCCGCGTCCCCCGCACTGGGGAGGATTTACGGTAACCTCTCATGAAATGGAATTTTGGCAAGGAAGACCAAACCGTCTTCATGATCGTATTCGATATGTAGTAAATGATCAGGGAGAGTGGATTAAAGAACGTTTAGCTCCTTAATAATGAAAAAACTAATTTTAATACGGCATGGTAAATCTGCCTGGGATGAACCATTGGCAGATCATGAACGTCCACTGAAAAAGCGGGGATTTGATGATGGGGAGCTGGTATCCTCGGCATTTAAAGAATATCTTGATCAGCCTGTAACAATAATTTCTAGTTATGCCAATAGGGCGTTGACAACAGCCAGAATCTTTCAAAAAAACTTAAGCGTAGGCGAAGATGACTTTCATGTGATAGATGATCTTTACACTTTTGATGGCGGGAGTTTGCTTAAGACAATTAAAGCTCAGCCGGATCAAATAGATACACTTATGGTTTTTGGACATAATCCAGCGATGACTAGTATTGTTAATCAATTGGGTGATGAATTCACACCTAATGTTCCCACAACCGGTTTGACCGTTATTGAATTTGATACCAATCGTTGGAAAGAAGTTTCTAACGGCAAAACACTACTAACACTTTACCCTAAGTTCCTTCGCTAACTATGGCAGAAAAAAGATATATAAATCGTGATCTTAGCTGGCTTCAGTTTAACGCACGTGTGCTACAAGAGGCTACAGATGCTGATGTTCCACTTATTGAACGCCTTAGGTTTTTAGGGATATTCTCTAATAATTTGGATGAATTCTTCAGGGTGCGTTATGCTTCGATAAAGCGCATTGAGATGGCGGGTAAGAAGGGTAGAAAAGTGTTAGGAGGATTTACAGCGAATGAGCTTTTGGGGCAAATCACAAAAGTTGTTATTGATCAACAGGCAGAGAGTATTGCTATACTTTCAGAAATAGAAAAAAAGCTTGAAGCTCATAACGTATACATGATTAATGAGGATCAGACTACTGAAGACCAAGGTGTTTTTCTCAAAAATTACTTTTTAGAAAAGGTTAGTCCGGCTTTAGTTAACATTATGTTGAATGACCTTGAAGAGCTTCCGCGTTTAAAAGATAGTGCTGCTTATTTAGCGATTAAACTGGTGCTTAAGACTGAAGAAAGCAAGGAAAATCAAAAGCTTGAAAAACGATATCTTTTGATAGAAATACCAAAGGGTATTCAACGTTTTGTGGTACTTCCTGAAGAAAATGGTCATATCTATATCATGATGCTTGATGATCTTATTCGGTATAATTTCAAAACTATTTTCAACATTTTTGAGTATGAAAGTATATCGGCACATATGATCAAAATCACCAGAGATGCCGAAATTGAAATGTCTGAAGATTTTAGCCAAAGCTATCTGGAGAAGCTCACTAAAGGAGTAAAGGACAGGTCAGATGGTGATCCAGTGCGTTTTGTGTATGATCAAACGATTGATACTGATACCCTCAATTTTCTAATGAGTAAAATGGGAATTGATGATAAAGACAGTATTATTCCTGGTGGACGTTATCATAATAAGCGGGATTACATGAGCTTTCCCAGCTTAGGAAAACAAGAACTTCTCTATAAAAAATATCAACCGCTTGAGATCCCTAATCTCATCATACAGACTAGCCTCTTTAGTCAAATTAAAAAGAAGGATTTTTTGCAATATGTACCTTATCAAACCTTTAGATACACCGTGAAATTTTTGCGGGAAGCAGCTTTGGACCCTAAGGTTACTTCAATTAAAATTACGCTTTACCGCATAGCGACCATTTCCCACATTGCCAGTTCACTGAGCAACGCAGCAAAAAATGGTAAAGAGGTTACTGTTTCTATTGAATTACAAGCAAGATTTGATGAAGCCAACAATATCATGCATGCAGAGCGCCTGCAAAAAGAAGGGGTGAAAGTTATCTTTGGTGTGCCTGGACTAAAAGTCCATGCTAAAGCATGCGTAATTGAGCGTAGAGAAGGAGGAAAGCTTAGACGATATGGCTTTATTAGTACAGGAAACTTTAATGAAAATACGGCGCGTTTTTATACAGATTATACCTTATTCACCGCTAATAAATCGATATGCAGGGACATTGATAAAGTCTTTTCGTTTTTTGAGATTAATTACCGTGTTCGAAAATTCAAGCACTTAATCGTATCTCCGCATTATACGCGGGATATGCTTAATGAACTCATTAACAATGAAATTAATGCTGCTAAGGCAGGTAAAAAATCAGGAATATCACTTAAACTTAATAGTCTTTCTGATTATAAAATGATCGATAAACTCTATGAAGCTAGTTCTGCCGGGGTTAGAATTAAATTGATCGTACGTGGTATTTGTAGTTTAATCCCCGGGGTAGCGGGAATGAGCGAAAATATAGAGGCGATTAGCATTGTAGATAAGTACTTGGAGCATCCGCGGTTGTATATTTTTGAAAACTGGGGAAATGCAAAAGTGTATATTTCTTCAGCAGACTTCATGACACGTAATTTAGATCGTAGGGTAGAAATTGCTTGCCCAGTTTATGATGAAGACATAAAAAATGAGTTGATTGATACATTTTTAATTTGTTGGAATGACACCGTCAAAGCACGGGACCTTGGTTCTAAAGGACAAATAGGATATAGAAGATCCACCGATAAAATCAAACTACGAAGCCAGTTTGCGACCTACGATTACTATTTGGAAAAATTAGCGCAATCTAATGTAGACTCATAATTTGGTCAACCTATGCTAGACATAAAAAAATATGCTGCGATAGATATAGGGTCTAACGCGATACGTTTACTCATTTCAACGGTTACCGATGTTGAAGGCAGACCGCCGGTCTTTAAAAAGACTTCTCTAGTGCGTGTTCCCATACGACTAGGATCAGATGTTTTTGTAAATAATGCGATATCAGAACGAAATATCCAGCGTATGATTGATTCTATGAAGGCCTATCAATTACTCATGGATACACATCAAGTAAAAGCTTACAAGGCGTGCGCAACTTCTGCTATGCGTGAAGCTGATAATGGTTTGGCTGTCGCCGAAAGAATTAAAGAAGAAACGGGAATTAGTATTGAAATTATAGATGGTGATTCTGAAGCTGCCATCATTGCCGCAACAGATCTAAACGATTTAATAGATAGCAAAAAGTCCTATTTATACGTAGATGTTGGGGGAGGGAGTACAGAATTCACTATCTATTCTCATGGCGAAACGATCACCTCCCGAAGCTTTAAATTAGGAACTGTACGTTTACTAAATGACCTGGTGTCCCCCGAAACATGGATAGAACTGGAGCAGTGGATAAAGGCTAATACAAAGTCGCTTGAGGGTATAGATTTAATAGGGTCAGGGGGAAACATCAATAATATTTTTAAATCAAGTGGTAAAGCGATGGGTAAACCTTTATCGTACTTTTATTTGAGTTCTTATTATCAATTACTCACATCATTAACGTACGAAGAGCGTATCGTACAGCTTAACCTAAACCAGGATAGGGCAGATGTTATCGTTCCGGCGGCAAAAATTTATCTCTCTGCCATGAAATGGAGCAAAGCAAGAAAAATATACGTTCCAAAAATCGGTTTATCTGATGGAATTATTAAAACATTGTATAACCAGGATAAAGCAGCTTTAAGCACGTGATTCAGATTTCTGGCTTATTTTTAAAGAGATCACATAAAATTTATGCATTTTTGTGCCTGTTCAACGTTGGATATATGAAAAAAGTCTTTACGCTTCTTTTATTTCTCGGTCTCTTTGGTGCAAATGCTCAAAATGTCAAATATGGCTTGAAAGTGGGATTCAATTATTCCTCTTTGGTATTTGATGATCAACCTTCCATCGATGGCATGTTAGAAGAAGAAGTAGAGCTACCTACGTTTGATGACACTTATCGCATAGGATTTGTTTTTGGAGGTATTGCAGAAATTCAATTGAGCAATTCATTTTTTCTTCAACCAGAATTAATGTTTTCATCGCAGGGAAGCAAAGACGAAACTTCACGTATCAACTATCTGCAGGTTCCTATCCTAGGAAAATATCGTTTTGTAAAAAATCTTGATTTGCAATTTGGTCCTCAAGTTGGAGTTAAAAGCTGGGAGTCAGAAGAGCGTGATATCTTTAGGTACATGGACTACGCCGCTGTAATCGGGCTGGGTTATACCTATAAAGAGCGCTATTTTGCCGATTTACGATATACATACGGATTTGCAGATATTTTGAGAGACTCTGATCAATTAAATACCACCGTAAACAATCAATATGTTCAATTCGTTATTGGATATAAACTTTAATATAACTTAACCTAAAACAAATACAATTTATGAAAGATCTATGTTTATTTATCATTGCCCTTATTACAGTGAATAGTATCGCACAAACTGATTTTAGAGGAGTATCCTGGGGTGCTACTACACAGATGGTATTATCTCAAGAAGATAATAATCTGATTTCAAATGAAGAAAATAAGTTAATCTATGAGGTGTCTCTAGGAGATATCAATGGTACGATGATGTATCAATTTACATCTTCAAATAAGCTGATGTCTGGTAAATATTTTTTAACGCCAGATTATGTGAATAGTACGTTTTATATACGTGACTATGAGCTATTTCAAGATTTGCTTACTCAAAAATACGGTCAGCCTGTATCTTATCCAAGAACAAATGGTATTGATAAAGATAATTGGGGACCAAAGTTGGTAGAGGGCTCACTAAATCTTGAGACGCGTTGGGAAACAGATCGTGCAGAAATTTCATTGATTTCTCTTAAAACTACCGATAGAGTTTTAATTCAGATTGATTATGTATCTAATGAATTTGGGAGAATGGGAATTAAAGAAAAGAAAAAACAAATCCTAAAGGACCTGTAATATTCTAATTACTTTATTAAAAGGTCATCCTAGTGGTGACCTTTTTTATTTTAACCAGATTTTATCGATCAGAAGCTCAAATTCTTGAGGTTTCTTATTACCGATCAAAAAACCGATTTCATTGATTACATCCTTATTAAAGTTTTCCAGGTCGAGTGTTCTGCCTCTAAATGTTGGGTAAAAATCTTTTAGTTTTAAATGAATCTTCTGCCATTCTCCAGAGGTCTCAAAATAGTGAATGTACGAATGACGATCTTGCTGAGTTCTTGAAAGTCTAAGTTGATAACGTTTACCGTCACCTTTAACGTTAAGTACGATTTGTTCACAACCTGAAATATTTATATCACCTGGTCTGTAACGTATAGAGGCAAATCCACCATTGTTTTCCAGAGAGATCTGTCCGCTAAATTTTCCGTAACCATCTTTAGTAAGTAGAATTGAACTACTGGACCTTCCACCCATAACTACATCGTCTTCTATAAACCATTGAGACAAATTTGAGTCTTTTGAAAAATCAAATATCGTTGTAGGTTCCATAAAGATGAGAAATAAGAATGTAATATATGAATAAAAAACTTTCACGGGATAAAGTTGAATGTTTACAACCTAATACTGCGTTAAAGATTCGTTATAAATCTAATTTGATTTGATGAGTAGGATACTACCCAGCTTTACATTCTGGATTTGAAGGATATAAATACCATTGGCAAGTGTTGAGACGTCAATTAGTGGTTTGGCAGAATTAATTTCTTCAGATAATAATTGTTTTCCATCCAGCGAATAAATTGACAATGAAATGCCATCCCACTTTTTTGGAAATCTTGATACATCTAATACATTTTCAACAGGATTTGGTATTAATGTTTCCGGTGTTGTATTTTCAGCTGTAGAAAGAGTACTACAAGATGATTGATCAACATAGTCCTCTATCGCATCAAATATTTCTTTTTCTACCGTATAAAATGCAGAATTATCATCGATCTGATAGCCGCTACCGTTACCGTTAGTTAAGAAAATTAAACCCAAATCTTGTTCTGTGTCAACATAAGCATCGCTCACCAATCCATACGCCTCACCGGGATGACCAAATGCGCTATTACTTAGAGGTAGAACAACATCATTGTTTGGTGTATTGGTAATGCGATGTATTCCCAGCCCCCAACTCCTAAACAAGCCAAAATAGTTATTACCATTAGAGCCATTAAATGTCCAGTGATCAAAAAACATCTCATCAATAGTATCTGATGACAACAGTTCATAATCTCCTACTAGACCATTTTTTAAAAAACTACTGTAAATCGTAGCCAGATCTGTAGTGGAAATACGCAAACCTCCCTGAGGCGAAAATCGCAATCCATTATTCCCGGGAATATAGTTGTTGAGGTTCGTAAATGTGGGCGGAGTTCCCTGAAAATTGTCTACTTGCGGCTCCCAATCACCATTAATTTTACGATAAATAACGGCCAGATCATCAATATCATTTAAATCGGTAACGTTAAAACTGGCATCAATACCTAATGGATCGAATATTTCTTCTTTACAGTACACATCAAATCTTGTGTCTGTTACACGCTCAATAATAGTAGCGATTATACCAAAATTGATATTTGAATAATTAAAATAGGTTCCCGGTTCGATTGCATTAAATTGATCTGACGTATAATATAAACCCGCTGGCGAAAGTAACTCACTTAGGTTTGGGATTGGATCGTCATTGACGGTTGCTGAAAGAAATGCCCCGTAGGTTGAACCATCGATTATGCTTGAGGTATGCGAAAGTAGCATGCCCAATGTGATTGCAGTATCTGGGAAACTGGGATTTCTAACAGTGAAGCCCAGCAAATCTGAAATATCCTGTGTGATGGAAATGATCCCTTCTTCTTCTAGCTGCATAACTGCTATTGCTGTGATGGATTTAGATACGCTGGCAATTCTAAATTTAGTATTTGTATTCACAGATAGGTTTCTGGTGACGTCTGCTGTTCCAAAATGAACTTCATCAATGATGCCCTCAGAACAAAAAACGACAACACTCCCACCAAGAAGATCATTGGATTGTGCAATATTCTGAACAGACGACGATAAATCTTGTCCTCTTATGAGCGTAGAAATACCAATACAAAGAAGTGCAAAAATATACTTAAGGTTATCCATGCATAGTTTCAGTTTTACTTAATTCCTTCATTATCTCTGCTTCATACGCAAGTAAATTCTGCCATTTTCGATCCACGATGTTTCTGTCTTCATATTTACGGGCAAAATTTAAAAACATAGTGTAGTGGTGCGCCTCACTAATCATGAGTTTATGATAAAAACGTGCTAATTCTTTTTCTTTTAACTCTTCAGAGAGTAATCTAAATCGTTCACAGCTCCGCGCCTCAATTAGTGCAGCGTACAACAAATTATGAATGAGTTTATCTTTTATAGGTCCGCCTTTTGGAAAAAACCTGCGCAAGGACAATACGTATTCATCTTTTTGGGGAAGTCCTAGTGTCCAGCCTCGTTCAATAATTTTATCATGAACCATTTTAAAATGACTCATCTCTTCTTCAACTAACTCAACCATAGCCTGAACCAGCTCTGTATACTCAGGAAAGAGCACAATAAACGATATCGCAGAGGAGGCTGCTTTTTGTTCGCAAAACGCATGATCGATCAAAATCTCCTTAATGTTTTTTTCTACGATATTGACCCATCGCGGGTCAGTAGGAAGTTTTAGCCCAAGCATTTTGATATCTTCTTTCTGGCTGTTTTTCATAATTCTAAATTACGGTATAAATTTAGATATCCAAATCGAAGGTTTTGCGTAATTCATCCACTAATGGATTCTTCTCTACCAACTTGTCGTATTTTTCTCGTGGGGTAAAGGCATATTTTGTGGCTACTTCTTCATTAACGTGAATATGTAATGATAAAGAAGTGTTTTGAAGCTTTTGCCGAATATATTGCATCAAATCTCCTTGAGATTTTTCAAGTTCCAGCCTCATCGTATGATTGGGTAGTGCTAAATGTACTTCGGTAGTGTTTTTTAAGATAGGTGTATCAGTTTCTAAAATAGATGCCAAAATCTTCTCTCCTTTACGTTTGGTAAGGTCTACAAATTCTCTCCATGAAGAGAGTAGTTGTTCTTCGGTAAAGGTTTCATTGAGCTGAACATCAATTTTTTGATTGGCTTTTTTTGCTGCTTCTAATTGCTTTTTTTGCTGAATGCTCTTTAGGGATAAGCCAGAAAGGGGTTTCTTTACGCCCACATTGAGTTTCATCGGAGTAGCTTGAGTGGTTTTTACATCATTAGCTAAAGCTGAAGCTATTTCTAAAGGTTTAGATGACACAACAGTTTCTGTAGCTCCTTGAATGGATACTTTATGTTCCGGTTCGTGCTTACCTTCTTCTTCTAATTGAGTTTGACTATTTCTTTTTGGAAGATTGACTTTAATGCCTTTGACTAAAAACTGTTTAGAGGGTATTATGAAAGGGATGTCATTTTTTTTTTCTCCGTCAAAAGTGACAGAGGCAAGTTTCATTAAACAAAGCTCAATAAGTAGCCGCTGATTCTTACTGGATTTATACGATAAATCGCATTGATTTGCTAAATCCAACAGGGTAAGTAGCGTAACCCTCGTAGCATTTTTTGCCTGCTCCAGATACCTTAGCTTAGTTTGTTCACCAACTTCTAATAATGGGATAGTTTGTTCATCTTGACAGACTAATAGATCTCTAAAATGCGATCCAAGCCCTGTAATGTAGTGATGAGCATCAAACCCTTTCGCTAGAATTTCATTAAAATGTACTAATAATCCCGGGATATCGTTGTTAAGAATTAAATCTGTGGTCGTAAAAAAGACATCATAATCGAGTACGTTCAAATTTTCGGCAACCGCAACTCTGGTTAAAGTTTTTCCGCTAAAACTAACCACCCGATCGTAAATAGAGAGGGCATCGCGCATAGCTCCATCTGCTTTTTGAGCGATAATATGCAGTGCATCATCTTCGGCTTCGACACCTTCTTTTTGCGAAATCTCTTTTAAATATTCTTTAATATCGGTTACCGTAATACGCTTAAAATCAAAAATTTGACAGCGTGACAATATGGTAGGAATTATTTTGTGTTTCTCGGTCGTTGCAAGAATAAAGATAGCATGTTTTGGTGGTTCTTCCAGAGTTTTTAGAAACGCATTAAATGCGCTTGAAGAAAGCATATGCACTTCATCAATAATATATACTTTATAATCACCAACTTGTGGTGGAATCCTTACTTGATCGGTAAGGGCTCTGATATCATCAACAGAATTATTGGAAGCGGCATCTAACTCAAAAATATTAAAGGCAAAATCTTCATCAGGATTGTTATGCGTTTCCAGATTGATTTTTTTCGCAAGAATACGGGCGCATGTCGTTTTACCAACACCACGCGGTCCCGTGAATAACAGGGCTTGCGCTAGATGGTTGTTGTCTATAGCATTAAGTAATGTATTCGTAATAGCTTGTTGTCCCACCACATCTTTAAATGTTTGCGGGCGATACTTACGTGCAGAAACGACAAAATGCTCCATGAATACAAATTTAAAAAAGACCTTAGAATCCTCTAATTCAAGGATACTATTTTATGCCTAGTTATCAACAAAGCGCATTAAAAATTATAGTAATTTTGTGCAGCAGGTTATCTTATCGCTGTGTGCTTAATTTTTTTAGTACAGAGAGGAAAGTCCGGACACCATAGTGCAATGTAGCGGGTAACGCCCGTCATCTGCCAGTTGGCGGATAGGACCAGTGCAACAGAAAGAATGTACAGTTAGGCTGTAGTGAAATCAGGTAAACTCTACATGGTGCAACGCCAAGTATATTAGCAGTTAAGAGTTGCACGCTCAATGCTAAAGGGTAGGCGGTTAGATGTGATTAGCAATAATTACACCAGATAAATGATAAGAGCTTGAATGTAAATTTGAGTTACAGAATCCGGCTTATTGACCTGCAAACTTATCAACCCGGCGCATTCTATGTGACCGGGTTTTTATTCTAAAAGTTTATTTGCCCAGCTCAAAGCGTTATTTAGCTGTAGAAATACTTCAAACGGGCGTTTATAAAAATGTTTTTCAAATAATGCTGCATTATATTTGGATTTTGTATCACATACGACTGCATAACCAATCATATTTTGTAGCTCTTCATATTGTACGTAAAATGTAGGATTAACAGAATAGGAGTTCTTACGGTTGGATATGTATACGAACTTATTATCCCCAAAAACATTTTTAAATGTAGCGTGAAAAATGTCCAGATGTTCCTTTTTGAATTCAGTTCCCTCTGCTATAATTGAAACAATGACATTATCATAAATTTCAAACTGAGCAAAACCCAAATCAAGCGTTTTCGTTGATTGCATTCTAATAAACTAGAGCTCTTCCTATTATTAGTAAAAGCATTATTGTATTCAATATTACGTGTATTTACGCAGGTTTGCAAGCAAGTTAGGCCAAATTATTAATTCAATTTAATTTGGTGTAATCGCACTCGCTTGTTCAAAAAAAGAGAACGTAGAACTGCCATACGTACGTGAAGATTCAAAGTTTTGATTTTCAGATAAAACCATATGCTTTGAGTGTTCAATAACTAAAATACCGCCTTCCTTTAAAAGATTATACTCAAATACCAAATCGATAATTTTTTGGAAATCGGCTTGCGAAAGGTCATAAGGAGGATCAGCAAAAATAAGGTCGTGGGATGTTCTAATTTGGGTTAAAAATTTGAACACGTCCGCTTTAATCGTCTTTATATCTAAGCTTAGTGCTTTACTGTTTTGCTGAATAAAACGTATGCAATGTACATTTTGATCTACAGCGGTAAGCTGTAAAGTACCCCTTGAGGCAAATTCATAGGCAATATTACCTGTGCCCGAAAATAAATCAAGTACAGAAACCTCTTCTAGGTCATACAGATTTCCCACTATATTAAATAAGGCTTCTTTTGCCATATCTGTCGTAGGACGAACAGGAAGCTTCTTTGGAGCAATTAATCGTCTTCCTTTATGCTTTCCAGAAATGATTCTCATATAGTTAAAGAGATAATAAAAGGAGTGCACTTGCGTCAGTCTCTTTTTTGTCTATTGAAGCGGTCTGTTGAACTATTTTAGAAACGTCAAGAAAAGAAATATGCTTAATGTATTTGTAGAGCAGATTATAGGTAGTACTTTCTTTTGAAATATTTCCAAATAAAATTGTTTCCACCAGATTTGTATCAAATTTTAATTGTTCAAAACAAAACAATACGTAATATATGAAATCTTCAGGCGTGTGATACGAGAATGTATTGCACAATAAAAGATTTTGATCTTTGAAAAATAATACATCTACATTGGTTGACATAACATGTAGGTAGAGGTAAGGTTGCTCTGTCTTCCGCGAAAGCGAACTTAAGTTATCAATTAATATGGACGTACTATGTCTATACTCAAAACTACCGAACCGTTCGAAAATATAATTATTTATATTGGTTAATGGTATAAAAACAGTATGTGCATTAATTGACGCTAGTTGGTCATGCACGATAAAATCTGTTTTCAAGATCTTGATGCTGTACTTAAGGTAATCTGCGACATGATTTTCGTCAAATACTTCATGAGGAACAATTGCATAAAGATCATTTGCATATACAATGTTTACTTTGTCATAACTATATTTCTCAATCGAATATTTCTCAAAAAAAAAGTTGATTTGATCAAGTAATTCAATGGGATTTTTTTGAGCCTTAAAAGAGGTATGTTCAAGCTGAGTAACCTCTTTTTTTTCTTTATCAAGCGTACAAAAAGAAAGTCCATTCTGGTGAACCAAAATGGACAATTCTATTTGTGTTGTATATTTATTACTGGTCGTTGTCACCGTAAGATTTAGGCCAGTTTCCGGCTGTTTTTATTTCTTCCATAGATCCTACTTTGATGTACTTTCCATTTACACCATCTACAGAGACTACGTCATTCTCCTGTAGGACCAAATCTCTATCCTGATCATCTAAAATGACCGCTTTTGCAACCCGGGCTTCAAATACAGGGATCTTAGACTCGTTCTTTTCAATAAACCCTGCCTGCAATTCAAACTTCTTATCTGTATTAGGAACATTCATCATTGTTTTATAAGAATCACTAGTCCCAAAAAGTGAATCTTTCACAGACTTATATCCCAAGGTATCAATTTTTACGATTTCTTTAGTGATATCAACACCAAGTAATTTTGTTTGTTCCTCATCAACCACAACAGTATCCTTGCGCTGTAGTAAAGTAAACTCAGCAGTATCAATAAAACGAACTAAACTATTAAAATCTCCTGCAAACTTTCCGGTAACCTGTCGGTAAGCCAATTCTGATTTTCTTATATCATTTAGCTTTTCAATAACTGCGGCATATCGTTTCTCTTTAACCTTATTAAATTTGATAGGCTCATAGATAGAATTAAAGATAAGATAGGCTAGAGCTCCAATAATTATCCAAAGAACAAGTTGAACGGCTATTTTCATGTTAGTTTGCTTAAAACAATTGATTATACGCAAATCTACAATTTTTTTTTAATCGTAAAAGTTTACACCAATAAATTTGAGGGTGGTATCTTTAGCCATATTCTTGTAAAAATTTACCCTTGACTGTTTCTGATTTCTACAAAGCTTTAAAAGAAAAATTTCCGTTTGAGCCCACCACTTCTCAAGATATTACTCTTCAAAAGCTGGCCGCTTTTGTGCTTGACGATGCAGCCGAAGAGATTTTTTTACTCAAAGGATATGCAGGTACCGGAAAAACAACCTTGATTGGAACGTTGGTAAATAGTTTGTGGAAAGCAAAGAAAAAATTTAGCCTTACAGCTCCAACGGGAAGAGCCGCTAAGGTGATAACTAACTACTCAAATCAAGAAGCTTCAACCATTCATAGAAAGATCTATTTACCCAAAAATGAAAGGGGAACCGGAGTTACTTTTTCATTGAAGCAGAACAAACAGCGGGATACTATTTTTTTAGTTGATGAAGCCTCTATGATTTCAGATGTAGGCGGAGACAGCAAGCTATTTGAAAATGGTTCCTTATTAGACGATCTTGTGCAATACGTCTACAGTGGTAAAGGCTGCAAACTCATTTTAATAGGTGACACCGCGCAATTGCCGCCTGTAAAAATGCAGTTGAGCCCAGCATTGGATGAAAAACTTCTTAGACTTCAATATCATAAAGAGATAGTTCACGTAGAATTAAATGAGGTGGTGCGCCAAAGCTTGCAAAGTGATATTTTGAGAAATGCGACCAGAATTAGAGAATACATTGAAGATGAATTATACGATGCATTTCATTTTTCCTTAACCGGAAAAAAGGATCTGGAACGATTAAGCACGGGGCAGGATATTATGGATGCTATTGAAGATGCCTATCGAACCGAAGGTCACGAAGAGACCACATTCATCGTGCGTTCTAACAAACGGGCCAATCAATACAATGTTCAAATACGATCCAGAATATTATTCAAAGAAGAAGAGGTCGCTGTAGGTGATTATTTGATGGTGGTGAAAAATAATTATTTTTGGGTTAAGCCAACCTCAGACGCAGGTTTTATTGCTAATGGTGACCTTATTGAAATCTTGCAAATCTATTCATTTAAAGAACTTTACGGATTTAGGTTCGCAAAGGTGAGTGTTAGGATGGTGGATTATCCCAAGATGGCGTCATTTGATACAACTATACTTTTGGATACACTCACCTCCAATTCGCCATCCTTAACCTATGAGGAGTCAAATGCGTTATACCTAGAGGTCCAAAAAGACTACGCTGATGAGAAGTCTAACTACAAAAAATACATGGGCGTTAAAAAAAGCCCTTATTTCAATGCACTGCAAGTTAAGTTTAGCTATGCTGTTACCTGTCATAAATCGCAGGGAGGGCAGTGGAGTAAGGTGTTTGTAGAGCAGCCCTATCTACCTAATGGGATGGACAAAGATTATCTTCGCTGGTTATACACAGCAATCACCAGAGCCAAGGATAAACTCTATCTCATTGGTTTTAAAGACGACATGTTTGAAGAAGTTTAAGTTTAACTTTTTTTTAATAGTAGGGTAAAAAACAGTATTTTTGAAATTGAACTCAAAAAGCCATTCACTTGACTGACCAAAAGCTGAACGTGATCGCGATGATCCCTGCGCGATATGCGGCTACTCGATTTCCGGGCAAACTCATGCAGGATTTAGGAGGTAAAACCGTCATCTTACGAACGTATGAAGCTACTATTGCCACACAATTATTTGATGAAGTCTACGTAGTAACCGATAGCGACATCATCTTTACTGAAATCACAAATGCCGGTGGTAAAGCCATCATGAGTGAGAAGGAGCATGACTGCGGAAGCGATCGAATAGCAGAAGCTGTTGAGGGTATGGATGTAGATATCGTCGTAAATGTTCAGGGAGATGAGCCTTTTACAGATAAAGAAAGTCTAGAAAAAGTACTTTCGGTATTCTACGCCGAAGATGCCGAAAGGATCGATCTGGCATCTCTTATGACACCCATTACAAACTTTGAAGAGATCACTAATGCCAACACGGTAAAAGTGATTACAGATAGAGACGATTTTGCCTTATATTTTTCTAGGTCTCCCATTCCGTACCCGCGTGATCAAAAAACAGATGCCACCTATTTTAAACATAAAGGAATTTACGCCTTTAGGAAAGAAGCCTTAATGGATTTTTATCGCTTACCTATGAGAAGCATTGAAGCTTCAGAAAAAATAGAGTGTATTCGCTACCTGGAGTATGGTAAAAATATCAAGATGGTCGTTTCTAATGTAGAAGGAGTCGAGATTGATACTCCTGATGATCTGGCTGAAGCTAATGCGATACTACTTAATAAAAAGCCTTCAGGTACCGTAGATGAAGATCCCACGGTTTCAGAATATGATAAGCAGGAAAAATACAAAAACTTCCCAATGGTTCCTCGCGTTGTTTATGGTAAAGGATCCTTCAATCAACTTTCAGAAATTGTTGAACAAAAGCGTATTACAGGGGCAGCATTTATCTACCTGATAGATGATGTGTTTGAAAACAGTACAGATCTTACTTGCAGAATAAAACTAAAGGGGAATGACGAAATTATTTTTGTTTCTGCTAAAGAAGAACCAAAGACAAGCCAGGTGGATGAGATTGTCCAACGACTTAAATCGTCCTACACCTTAATGCCTGGAGGGATTATTGGCATAGGAGGCGGAACCATTTTAGACCTTACCAAGGCCGTGTCCATCATGCTGAAGAATCCCGGTAAAGCCGAAGACTATCAAGGATGGGATTTAGTTAAAATACCATCAGTATACCACGTTGGAATTCCAACGATATCAGGTACTGGATCAGAAATTTCACGAACTACAGTATTGACCGGCCCAACCAGAAAGCTTGGGATTAATTCAGATTTTACTCCCTTTGATCAGGTGATCCTGGATCCAGATTTAACCCAAGGTGTGCCTAAGCATCAGTGGTTTTATACGGCTATGGATTGTTATATCCACTGCATTGAATCCTTAAACGGCCATTTTCTCAATGCATTTAGTCAAAGCTATGGTGAAAAAGCCCTGGAGTTGTGTCATGAGGTATTTTTAAATAATCTGTCTGACTCTAAAAAGCGCGAAATGCTTATGATGGCCTCTTGGCATGGTGGAATGAGTATTGCCTATTCACAAGTGGGTATTGCTCACGCAATGAGTTATGGATTATCTTATGTGTTAGGCACCAAACATGGGATTGGGAATTGTATCGTATTTGATCATTTAGAAGAATACTATCCTACAGGGGTTAAACTCTTTAAAGAAATGAAAGAGAAGCACAACATTGTTTTACCCCAGGGATTATGCAAAGGCTTATCAGATAAAGATATTAATACTATGATCCAGGTAGCCATGAGTTTAGATCCGCTTTGGGAAAATGCCTTAGGAAAAAACTGGCGGAATCAAATTAATGCAGAGGTCTTGGAGCGGATGTATCGGAAGATGTGATCACTCCATATTCTCTCGATCAGGCAACGTATGTTTCTGTAAAATTCGCTTCCCTTATTTTTTGACGTCAGGATTCTTTTTAATCGCATATAATAATTCGCCTGCTCTTTTTCCTGCTTGATCGGCGTCCAGGATAGGAGCGGGGTAGTTTACTCTCAGTGTAATGTTGTGCATCTTTTATTCAATTGGCATCATGAGCCAAGGTTCATGGATAAATCCTTTCGAAATTTCTCGTACATCCGGGACCATTCTTTGATAAAGATGCCTTCTGGGTCTACTTCTTAGCTGTTTTTCACCGGACTGTAACTTCGAATGGTATTAATTCCGGTGGTCCCTGCTTTTTATAATTAAGGATCAAATGAGAGAAGATTAAAAAATAAAGCAATAGCGAAGGTTGCCCGTTTGCTATTGCTTTATGGATGGGTTCATGATTCTGTAGCCGTAAGTCGCGCTTAAGCCACACTCATCAAGGAGAGATTATTCTTGATTGTAAAAATAATTTGTCTCGGTAATTTTACCATTTTCTACTTTATAGAGGCAAAGCTCATCCATTTTTTGGCGTCCCTTGTCTTTAAAGGTTGCATCCATTTTCATATTAACCGAAAAATACCCATCAGAAACCATTGGGTCACTGATGTGACCATCGTGATATTCTTCAATACTATTTTGTCATTCTTCGTATTCTTTAATAATGCTGTCCCTACCCTGAGTTTCATTATTCGGAACCCAGCTGGCTTCTTTGCTTACGGCGTTTTCATGATACAGTTCATTGTAGCATTTTTTGTAATCACCCTCTCGGCACCACTGTACTAACTTGTCGGCAACTTGTTTTGTGTTCATATTGGTTGATTTTAAAGTTTATCTAAAAATACAAAAAAGCGATCAGATCGAGTTACAAAACCGTTAATTGCTTACCGCCTCTTTGTAGGTAGATAGACAACGTTCTCTGGCTTCTTTGTGATCTACCATCTTATCCGGATAATCATCAGTATCGTACTCTTCTACCCATTCTTTGATGTATTCACGGTCTTTGTCAAACTTGTCTATTTGGGTAGTGGGATTAAAAATCCTGAAATAAGGCGCTGCATCCACACCGCTCCCGGCTGCCCACTGCCAATTCCCCACATTACTGGACTGCTCGTAGTCCAAGAGTTTCTCGGCAAAATAAGCTTCACCCCAGCGCCAGTCGATGAGTAGGTGCTTGCATAAAAAACTGGCGACCAACATACGCACCCGATTGTGCATGTAGCCCGTTTGGTTTAATTGTCGCATTCCGGCATCTACCAAGGGATATCCTGTTTTTCCTTCTTTCCACTTCTCAAACTCTGCTTCATTATTACGCCATTCAATACGATCATACTTCGATTTAAACGCATTATCAACTGTTTTGGGATAATGATACAGGATCTGCATAAAGAATTCACGCCAGATGAGTTCGCTCCAAAAAACCTCATTCTTTTCGGCAATAGCCTTTTTAACCATTTTTCGAACGCTTACCGTTCCGAATCGTAAATGTGGGCCCAAACGCGACGTACCATAATCTTTGGCAGGGAAGTTTCGGGTATCTTCGTAGTTCTGGATTAGGGTAGGAGTGACTTTATATTTAGGTACTTCAATAGCAGATTTGGTAAACCCCATATCGCTCAGGGTAAGATTGGGTAACCTAGAGTTTAGATACAGATTATCCATGTACTGGCTAGTATAATGAATGGAAAGTTTATCTTCGTCAAAATGCTCTTTCCACTTATTTTTGTAGGGCGTATACACTACGTAGGGATAGCCATCTCCCTTTATAATCTCATCTTTTTCAAAGATCACCTGATCTTTAAAGGTGGTGAAAGTGATGTTTTCTTCGGAAAAATATTCAGCTAATTGCGTATCTCGCTCTTTGGCATAAGGCTCATAATCACGATTGGTAAAGACATTTTTGATGTCGTAGTCCTGCCGAAGCTCTTTAAAAATATCTACTGGCTTACCGTAATACATGGCTAGAGAACTCCCGTGTTCTGCCTGAAGCTCCCCGCGCATGGATTGTAGCGTTTCAAAAATAAAGCTTACCCTGGCGTCATCTTTCGGAAGTTCATCTAAGATATTTTTATCAAAAATAAATATCGGTAGCACCGGATAATCACTTTTGAGGGCTTCAAGAAAGCCTATATTATCGTCTAACCTAAGATCGCGCCTAAACCAAAATACCGAAACTTCTTTACTCATCTTAACTTACGTTTAACGAGGACATTCCGCCATCTACCCCAAATACCTGTCCTGTGATCCAAGAGCTTTGGTCACTCAATAAAAAAGAAGCAATGTTAGCAATATCATTGGCTTCACCAACACGTTTTAACGGATGGCGCTCATCCATTTTTTCTTTTTTGCGCTCATTACCTAAAAGCTTGTCAGCTAACGGAGTGTTCGTTAGAGAAGGGGCAATCACATTGACCCTGAAGCTGGGCGCATACTCTGCTGCCAGTGCCTTAGCAAAACCTTCAATTGCTCCCTTTGCAGCGGCTACACTGGTATGAAATGGCATCCCCACTTTTACAGCGACTGTACTAAAAAACACCAAACTCGCCTGGTCAGAATTTTTTAAATGGCCTAATACGGCCTTTACTGTTTTAACCATGCTAAAAAAATTGAGCTGCATATCTTGTTCTATGGTTTCCAGGCTCATCATTTTAAACGGCTTTAAGTTGATTGTGCCAGGACAGTAGACAAATCCATCAATACGATCTGGCAGCTGACTTACGTCCAGTTCGTCCTTTTCGACATCATATTCAATATGATTTACATCAAGGTTGCCCAAGTTTTCTTTGCTTCTTGAGGCAATGTATACATTATGCTGTTCGTGCAGGTCTAGGGCGATTTCAAAACCAATTCCATAGCTACCGCCAATAAGGAGTATATTCTTTTTCATTGTTTGATACGTTTAATTTAAAATATCGTGTTTCGTGATTGCCTCAGGTTGGTACTCACCGAATAGGCTTGTGAGCTGTTCTTTTCTGTAGGCAAATATCTTTTCTAATTTTGGCTTTACCACGAGTGGATGAGCTAGTTGCCCTAAAAACCCCAGTGGTACAGCATAGTCGATCACATCTTGCATGAGCGTACCCCCATCAATTTCAGTGATAAAGTGTTGATGATTCCATAAGGCATACGGACCTTTGACCTGTTCATCTGTAAAAGACACCAATGGATCAACTTGAGTTATTTTAGAAACCCAGGTCGTATTGAAACCGGGCAAAGGTTTCACCTTGTAGGTAAGCAACTGACCTTCATGCAGGGCTTTATCATTTCCAGAAACGATGGTCATCGCCATATCTGGCGGAGTCAATTTTTGAAGGTTAGCAGGGTCGGTAAGAAACTCCCATGCTGTTTTAAGCGAAATTGGGACGCGTTGTTGTTTGTTTAAGCGGTATATTTTCATGTAAAATTAAATCTAGCAGAAAAGTAACGCTAAGCTTGTTTAATGAAAAATTACAAGCGTTAAACAAAAGGTAAATTTAAATCGGAATTCTAATTCCGTTTAAATACGGGTAGGAACCGAAAACCGTTGATTAAACTGCCTGGTGAAGAACACAAAATAGTTATAGAGCTTGTAGTTTACCTCATACCCATAATCTATGCTGGGATCATAGTCAATCTGCATCATATATAGGTTAGGATTCCAGCGCTGCGGATTAAGAACGCGCTGATTGTATTCTGTTACTAAAAAACGATTACGATTTTCTAGAAATTGTTGGGAGTAATATCCTTCTGGTCTGGCAATAGAATTAAGAAAAAGATTAAAACCGGGTTCAATGATGATAATTTCGTATTCTAAACTATCGTTTGCAATGCGAACCGTATCATTTTCAATATCGGCCTGAGAAGGAGTAGTAGTGCCATTAGATTTAGGCGTCGCACACGCATAAATGCCCAGTGCGATGAGTAGAATTACAAGAATGTTCTTTACCATAACTTGAAGATACAAAAGGTTGCCCTGAATTATATTTACTTTAAGATAAATGTCACAATTAACATCGTACTTATATATGGTTAGTTGCGTGTTTCAGCAACTAACTTAGCAAATATTTACCGACCAATAAAGTACGCGAGTCCCGACATTTCGGGATTTGTAAGTAGGCAAGAACCCAGCAATAAATTACAACGGTGTTGTAAGTAGTAGTTTTTTTTAGTTAATAATTTCGAATCGTTTGTCTTCAAGTTTTCAAAATCACCTGATTTGAGTGAGAGTTTCGCAATTCAGGATTTCCTAAAATTTTTAAATTCCGAGTTTAAGTGAATTCACACGTTTGAGTAAATTATTTAAAAATTAAACGAGATCTTTCATATTAGTTTTGATTCGATTAGAAATCAAATCAAGCTCATCTTGTAAATCGCCAGTATCAAATAAGACAAGCGTATCGTATTTCAATTCAATTTCGGTTTCATTGTTCTTAAAAGCAATAGACATTTCCTTTGGGAACTTTTCTCCAGCGGTTGAAAATTCTGTACCTGCTTTTCTCATTACTACACTTTGGCCGTCTTCAGTGTGAATAAAGTAACCATAACGAATAAAAAAAGTAATACATTTTTCCTTGTTTAATAATTCTTTGAATGTGGCTTTTTTCCTTTCATAGTATATTTTTGTTTGTTTTGACGTTTGTTTTTATTCGTTTTGAGCGCGTTCCGCTATTAGGTACAACAGCATAAAAAAAACACAAGCGTTGTACGTATTGAGACACTAAAACTATGACTGGCGATTAGTTTCGCTACAAATGTGGATAAGTGTCAGTAAGAGTACTTCAGCTATGCCCAGCATGTACCTGTCGCTGTTAGCTTGAAACTAAAATCTCTCTTAAAAAAAAACGTTTCTAAGGTTATCCTTCGACAAGCTCAGGATGACATCAAGTTACTATTAGTGTTTTATTTTCTGAGTGTAAATCAGAGTCTTTGGCTATGTTCAAGATAGACTCGTGGATAACGGCTTTTAAGTAAATAATTTTGAAATCCACTAATGTTTCTACAGGTGTTTGGATAATGTAGGTATTATTTTCCGCCTAGCATTCCACCCAACATTCCGCCGAGTCCGCCGCTTTTCTTTTTGCTTCCGCCTAATAACATTCCGGCGACATCGTCAATTACACTGCCGTCACCATCTGCATCCAGAATAGATTCGAGTAGAGAAGAGTTTCCGGTTTGTGGATTGCTTCCGCCTAAAAAATTCTCTAAAACGCCTGTTATTGCATTAGGATTGTTTACACCGGCTTCTCTGGTTTGTTTCCCCAGCATACCCATTAAAATAGGAGCAGCAACTTTAAGAATTTGTGACACTGTAGATGAATCTACACCAGCTTGTTGTCCAATAGCATTTTCCATAACGGGTCGCTTAGGGCCTAAAATATGTCCCAGAATATTATCGCCGTCTTTTTGCACGTCATCATCTACACCACCGGCAAATAAACCGCCTAAATTGTTTAGAATACTACCATCGTGTTTGTTAGAAAGCGCATTCATCAATCCTTGTGCGCCTTGCGGGCTAGAGGCATTGCGTTTCATCGCGCCTAAAAGCACGGGCATTGCCATATTGAGTACATTGTTGGTTTTATCTGTGGGCTGACCAGTTTGGGCGCTAACGCCGCTGATTACTTGCTTCCCCAAGTCGCTATTTAGTAAATCTAAAATTGAAGACATTGTTGTATAGTTTAGTGATTTAGGATAAATATAGCTTTTTCTTGACGAATTCTAAAGATTGTAAAAATCAATAATAAAACAGCCCGGATAACGTTTAGCTAATTTCTTTCTAAACTTTTCTGCCTTTTCGCGGTCCTTAAATTCGCCCACCACTAAGGTATACACCTTTACCCCTTGAATGATCTTTACTTGCGTGTGAACCTTTTTACTGTAGCTTTTATTAAGGTTATTGGCCAATCGCACTAAATTAGCCGACTCTTGAAAACTTCCTATTTGAACTCCGAAGCCTTCGGGGTTTACTCGTTCCACATCAAGTTCATAAAACTCTTTTTCTTCTACGACAGCCGCGGTGGTGGTAGAATTTGTTGTGACGACAGTAGGCGAGGATACAATAGCCGGTTTCGTGGCTACTGTATTTGCTTCTTTTTCATCTAATACTTCTACGACAACATCTGTGACTCCCTGACCTATAAAATCTAACTTTTGTGCCGCAGATTTAGATAAATCAATAATTCTGCCTCGTACAAAGGGGCCGCGATCATTTACTTCAACGATAACAGATTTATTGTTGGCGAGGTTCGTGACTTTAACCATGGTCCCAAAATCCAAGGTACGATGCGCTGCCGTCATTTTATTATGGTAGTATTTTACGCCGCTAGCGGTCTTTCGACCTTCAAATTTATTGGCGTAAAAAGAAGTTTTTCCTGTTTGTACTTGAGCAAAAGTAGTGCTCACTATAAACAGAAGAATAATAGACAAAATAGTTTTTTGCATGGATTAAGCTTGAGGTTGTAAAATAGCGATGATTTGATCAGCAAGCTCAACGCCTATGCGATCCTGAGCTTCATTTGTTGCAGCGCCGATGTGCGGAGTTAAGGAGATTTTTGGATGCATGAGAAGCTGAACTTCTGGTTTAGGTTCATTTTCGAATACATCTAAGGCTGCAAAAGAGATTTTTCCTTTATCCAGCGCTTCCACTAAAGCGACTTCATCAATGACTCCGCCGCGCGCAGCATTCACGATCGCTGCTCCATGTTTCATTTTATCTAATTCAGCTTTACCAATAACATATTCTTTTTGGGCGGGTACATGGAGCGTGATGAAATCTGCATGCTGAATCAAATCTTCGACCGGTTCTGTTTTGATGGGAACAACCACTTTTTGATTATTATAAAACTCCAGTTCAATATTTGCTTCACCAATAAACTTGTCACTGGCTATTACTTTCATCCCAACGCCTAAGGCAATCTTAGCTACTTCGCGGCCAATACGTCCAAAACCTATGATCCCCAACGTTTTACCCCGTAGTTCAACTCCGCCGGCATAGGCTTTTTTGAGCTGCTTAAACTTTGATTCACCATCTAAGGGCATGTTGCGATTGGCATCGTATAAGAACCGAACGCCTCCATACAAATGCGCGAAAACCAATTCGGCTACTGAAGAAGAGGAGGCAGCCGGAGTATTTATCACATGAATGCCTTTTTCTTTAGCATATTCCACATCAATATTATCCATACCTACACCGCCACGACCGATTACTTTAAGATCCGGGCATTGATCGATCAAGTCCTTACGCACTTTAGTCGCACTACGCACTAAAAGTACATCGATATTTTTTTTGTTGATGTAATCGGCGAGTTGTTCTTGCGCTACCGTTGTGGTTAATACTTCAAAACCTGCTTTTTCAAGGGTTTCAATACCCGCTTTTGATACTCCGTCGTTTGCTAATACTTTCATCCTTTCAATTTACTTTTTAACCTTAATTCTGTATGGCTTATTTTATACTTAAAATCTTTATTCTGAGCGCAGTCAAAGGGTAAACCTTAAACCTCTAGGCTTTTCGCTCCAGTTCACTCATTACGTCCACCAAGGTTCCAACGCTTTCCATAGAGAGTGCGTTATACATAGAGGCACGGTAACCGCCAACACTTCGGTGGCCATTGAGTCCTACGATTCCGGCTTCCTTCCACATCTCATCAAAGGTTTCCTTTAAATCACCGTTCTCTAAGGTAAAGGTTGCATTCATCATAGAACGATCCTCATTGGCGGCGAATCCTTTGAATAGTGGGTTAAGATCTACTTCAGAATATACCAATGTAGCTTTTTTCTCATTTTCTTTCTCAATGGCTTCGATTCCGCCTTTTTCCTTGAGCCATCTTAAGGTAAGCATAGAAACATATACCGGGAATACAGCCGGGGTATTGAACATACTTCCTTTACCAATGTGTATCTTGTAGTCCATCATAGAAGGTATTTTTCGGCTTACTTTGCCCAGAATATCTTCTTTTACCACGACAAGCGTAGTTCCCGCAGGTCCCATATTTTTTTGAGCGCCTGCATAGATCAAATCAAATGTAGAGAAATCCATCTGACGTGAAAAAATATCGCTACTCATATCACACACCACAGGAACATCTGTAGCCGGGAACGACTTCATTTGAGTTCCAAAGATGGTATTATTTGAGGTGCAGTGAAAATAATCCACATCCTCTGGTACAGTATATCCCTTAGGGATGTACGAGAAATTCGCTTCTTTTGAAGAAGCGACTTCTATCACATCACCAAATAGTTTAGCTTCTTTGATGGCTTTATCACTCCACGTACCGGTATTGAGGTAGGCAGCTTTCTTTTCAAGTAAGTTGTAAGCAACCATCAAAAACTCCATACTCGCTCCGCCCTGTAGAAATAGTGCTTTGTAACCTTTTCCTTCTAGCCCTAAAAGTTCTAGCGCCAGATTTCGCGCTTCTTCCATCACGTCTACAAAATCCTTGCTTCGGTGTGATATTTCTAAGATAGATAATCCAGAATCATTAAAGTTAAGAATGGATTGTGAGGCTTCAAGAAATACCTCATGAGGCAATATACAGGGACCGGCACTAAAATTATGTTTTTCCATGGTACGTAGCTAGAATTATTAGTTGTGCAAAGATGTAAAAATTAGTGCGCAATTTATGTTGTGAAATCATTAATTATTCACGGGCAGTGTTGATAAAAATGCAAGCGTATCTACACCGTCCGCATAATCCCAAAGCCTAGGCTGCTGGGCTTCTCCAAATGCGAGTGCATTGGGTAGTTCTGCTTTACTCACTACGCATTGTATTTCTTCTTGTCGTGCAGTGATAATCTCATTTACGTCATTCAAGTCTCCATATTCTTCATAAAACAATACACCAATGGGTGAGGAGAGCGCCGTATCCTGCTTGATTAAGAAGAAGTTATTATCCAGTAGTTTTGCCTGACTCATGAGATACACCGCTTTGTTATAATCGTAATTGTTTGCGTATTTATGATGGTTGATGATGGAATTCCACTCGTAGAGGGATTCAAAAAGGGAGTTAAAATTATAGCCGGTTGGCACGTAGACTTTAGAGACATTTCTACATCCCAGCCCGTAGTATCTAAAAATATCTTCGCCCAGCGCTTTTAAGTCGGCGTTTGTTTCTTCTCCTGTGAGCACGGCAACAGCGTTTCGGTTTTTACGAATGATGCTGGGTTTATCCTTAAAATAGTATTCAAAATAGCGTGCGGTGTTGTTGCTTCCGGTCGCGATGACTGCATCAAAGTCGGTAAGTTTATGTTGTACGATCTGGATCGCTTCCGCGGAAGCGGGATCAAAACCAATCAAAATTTCACGCACAGCAGGGATAAGCCGCTGATCATTGCTGGATAATTTTGCAAGAGCGATATTGCCGGAAAGGACTACGGCCAACAGATCATGAAAACCCACTAGCGGAATGTTTCCCGCCATGATGATTCCTACCTTTTGAGGCGAATCATTGTTTAAGGAATACGACTTTACCCATTGCGTTAAGTTATCCGCGGTAAGTGCCTGACTCCATTGTTCTAAGCAAAAATAGATATTCTCTTTTGTAAACCAGGCATTTGCTGCAGTAGCACGATCTATTTGCGCTAAAAGTACCTCTTTTGCAGGATGTTCTTTTTGTTGAACGATAGCACGAAACACATCACCTACATGGGCAAAAGCGTTAATTCTTTGTTGTAACGTCATGAAATATTGGATATGAAGTAGCCGGGGCTTATTTTTGCGTCACAAAGGTAAAAAAGAAACAGCTATGGCAATTATAATCACTGATGAATGTATTAACTGCGGCGCATGCGAACCAGAATGTCCTAACACGGCCATTTATGAGGGTGCAGATGATTGGCGCTATGCAGATGGTACAGACTTGAGCGGTAAAGTTGTTTTACCTAGCGGAAAAGAAGTAGATGCTGAAGAAACACAAGAACCTATAAGCGATGAGTATTACTACATCGCACCAGATAAGTGTACTGAGTGTAAAGGCTTTCACGAAGAACCTCAATGTGCCGCCGTTTGCCCGGTAGATTGCTGTGTTCCCGATGAAGATATTGTGGAGACCGAAGAAGAGTTACTGGCTAAGCAGGCGTTTATGCATCAGGACTAGAAGTGCACAACAAATGATCTATACAAACAGTCTTTAGGGACTGTTTTTTTATTTTCGGTTCTTTGATAACTTGTCTATTTTGCACGCCAAATAAACTAAACATGCGCGCTACCCTTAGAATAGATGTACTTCTTCTCCTAACCTTATCCATATATACAAGTCGTGCACAAGATAGTCTTGAGATAATACCAGTCGTGGAATCTACAGCCGCGCAGGATTATAGTTCAGAAGAACGAAATCGTCAATTGGATTCTTTAAAAACTGTATTAGCCGATTCTTCGCTTTCAGATTCAGCGTTGCGCATTTATCCTTTTAATCATGGAATTCTCACAGCTGCAGATACTATAGGGAGAGCAAATAGTAGCTCAAAGGCTCAAACGTTTGTTACGCCAACATACGATCAAAACGTAAAAAAATATACCGTAGCGACGGTGCCTAATCCTAAGAAAAATGGAGCTAATGGATATGTGAGTGATCCCGCCGGATATATTCAAGCAGACGAAGTAAATCGATTGAATCAATTGGTATATTCTGTTGAGCAAAAGACTTCGGCACAAATAGCGGTTGTTGTGTTACCAAGTATAGGGAAAGAGGTTCCTAAAAATTTCGCAGTTAAACTTTTTGAAAAGTGGGGAATCGGCCAAGCTGATACAGATAATGGATTATTGATCCTTACCGTAATGGATCAACGCAGAACAGAGTTTGAAGTAGGGTATGGGTTGGAACCTATTTTAACCGATTTAGTCTGTTTTAATATAGGGTCAAATGCTATCGTTCCAAATTTTAAAAGAAGCGATTATGGAGAAGGTTTGATTGCGTCAGTTAATCTGATAGAAACCTATCTTACCGATCCACAGGCTATAGAAGAAATTTATTCTATTGGTATAGACCAACAAGGTCAAACGGAGCATTCTCACGGATTTTGGTATTATTTTTTGTGGATTTATGGGATTCTTAGTCTTGTGATTGCAGGAGTGTATTATGCCATTTCGTATGATATAGAGCGGTCAAAAGATGACTTTTATGACAAGTACAAACGATTGGATGGATTAAAGTTTTTGGGTTTCATCATTCTTTTCCCTCTACCGTTTATATTCTTTAATCGTTTGGTTAAGGATAGATTGAAACGCTATCGCTACGCCCCACGATTCAGCAGAAAAAACGGACAAAAGATGAGAATTTTAAATCAGTGGTCAGAAAATAAGTTTTTGGATCAAGCTGAAATCGTTGAAGAAAAGATTAAATCTATACTTTATGATGTATGGATAACAGATGACGAGAGTGATGTATTGATCTTAAAATATGACGGAAGCAACAGCCGAAAATACAGTAAGTGTACCTCTTGCGGATACAAAACCTACGGCAGAAAAAAGTCTGTCGTTGTTCGTACGGCCACCTATCATAGATCGGGTTATGGCTTTGATCACTATCAATGTAAAAACTGTCACTTTGCTGATAAGAAACGCTTTACGATACCTCAAAAAGTGAAATCAAGCTCATCTTCTTCTGGCAGCAGAAGCTCTTTTTCATCATCCTCAAGCAGTTCTTCCAGTTTTGGAGGAGGTAGCTCTGGTGGGGGTGGAGCCGGAGTTAGTTGGTAAAAGAAAAAGCTGTTGAAATTTCAACAGCTTTTTTTTTTGTTTCCAGTAGGTTATAGTTAAAACTGGTATCGAATACCCAGCGCGATATCCAGATCTAAATCATCATTGTAATCATTAAAACCCAGCTCTGGTCTAAAATCTAGTGAGAGCAGAAGTGGAAAATCAAAGTTGTATTCCAGTCCAATATCTCCGGCAACAAACGCAAAGGTATCGCTGTCATCGTCACGACCCGGGAAATCAAAATCGTCGTCAAAGTCTACTTGTCCAAATCCGCCACCAGCACCTACATACCAGTTAAATCCTTTGTCCAGATTAAATACCCACTGGTATAAGCCTACGATGCGATAAGCATCAAAGTTATTATTACTACGCCACCCTAAACCAAATTCAAGACGATTGTTATCGCCTATGCCACGTTGATAGGATAGTTCTGTTCCAAAACCGTCACTATCACCTAAACGGAGTCCGATGGCATTTTTCGAAATTTCTTGCGCAGAAGTTATTCCTATAGCACCGAGTACAAAAAGTGCTGTGATCATTGTTTTTTTCATGTGTTAAAATATTTAGATGGTACAAGAGTAAAACGTATTAGGCAATCATGTTGTTATAAAAACAATAAAATTATCAGTATTCGATTTTTTATTAACACAAATGGATACGTAAACACCTATAAAATCACGGTTCCTTTTAATCCGCGATCGTACATCACGATGCTTCCGGCAACCGAAACATTTAAGGATAAAGTAGAATTGAATTTCACCAGCCGGTGAGATTTCTCAATCGCTTCTTTGGTGAGTCCGTGATCTTCGGCACCTAATAAATAGACACACCTGCGTGGATGTTGAAAGCTTTCCAAGGGTTGGGCTTTATCGGTAAGCTCCACACCAATAAGGAGCGCACCTTTTGGCAAATGTGCGTAGAAATCCTCGAAGTTATCGTAATGAAAGTAGGGCATGGCACCAACAGCTTTATGTGTGTCACTGGCTTGTTTGGCGTATCGATTACCAATGGTGAAGATAAAGCTGGCTCCCATGTTTTGGGCAGAGCGCCACAGTACACCGAGATTTTCGGGTGTTTTTCCGTTTTGAATGCCGATGCCAAAAAAGCCTTGTTCCAGGGTATCAATCTTCATGACACAAAATTGAGACAAACTTTTTGAATACGAAAAGAAATTTAGTTCATCATATTTTCATCACAATTTTCAGGACAATGCCACGCAGAAAATAGTATCTTTGCCCGCTGAAAATCGATCACTCATGAAAGCCGGAATTGTAGGATTACCCAACGTAGGAAAATCAACGCTATTTAACTGCCTGTCTAATGCCAAAGCCCAAAGTGCAAACTTTCCGTTTTGTACCATTGAACCAAATATTGGAGTGGTCAATGTACCCGATCACCGACTCTCAAAGCTGGAAGAATTAGTAGATCCTGAAAAAGTGATCCCTGCAACAGTAGAGATTGTAGATATCGCCGGCCTTGTAAAAGGAGCCAGTAAAGGCGAAGGATTGGGAAACCAATTCTTAAGCAATATTCGTGAAACTGATGCAATTTTACATGTACTCCGCTGTTTTGATAACGATAATATCGTGCACGTAGATGGAAGTATTGATCCTATACGAGATAAGGAAACTATTGATATGGAACTTCAGCTTAAGGATCTTGAAACGGTTGAAAAGCGTATGGAGAAAGTCAACCGTGCTGCACGTACCGGCAATAAAGAAGCTCAAAAAGAGGTTGATCTGCTCACTAAAATTAAAACGGCGTTAGAAGCGGGTAAAAATGTGCGTACACTGGACTTTAGCGATGAAGATCGCGAAGATTTTATCAATCAATTTCAATTGATCACCGATAAGCCCGTGATGTATGTATGTAACGTTGACGAAGGAGCCGCAACCACCGGAAACACCTATGTGGAAAAAGTCCGCGAATTGGTCAAGGACGAAAAAGCTGAAGTTTTAGTGCTCGCGGTAGGCACCGAAGCTGATATCAACGAATTAGACGATTATGAGGAGCGGCAGCTGTTCCTTCAAGACATAGGTCTTGAGGAACCCGGATCAGCTAAGCTGATCCGTGCGGCGTATAATCTGCTCAACCAACAAACCTATTTCACTGCGGGAAAAAAGGAAGTCCGTGCCTGGACCATTGATATTGGTGACACCGCGCCGCAAGCTGCCGGAGTCATTCACACTGATTTTGAAAAAGGATTTATTAGAGCAGAAGTCATCGCCTTTGAAGATTTTGTATCGTACGGTAGTGAAGCAAAAGTACGCGAAGCCGGTAAACTACGCGTAGAAGGAAAAAATTATGTGGTGAAGGATGGGGATGTAATGCATTTCTTGTTCAACGTGTAGTGAATTTCGATCTGCCAGTCGGCGAAGAAGGAATCTGCCTGTCGTGAATCTGTGAGTTTTTGAGTGGTGAGCATTTAGCTCTTAGCCATTAGCTCTTATATTTTATGTATTAATTTAGTGGATATTGTATTATCCTTTCAAAGGGGGGTAGAAAAATCTTCATCTTCGTCTTCATTTTAAGTTTCGAGTTCGAGTTCGAGTTCAACTTCATATTTAAAAATACCCACTCTCCCGTCTCTCCCTGCGCCACCGCTAGCCTCCTTCGCCATAGTAACACAGCTACGAAGGCCGAGAAGCTAAGGCGGCACGCGGTCAAGGGAGAGAGGCTATTCTGAGAAGGTTTGAGATTTTCACCTCTCAGCGGGAGAGGGTTAGGGGCGAGGGTTTTTCATATTCATACTCCGCAGCCTTAGCGAAGGAGCACTTTAACTTCATCTTCAAGTTCAAGTTCGAGTTCGAGTTCAACTTCAACTTCACCCTTCCCTTTGGGGGCGATGTCGGTTTACCGACACAGGGACAACAGACAGTGGGGAAATCAACATCCTTTTGTTAATTACTTTCTGTCTACCGGGTTTCTTTATCTTATACATCCTTTTATATTAGCCCATATCCTCAAATTTTATGTCAACTACTGCTTATACCGAAGATAATATACGTTCGCTGGACTGGAAAGAACACATCCGCATGCGACCTGGGATGTATATTGGGAAATTAGGCGATGGATCCAGCGGTGATGACGGCATTTACATTCTGCTAAAAGAAGTGCTGGACAACTCTATTGACGAGTACGTCATGGGCGCCGGTAAAACCATAGAAGTCTCTGTACAAGGAACAAAAGTCATTGTGCGTGATTACGGGCGTGGGATTCCGCTGGGAAAAGTGGTGGATGTAGTCTCCAAAATGAATACCGGGGGTAAATACGACAGCCGGGCATTTAAAAAATCTGTCGGGCTTAACGGTGTCGGGACTAAGGCGGTAAATGCACTTTCAGATTATTTTAGGGTAGAGTCCACCCGCGACGGACAATCAGTAGCAGCAGAATTCTCTCAAGGGGAACTCACCAACAAAGAAGAACTGAGCGAAACCAGCCGACGAAAAGGAACTAAGGTCACCTTTATTCCTGATGAGGCCATCTTTAAAAACTTTAAGTACCGCAATGAATACATTGAAAAACTCCTAAAAAACTACGTCTATCTCAATCCGGGATTGACGATTTTATTTAATGGGGAAAAGTTCTATTCTGAAAATGGGTTGAAAGATTTATTGGCAGAAAATATCAACGAAGATGATCGGCTTTATCCGATCATTCATTTAAAGGGCGATGATATTGAAGTCGCATTGACCCACAGTAAAACCCAATATTCTGAAGAGTACCACTCCTTTGTTAATGGGCAGCACACCACCCAGGGAGGTACACATCAGGCGGCCTTTAGAGAAGCTTTGGTAAAAACGATTCGGGAGTATTTTGGGAAGAACTACGATGCCAGCGATGTACGTAAATCAGTCGTTTCTGCAATAAGCATTAAGGTGATTGAACCTGTTTTTGAAAGTCAGACCAAGACTAAATTGGGATCTACCGATATGGGCGGAGACCTTCCCACGGTGCGTACCTACATCAATGACTTTGTCAAAACTAACCTGGATAACTTCTTGCATAAGCATCCTGATGTCGCCGAAAAGATTCAGAAAAAAATCATGCAAGCCGAAAAAGAGCGCAAGGAACTCAGCGGCATTAGAAAACTTGCCCGTGATCGCGCCAAAAAGGCAAGCCTGCACAACAAAAAGCTCAGGGACTGCCGTATTCACTTGACCGATAGTAAAAACGATCGTTGTCTGGAGAGCACACTGTTCATCACAGAGGGAGATTCGGCAAGTGGTTCCATTACAAAAAGCCGTGATGTCAATACACAGGCGGTATTTTCGCTTCGCGGAAAGCCCTTGAACAGCTTTGGGATGTCCAAGAAGATTGTATATGAAAATGAGGAGTTTAACCTGCTTCAGGCAGCGCTGAATATTGAAGATGACATGGATGATCTTCGGTACAACAATATTGTGATTGCTACGGATGCTGATGTAGACGGAATGCACATTAGATTACTGCTAATCACGTTTTTTCTTCAGTTTTTTCCGGAGTTAATTAAAGAAGGACACTTGTATATCCTGCAAACGCCCTTGTTTAGAGTGCGAAATAAGAAAGAGACTTTTTACTGCTACTCTGAAACTGAAAAACGTGAAGCCATCGAAAAACTTACCGGTAAGCCAGAGATCACCCGCTTTAAGGGACTGGGTGAAATCTCGCCAGATGAGTTTAAGTATTTTATCGGGGAGGATATTCGGTTAGACCCGGTGATGCTGGATAAAGAAATGAGCATTGAAGAATTATTAACCTTTTACATGGGTAAAAATACTCCCCAGCGTCAAGGTTTTATCATTGAAAATCTAAAGGTGGAGCTGGATTTGATTGAGGAGTAATTTCCCACCCCAATCCTCCCAAAGGAAGGGAGTATTACTACTTGGTATAATAAAACGCATTGTCATTCCTGCGGAGGCAGGAATCTAGAATAGAAATAGAAGAAATTGCATTAACTACTATTACAAATTTTGAAGATTTGGAAAACGGCCTACGAAAGTATGTCGTAGAATTTGAAATGAATATTTCGTAAAATTTTGTGCTGTTTGAGTCCGATTGAAAATCGGACGAGTTCATAAAATTTAGGAATAGAATGATAAATTCAGAGATGCTTTCGTAAGCCTAGATTTTTTTGATTCGTTTTTTCATCAATGGAAAAAATGAATAATTACAAATTAGATGTCAGAAGTTGAAATAAACCATGAATAACGACCAAAACGACGATTTTATAGCAGAAGAAAATACCCAGGAAGTCATTACCAAAGTAACCGGAATGTACAAGGACTGGTTTTTAGACTACGCTTCGTACGTGATTCTTGAACGTGCCGTACCTGCCATTGAAGATGGCTTTAAGCCGGTACAGCGCCGTATCCTGCATTCGATGCGGGAACTGGATGATGGCCGCTACAACAAAGTTGCAAACATCGTGGGTCACACCATGCAATACCATCCGCATGGGGATGCCAGTATTGCCGATGCTATGGTGCAAATTGGTCAAAAAGATCTGCTGATTGATATGCAGGGAAACTGGGGAAACATCCTTACCGGGGATCGCGCGGCTGCTTCGCGGTATATTGAAGCCCGACTCTCAAAATTTGCGCTGGACGTAGTCTATAGTCCTAAGGTAACGGAATGGCAGGCATCCTACGATGGCCGGCGAAAAGAACCTGTAAACCTACCGGTTAAATTTCCCATGCTACTCGCGCAGGGAGCAGAAGGGATTGCAGTTGGGCTTAGCACCAAAATTCTGCCGCATAACTTTATTGAGCTTATTGATGCTTCGGTGAAGCATTTGCAAGGCAAGCGCTTTTCTATTGTACCAGATTTCCCCACGGCAGGTATTGCAGACATGAGCAACTACAATGATGGCCTGCGGGGCGGAAAAGTACGGGTACGCGCTAAAATTGCCCAAAAAGACAAAAATTCTCTGGTCATTACAGAGATTCCGTTTGGAACAACCACTTCTTCTTTAATCGAATCCATCTTAAAGGCGAACGATAAAGGCAAGATCAAGATCAAAAAGATCGAAGACAATACGGCGGCAGAGGTAGAGATCTTAATTCATTTGCCCGGCGGAGTCTCACCAGATAAAACCATTGATGCATTGTATGCCTTTACCAATTGCGAAATGTCTATTTCTCCGCTTGCGTGTATCATTGAAGACAACAAACCTATATTTATTGGGGTGAGTGAAATGCTTAAGCAGAGCACAGATCACACGGTAGAGCTACTTAAAGCAGAGCTTGAGATAAAGCTTAATGAACTCCAAGAGCAGTGGCACTTTGCTTCGTTAGAACGCATCTTTATTGAAGAACGCGTGTACCACGATATAGAAGAGCAGGAAACCTGGGATGGTGTAATTCAAGCCATTGATGAAGGCCTAAAACCGCATATCCAACACCTTAAACGTGCAGTTACGGTTGAGGATATTACTCGGCTGACCGAAATACGCATCAAGCGCATCTCTAAGTTTGACTTAGACAAAGCTCAGCAAAAGATTGAAGCGCTGGAAGATGAAATCGCTCAGGTAAAGCACGACCTGGAGCATCTTACAGATTTTGCCATTGCTTACTTTAAACGACTTAAAAAGGAATACGGCGAAGGAAAAGGGCGTAAAACAGAACTCCGCCTGTTTGAGGATATTGAAGCCACTAAAGTGGTGATGCGCAACACTAAACTCTACGTCAACAGAGCCGAAGGCTTTATAGGAACTTCACTTCGACGCGATGAATATGTGACCGACTGTAGTGATATTGATGATATCATTTGCTTTACAGCCGAAGGGAAGATGATGGTCACTAAAGTCGATGCCAAAACCTTTATTGGCAAGAACATCATCCACGTAGCGGTCTTTAAGAAAAAAGATAAGCGTACGATCTATAATTTGATTTACCGCGATGGAAAACGCGGCAATGCCTACATGAAACGTTTTGCAGTAACGGCTATGACCCGCGATCGCGAATACGATATGACCCAGGGAACGGCAGGATCCACCGTACATTACTTTTCGGCGAATCCCAATGGGGAGGCAGAGGTAGTGACCGTGTATTTGCGTCAAGCGGGCAGCATAAAAAAGTTAAAGTTCGACATTGACTTTTCTGAGCTAGCGATCAAGGGCAGAGCCGTAAAAGGAAATCTTGTCACCAAATACAGCATCAAAAAAGTAGAGTTGAAAGAAGAAGGGGTCTCTACCCTTAAACCCCGTAAGATCTGGTTTGATGACACTGTACAGCGTCTAAACGTAGACGGTAGAGGAGAACTGCTGGGAGAATTTAGAGGCGAAGATCGCTTACTCATCATTACCCAAAAAGGCATTGTAAAAACCATTAAGCCTGAAATTACGGCACGCTTTGATGAAGACATGATTGTATTGGAAAAATGGATTCCTAAAAAGCCGATCTCTGCCATTTATTGGGATGGCAATAAGGAGCGCTATTATGTCAAACGTTTTGTGATTGAAAATGAATTAAAAGAAGAGTCCTTTATCAATGACCATCCTAAAACCCAATTAGAACTGGTGGCAACCGACTGGAAGCCTGTGGTGGAACTGACCTACCCCAAACCCCGCGGAAAAGATGCCAAAGAACCAGATCAGGTCAATGTAGAAGACTTTATTGCCATAAAAGGCATCACTGCATTAGGAAACCAGCTTACCGCTGAAAAAGTCAAGCAGATCAATGCACTGGAACCCCTCCCGTACGAAGCGCCGGAGGAAAAACCCACTACCGACATTGATGTAAATGAAGAAGTAGAAATCACCATTGATGACACTACCGTTAAAACCGATCCCGAAGAACTGGATGATAAATTGAAAGGCGACGGGGAGCAGGGGAGTTTGTTTTAAGAATTGACTTATGAATGTTTAAATAATATAGATAAAAAAGGATTAATAATTGTGTGTGTTTCAAATTACCGTAAATAAGTATGGATATAATTACAAATAATTACGAATGGATATTTAGTGGTATAGGCGTTTTGATTTTTGGATGGATTATTACGTTTTTTTATAACAAAAAATCTTCCTCCTATAAAGAAAATTCTGATTTGGAAATTTTGCGTACTGGCAGTAACATAACCATAAATAATAACCTTACTGATTCCAACACTTTGGTAAGTAAAAAATTAGAAAAATCTAAGGGGAAGAATAGGAAAAATGATTGTCATATCCTGTTTATTGATGATCAACATAATGATTTTAAGATGGTTTCAATCCTAAAAAAAGCTGGTTGGAACAATACAAAAGCTATTAAAGATTTGACAGATCTGGATGACCATAAAGCTGTTGAGGCTTCCATTATTTTTGTGGATATAAATGGAGTTGGTACTAATATGTTTGAAGATCAAGGATTAGGACTTGCAGCCGCATTAAAAGATAAGTACCCACAGAAAACAATCATATTATATTCGGCAGAACCAACAGGTAATAGATTTAATAAAAAACTCAGAAAAGTAGACGAGAGTCTTCCAAAAAATGCCGAACCATATGAATTTATAAGTTTAATTGAGCAATACAGCCATAATTGAAGCATTTTCAAATTATTGATCATAAAAAAAATACTCTTGCAGATAATCTTACAGATAACTGTAAAGTATGTCTTGCAAAATGTGATTTTCAGGCTAGACAAATAAATGTTTGCCCTGAATATGGTGATAAAAGACGTCATGGATTAAGAATAACTAACAAATCAAGCTGTTTTTTATGTTGTGATAAAACTAAAACTACCAAGCTTTTCCGGCAGAAAATAGAAGCTCTATCGTATACCGTGCCTGACTTAAAAATCCCAATAAGTGAAATAAGAAGTGAAGAGCAAAAAAAAGTCAATCGTTTAGTACACAACTTAACATCAATAAACGCACATAATATTCAAGAAATTTATGATTTAGTACCGCAAGAGGTTTTAGCTCAAAATTGGCGTAAACAATTAGTTTTCATAAAAGAAGAGATTTCCAAGGATTTAGATAAAGCTGCATTGACATTCTTAAGGATAGCAAAGCACAATACTCATATGCGATCAGAATTTTCAATTTATAGAAAAATTGAAAGAGATGATAACATAGAACTTGATAAGAAAAATCACAAATTAAGAAATGTACTTTTAAATACCTTGCATACATTTTTTTCCGATTTCTCGAGAAGAAATATTTACGTTGATGTGGCTGAATTTTATTTTCAAGTCAAGTTTGATTATGAAACTGTCCAAGTTGCACTATATCACTTAATAGAAAATGCAACGAAATATACGCTAGCCGAAACAAAAATCTCGATTTCAGCTTCGGAGAATTTAGAAACCGTCGATTTAAAGTTTGAAATGATTAGTGCTCACGTAAAAGAGGAGGAACGGGAATATGTAATAAAAGAAGGTTTTTCTGGAGAAATGGCTAAAAAAATGAATCGCCACGGAGATGGAATTGGTATGTGGAGAATAAATCAAATGCTTGAAATAAATGAAGGAAGTTTTGAAGCAATATTTGGACCTATAAAAGAAGAGAGAATGGGATTCGAGTTTAGCGAAAATGTATTCATTTTAAAATTCGCAAAATCTTAAACGTCAAAAGAAGTTCTTAACACTATGCATTAGTTACACTTCTGCTGTGTAGTAGCTTTATAACTATAATAATACTAATCTCTATAGAGATTATTCTAATAAATGTGGTATACCATATGAAATACATAAGTACAACTAAAGCAACTAATTGTCCAAAAAGGGGCTTGAAGGATTATTTATTAGATTTATTCTCATTTTGGGTGCCAAGAGCGAATTTAGGCTATGAATCGAAGATGCATCTTGTTAAGATATGGCTTATTGAATTTAAAGAAGAAGATGGAAAATTTCTACCATGGAGAGAAATCGCTTTAGGGTTAGATGGAAACCCAATTTTTGCTGGACCGAGTAAAAATAATTATGGGTTTTGGCTTGATACACATATGCAGTTTAAAGATTTTGATGATTATGAATTGATAGAGAAGAATGAGTTTGAAATATATTGGGATCTTTCTGGAGTAAAAACTCCAGATTCTTCAAAGTAATTCTCCCACTACTGCATAATTAATCAATCAAAACAAAGAAATCCTTCATCATCAACTCCTTCGATAAAACTGTCAAAAGATTCCCCATTTAGATCTATTATAGCTTCTGAACCCATGAATTGATCAAATACCGTAACGGTACCATCGCCATTATCACAATAGCGTCTTACCAGCTCATCTTCAATAAAGTTAAATTCACAACGCACGCAATATGTATCATCATCGCTATCGCACGATGTAATTACAAAGCAGTAAAGCAGAAAGAACAAAAAAGTATTCTTATTCATGCCTATCAGTGAACAATAGTAGTGCCATAGAAGAAATATCTTGCTATACATTGCAAAGCCTTAATTAAAAGCATCTGTGCTATCGACAGTAAGATTTCTCTCCGCCAGCCGGCGGATCGAAATGACCCGTACTGGATTCTCTTAATATCACAAATTTGCCAACAACGCAGAGATATACTGCTATAACTTCTATTATATACTTCCTTCAAGGAACGATAAATAAGTCCATTTCAAAAGATTTATACTTTTTTAAAAATTACCACACCATATCTTCAAGTCCCGTGAACAGGGCTTTGTCAGGTGAATGTCAGGTGAATGACCCGCAAATTATTTCGAGTTGAGCCTGCTTCATCCTAGGTTTGTACCATCAAACAATCGATCAATTTCTTTTCACTTAAAAACCTAGAACCTATGAAAACTTCATTTTTTTTAAAACTAACTCTTTTAGTATTGAGTATACTACATGTATGCTCTGCTTTAGCTTGTACCACCGTAAGCTATATCGATAAATACGGTAACGTATGGAATGCGAATAATGAAGACGGTCCGTACGCGACGGCTACGTTTATCAATGTTTATCCTAAATCCCATCATGGGGCGTATGGATATTATACCTTGTCTTATTTGTCTCCAATGTTCGGTCAGACCAGTCAGCTTCAAGGCGGAATGAATGAAGCCGGTCTTACCTTTGATTTTAATGCGATTCCGGCAGTGGAGAATGTTGATCTTTCTCATAAAAAATCGTTTGAAGGTGGTGATGAAGCTATTCTCACGCATCTTTTAAGCACCATGCGTTCCGTAGATCAGGTAATCGCATTTTTTGAGGAATATTGGTTTAGCAATGGGTTTACCAATGCGCAAATGCACGTCACAGATCGTTCAGGAAAAATGGTGATCATTAGTGCGTCAGGCGTACTGATTTCTCAGAAGCCGTATTTAATCTCTACCAATTTCGACCTTGCTGCGGGAAAATCAGATCAAGATTGCTGGAGGTATAAGGCGGCAACTTCGATTGTTCAGAAAGAACATCAAGGTTTGAATACCATGCTCTCCTTGTGTAAAGCTACGGAACAAAAAAATGGCAGAACCATGTACTCGAATATACAGAATTTAACCACTGGTGAACTATGGTTTTCTTCAAAAGATTCACAGGGAGCAACCATACATACGTCATTACAGAAACTACTCGAAAAAGGTCAAAAATTCTACTCTTTTCAGGATTTAGCGGCTATCAATGAAGATTTCTATATGCCAGACGATCAATTAGGCGATACGAAAAATTTGGAAGCTGTAGATAAGAGTGATCTGGTGGGCACCTATTTTAATGAAGCTACAGGAAATGTCACCATTCACGAAACCGAAAAAGGTATACGCTTATCTTTTGAGAATGACATGTCTGTTGAATGCGAGGTCAATCATGACCAAGCCTACGTAGCGTTGGATGCACCTATACGTCTTCATTTTCATCGAGATACTGATGGGCAACTACAATTATCGTTGTTTGAAGAACATTTTTGGTCATTCACAGCCATGAAACAATCAAACGCAAATTAAAAATCAGACATAACATAAATGTTTAACTTCTTGTATCTTGCTCACGCTTCATACAAGATCAATACGATAATGATGAAACAACCCGAATTAGGCCAAAAAATACTAGAATTAAGACAACTCAAAGGAGTAACGCAAGAAGAGCTGGTAGAGCAATGCAACATTTCTGTACGCACCATTCAGCGTATTGAGGCAGGCGAAACCATGCCAAGAATGTATACGATCAAAACCATACTTTCTGCTTTAGATAGAGATTTAGATGATTTGAATCAGGCTTCGCTTTTTGAAACAAAAGTGAAAGAGGCGATGCTTTTTAGCATAGATGAAGGTAAAGATGTCTCTTTTTTATTCAAGCAATTGCACATAGGATGGATCGCCGGAGTACTAAGTATGATCCTATTCATTTTTGAGGCCATTGAGGATACCTATTATATTATGAATAAAGAATATCTGTACGCCAAACCCCTCACCATAACCATAGGCGTGGCGTCCATCCTCGTGTTTTCGGTATTTATGCGTTCTTTTATTTTATTAGGGAATCTCTTTAAGAATGACGTGTTAAAGTATGTATCTATTCTTTTTATCGCCATAAACGCTGTGGTTTGTATATACGCACTTATTGACCTTGATTTTGAGTACTTACCTGTTGAGGCGTACGGAATCATTTTTTTGATTTGCTGGGGAATGATGTCTCTCTTCTTTGGTATTGCGTTGTTAAAGCTGATGGGATTAGGCAATTTACCTAAAGCCACAGGTATGTTACAAATTGTCATTGGCGCTATGATGCTCACCATATTTTTGGGTATTGTCGCCGGTCCGGCCAGTATCATCGCACAAGGATTTAGTGTGGCAGTTATTCTTAAAGCTATTGAGGTAATTAAAAAGCAGGTGAACGCTTAGTTTAAATGATGAGTTAAGGCTCCTGCTCTGCAGTGTATGCCTATTGGCTAGGCGGGGTTGTACGGGTAAGCCAGTAATCCTATTACCGAAGATCTAGCTAATCGTAAATAGAGACTAGATGTTTTAAATTGTTCATATTCTCCTTAAACTTGCAACTTTTTAAAATAACCCATGAGAATAGTTTTACTAGCCCTATGTTTTGGATTTACATCGCAGATTGTCAGTGCTCAATTCATTAAGGAAAAATCAATACAGGCTAGTATTGGTTTAGGATTAAGTGTTCCCTATGATAGTGCAGACGAGGTAGCGGATAATGGTCTATTTGTGCAAGGAGAATTAGTATTAAAAGTTCTATCTTGGATAGAAATAAGGCCCTATGCAGGTGTCATTTGGACGAATTCTGATGGAACCGATCTTGACGGAAACCCCACTGATGAAAAGGCAGAATCAAAAGCGTTTCTTACAGGAGGTAAGCTTAGACTTAGAGCTCCAATTCCTTATGTAGCACCCTACGTAGAATTAGGTGTTGGGACTTCAATAGGTAAGTTCGAAACTTCAACCGTATTCTATGATATAAAAGGTAATGGTTTTTTATATCATATTCCATTTTCATTTGGACTAGAGCTTGGAAAAGCACACAATGTAGATATTGGGTTTGCGTATTTCTTTCAACCTAAAGTAAAACAGTATGTGGGCGCATTTGCTGTTGGAGTTAGTTTTCAACCCAAGAAATGGAGGTAATTTTTTGGATTTGCAAGAACTAAGCGACCTCTACTATTGATAGTGTTAAATAATTATTTTAGAAACCTCAAACAAACCGACTGAAACTATGAAATTAGTAACGTATTGTAAATCGTGTAAAAAAGACATTATAGTAAAGTCTAATGCCGCGACTAGGCCAGAATTGCAAATGGAAAAAGGAGATGAGTTCAATGTAAATTGTCAAAACTGTGGAAGTATGGAAAAGAAACATGTCAATGATGTGAAGGCAGAACCAAATAAAGCATTGCTTCTTGTTGGATTGGGAATAGGAATTATTGCAACCGTCATGTTATGGAAAATTTATGGCGCAATTTCAACAATAAGTGCAACTATTCCGATCCTTTTTTGGTATCAACAAATGAACCAGACAAAAGCGTTCAACTTATACATGATACGGCGCAAATAAAACTAGTTTTTTTCGTTAACTTTTAAACTACTGCACTATCAGCCTTCAATAAATTTAAACCTTTTGGCAATACTTGGGTCTAAATAGTATCTATCTAGGCTGTATGAAGCTACATCTTGCGTTTGTATTCTTGCCCTTCTTTATATTTTCTTCTTGCGATCAAACCCAGGCAAGGCAAGAAGTTGATGCCTGTACAGCGGCTACACTTAATCAACAGGCAACCTATAATGATCTGGTTCAGGATATTCCGCTGGATGTACTTACTGCATTAGTAGAACTTCCCGATGAACACAGAGCCTTAGGCAGAAATAAAGCAGGATATATTCACGTTCGGTTTCAGTTGCATAGCACACGACTGACGGATTATGCGATTAGAACTCGGCGTAATGAAGCGTTGACGGAGTACCTCAAAACGCTCCAGTATGCCTTTTCATATCAACGTACGGCAGGAGATTTCCAATTCGTTCCACCAAATGATCTTTTACAACAGTACGATGATCAACCTCCCAGTGAGGCTGATTTAGCCAGTGGTACCGCATTTTTTGCCTATAGTTTGGGAATAAGTCTAATGAGTTTATCACATTCAGATTGGTACAGCCATGCGGAGTCAACTCTGATAATCAGAAATGAAATCAATGCATTACACCCCAATATTCAGCTTATGCTGAATTACTTAAAAACTTCGGTCAGCGTATTAAATGAAGTAGATGCACAGGCACCCAACCGTTTATTGTTTAATGCCATTGCTTTTTACAGCCTGGGGAATTACCTAAACGACCAGGAGGCAAAAGAAATTGGGATTACTTTTGCTAATGCTGCACTGGATCAACACGATGAAGTCAGCGGTTATTTTATTGAAGGCGGTGGCTGGGATTCCAGCTATAATGGTGTGGCAATTAAACTTGGCTTGGAGCTTTTCACAATCATACCCGCAGGAGAAGACCAGGAATTAAAAAACCGTTTGCAGGACATTGCAAGCTGTGCCGCTCAATGGCAAAGCTCACGCATATTACCGACCGGGGAAATTACTACAGAAGGGAATACCCGGGTGTATCCCGGCGGAGAAGAGTTTTTGGGTAACGAAAAGCAGGTTGATGTCATTAAATCCATCAAAGCCTTTTTCTACATGGCTATGTTATCAAACGAAAATGAGTACAGAGCGCTGGCGGAGCAGGTGATAGGATATTACCAAAAATAATTGAATATGATAGCGGGGGATTGATCAACTTTATTAAAACCCGCTCCGCAGTTGTTGCACTGTTGCGGTAAATTTTATTGAAGGCTGATTTTGCGCAGCAGTTCCGCTAAATTTTAGTGAGTATTACTATTCCCAAAAATAGAAGCGGGAGAGATGGTTTGATCTGTTAAATTACGCTACACGTTGGACCAAAAAAAATGCTTAGCGAAGCATAAGGTCCTAATCGATTAGTAAGAGTGGAAGTTTAACATAGCTAATTTTTTCTCCGTAGCGATGTTAACTTTATTCATGTGTGGTCATAAAAGGATAACAACACTTATATCATATGAAATTTTCTACGCTCATCACCTTTTTAATTTTTCTTACGTTCAACTCTTATTTATTGTTAGCGCAATGTCCTACGGTAGGAACATTGATTGTCTTAGACTCACAAGCTGACGTGGATGCTTTCCCTACCCAATATGCAGCATGTAATGTATTTGAAAATGAGATTTTAATCGCTGGTGCTGATATCACAGACCTTACGTCCTTAAGTCAAATAGAAGAAATTCTTGAATATCCCTTGCGAATTATAAATAATCCAAATTTAACCAATTTATCAGGTCTAGAGAATATTCAAAGTGTAGGTAATCTGCAGATTAACCAAAATTCGTCCTTGCAAAATTTAGACGGATTGACTGGACTTGCTTCATTAACCGGGAGAGTGGTAGCCGGTGAACAGTTACCGGGATCGTTGAGTATTATCAATAACGCAGCTTTAGAAAACACCGCTGGTCTAACCAACCTAAGTACTATTCAAGCCAGCAGCTTAAATGACTCAGATCCATTGGTTATTCAAATAGAAAATAACGATCTACTCACAGATCTATCAGGTTTTGAAGGACTTACCGTGATACCAGGCAGGGTGCTTATTAAGCGAAATGATAATTTAATCTCTCTAAACGGTTTTGACAATATTGAATCATTAACTCTGCTCACGATAGATGATAATGACGCATTAATTCATCTAGACGATTTATCTTCTTTAACTGCTCTTTTAGCCTTACAACTTAGCAACAACGAGAGTGTCTTAAATATTGATGGTTTATTAGGCATCACAGAGATATTTAGTATCAATATATTTAATAATTTTTCTTTGCAAAATCTTGACGGACTTATTAATATAAATACCTACGGTGAATTTGCTTCATTAGTCATTTCAACAAATGCAAATCTTACCTCTGTAAGTGGATTGAGTAATATAGATGTGCTACCCGGCGGTAATCTTGAAATTAAGAATAATGATAGTCTAACTACTATTGATGGAGTATGGGATTTGCAAAGTATAGATAATGATCCAGTGGGTGTCTTCACGAATTTAATTATTGAAAATAATGATGCTCTCATCGATCTAAGTGGTTTGTCAAATTTATCTTCAGTAAGTGGAGATGTCTCAATTCGAGATAATAACCAGCTGATCAGCCTAGATGGATTACAAAATCTAGCCTTGATTGAAAATTCTCTTATTTTATTCAATAACTCAAGCTTAGAAAACTTGACCGGACTAAATGGGGTAGCGCAAGTAGGAAATGATTTAGTCATCACGACAAACCCTTCTTTAGACGACGTCACAGCATTACAAAATTTAGGTGCTATTGGGACAGAACAAAATTCAGGAATGGCGAATCTTGCAGTCGATGTTTGTGGAGCTCTTACCTCGTTAGATGGATTGCAAAACATTGATCCAGATTCTATAGAATTTCTCATTTTAGTGGACAATCCAAGTTTAAGTTTCTGTAGTTTGTCTAATTTATGTGCACACATCGATAGCGGTGGAAATACCAATATTTCTGGTAATTTACCCGGATGCAATACTCCAGATGATATCACAACAGGATGTGATCCACTAGGTGTACAGGACGTTCAAACTAGCAATGATTGGATGGTGTACAGGTCAAAAGATAAATTGTGTGTGGATTTTAATAATACTCATGTGGATGACATATTAATTTATGACATCACTGGGAGAACACTTCTAAACAGACACATTGAAAACCAAGAACGTATTGACCTAGGAATAACTCCTGCAAACCAATTTTTAATAATCCAGGTAAGTACTTCTACAGGTAAACAGCTTTCGAAAAAAGTGATTTTTTAACAACAGCAAAACGTATTTTCCATCACTGTGCGTATGAGATAGTACATATCCAATTTTCAAATCCATTAACACATCCTATTAAACTCGTCCTAAAACCATTCACCAGATTTTAAATTCAGTTGCCTAAGCGGTATATTAAAATCAAAAATGGTAAAAAAAGAATATATCTTCAGGTTTCTGCGTGATTTACAAAACAACAATACCAAAGAATGGATGGATGCGCATCGAGATCGCTATGAAACCGCTAAAGAGCGCTGGTTAGTTGAGATTGAGAAAATCCTAAAGCGATTGGGACAACACGATCCTCAGTTTGAGCAAATTGATCCCAAAGAAGCCAACGAACGCATCAATAACAATTTACTCTATCATCCCGAAAAACCTACCTACAAAGATCATTTTGGGTGTGAACCGACCTCGGTGAAGAAACAGGGAGCCATCTATATTTCGGTAGGACCGCAGAGTTCGTTTATTGGTGGCGGAATGCATAACCCTGAAAAAGAAACCTTAGATAAGGTTAGAAAAGCCATTGATCAAAACGGGGAGGAGCTTCAAGCGATTATTGAGTCCGAAGATATTCAGGAGTATTTTGGCGGATTAACACCCGATGAGAAAAAGCTTAAAACTGCACCTCAGAATTATGCTAAGGATCACGAACACATCGAACTTTTACGAAGAAAAAACTTTACGGTGATGAAAAAATTAACCGAAGATGAAATTACCGATGATCAGTTTATCGATCGGGTAGAAGAGGCGTATCTAAAAATGAAACCACTCAATGATTTCTTGACGAAAGCCATGAATGAATAGACACGAAGATTATTGTTTAATCAAGTGAAAAGTATATTGCTTTATACCCAGAGTTATGCGCGCGAGGTAGAGCCCCCTAGATAGATTTTGGTTATCTATCGCTTCAAATGTTGAAGAGGGTAGAATGGAAAGAATTAGTTTTCCCTTCACATCATAAATTATGATACGATCTGCTACCGTACTGGTTGAAATTGTCCATTCTGCCTTACTGGGATTTGGATACACTGCAAATTCGTCCGAAGAAAAAGCATTTACCTCAAGATTGTTGCAAAACTCGAAGAACTCAAATGCAGTCAGAGCTTGATTACTATTGTTAAAATCAAACAAACTCACATTTTCATAGGATGATCCTTGTCCCCATTGATCGCACATCGCAGAGGATATCCAGGCAGGCTCCCAATAAATGACTCCGCTACCTCCTTGATCATAAACAAGTTGAGATAAATCATTTAAATAATCCAATTGACTTGAGCCGAAGTAGGATAGGTGAGTACATCACCATTCCCTGAAATAAAATTACCATAATCATCATCAAAATCTGTCGTCCAGGCAAATCCTGTTTCAAAGATCATCACCTCTTTATCATATGTATTTATAAGATCATCAATGAGTACACCAAGCTCTTGTAGGTCGATCTGCGGTGAAAAAAATGGGTAATACGACAATCCAATCATATCATAGTTTGTAATTCCCTGATCAGAAAAAAGCTCCGCCGTAAACTGAGCAGTGGATTCTGTAAAATGAAGTGCTTTTTTAATAGAAGTTCCGTGCATTGTATTAAAGGCATCAATAGCGTTCAAGGCAGTATTGAACTTTTCAGCATCCTCTGGCCAAGAGAAACCATTCGTCTCTGTGGTGGAGTCAATAAATCCAAACGTAGTTTCATTACCCACGCTTATAATATCGGGGAGTGTATTTTGATCATGTAAGGCATTGATAACGTTTATGGTATAGGTTTCAAGAGCATCTATTACTTCAGATTGAGTCAATCCGTTCCAGGCCTGCGGTTGTAGCTGTTTGCCGGGATCTGCAAAGTAATCACTGTAATGGATTGATAAATTCAACGCCATTCCCAGTGCTTTGACCTGGGCAGCAGCGTCTAACACATCAGTGAGCGAAGAAGCTGTAATCGGCTCACCACAGCTGTCAAGAATGGTTTCAGGAGAGTGAAAGAGCCGTAATCGAATCATATTCGCTCCGCGATCAGCGAAATAAGTGTATGGATCTATTTCAATTCCGTGTGCATCCCGATATTCACCACCATTAGCTTGTATCTGATTGACATATGAAAGATCTGCACCGGTGGTGAAGCATTGTCCATGGCTCAGGATTGTCGCGTAAAAACCAACCAAAAAAATCAACTTTCTCATGGTTTAGAGCATATAATTATGATCTTAGATTAAGGCTGTATACTCTGTTGGATATTTCAGCACAGTCATTCATTCTACCAGTAATAACGTCCCAAAAATTGAGGCATCTATCCAGCCTCTGTTTTTATCTTCGCCTTCCACAGGAACAGAACCTATAAAGTTTTCGCGTTCTGCACTGTAATCATTATCACAATAGGCCAATGCAAAGCCAATATATTGTCCTTTTTGAAGTGTGGTTTGCTTATTCTCTTTAGTTATGTCAAAATCATCTTTAAACAAAGGAATAAAGACTTCCCATATGCTTGTATTCCCTGTTGTAATTCGCACGCTTTTAAGATCGTCATTAAATAAATGCGCTTGTTGATCGGTATCCATGTCAGCAATATTCCCATCCAGCGCGATATGATAGGCAAAAGCGTTATGGTTGTATTGATGATTACCGCCGCTGTTATCCTCATCAACAAAAATCTCCAAGCAGTCGTCATCCCAGTACAATTCCAGCGGATCTTTATGTGTGTCCAGCAGTACATCGTCAGTTATCGTAGCTAAAAGATACAGTCCCCGGGACGTCCAGGTGAGTTTAAACGTGCCTTTAAAATCTTGCGGAGTATAGGGCTCACCCAGCCAGCGTTGGTCCAATTGATATTCTGTAGCGTTCTGCCAGGCTGCATCGTTCGCTTCTCCATCTATTACGGGAGCAGTAGATGCTCTAACCACCTTTGTGATGTGAGGGTTTGACTTTGTTGGTTTAGATTGAGCATAATATGCTTCTGATATTAAACCAGACAAACACAGCAACAGTCCATACTTAAAAAATGATTTAAATAGTGTCATTTGCTTATTAAGAAGTTAAAAACTCATTGTCATCTGTGTTAATGTTTGCCGTTGTATTATCATCACTAAAAAACGCTCTCAGCGTATTACTTTACAAATACAGTTACTTCACCTTTGTCGCGGTACCCCGTTGTTTATTCGTTGCACCTACCAGCGCGTACTCAAAGGTATACTGACTATTGGAGGTTGTAAGAATCTTAAAGTGGAGCGGTTTTTCTTCAGCAGAATTTTTTGGAGTCAAATCAGTTAAGATAAATTCACAGGGATTAATCCAGCGAATGCTTGCGGTATCACTTTTACCCTTAAACGTCTCAATACTTAAAGAATCTGTGCGCTTAAACACTGTGGTTTGCATCTCGCCCTCAAGATAAGTAGTAAACTCAAAGGTTCCGGTTTTAAACGCCTCGCAGTTACGTTCGGCTTGGTAGCAGCTTGACATCAACACAAACATTACGATTACTAACAGGTACTTCATACAAGCTGCAAAATACCAATTATTAGGCACATTTATCTTGATTAATTCTCAAATGAATCAAAAGATCCATCGGTATAAAGCACAATAATTTTTTCAATCGTTTTTCCCTTTCGGGGAAGCTGCTGCAGATGAGTTGAAGCAGTTTGTACAGATTCAACGTTAGGGTTTGACACAAGGGTTTCTTTTTGCGCCGGGGTATTTTCTGAAACTGTCGAAGAACTGGATATAGTCTGCTGCACTCCCGAAGCAGTAGAAGAGGAGCCCGACTTAGGAAAACTACCCTTTCCATTAAGCAACCAATACAGATCGACCTCAGGGAATGTCTCGACCACTTTCATAATAAAATCTAAACTGGGTTTATTTCTCCCGCTAATAATGTGCGAAATAGAAGATCGACCCACCTCAATTTTATCAGAAAAAGAAGAGGCGTTCAATTCATAAAAACTGAAGATTTCTTCCAGCCGTGCCGCAAATTTTTCGCTGTTTACCATTGTAAACGAATTTTAGGTATTTCAAGATATACAAATGTAAACAAATTAATTTTAAAAGCATTTTCAAGGCCTCCTGCATGCAAATTAAATTAAATCATAAGTTCATTTGGTATAGTTTAAGTACTTGAATTTAAATTATATAAATAATACTATAGAAAAACAATGTAATTTTATCAGGAGATCTTTCATCAGAAAGCCAAATCGTTTACTAATTGTAACAAATACTCTTTCAACATATGTTTACAATTGTAACAAAAGCATTGTTTACTTTTGTAAACGTTATGAGAGAAGTAGATTTTACCACAGAGTTATTTAACCAATATGATCGCTTTAAATACAAGAAGATTACAGGTCGCTATATCCCTTATTCAAGCTTGACAGAGTTCCTTGATACCTTAAGTCCTAATCTTTTTACTATTACAGAAATCGGATTTTCTGTAGAAGATCGACCTATCAACTTAGTCAGATTTGGAAATGGAAAAATAAAAATTCTGGGCTGGTCTCAAATGCACGGGAATGAATCGACAACCACTAAAGCAGTAGTGGACTTTTTAAACTTTATCAATATCATTGACCAATCGATAAGAGAAAAAATACTGTCGGCATACTCTTTTGCCTTCATCCCCATGCTCAATCCAGACGGATCTACGGCATACACCCGAGAAAATGCAAATGAGGTCGACTTAAATCGGGATGCAACAGAATTGAGTCAGCCGGAATCTAAGGCGTTACATGCCGTTTTTAACTCTTTTACCCCGCATTACTGTCTTAACTTACACGATCAGCGTTCCATTTTTAGCGTAGGAAACACAGGAAAGTCGGCTGCTGTTTCATTTTTAGCGCCTGCAGCAGATATTGCCTTGAGTGTTCCGGCGCATCGTAAAACCGCCATGCAGCTGATTTGCAGCATGAACGTTTTTTTACAAAAGCTTATTCCGGGACAAGTAGGAACGTACGATGACACCTTTAATATCAACTGTACCGGGGATTATTTTCAGGCTTCCGGCGTACCTACAATTCTTTTTGAAGCCGGTCACATCGATTATGCCCGTGAAAAAACACGAAAGTTGATCTTTGGAAGTTTGCTTCAGCTATTAAAAAGTATTAGTAGTGGCGATTTTGAACAATATACTGTTGTAGCGTATGACGCGATTCCGCAAAATAAAAAGTTATTTGTGGACATTCTAATCAGGAAAGCCAACGTGGATGGTGTACTAAAAGATGTGGGCATTCAGTACAAAGAACAGCTTATCAACGGCAGCGTTGATTTTAAACCTACCGTCACGTATGTAGGTGACTTATCAAATTTTAATGGACACCGTGAAATAGATGCGGTTAAACAAAAGATTGCCATTAATGGATCGCCAGATTTTAACGAAAACGTTATAGTTGATGAAATAATGTTAAATCAGTCATTTTTATCAATTAAAATAGGCTAAATTCCATTTACTTTGATAAATTAGTAATGATAATGTGTTATTTTTGCATTTTGTTTAATAACCGAAAACCTTACTATGGCTAAATTTAAGCTGGATGAGATTGATCATCAAATACTCGACATGCTCATCGAGAATACGCGTACCCCTTTCACTGATATTGCCAAAAAATTATTAATCTCGGCAGGAACTGTTCATGTTCGTGTAAAGAAAATGGAGGAGGCTGGGATTATCATTGGCTCTTCGTTAACATTGGATTATAGAAAGCTGGGATATTCTTTTATTGCCTATGTTGGGGTGTATTTACAAAATACCAGTCAAACTAAATTTGTAATAGAGCGTTTGAATGCTATCCCATTTGTTACCGTTGCGCACATCACTACCGGTAAGTTTAATATCTTTTGTAAAGTAAGAGCAAAAGATACCCAGCACGCCAAAGAAATTATTTTTAGAATTGATGATATTGAAGGGGTTTCCAGAACTGAAACCATGATATCCTTAGAGGAGAGCATCAATGATAAGAAACGATTGATGCATGATATCTTCAATCAGTTATAATGCTTAGAGGGCTATATCTCCTTAGCTTTAAAAAAATGCTCAAACATCAAGGCGTCTTTATCTGGTAAAGACGCCTTGTGCTTTAAAGAATAGTTTTTAAGATATGATTACAGCCAAACAACTCCCCACAGCCGAATACCATTCATACTATTCTCCTTATATCCTTTCTAATGCTGATACTAACGGCATTGAAGCATTGGAAAAAGGAAAAGTTGAACTGGTTAATTTTATTGCGAAATTAACACAGGATGAACTATCCTTTGCTTACGCGGCAAAGAAATGGACGATCGCACAGTTGATCTTGCATATCATTGATACTGAACGCATTTTTACTTATCGCGCACTATGTCTCGCCAGGGCTGAAAAACAACCTTTGCCTGGGTTCGAACAGAACGACTATGCTGCGATAGCAACTGCTAAGGATAGAACAGCAGATAGTTTGGGGAGAGAATATACAGCTGTTAGAGAGTCAACTTTACATCTATTTAGAAATTTAGATAACAGTGCTTTACAACAAATAGGAACGGTAAGTGGAGGCCCACTTTCTGTAAGAGCAGTCCCTTTTATAATTTCAGGTCATGAACGTCATCACCATGGCATCATAAAAGAACGTTACTTGTAAGGATTATTCCTCTTCCACATCTTCAGGCAGTTCAACCCTGGTGTCATAGTTTTCATCTACATCATCATCTAAACCATAAGTTTCAATGGCACTGGCTAAATGCTTGCTCACCCTTACTAAATACACACAAGAAGGTGTTTCCAGTTGAACGGCTTCTATGAGCTCATTGTGATGATTTTTGAATGAGATAATATCCTTATCTCCATAACCATCAGGATACTTCTCAACTAAAAAAGAAAGCATCTGCGGCGTTAGTTTTTTGTAATCTACAATAACACGATTCATAACTTGCTGAGATTTAATGAAACGATTTGCAAAGGCTCCCTAAAGTTAAACAAAAAAATAATACGTTGACCTCATATCACATTTTTAACCTATGTAAATTCTATTGGTACAGAAAAGAGTACGGGTGAATGATCTATTTTATGGATATCGTGCATTCGCCAAAATCATTCTAATTTCAAGCGAAGCTATTGCTATTGAACAACGCGCCGTAAAAGAAAGAATATCATTGTTAGGATCATAATACTAGATAGTAGTAAGGGCCTATTACGGCTGACAGAAAGAGCTAATCCTTTGACTTACCTACCTCGAGTACGGTGGCATCAACAGAACAATTTTCAACCACGAGATAATAATCGTTTTCTTCTAATTCTCCAGTAATATGATAACGCTTGCAGGAGTCTAATTTAGTATCACTTTGGCTAAAATCTACGCTTCCGGTGTAGAGTAATGTGGATACCCGTGCAGTATCTAATTCGTTACGTTGAATGAATTGCAGCGCTGCTTCACTGTAGCTGCGTTCTTTTGTGCGAATATTATGAAGCACTCTATCGTTAGGAAAATAGTCACAACGTGTTTTTTTTCCGCTTAAAAAGAAAATAAGTACAATAATTCCGATGCCAAAACCTCCTAAATAAAACCCGAATCGTTGTTTAAGTGTCATGCTAAAAGATCAACAAGTTGATATCTCTGTGTGAGAGATCAAACCAATCGGCAATAGATTTATTCGTTAAAATGCCGTGGTAAAAGTACAATCCATTTCGTAAAACTTTATCAAATCTAAGGACATTTTCCAAGCCACCTTCCTCTGCAATATGTAATAGGTAGGGAGTGAAGATATTACTCACAGAGATGGAAGAAGTACGTGCATAGCGTGACGGGATATTAGGAACACAATAGTGAACGACTCCACTTTTTGTAAAGGTAGGATGATCGTGCGTTGTGATTTCACTGGTCTCAAAACATCCTCCCATGTCAATGCTAACATCAATGACAACGGCGCCATTTTTCATTTGCTCAACCATATCCTCGGTTACCAGGATGGGCGCTCTGTTTTTACCACGTACGGCACCAATAGCCACATCACAGCGTTTAAGGGCTTTGAGTAGATATTTAGGCTGCATAGTGGAGGTGTAAAGTGTTCTCCCTACATTGGTCTGAATGTTTCTAAGCTTAGACAAGGAATTGTCAAAGATTTTTACATTAGCTCCCAGTCCAATAGCCGATCGTGCGGCAAATTCGCCCACGGTTCCTGCACCTATGATGACAACTTCTAGCGGTGGCACACCACTAATGTTCCCAAACATGAGTCCGTTACCTGTTGTGATGTTTGAAAGTAGTTCTGACGCAATTAAAATAGATGCCGTGCCTGCAATTTCACTCAGCGCTCTAACGGCAGGATAAGAGCCTTCTTCGTCTCGTATAAACTCAAAGGCGAGTGCGGTGATGCGTTTTTCGGCTAATTTTTGGAAATACTCTTTTGATTGCGTTTTAAGTTGAATAGCCGAAATCAGTATTGTTTGTGGATTGATCATCTCCAGCTCCTCCATAGAGGGTGGCTCCACTTTTAAGATCATGGGGCAAGAAAATACTTTTTTGGTATCGCTGGTAACTTCTGCGCCGGCTTCGCTATAATCCCGATCACTAAATCGTGCTCCCTTTCCAGCTTTAGACTCAATAATAACGCGATGACCGTGGGCTGTCATGGCTGCAACGGCATCTGGTGTTAAGCAAACGCGTTTCTCCTGGTACGAAGTTTCTTTTGGGATTCCAATGAAAAGTTCACCTTTAGCTTTTGATACCTCGAGCATTTCTTCCTGCGGAAGCAATTCTGATTTGCTAAAGGGGGTAATTGGTTCTGTCATGGTCGGTTGGTGTGAAATGCGTTGCTAAGTTAGCATAACTTTAGTAATAGATCAATGCGCAAATGGATACGCTATTGATTTTCATTATCACCGCCATTATCACCACCATCTTCTAAGTCAATTTCGTTATCGTCTTTTTTCTTCTTTTTCTTCTTTTTCTTGCTTCCGCGCTGCGTATCCTCAATCATTTCATCCTTTTTATGCATATCATAACGGTAGGAGATTCCAAGGTTTACTTCCCAACGTTTGGGTGTATCTCTAAAGTTATAGAGTCCGCTGACATCCAATTGAAAATTATCTGAAAATAAATATGCTCCACCGGCACGAACGATATCGTCACTATAAAAATCACTGTATAAAACTTGTCCTTCTACAAAGGCAGCCCAATTTGGGTGAAAGGAATGCGTAAGTGTTCCAATAAAGGTATAAGCGGGTTGCTCAGTCATAAATATTCGATCGCCAATAAGATTGGTGACCAGCACCCAACCCCCGGGAAAATTATTTTGTGTAATTACAGCTACTTTAGGACTTACAGGGGTCGAATCTTCGGGAACAAAAGAATTATCCCCAAATAGAATATTTGCTCCGGCATAAATCGAAATCGCAGGGATGAGTTTATCCCAGCTGAAACTGTGGGTTTTTTTCCAGCTTCTAATATCCACTCCGTCGTCATATTTATACGGGTCGTATAGTAAATACTTTGCACCAACAGTATTTGCGTCAAAATTGGTGAATCTACTATCATCAGGGAGGTTGTCAAAAGCTCTATTCGCTGTAAGAAATGATCCTATCACACTTACCTCAAGTTGCTCTTTCCAAAAGCCGTAGCGTATGGCATAATCTGCACCAAATCTGTTTTCATCATAATTTAAAAGATCATGTTTGTCCTGACCGTAGGATAAGCCTGTTTCAAACTGAAGTACTCCCGTTCCAACTGAAAACGCTCCTTGTGACTGACCTGGGCGATTGGAGTTAATGGTTTCTGTATATTGTGCTGTGACTGAAGCCGTTCCAAAAAACAAACATAGCAACGAGTATAAGAATAGTGTTCGCATGAAATAAGGTTATGTTAACAAAGTAACGTAATATTAAGCGTTTAGTGTAAAAGTAATTCTTTAAATAATGCAAAAATGCCCGAAAAAATTATTCTTTTTTTAGTAATCCAAAGTAAGGATCTCGTTTAAGTCCTGTTTATCTTTGTGTTATGCAAAAGTTGCTTATAACCCTACTTACATTTTTACTCATTTATTATGCAGTAAAATTTATTTTGAGATTGTTTGGTCCCAGGCTAATGCGCTATGGTGCTAAAAAGGCCGGTGAACACTTTGAGCGTAAATTTAGAGAACGCACCCAAACGTATACTCAAACCAAGGAGGAAGGCGATATTACCGTCATTAAAAAAACCCGCAAAAGCAAATACCCAAAAACATCAACTAAAGTAGGGGAGTACGTCGATTACGAAGAAGTAGAATAAGCCCTTATTCCTCACCTTATCTTAAAATAATTCCTTAATTTTCCGGCTTCTTTAATGCCAGAAAATGAACTTCGATTTAAAAAAGTTTCTTCCTCATATTCTTGTCACCCTAGGTTTTGTAATTGTCGCCTTAGCGTATTTCAATCCTGTATTGAGCGGTAAAAAGATCTTTCAAAATGATATTGTACAGTATGTTGGTGAGGCAAAGCAACAGAACGATTTTAGAGATATATATAACGAAGAGCCTTATTGGACTGATGCGGTTTTTGGCGGAATGCCTACCTACCAGTTAGGAGCACGTTATCCACATCACTATATTAAGAAGTTCGACAAATTAATACGTTTTTTACCTCGTCCCGCAGATTATCTATTCCTTTATTTTATAGGCATTTATATTCTTTTACTTGTACTAAAGGTTGATTACAGATTAGCCGCATTGGGAGCGCTGGCATTCGGCTTTTCTACCTATTTGATTATTATTTTGGGTGTTGGTCATAATGCTAAGGCACATGCTATTGCCTATATGCCATTAGTACTGGCAGGCATCATACTCACATTTAAGCAAAGCTACTTATGGGGATTCCTGTTGCTGGCTTTAGCAATGGGATTAGAGCTCAACGCTAATCACCCGCAAATGACATATTACCTTGCGTTAATGGTGGTTATTTTAGGTATTGCCTATTTTATTGATGCCATTAAAAAGGGTATTCTACCGCATTATTTCAAAAGCCTGGGAGTAATGATTGGCGCGGTATTATTAGCTTTTGCCCTTAATGCCACTAATTATTTGGCAACCTATGAATATACTCCGTATAGCAGCAGAGGAGGATCAAACCTTACCATCAATCCAGATGGTACCGAGAAGGAAGCTACCGGCGGACTGGATTTTGACTACATCACTGCGTACAGTTACGGCTGGGCAGAAACATTCAATCTGTTTATCCCACGATTTATGGGTGGCGGGAGTGTAGAAGATGTGGGTGAAGATTCTGCGACAGGCAAAGCTATCCTCAATTTGGGGGCATCACCTGTACAAGCCAGAGAATTTACACGTGCGGCTCCAACGTATTGGGGAGATCAACCCGGAGTATCTGCTCCGGCATATATAGGTGCTTCAGTAATTTTTCTATTTGTGTTCGCATTGTACCTCATTAAAGGGCGACTTAAGTGGTGGATCGTTGGAAGCAGTGTGTTAGCCTTATTACTTTCTTATGGAAGTAATTTTGAGTCACTCACACGATTTTTTATTAATTACGTTCCCTTTTACGATAAATTTAGAGCGGTAACTTCTATACAGGTCATCATTGAACTTGCTGTCCCAATTTTAGCTGTTGTTGGGCTACACCACTTATTTAATAGAATGATCGATGAGGAGCAGAAGAAAAAGGCGCTGTACTGGTCTATGGGAATTACGGGAGGATTAGCATTGATTTTCTTGTTTTTCAAATCTGCATTATTCGATTTTGCAGCACCTGGGGATGCCATGTACATTGAAAATCTGGGAGTAGATTTTGTGGATGCGCTACGACAAGATCGTAAAGCGCTTTTTAATGCTGATACGCTGCGTTCCTTGATAATTGTACTGGTTTGTGCAGCATTGGTCTGGGCATTTATATCGAATAAACTTTCAAAAACGCTAACAATTCTGGGATTAGCAGTAACTATTGCTTTTGATTTAATTGCTGTGGATAGGCGTTATGTGAATAATGATGATTTTGTAGCTGCCCGTAAAATGGACAAACCTTTCTCCATGAATGCTGCCGATCAGCAAATTAAAAAAGATACTACTCATTTTAGAGTGTTTGACATTGGCAGCGGAGTCTTTAACGGCAGGGCTTCTTATTTTCACCATTCTATTGGTGGATATACTGCGGCCAGACCCGGATACATTGATGATTTGTATGATTTTTATCTGCTCAATCAGGATCAGGGTGTTCTCAATATGCTTAATGTTAAATACACCATCATCAACAATAATAATCAAGTTTTTGCTCAGCGTAATCCTTTTGCCAATGGCAATGCCTGGTTCGTTGATGAACTTAAGGTGGTGGCAAATGCCAATGAGGAGATGCTGGCTTTAAAAGGGTTAGATACTAAGAATGTTGCTGTTATCCAACAAGAATTTGCAGATGAATTATCTTCTAAAACATTTAAAGCAGATTCAACTTCAACCCTCAGGCTTATTTCACATAAAGAAAATGAATTGGTATACCAGGCAAAAGTGAATAGTAAGCAATTTGCCGTATTTTCTGAAATCTACTATCCCCTGGGATGGAATGCCTATATCGATGATACGTCAGCAGATTATGTCAAAGTAAATTATGCGCTTCGCGGAATGGAAATCCCGGAAGGCGAGCATACCATACGCTTTACATTTGAACCTACTGTCATTGAAACCGGAAGCATGATTACCTTAGCAAGTTCAATACTGTTTATCCTATTCCTGTTAGGAGCGACGGGAATGAGCCTACGCTCAAGGTCAAACAAGGCAGATTAAGTTAAGCGGTATGCAAAAGGTCTTGATCATCACGTATTATTGGCCACCTGCAGGTGGGCCCGGAGTTCAGCGATGGCTAAAATTTGCAAGCTATTTACCTCAATTTGGAATCACTCCAATCATTTATACACCGCAGAATCCTTCTTATCCTATTGTAGACGATCAACTGATTAATGAAGTTCCTAAAGGTATTGAAGTCATTAAAGAACCGATCAAAGAGCCTTATAGAAAAGCAGCACTGTTTTCACAAAAAGATGCGAAAACGATCAGTAGCGGAATCATCCCAAAACAGGAGAAGCAGTCGCTTCTGCAAAAATCTCTGTTATTTATTAGAGGGAACTTTTTCATCCCAGACGCCCGAAAAGCGTGGGTAGCGCCTTCAGTGAAATTCTTAAGTCAGTATCTGGTTCAACATAAGATAGAAAGCATCATTACGACAGGTCCGCCCCATAGTTTACACCTCATTGGGCTTCAGTTAAAAAAGCACTTGAACGTGAATTGGATTGCAGACTTCAGGGACCCCTGGACTGCCATAAGCTATCATAGCGAATTAAAATTGCTTCCGCAGGCAAAGAAAAGGCACCTCAATCTTGAAAAAGAAGTCCTTCAATCGGCACATCATATCATCACGACCAGTTTTTCTACGCAACGTGAGTTTCAGCAAAAAACACTTCAACCAGTTGCATTGATTACCAATGGCTACGAGAAAGAGGCTGATCCCGGTGTGAACCTGGATTCAAAATTTAGTCTGGTTCATATCGGTTCGCTACTTTCGAACCGAAATCCAACTGTGTTGTGGAAAGTGTTGAGAGAGTTGATAAAAGATAATCCCGCTTTCGCGGAAGCTTTTCAGCTGCGAATGGCCGGTAAAGTCAGCCAGGAAGTTTTAAATGTAATAGAAGAATATCAATTAAATCCCTACCTTAAACTTGATGGATATATATCCCACAAAGAGGCTTTAACTGTGCAACAAAGCGCACAAGTATTACTGCTCATAGAAGCCGATACTAAAGCAACTCGCGCCATCATCCCGGGAAAACTATTTGAATATATCGCGGCAAAAAGACCAATTCTAGCGATTGGACCTAAAGTTTGGGATGTTCAACACATTATAGACGAAACTCAATCCGGAAGCGTTTTAGACTATCAGGATTATGATGTATTGAAAAAATCTTTATTAGATTATTTTAAGTTATACCAACAACAAAAACTCATAAGTCATTCTAAAAGCACCTTAAAATATCATCGCAAATCCCTGACAGAAGCATTGAGTAAAATAATCTTTCAATACGTTGATCAATAGTTGTTTATGGGAATTGTATTGAAACAATCATTTAGGAACATAATCATCACCTACGCCGGGTTTGGAATAGGAGCGGTGAACGCATTATTTCTCTACACCTACTTTTTGACAAAGCCTTATTACGGGGTAGTTTCCTATGTACTTTCTGCTGCGAATCTTATCTGGCCTGTACTTGCCTTTGGTGTTCATAATACACTAGTCAAATTTTATGCAGGATATCAGGATAGAGATCAAAAAGACCGATTTTTAACGTATATGCTCTTATTACCATTGGGAATTAGTTTTTTCTGCGGTTTTTTTGGTGTATTTCTTTATGATAAACTCCTAACGTATTTTAATGAGGGAGATGCTTTTGTGCGTCCTTACGTATGGACAATTTTTGTAATTGCCTTTGCAATGACCTATTTTGAAGTGTTTTATGCGTGGGTAAAAGTGGAGTTGAAAAGTGTCTTTGGTAACTTTATGAAAGAAATCTTTCATCGGGTAGGAGCTACATTTTTGCTGGTATTGGTATATTTTAACCTTATTGAAAAAACAACGTTTATCTATGGATTAACTGTGGTTTACAGCTTACGTATGCTCTTTATGGCAGGTTACGCACTACAAACACGAAAGCCTGTAATTCGTCTAAGCTTACCTTCAAATTGGATTCCTATTGCTAAATACTCCATTTTGATTTTATTAGCGGGATCTGTTGCGGTAATTTTACTGGACTTGGATAAGGTAATGATCAAACATTATTTGCCCGTAGGCGAGGTAGCTGTTTATGGGATTATGGTATACATCGCTTCTGTCATTGCTGTACCTTCCAGAGCCATGCATCAAATTACCTATCCATTAACAGCACAGTTGCTGCACCAAAAGGATACAACCACCTTGGCCAAATTATATCATCAGAGTTCTATTAATTTATTAATCATTAGCGGACTGGTTTTCCTTCTGATAATTTGCAATGTAGAGCAGTTATATCAGCTCATCCCGCCAGAGTATGAACTCGTATTGGGAATAATCATTTTGCTGGGTGCCATAAAGTTGTATGATAGTATTTTAGGAAATAACAATAGCATTTTATTTAATTCTGATTATTACAGGATGGTGTTGCTTTTTGGCGTGGTGCTGGCACTAGTAGCTTTTATATTAAATATACTTTTTATTCCGCAATTTGGAATTATGGGAGCTGCTTTGGCTACCTTTTTAGCCATTTTTTTGTATAACACCGTCAAATTGATCTTTGTCTATAAAAAATTCAAAATGCATCCGTTTACGTATAAAACAGGATGGAGTCTCGTAGTGATTGGCTTATTTTCAGGCTTATTTTTAGGTTGGAGTTTTATGTATCATCCACTATTAAATATTGTGTTAAAAAGCGTCCTGCTGGGAATATCGTATACCCTGATCATTTATCGCCTAAGACTTTCAACTGAAATTAATGAGGTGATCAATTCTTTGTGGACTAAAAAATAAAATCCCCCGCGGTAGTGTCAATACGTGCGGAGGATTTTCCCTTAAACTTATGAATAAAATTCATTAGCTCCTTGTTCTTGCTGATCTGCTTCGGGTAGAAGAAGAAGAAGACCTTTTCGTGCTTCGGGATTTAGAAGCTGTAGCCTTTTTCGTCCCTGAGTTTCGCCTTACCGTAGTTCTGGGTTTAACCGTTTTACGTTGGCTTGACGTCGCCCTAGTTGTAGGTTTAACACTACGCTGTGCTACTTTACGCGATGTGCTTTTAGCAGCACGAACCTGCGAATTTCTTGCTTGAGTTTTATTTTTAGCTACCACTTCTCTTGATTTAGAAGAACGAGCATTTGTGGTGTTATTTTTTCTACTAGCGGTTGACGTTTGTGTCACGTTAGTTCTACGTTGTTGTGTAGCGTTAGTTCTCTTGCTAGCCGTTGCAGTATTTCTGCTTTTGGTCGCATTAGAACGATTTCTTGTTGTTGCAACCGCAGCTCTTGTGCGGGTTTTAGCCAAATCACGCTTTACTTTTGTTCTTGTACCACGGTTGTACTGAGTTACGCGTGCTCCTGGTCTATAAAAACTTCTACGGTAATTATTTCTGTTCGTTCTGTAAAAGTTTTGGTGTACACTATACGCTACACGGTGCGGTCTGTAATAGGTTCTGTATGGATTATTATAGACAACACAGTACTGTGGTAAAGGTTGAACATAAAAGTTATGCCATGGTCTGTATACGTACCTTCTGTTAAATACATTGATAAAACCTCTATAGTGACTAAATCCACCAAATCTGTTATAATATATTCGCAAGCCGCCAATATTTCTTAATCGACCATTGAAATAGTTAATGGATACATTACCTACTTGAATAACTCTACCGTAATAATCATAGAATACAGGGGTTTCTTCAATTTGTATTACGGCACCAAAGTCATCATATTGTATAAATGGACCGTAATCGTATCCTGCATTAAAGCTGAAGTTTACATTATTGGTATTCACGTTAAAGTTAACTCCAGAAACTGCGCTGAGTACGACAAAATCAAATTGTCCATCTGGATATACCGAAAATTCTATCCCACCTTCAACAAAGGTGAAGTTATTTCCGAATCTATTAATCCTGTTGTGGAACACATCTTCTACAGATGCGTTGCTTGAAGCTGAAGCTGACCATCCTATCAGAAGGGCCATTGCTAAGTACATCATTTTTTTCATAAGTCTAAAGTTTAACTCAAACGTTTGAGTATTGTTTGACTAATGAAAACCAAGCTTCGTGCCAAAAATATAATTAATTGAAAATCAACAATTTATTTATCTAAATTTTAATAGCATTACTTTCAAAACTAGAAAACAACTAAATTTTTGATCGTCTGAGAGTAATTTTATATAGGATCAATAATATAAGTATACAGCTCTATTTTATAATCAAGGGAAGATTGACTGGACGATTTTCATCGGTGTTCAGTTGAATAAAATATACTCCTTTCTCTAAGTTAAGCTGCAGAGGAGTCTGATTCTCAACGTAATCATTGCGCACTAATTTACCATCAATACTATATATTAAAACTTGCGTCTTAGCAGAAAGCCCTGTGAATATAAGCTGTTCTGCCGCAGGATTGGGATAAAAGCGTACTGAAGACAACATGTTCTGATTCACACTCAATGGCTGATTCCAAGTGTCTCCTATATTATCTCCCCAGATGTATTCCACTAAATCAGGCTGATCAATCAATGGATTACGGTTAAATTGCCATTGATAAACGATGTTATTTCGGTTTATCTCATAGTCATCTGGCGGGTCATTACGATGCCAATCTAACAAAGTCGCTAAATCTCCCAGTTGGCCGGTAATGTCGGGAAATCCGTTTACTACACTAAGATCATTGTACCGCAATTCCATATACAATACAGCACGGGCAACATCTCCTTTAAAGCTGCCGGCATTACCGTTAGGACCGTTGTATTGCCCGTAGTGCTGATTCCCTCTGCTGCTGTTTTCGCCTGCATCTGCTGCACGTAGCGCATGTGCATCAGAGTTTCCATGACGAAGAGAATCTGCGGTGGTATTCCAAAAAACATTTATTCCGTCATTGAAATCATCCTCTTCAATGCTAAAAAATCCTCCGCGGGAACGGGGATACGTATGCTCACGGTTCCAGGTACCGGTGTTATCTGATGTGGTTTGAAAGTCCAGCTTTGCCTTAGCCGTTTCAGTATATACCAACCACACCTGATTGCTATTTAATGGATTTTGATCTGCCTCTTTAAGGATATCAATGACATCGGCATAAGTTTGAGCACGTACAACCCCTTCTTCGGCAATAATCGCTTGAATTGCTGCGGCTAGGGCTATATCTGCTAATCCATCTAAACTATCATAGTAACCTGCGGGTTGTGTGCTAAACACATTACCATAAGTAGGGGAGAGAGGTGTTCCAAAATTGGCTGTGGTAAAATCATTATCAACTATCCGAACATCTATGAAATTATTATTGGCAATGATTGGCTCATTCAAATTTTCAAATTTGATGCGTAGGACTTCATCTCCTTCATCCAGAGCGTCATCAACGAGAAATATAGTTGTCGACGTTTCGGTCTCGCCTTGCGCAATCGTTAGGGTGGTTGCTCCCGTGAAATCATTTGCATCAAAAGTGTTATTATCCAGCGTGATAGAATACGTAAGATCTTGATCAGGCGCTTCATCGATTACAAAATTTATGGTAAAAGAGGCACCTTCATCCACTTGAGTGAGAGAAGGAGTAATGGTAATGCCGTTTAAGGTAATTCCTCCACCCTGATTAAGTTGACGCGGAGTAGGAGTGTCTGTAAAATAAGAGCCATCATCTGCACGCTGGATGGAATTAGTATTGTTAGACGATCCTTCATTTATTTGCGTGGTTTCTCCCAATAACGCCAAAAGTTCTGTATCGTCAGCGTCACTGGTATCATAAACAAGCGCATCGACTAAATTAGTTGTGGTGGCTAGCGTACCTTCAGGAAAGTCACTTATTGGCGCTTGATAAATTGCGACAGCATCAGCTCCATTTTGAATGGTATTTTCCGCAATTAGAAATTGTGGAAATGGAATAACAGATGTACTTCCTATTAAAAATAGTCCGTTGATATCAGTTTGAAATCCGTTTAAATCAATAGTAAAATAACTGCTGTCGCCTCCAGAATTTGACCCATTGAAAAATACTACAATATATCCATCAAGAGAGGAATTAGGCGTTATAGTGCGTAATTCTAAGAATTCCTGATTGTCAATCCCGGGAGTATCTGCATCTAATTCATTGATAAGAACATCCTGACCAAATATAATGGTCGGAAAAAGGATCAAAGCAAGCAACTTACGCATAGGTTCTAAAATTTTCGGCAAAAATAGCATTTAACGACTCATTTTTGAACACGCTAAGCGTTAAAGTTCTTTGATTATACGTTATGGTATAGGTACAAAAGAAAACCCCGAAGGCGATAAAGCACTTCGAGGTTTTCCAACTAACCAACCAAAAAACTATTTATGAATTAATGTCTTAACGACATTATTTTATTTCTTGTTTTGTATTATCCAACTACCGTGCCAATTTTTTATTTATAATCCGGAACTAAACAACATAAATAGGCCCATGGTTTCGCACATCCTCATTTTAGCCAAATTCGTGCCAAAATAATTTTGAACTAACATATCTGGTTAGACACTATGATTGTTAAGTTTAGTGATATGATTTTAGAAAAACTGAGGAAGTTGCAGCTGTATTTTATGTAAAAATGACCTTACAATAACCTTAGCATAAAGCTGAAAATCATTCCATTTAAAAAAGGGAGAATACTACAATTTCTCTTTTAGAAAAGGTGCCGTGACTGAAGCTTTTACGCTAGCTATTTCTTCAGGTGTACCGCTTGCGACTAATTGACCGCCATTGTTTCCCCCACCGGGACCCAAATCGATCACATGATCTGCGCATTTGACTAAATCCATATTGTGTTCAATAACGATTACCGTGTGTCCTTTTTCAATTAAGGCGTTAAAGGAATCCAATAATTTATTGATATCGTGAAAGTGTAATCCTGTAGTCGGCTCATCAAAAATAAATAGGGCTTTGTCTTTTGTATTTCCCTTCACCAAGAACGAAGCTAGTTTAATACGCTGTGCTTCACCGCCAGATAAGGTAGAGGAACTCTGCCCTAAGGTGACATATCCCAGCCCCACATCCTGAAGTGGTTTTAGTTTACGTACAATTTTATCTATCCCCTGATCACTAAATAATGTGATGGCATCATCAATCGTTAGGCTCAAAATATCATAAATAGAATGATCTGCGAACTGCACCTCCAAAATCTCTTTCTTAAAGCGTTTACCTTTGCAGGTATCACATTCTAAATGTACATCTGCCATGAATTGCATTTCAATGGTCACTTCACCATCCCCTTGGCAAACTTCACAACGTCCGCCATCTACATTAAAACTAAAGTGCTTAGCTTTATAGTTTCTGATTTTTGCAAGCTTTTGATTAGCAAAGAGATTACGAATGTCATCGTAGGCTTTAATATAGGTTACCGGATTAGAGCGCGATGATCTCCCTATGGGATTTTGATCAACGAATTCAACCGTTTTTAGTGCGCCAAATTTTCCATCTATTCCAGTAAACTCACCTGCTTTCGACCCATAACCACCAATTTGCTTAAGAATAGCAGGGTATAGAATTTTTTTGATTAATGTACTTTTTCCACTTCCTGAAACGCCGGTCACTGCGGTAAAAATCTTCAATGGAAATCGTACATCAATGTCTTGTAGATTATTTTCTCTGGCTCCTTTAATATCAATATAGTTTTTAGATGTCCTGCGTTTTACAGGAACCGTAATTTCTTTGCTATGATTAAGGTAAGCTGCAGTGAGCGAATTGGCTTTTAGGATCTCTTTAAATGTGCCTGTTGCAACTACTTCACCGCCGTGTGTGCCTGCTTTTGGTCCAATGTCTATGATCTCATCAGCTGCTTTCATGATATCCTCATCATGTTCAACCACGATCACCGTATTTCCTAAATCACGTAATGTTTTGAGTACTTCGATAAGACGTTCAGTATCTTTAGGATGTAATCCAATGCTGGGTTCATCCAGAATATACATTGATCCTACTAAACTGCTTCCAAGAGAAGTTGCCAGATTGATACGTTGGGATTCACCACCAGATAATGTGTTAGACTTACGGTTAAGGGTGAGGTAATCAAGACCTACTTTAGATAAAAAACTCAGTCTACTGGTAATTTCTTTTAAAAGCCGTTTGGCTACATTCGTATCGTATTCATTAAGCGTTAACTCATTAAAAAATGCACTTACTTCATTTAATGGAAGTTCTACCAGGTCTGTAATGTGTTTCCCGTTTATTTTTACGTAGGTAGCTTCAGGTCGAAGTCGTTTACCATGGCACACCTCACAGGTTGTTTTTCCGCGATAGCGCGACAGCATTACCCTATTCTGAATTTTATAGGCTTTGGCTTCCAGTTCTTTGAAAAAATCATGAAGTCCCGTAAAATATGCATTACCTGTCCAAATGAGTTCCTTTTCTTCTGCTGAAAGTTTATAGAAAGGTTTGTGGATAGGAAAATCAAACTTGTGGGAGCTATTGACCAACTGATCTTTGTACCAACTCATACTATCACCCTTCCACGGAAAAACAGCACCTTCATATACTGAAAGTGACGTATTGGGAACTACCAGATCTTTATCAATTCCAATTACATCGCCGTATCCTTCGCATTTTGGACAGGCACCATACGGATTATTAAAACTAAAAAGATGGACGTTGGGTTCTAAAAAAGTGATTCCATCCAATTCAAACGTATTACTGAAGCTTTTGTGAGTGCCATCAGCCATTTTCTCGATAATTAGCCGACCTTTTCCTTCAAAGAAAGCTGTTTCAGCAGCATCTGCCAGCCGATTGAAGAAGTCTTCGTCTTTTTGAGTAATGATACGATCAACGACTAAATAGAGTTTTTTAGCCTTGAAATCTTCAGCAGAAGCCTCGTCAATCCGTATTACTTTATCGTCACTTTTGATGCGACTGTAGCCTTGTTGAAGTAACACCTTAGCTTTCTCTTCAGCAGTTCTTCCTTTCTCAATAATAAATGGAGCGAGCAAAAGTAATTTTTCTCCTTGGTCAAACGTTTTAAGGTAGTTGAGTACGTCACTAACGGAATCTTTCTTTACTTCATCTCCAGAAACGGGAGAAAACGTTCGACCAATGCGTGCAAAAAGTAATTTTAGGTAATCATAAATCTCTGTAGAAGTACCCACAGTGGAACGCGGATTGGTTGAGTTTACCTTTTGTTCTATGGCAATGGCTGGAGCGATTCCTTTAATGTAATCCACCTTTGGTTTGTCTAATCTGCCTAAAAACTGGCGGGCATAGGAGGAAAGGCTCTCAACATACCTGCGCTGGCCCTCTGCATATAGTGTGTCAAACGCCAAACTGGATTTCCCGGATCCCGAAAGACCTGTTACAACTACCAGCTTATTGCGCGGTATCACCACATCAATATTCTTGAGGTTGTGCAGTTTAGCACCTTTAATGATTATATTTTCTTTTGGATTGACTGTAGCAATATCTTGACTCATAGCTTTTGCGAGGCGTAAGTAGCAAAGATAACCATTCCTGCCAGCGTACAAAAGAGGACATTTAACTATTAAAATGTTAAAAACTGCACGAAAATCTTGTGTAATTGATTCTTAACGTGTTATATTTACCGCTTAAATTCTTAAAGACCTGCTTATAGCACACCTTTACTTTTAGTACAATAGATGAACAAGCCCTCTTTGGGCTAACTAAATTAAAGGTGATGAAAATTAAATATACCGCGCTATCAGACGCTGATCTGGTAAGTGCTTACATAGCAGGAGATGAATATTCTTTATCCACATTAATTACCAGACATAAACAACGTGTTTATAGCTTTATTTATTCTAAAGTGTTTGATCGTGACATAACCGAAGATGTCTTTCAAGACACCTTTGTCAAAGTAATTAAGACACTCAAGCGAGGAAAATATAATGAAGAGGGTAAGTTTTTGCCTTGGGTGATGCGTATTGCCCACAATCTCGTCATTGATCATTTTAGAAAAAATAATCGCATGCCTAAGTTTGAAGGTAACGGTGATTTCAATATTTTTTCTGTATTGAATGATGGATCACTTAATGCTGAAAAACAAATCATTAAGGATCAAATAGAACACGACGTAAGAGAGTTGATTGAAGAATTACCAGATGATCAACGCGAAGTCTTAGTGATGCGTATCTACAAGGATATGAGTTTTAAGGAGATTGCTTTTCAAACTGACGTAAGCATAAATACGGCATTGGGAAGAATGCGTTACGCTCTGATTAATTTAAGAAAAGTAATTGAGAAGCACAATATTGTGTTAACAAATTAACCGGGGATATACTAAGTAGATTTTGTTAGCGTTATCTTTAGGAATTTAAACCTAATTCACGCATGTCAAAACTTTACCTAAACGAACCTCCGAAAAATAATTTGGAAGTACCACACCCTAAAAAAGAAACTATTGCTTTTTTATTAAGTTACTCTAAAGCATTGGTTGTAAACGATTATGAAACGTTTCAATTTGAAACGGTATTAAACTAAATTTTGGTTTTGTTATGAAGAAAGATCCGCTAGCCACGGATCTTTTTTTGTTCCTCCCCAAACCCCTCCAAAGGAGGGGCTTTTTAATTGCTATTGTAGTAAGAGACTTCAGCATAAGTGATGTTTCGTATGTCATACCTGCGAAGGCAGGTATCTCAACATACCAGACTAAAAATTTTAAGAGATTCCCGCCTGCGCGGGAATGACAAGAATTACTTATTCTTGCGGGTAGCTTTAGACTTTGCCTTCGACTTCATCTTCATCTTTTCATACTCTTTCAGTACGGTTTTTCTGCCGATAGTTTTAGTTATAATGTCTTTTTCTAAATCCCAACCACGGGCAGGGGAGTAATCTCTGCCATACCATATAATTTGAAGATGCAGGTCATTCCACCGCTCTCTAGGGAAAATACGTTTGGCATCTTTTTCGGTTTGAACTACGTTTTTACCATTAGAAAGGTTCCACCGGTACATCAATCGATGAATGTGGGTGTCTACAGGAAATGCAGGCACGCCAAAGGCTTGTGACATCACCACACTAGCCGTTTTATGACCTACAGCGGGCATTTGCTCCAAGGCCTCAAAACTTGCGGGCACTTCGCCGTTATGTTGTTCTACAATCATTCTGGATAAACCATGAATTCCTTTTGCTTTCATGGGACTAAGTCCTACCGGTTTGATGATATCCCTTATCTCTTCGACTGATAATCGCATCATATCATAGGGATTGTCTGCGCGTTCAAACAATAACGGAGTAATCTGATTCACACGAACATCAGTACTTTGAGCAGAAAGTAGCACCGCAACCAATAAGGTATAAGAATCTTTATGGTCTAACGGGATAGGAATACTTGGGTAGAGCTCATTTAACGTATTTATAACGAATTCTACCTTCTCTTTTTTAGTCATTCTGGCTACTTTTAAACAAAAATAACGAAACCTAAACGCTATGACAACTTTACAAACAGGAGATCCTGCACCGCAATTCACCGCAAAAGATCAGGATGGAAATACACATTCACTTTCAGATTTCAAAGGGAAGAAATTGGTCATGTTTTTTTATCCAAAAGCAGATACACCCGGCTGTACGGCCGAAGCCTGTAACCTAAAAGACAATTACAGCGAACTACAAAAGCAGGGATATGAAATCCTTGGAGTTTCTGCTGATCCAGAAAAAAAACAGAAGAAGTTTCAAGATAAATACGAATTACCCTATCCTTTACTGGCAGATGAGGATAAGTCTGTTGTTAACGCATTTGGTGTATGGGGACCTAAAAAATTCATGGGAAAAGAATACGAAGGTATCAATCGTACCACCTTTATTATTAATGAAGAGGGTAAAATCCAAGAGGTGATTACCAAAGTAAAAACTAAAGATCACGCAGCGCAGATTTTAGATTAAGCAGCGTAATAGTCAAAGGCCTTATAAATCAACTCTTCGGCTACCTGGTGATCTACCTCCGGGTGGCCGATTTCTTTTAGGAGCACAAAGTTGATGTTGCCATGAGAGTTTTTCTTATCAAACTTCATGAGCTCAATTATACTGGCAATTTCTTCTTGTTCGATTTCGACTTTGGCAAAGCGTCGTGACATCTCATACTTGATTTTATCTAAGTCTTCTTTTGAAAAGCCCAGAATTTGAGTCGATAAATAGCATTCCAGTACCATCCCAATAGCAATGGCTTCTCCATGGAGTAAATGTTCTTTATAGGGGTGCTGTAAAAAATAAGATTCTATCGCATGCCCCAGTGTATGTCCAAAATTGAGAATTTTTCGCAGTCCGCGTTCTTCGGGATCTTCCGTTACTACAGTATGTTTAATTTGAACGGATTTGTAGATTAATTCGTTTAAAACATCATTATCAAAGGCTTCAGTAGTAATGGTTTTATTCCAATAGTCACGATCCCGTATCAATCCATGTTTTAGTACTTCCGCCAGACCGCTTAATAATTCATTGTGTGGCAGGGTTGCTAAGAAGGTCGTGTCTATCAATACCATTTTTCCTGCTTGAATCACCCCGATTTGATTTTTTAATTTTCCTAAATCCACACCTGTTTTTCCGCCCACAGAGGCGTCTACCATAGCTAATAGGGAGGTTGGTACATTGATATAATCGATCCCGCGTTTATACGTGAGGGCTACAAATCCTCCTAAGTCAGTGACCATGCCTCCACCTAGATTAATCATGAGCGCCTTGCGGTCTGCTTCCAGCTCTGATAAGGCATTCCATACTCCGCTGCAGGTCTCAATCGTTTTTTGTTCCTCACCAGGCTCAATTTCTATAATTTCTATGATCAATTCTGTTTCAAGCTCCTGTAAAAATGTTGCTAAACAAAACTCATGGGTGTTGCTATCGACTAGAATAAAAATTTTTGAATAATCCTGACCGCTTAAAAAATGATTTAAATCCTTGTATCCCTGTTCGTTAAAACAAACGCGACTTCCTGCCGAATTAAATGATTGCATTACAATTAAATTAAGGATCGAAATTAAGTCAAATAATGGAATTATAATCTTTTCATGATTTATATTTGTTTCATTATTGATTCTTGAATGAATACCCCTAAAATTTTCGAAAATACTAAAACAGCATTCGTACTCAAAAGCGATGCTGAGCTTGACAGAGCTATATTTATTTTTAGAACGATTGGTCGTCCCTGGATGGTGAACATTGGAACCTCGCTCACTATGGCTTCTTTAAAACTTCACTTACCTGTAGAGGGACTCATTAAAAAAACAATTTTCAATCAATTTTGCGGAGGAACGTCCACAGATGAATGCATACTCACAGTCAAGCGTATGCATACCGAAGATCTTTACAGCATACTGGATTATAGTGTCGAAGGAAAGGCGACCGAGAAAGAATTTGAAGCTACAGCAGCTAAAAAAATTGAACTGGTTGAACTCGCTGCTCAAAATGAAGAATTACCCTTTGCAGTATTTAAACCTACCGGTATTGGTCGATTTGCCATTTGGCAAAAAGTTTCAGAACGAGAACATTTAAGTCCGCAAGAACAACAAGAATGGCAGCGTATAAGAGAACGGGTTGATCGGGTTTGCAAAGCAGCTCATGATCACGATGTACGTTTGTTGGTAGACGGGGAAGAAAGCTGGATGCAAGATGCGGCAGATGAGCTGGTGCATGAAATGATGGAGCGCTATAATAAGGAGAAAGCTATTATTTATAATACTGTGCAGTGCTATCGTTGGGATCGATTAGCCTATATCAAAAATCTACACCGTATTGCTAAGGAAAAAGGCTTTATCGTTGGTGCTAAGATTGTACGTGGAGCGTATATGGAAAAGGAAAATGAACGCGCCGAAGAAAAAGGATATAAAACACCTATTTGCGAGAGCAAACAGGCAAGTGACCAGATGTTTAATCAGGTGATGGCCTATATCATTCAACACATTGGGGACATCCACTTATTTGTAGGATCTCATAATGAAGAAAGTGCGTATCTGGCCATGGACTTAATGAATGAGGCCAAACTTGCTAAAAATGACGATCGTATCTGGTTTGGGCAGCTGTACGGGATGAGTGAACACATGAGCTATAATTTAGCACAAGCTGGGTACAACGCCGCTAAATTAGTGCCTTTTGGTCCGGTGAAGGATGTGATTCCTTATTTGATAAGAAGAGCTCAGGAAAATACCTCTGTCAAAGGGCAAACCGGAAGAGAACTCAGTCTGTTGCTGAAAGAAAAGAAGCGTAGAAAACAAAAAAAAACTCAATGAGATGGTTAGCGCGAGTGATATATACACGATGGTTGGGTTGGAGCGTGACGCCATTTCCTTTGAATACTCCTAAGTGCGTTATTGCCGGTGCACCTCATACCAGTTACTGGGATTTTGTAGTTCTTGCGCTGATGCGGAAAATGATCGATTTAGAGACCAACTTTGTTGCCAAGAAAGAGTTATTTGTATTTCCTTTCGGAATCTATTTTAGATGGATGGGTGGTGTGGCCATTGACCGTAGCATGGGAGACAATAGAGTAGAGCGTATTGCGAAAATTTTTGGTCAGCAGAAGCTTTTTAGACTTGCTATCGCTCCTGAAGGTACCCGAAAAGCCGTAGAAAAATGGAAAACCGGTTTTTACTACATTGCTCATACGGCACAAATACCGCTTGTGCTTTGTCGTATTGACTGGGGAGAAAAGAAAATCAGTTTTTCTGAACCTATGATGACCACGGGTGATATTGCAGCAGACTTTCCGAAAATTAAAACCTATTTTCTGGGTGCAAAAGGTAAAGCAGATCTGTAGGAGTTGGTGAGTTGGTGAGTTATGGGTTAAGAGTTATTAGTTATTAGTTTTTAGCCGTGAGCTTTTAGTCGTCTGGTTGTTGGGATTTAATTTTAGAGAATAGCATTAATTTAGTAATTATTAAAAAAAGGCATACTTATCCAAGAATGCATAAGGCTCAAATATAAAAATCTAGAACTTGAAACCTGTCACCCTGAGTACTTCGGCTAAGCTCAGTACAGACTTTGTCGAAGGGAAATTTTAAACTAAATTATATGGCATTAACCAATAATGATATCATGAAAAAATTACGTGTCGCACATAAATTTCGCGATGATGATATCGTAGCAATTTTAGCACTAGTAGATTTTAAAGCAACCAAAAGTGAAATAAATGCATTGTTTAGAAATGAAAATCATCCTAAGTTTATGGAATGCGGAGATCAATTCTTGCGTAATTTTTTAAACGGTTTGGTCATTCACTTACGCGGACCCATGAAGCCTAAAAACGAAAAGGATAATCCTCTAAAAAACAAGTCATGAAGCCTTATGCCGCTAGTTTTATCAACGCAGTAGTGCTCATCATTCTTGGATGTGCAGGGTACTTTTCTTCTGCAACACCTTCTATGACAGCCTTAATCCCCGTAGGAGTAGGAATTGTTCTTTTAATACTGAATAAAGGAGTGAAGAATCAAAATCCGGTAATTGCCCATATAGCCGTATTATTAACATTTCTAATGATCGTAAGATTGATGATGCCGCTACTTGGTGCTTTAGAACGGGATGATTTTACCGCGGCACTTCGCGTATCAGTCATGCTCTTATTTACAGCAATTGCTATGATTACGTTTATTCGTAGTTTTATTGAGAATAGAAAGGCACGTAAAAATCAGTAAATCACCTATATCAATTAAAAAGCCCGTAACACATTTGGTTTGGTTACGGGCTCAAGTTTTAAAAATTATCACTCTATTCCTTAGCGTCTTGCTTTTCTGCCCATTCCTTGGCACGTGTTGCTCTTTTAGCTGCTCCTGGATGAGAGGACATCATTGAACTTTTTCCACCATCAGCACTTAATGCTGCCAGTTTTTCAAAAGCACCGGTCATGGCATGATAATTATAGTCATGGTCAACCAAGAAATCAAACCCATATTCATCTGAAGCAGATTCATTTGATTGTGAAAACTGTGCATTAAGTAAGTTCTCAACAAATCCTCCAATTTCATCATCAGCTAAAACTTGACCTACGCCGGTATTGGCTTGCGCTACATCTTTACCCGCAGAAATAGCGTAAGCAGATTGATAACGTTTCTTGGAGTGGCCTAGTTTTACATGTCCTATTTCGTGACCAATGACGCTCAACAGCTCATTATCTGTCATAAGATCCATAAGTCCTGCCATAATTCTAATGCTTCCATCTGGGGTAGCAAACGCATTAATATCGACGACGTTATATACCTTGTAATTTAATGTAAGCCCATCTTCATTGAAGTGATCTTTTATAAGAGCATTTAATCGCATAGCGTACGGGTCGTTTTCACCTGCTACAGGATTATTTGTGTCCATCCATTCTACAGATTGTAAGGATAATGTCTGTATTTCTTCATCTGTTAGTGTTGCGGCTTTTACGGCTTTTTTGGCAGCTTTAACGTTTTGCGCTTTGGTTAATTTTTTGAATTGCGCATTAGACGCAACCGTAGCCATTAAAAGAACTACTAGTGTTATTTTTTTGATCATGATTTAATAATGTTTAGTGTTTCAACAAAACTAACTAAACTATTTAAAACCATTACAATATGTATTTAGTATTCGCTACCAATTCGCTACTTCTTTTTTCCAAAATAATCCTTTTATAGTTTGATTGTCACGTATGATTTCATAAGATCCTACCAAATCAAGAACATCACCTAGGTATTCGACATTGCGTCTAAGCGTCAACTCCCCGAAAAATTGTTTAATTCCGCCTTTGTTAGTATACATTTCAACAATAACATCATCTAAAAACTGGGTGTCCTGTAAAAGTAATGTGGACCCGTGAAGCCCGTGCGTATTTACCGCTGCTTCAACAAAGTCTTGACCTGAAGGAATATTCATACGGATGTGTAAGGTTTCAAAATCTGTATTTAGAATTCGTAGCTGCTTCCAGTAGTTCAGATTTAGTAATTGTCCGCCATCCCATCCCAGAATATTTTGACCGGTATAGACTACTCCTGTTTCACTAGAACTGGATTTACCGCCAGTGGTAAATACTTCTATACGGCTGCCTTCATCACCCTGAATATAGGACAAATCCTCAAAAGCGATTTCCTCTGGATCATTACTAGTATTATCATCATCGTCTTTGCTGCACGAGAAAATGGAGATGCTTACTAAGCTTATAAGAATTAGTGTTGTTATGCGTTTCATAGGTAAGATTTTGATGTTTTCTACGGAATAGCTAATGCTTTTCACACGATAACTCTTAATGAGAAACGACTGAACAGGTTAACACCCAGTCAACATTAATTTGAAGGTTTGAGTGGTATACTATTATTTAAATCCTCTTGTGTTTCAAACGAATGGTGATTAGGCAGCTCAAACAAACGTAAGTTGAAGGTAGGAATAGCAGCGATTAAATGGTCAAAGATATTCGCCATAATATATTCGTAGTTTTCCCATCGCTTGTCTTTGCTAAAGCAATAAATTTCTAATGGAATACCTTGTGTTGTAGGCTGAAGTTGTCTTGACATCAACATCATGTCTTTATTGACTGGTGGATGCTGCTTTAAATATGCCTCAATATATTTTCTAAAAATCCCTAAGTTTGTAAGATTCCGGCCATTGATCAATAGCGATTTATCAACATCATTATCGGCATTATGCTGATCGATTTTTGTTTTTCGTGTAACTAAATAATCTTTGATTAATGCTATATTCATTAAACGATTTACTTCGTTTTCGGTTAAAAAGCGTACACTATCCATCTGGATATAAATAGATCGCTTTATCCTTCTACCATCACTTTCTTGCATTCCACGCCAATTCTTAAAGCTATCACTTATTAAGGCGTAGGTTGGGATTGTGGTGTAAGTAAGATCAAAATTTTGTACTCGTACCGTAGCTAAATTAATCTCAATTACATCACCATCTGCACCATAGTTTTCAAAAGTGATCCAATCTCCAATACGTACAATATCATTGATGGATACCTGTATGCTGGCGACGAATCCTAATATGGTATCCTTAAAGATCAAAATGATAATTGCAGAGGCTGCACCAAGACCGGTCATAAATTTCCATACACTGCTACCCGTTATAATAGCAAAGACTAACATAAGACCAACTAACCAAACAAAAATCATCATGACCTGTGTGTAACTGTCAATTGGCTTATCCTGAAATCTGGGAAGCGTCTTAAAATAATCACGGAGTGTATGAAAAGTTGCTCTAACGATCAATAAAATTAATACTACAAAAACAATTTGTCCACCTTTTGATGCCTGCGTTTCTAACCAGGGAAAATCGATAAAGATATAGGGAAGAAGACCAATAAATATAAGAATAGGGAGGATGTGGGCTAGTTTTCGAGGAACGCGATTTTTTATCAGGATATCATCAAAGGTAGTTTTTGAACGTTTAGCAAACCAAGCTGAAAATAATCGCAATATTTTCCAGATGATCCAATCCAAAATATAGACTGCGATAAAACATCCTATAGCCAGGACTATAAGGTTGATGTACTTTGCCAGAGTAGAATCTAATCCAATCTCACTAAGGTATTGCGTAAGTTTTTGAGCGTACAGGTTATAGTCTATATCCATTACTGCGAAAGTAAGCCAACCCAAATTGTTCTCAAAGATTTTTTAGGCTTACTTAAGCCTTTGGTAATGTTGTTTCCAAATAAAATTTTGAGATATTTAACGCTCATTCATTCAAAATTTGGCATTTCATTATCACACAGCTTTTTATTCTACCTGTACATTTGAAAAAAATAACGTTATGGAAAATACAGGGGGAATGACAAAAACGAAAGCCAGTTTTCAAGATCGCTACCGTAGATCGTCAAATTTTGGCTATGGAAGCCCAGATAGATCCTTGGAAATTAAGGATGAAGAAGCCGGTGAATTAAAACTAACGAGTAGCGATGATGACTCGTTGAGTAAAGAAGAACGCAAAGAGATCGCAGAGAAGATGGATAAATTTAGAGAACGGATTGAGCAAACTCCAGGTGGAGAGCAGTCTGATTCTTAAGATATTAATTTTTACAATAAATAGTAGCCTCAGGCAACACTTAGTTAGTGTGTTTGAGGCTTTTTCATTTATACCTAATCTTAATGACAACAACCATGATAGACTGGAAACATTTTACTAACGATTTCACTGTAGACATGATGACTGCCGTATTCTTGGGAGCTATCATAATGTATATCGCATTGATCGCATTTACCCGAATTTTTGGATTAAAAAGCTTTAGCAAAATGACGGGCTTCGACTTTATCAATACAATAGCCATTGGTAACATTTTTGCGATGGCCATAGGAACAGGTGATCCTAAAATACTGATTGGGATCGTTATTATTGGCTTACTTTATTTGTTTAATTATCTCATAACGTATATACAGTATAAAAGCAATACCGCACAAAAAGTTCTGGACAACAAGCCTGTACTTTTGATGCGTAATGGTGAATTACTCAAAGAGAATATTGAGCAGTGTAAAGTAACTATTGATGAAATACGTGGTAAATTACGTGAAGCTAATGTGTTAGAATTATCTCAAGTAAGAGCCATGGTATTGGAAACCACAGGAGATGTTAGTGTATTGCATACTAAAGATGATGATGTAGAAGTAGAAGATTTTTTGCTGGCAGACCTGTAAAACGCCCAGTGTAGATACCGCTCAAGTTTTAATTACCTTGCTGATCAGCTTTATTTTCTTCTTTAAGTTGTTCTTGTGCTTGTTCTGTCTCTTTTTTCGTTGGACGCTTTTTTTCTTGAGTTGCCTTAGCTTCTGGCTCATAGGTAAGCTCTACATACAACGGAAAGTGATCAGAGCCGATGTGTTCTTCACGACTCATCTTTTTTGCTCTAAAGGAGGCCGATGTGAAAATATGATCCAGCGGCCATCTAAACAAAAAATTATCTGCATCATAGGTGTTATAGAGTCCGCGACCTATTCGCATGTCCAATAAACCACTCACTTCTTGGAATAATTCTGTAGTTTCTGACCATGCTACGTCATTAAAATCCCCAAGGGTGATGACAGGGAGGGGTGATTTGTTAGCAAGTTTAGCCACTTTCATCATCTCCGCATCGCGATCTACAGATAATGGATTATGAAAGGGGAGTGGTGGCGCAGGATGAATAGCGTAAAGCTGGATGGTATCCTGTGGTGTAATCAGTAGCTTTGTATGAATGGATGGAATCGTATCCTCTATCAAGAATTTTACACTGGAATCAATCAATTTCTTCTTAGAATAGAGCAGCATTCCATAGGTATTGTCCATGGGGATTTCTTCTCGATACAAATATTCTGTCACGTGGGGCTGAACTTTTTCAAGCCAAACCTTGTTTGTTTCGGTGAGGACAACAAGATCAGGCTTCAATGCGTTGATCTGATCGATGAGTGTAGAATAATCACTGTTTTTTTGAAGTACATTGGCGGTATAAATGCGCAGTGACGGCGCATCATTTTTAGAAGAAGGTAAGGTCTCAAAAGCAGCCAAGGGAGTATAAGGAAATATCCTGGTGCCTTGATAAATAAAACATGCTCCAAGCGCTGCTACAAATACGATATCTTTTTTCTTAGAGATATCAAAGCGAAGAAAAAACAAAATAAGTGCGAGAAGTGTCAATCCGGTGATTTGCAATTGCGGGAAATCAAACGCTCTAATAGACCAATGACTCGCGGGAATCAAAGGAAAAAGCGTAAAGGCGATGACAATTAAGCCAAAAATGTATAAAACAGATCGTAATTTCATATCTGCTAAAATACAGTTAGTTTTGGAAGCATGTTAAAATACTGAAGTATAATTTTGAATCAATAATTGAGAGGTGATCTATGATATGAAAAAAGAAGTATTAAATTTTTGTGATAACTATGTAAAGAAGCGTATCCAAGGTATTTCGCATCAAATGAAAGATATCCAACTGGATATCACTGCAGAAACAAAGAGTAGTGCTGGAGACAAGCATGAAACCGGAAGAGCGATGATGCAACTAGAGCGAGAAAAATTGGGAAATTATCTGGCTGAAGCCGAAAAAATGCAACGAATCCTTCAGAAAGTAAATTTATCTAAAACATCTGTAGTTTCATTAGGCAGTCTGGTAGTAACTAGCGGAATGATCTGTTTTATTGCGGTCTCTGCCGGAAAAACAGTGCTAAATAATCAACCTGTCTATTGTATTTCTATGGCAACCCCTGTCGCCCAAGCGATGATGGGAAAAGGTGTAGGGGCGTCATTTGTAATCAATGGTAAAACGCATACCATTCAAGAAATCCACTAGTTGTTTTCGTTCTCGTGAAGCTTCTCCATAAACAATTCTGCTGCTTTTTCTGCTGATGCCGGATTTTGACCCGTCACAAGTACATCATCTTCCACCACATGTACGTTAAAGTTAGGAGCTTTGCTAAAGTCGGCGCCTTTCTCTTTAAGCATGGTTTCCAGTAAGAATGGCACTTTATCGGCCAGATTAACTGCTTTTTCTTCGTCATTAGTAAAACCGGTGACTTTTTTACCCTTTATCAGTGGATCACCATTTGGAGCAACGGCACCTTTCAAGGCTGCAGGTGCATGACATACCATGCCAATAGGTTTATCGTCTCTATAAAAATCTTCGATTAATGCAGCAGAGACTTCACTTTCTGCCAGATCCCACATAGGACCGTGGCCTCCGGGATTAAAAATTCCGTCAAAGTTTGAGGCGTCAATGGTAGAGAGTTTTCGGGTGGTGGCTACACGTTGTTGAGCTTGGGTGTCGCTGAGATAACGTTTTGCAGCAGTGGTTAGGGCGCCATCTTCCATACTTCTAGGATCAATAGGAGCCTTACCACCTATAGGTGTTGCGATTTCGAGTTCTATCCCTTGATCCAGCATTGTGTAGTAAGGAGAAGCAAATTCTTCCAGCCAAAAACCGGTTTCCATATCGGCGTCACCAATAGTTTTTTGAGAAGTAAGTACAATGAGAACGCGTAATGGATTCTCCTGTGATTCAGTTTCAGCATTTGTGCTTTTTTGCTGCTTATTTTCAGCGGAATCCTTGCAGCTCAATAGAACCAAACTAAGTAGAATAAGTAGGGGTAGCTTCCGCGTAAGCGATAAAAGGAACGGCATAATTCTAAAATCTATTTTGTTACTTGAAACTTCAAGCTATTTTCTCCAATTGTAATGACATACAGTCCTGAGGCCAATAAGGCAGTAGAAATTTGATGATCCATGCTAGTGATATTGCCACTCATAATTCGATTTCCTTGCATGGAATAAATAACATAAGGACTGCCAATAGCATCGCTTGATGTTATTGTGAGTAAATTTACAGCAGGATTTGGATATATTGCAATTTGATCAAGATCAAATGAAGGAGTACTAAGAATAGCACCAAAATAATCGTCTAAGAAACTTAATCTTGTGGTGATCCACTGCTCCATATAATTCTTCGTGGCTTGATCGTACGGATAGTTTTGCCAAGCAAGTGCTTCTCGTTCGTATAGTTTCTCATTAATAAGTACGTCAAAGAAAGTATTAAATCGGGCATCAAGAGATGCATCGCTAAGAATATCCTGGCGTAATTCGTTCCAACGATCAGCAGCCATGAGTGCAAAAACAGGATTTTGGGCATCAACAATCATTCGATCAAAAAGACCATTGGTTAAGATATCATCGGTAATATTCTCATTTGAGCCATCGTAGATGGTTCCTAAGACACCATCTAAGTCCCAAGGCGCAAAGAAATACGGGTAATCTTGTTTATATCGACCTGTATAAAGGTTTTTTCCGGTATTGTCGGTTGCGCGTAGCAAATTGAGGAAAATAAAATAGTCAATTGCATTCTCAATGTGCAATTGATCAGGTAGCTGAGCATAGAAATCTACATCTGTACTATTCATTACAAAATCGGTGAAATTGTAGAGGTTTGACCAGTCAATAAAATCATCCGGATCTGGCGTTTTTAACTCATAGCCTCCCCACAGGTCACTCGTATTATCGTAGGCGGGTAAACCGTAAAAAAGCGTGTTGCCTGTTTGCCAGCTTTCTCCTTTATAGAGCTCTCCACGTATACCATCATCGTCGTTGTATTTTTTAAGTTTAAGCTGTTTGCGATCCACTTGTTCTGACAGCATGTAAAGGCCTATGTAAGAATTATTTAAAAAGAGCTCAGCGTACATCACATCAGCTCCGGCTTTTGCCTCATCTTCTTCGTCACTATAATGAGGGGTGTGGATTTCCAACCATAATTTATGGGTGCTGTATGCTCTAAATCGCAGTGGTTCATTGTAGATGGCATCGAGAATCCAATCATCATCCTCTCTTAGATTTCCAAACTGCATGTCCTTACTATCATCGCCGCTCATATCTTCCCAGAACTCTAAGTCATAGGTTTTCTTTGGAAACGTTTGAGAAAAGCCACCGCGCAGTTCGATCCCGGTAATAGAGGTGACCAATTGTTGATCATCTGCATAGGTGAACATCGCCGGAACTTTTGGATCGTCAATAATCTCCTCATCACTGGTAATATGAATTAAAGGAACTGAAGAAAAATACAAGGCATAATCTATATCGTTTAGGGAAACTGAGTAGGCTTGCTGAGTAGTAAAATTAGACGGGGTAGTATTTAAGGTATATACTTGATCCAAATCAAGGTTTACCGCATCAAATCCTGTGAGATCTGGAATAACGGATAAATCAATGTTGCATACAATAAGTTGCTTTTCTTGATCGATTTGATAACGGCCAGATTCAATTTGAAGGGTATAGGTTGATTGTGCGTTTGCTGTAAATACGAATACACAAAATGAGATAATGAAGTAAAGATAACGCATAATAAACTATTTAAAACAGCGTGTTAATGGTTTACACCACTGTTATAATGGTACAAGACAATATACAAAAATAAAAGGACTGGATCAGGCAGCTTTTTCCGCTGCCGTAATAGGAGTAGCCATCTTTTTTTTCTTGACCTGTTCACGCTCCCAGGAAGTAGGACTACCAAATAAGATTTGAAAGAATTTTTTAGGTCGTTTTCGAACATCCCCAATCAAATCGCCCCAAGCATGAAATACCAGGATGATGGGATTATAGGAATTGATAGGTTTTGTAATTCCATAAATCGCCTGTTCTTTTTCCTCTTGAAAGGTGCCAAACATGCGATCCCAAATTATTAAGGTCGATCCATAGTTCTTATCAATATAATTTTTATTTACTGCATGGTGAACCCTGTGGTGCGACGGAGTAACAAAAATATATTCAATGGGCTTAGGGAGTTTTCTAATCAACTCTGTATGAATCCAAAATTGATACAAAATCTCAATTTGATGAACGATGATAAAAACCATAGGATCAAAACTCAACATGATTACCGGTAGAAAAAAGATCAATTTCAAATTCTGAACCCAGGATAACCTAAACGAAGTGGAAAAATTGTAGTATGTAGAACTGTGATGAACTACATGAGTAGACCACCAAAAGCGTTGTTCATGCGCAATACGATGTGCCCAGTAGCGCGCAAAGTCTAGCGTTAAAAAGCAAACGATATACGACCACCAAACGTGAGGAATGGTCCAGGGTGTAAGATTGTAGCAAATGACGACAATGTAGAAAATACCAACTTTGGTCAGTGCATTGACGAAGAGGTTACCAAAACCAATGGCAGCAGATGCCAAGAAGTCCTTCCCTGCGTAAAGCTTTCTGTTTTTTCTATAAGAAAGGTAATACTCCAGTGCCACCAGTGCAAACATGACTGGCGCAGCGATCCAAATAATAGTATTGAAATCAAGCTCTAAAAGCTCATCTAGGGTTATTTTCCTTGAGTTGATAGCGAATTTTTGATGTAAAGATACTACATATGCGCTTCCGTCTATCACAATAGAGAAATTAATCATAAAATAAACTTAAATGAATACATAAATCTTATATAATCTAAGGTTTTATTTTAAGACGTCATTCTCAAATTGATACGCTCAAACAAGAAATGGTATCTATGAATGATACCTACACCACTTCTTATAGAGTGGGTAGAGTTTACTATGAAAAAGGGAGCAAAATACCCTTTACAGGCGTTCTTTATGGTAAATACAGTAATGGAAACTACCTATCTATACAGGAATATACAAATGGAGTGGGTAATGGTAAATGGGTGAACTATTATGATTCAGGTGAATTGAAAGAAGTAGGTACGTATGTAGATAATCGCGTTGAGGGTCCGTATGTCTTGTATTATTTAAATGGAAATAAAAAAGCAGAGGGAAAGTACAAACACTGGAAAATAAAAGTGGGAGAGTGGACGTATTACAATGAAGACGGGAGTGTGAATCATACCGAAACTCACTAAGCTTTTTAATTCTAAGGTCTTAGTCTTAATAGGAAGATTTCTCGTCGTCCCGATACGTCGGGACGCTGTCGAAATAACGATCCCGTGTGTCATTTCGAACCGAAGGCACTGAGCGTGAGAAATCTTAAGGTCGCAGTTTAAAATTGACTTAAAAACTTCAATGAAGCAGATTTCTCGTCGTCCGGATACTTCGGGACTCCGTCGAAATGACGATCCCGTGTGTCATTTCGAACTAAAGGCACTGAGCGTGAGAAATCTTAAGGTTTAATAGTACAGATTTTACTCGGCAGATTTCTCGTCGTCCCGATATGTCGGGACTCTGTCGAAATGACTATTATATTCAGGGTGTACTTAAATAATATTCGTACCTTGATAATAGTCTGTACATTCAATCCCATAATTATGCTATCACGCTATCCATACCTTCTCCTAATCTACCTACTGCTTTCGTTCACCGGCTGTCAAAGTCAACAGCGGAGTACACCGGAAGCCGGAAACAACGCTTCTACCGACTCTACACGAACAGACGATCCCTATATCTACAAATCTGGTGACCCTAACGGAATAGGGAAGTGGTACATGGGGCGCCAAATTGCCCACGTGATGGGATATCAAGGTATCAATTGGCTGGAGCGACCTGAACGTGAAAAAGAAGAACAAACTTCGAAACTGTTGAAAAACATGAACATTCAGCCGGGAGACACCATCGCCGATATAGGCGCGGGATCAGGTTATCATGTATTTAAGATGTCCCCTAAGCTGCGCTCAGGAGAGGCTCTGAAGGATAATGGACAGGTCTATGCCGTAGATATCCAGGAAGAAATGCTTCAGGCGATGCGCAAAAAGAAAAAGGAGCTGGGCATTGCTAATGTTACCTTAATCAAGGGAACTGAAAAAAGTGTGCAACTTCCTGCAAATACGATCGATAAGGTATTATTGGTTGATGTGTATCACGAGTTCAGCTTTCCGAAGGAAATCATGCAAAGCATTTATACCGCCTTGCGTCCTGATGGTGAAGTATACCTCATTGAATATAGAAAAGAAGATGCCGGCATTCCCATCAAAACCATTCACAAAATGAGCGAAGCTCAGGCCGTCAAAGAATTAACCGCTGCCGGATTTACCTTAAAAGAAAACATAGGGAATCTGCCCTGGCAACATTGTATGGTGTTTGTAAAAGAGGAAAACTACAATTAAGCCAGGAGTAACTACAGGCTGATCGACTCTGTTTTGACCTCATTTAAGGTAGAACGCAAACGTTTCGCCTTCATATAGGGAACGTAGTCCTGATCTGCATTTTTCCAATACGTCATGGCGATATCTAAATACTTTTTAGCCTGCTCCCGATCATCATTTTGAAGTAAAAACGCCATTTGATAATAGAGCATAGGATCATAGGTTTTTCGATCAATCTCTTTTTGTACAATTTCTATCGCCTTTTCAAAATCACCTCCGCGATTATAAATACTGGATAGAAAATAGGGATCCCGGCCAACAAGTTTTTCCAGTTTATCGTTTTCTTTTCGTAAGATATTAATGGCTGTTGCATAGTCTTCTTTCTTATACGCCACAACCAGATCTAAAAATTCAGCCGTTCCTGTTCCGCGTTTAGCGTATTCATCCCTACAATTTTTCATGAGCTCATCTGCCGTAGAGAGTGTTTTGTACTCTTTTTGAACGGCAAGAATATCGGTCTGACATTGATATACCGTTTGAAACTCTGGCGAATAGGTGTTTATCTCTTCTAATAATTGATTCACACTGGAGACGTCACTAATCGATAAATACATCAACGCTTTAGTAAAAAAGGTAGAAGAAATCACCCTGTTGTAAGGTGACATCTTCCCAACTCTAACTTCATAGTTTTTGAGCGTACTAAGGGCCTGGTTCACTTGACCCCGGGCTTGTTCAAAAGAAGCTTTTGTCCATAAAACGGTAACTGTATCGGTTAAGGTAGAGGCTTGTCGCAGGCCGCGTTCCAGGCGTTCATCGACCGCATCAAATTTTTGCTCTCTAAAATCCAGGACCACCAATCTATTTTGAATGGAGGCATCAAGTGGATCCAATGCTTCTTCTTCAAGTAAAATGGCTTTAGCCGCCTTAAAATCACCCTGTAATTCATAAAGTGTGACCCATTTTAACTTATCCTGATCCCGATCTGGGAATTTTGCTTTATGGTTCTCTAGGGTTTTAAGCGCTGCATCGTATTCTTCGTTTTCGACCTGCAAGTCGTGCATTGCCAACAAACCTCGTTCTACATTGCCGTTATCAATCGCCTCTTGAATTAATACTTTAGCCGAATCAATCCCATAATCAGCGCGGTATTTAGTCAGCAGTTTTTCGTAGGGTCTATATTCATACGGAAACATTTTACGTTGCATTTCCAACAATTTAAAATATCCCTCTATATTGTCGGTGATAGAATAATACATCTCCTTGGGATAAAACTGAAACCGCTTAGGCAAGGCTTTTCCATATTTAATAGCTAGTCTGGCAGCATCCTTAGCTTCTTCATTTTTACCCATCCCGTAGAGCTTATCTGCCTTATTGTACTGGCAGGCAGCACAGGTTGGATCAATGTCTAATGCCTTTTGCTCCAGCGCAAGAACTTCAATAAGCGCGCTGGGATTTTTACCAAATTTAATCAAGGATTGTGAATGGTATTTGAGTGCTTCTATATTGGATGTAAGCAAGGCAGAAGAAGGCATGATCACAAGACCATCTGGCGTAGCTTTTCCCTTAAATAAAAATTGATTGATTTGCTCACTCAATTGATCAACAACCGCATAGAGGCTTTTATTTTTTGCTTCTAGCGCCAGAATTTTTTTACCGTCTTTGGCGCGATGTAAATTTCCTTTTACCTGTATGATATCGTTGGTGATGCTATACATTAAGGACGTGAAATATTCACTACGCGCTTTGTTGGCTATTTCCATTTTCATCCCGTGTGCCGGAGTCTCAAAAGAGGGGAGACCTAAACGCTCATGAAAATGATTGAGATAATAGGCAGAAAGTGAATATACCTCAGGGCGTTGGCGCAGGGTGTTGTGTAGTAAACTTGAAAAAGCAGGACCGTACCAATCTAACTCATCTTTACCGGTTTCATTTTTAAACTGAAAGATGGCAATCTTCTTTATTTTACTTAATTGAGGCACTACGGCCTTGACAATTTTTCCATCTTCATCGGCTATTTCAACCAGCGCAGGTTCTTGTTGCGCTTTGATGTCGCCGTTGAATAGGAGTCCGCCAAAGAGAAAAGCAATCACAAAATTAATGATCACAAGAGCTTTGGGAAAGCGAAACTTTTTAGCATTCTCTTTTAAGCGATGCCCGTAGTAGCTCAATATGGCTATTGCGGGTACCAGCGCTAACCAGACCAGTAAATATTTGTCGATCCAGGAGCCGCTAAGTTCATAACGCTGCACCAGGAATTCTAAAAACTGTAACAAACCGAATCCGATCGCAAAATAGGTTCCCAGGTATTGGGGAACTTTACGATCCCATAAGGTTTGAAAGATGGATTTATCAGAAGCTTGAGTCATACAATCTAAAAACACAAATATAGCAGAGAAGTAGGGATTAAAATAGTTAATGTTATGATTTAATTAAGAAGCTGTTTCAGGTAAAAAAAAGGAGTTTGTAGAACGTTGATCAAGTAATTGGAAGATGAATATATGTTTACGAAACTTGAAAAAATAGGATGTGCTAAAAAAAGCACTTTTAGAAGCCTTGATGGCTAATAAAGGAATTATAGGCTGAAGGAATTGTGTGATCGACATAAATTACGTAATTTTACATTTATAAATACGTAAAAATATATCAATGACTGCACAGGCAAGTATCATACAACTAATTCCCGAAGAAGCTGATCCCACTTGGATCATTAGTTATTTGGAAGGAGAAGAGTTTACCGCACGTCATGTAGAAGCCTTAAAAGTGCTCAGTACGATTAATGTACGTGAACTTGCTCATATACTGGGAATTACCCCTAAGACCTTCACCGTTTACACGAAGGATGCGACCAAGGTCAAAATTGATACCAAAGAGCACATCCTGTTGTTGTTATCGCTGATCAAAAAGGGTACAACGGTATTTGGTGATGCTAAAGTTTTTCATACCTGGTTAACGGCTCCTAATGTATTTTTTGATCGCAAAAAACCCTTGGAGTTTTTACGCACCATTAGCGGAATACGATTTGTGGACCATCGATTGACTGCCATGGAATACGGGGATAATGTGTAATGCAGGTATTTAGGATTGTACGTAAGAAATATCACGCTTCGCTCAGTGCTTCGGGAGTACCAAACCGGTGGAACAGAGAAAATGAATATGTAATCTACGCCTCGCAAAGTAGGGCGTTGTGTACGCTGGAGATGGTTGCGCATCGCAATGCGTTGATGGCAGCGCTGGATCATTATTTACTCACCATTTCATTACCAGATGATGATTCACACTACCTGGACATTTCAGCAGAATTACCCAAGGAGTGGAAACATTTTAAAAACTATAACGTACTACAGCGTTTGGGCAGTGCATGGTATCAGGCTAAAACCAGTCTAATCCTAAAAGTACCTTCAGTATTGATCCCCGGGGAATTTAATTATGTGATCAACACTACGCATGCGGACTATGAAAAGGTCAGGATTACTAACGCAGAACCATTTGTGTGGGACAGCAGGTTGTTATGAAAAAAAATAGCCCGATGATCAGGCTATTTTGATTTATACTGAAAAGAAAATGTACATGTCTATTTCTTTACCATTTTTTTTGTGATGCGTTTTCCATACACACGTAAATGTAATAAGTAAATCCCGGCAGAAAGTGCAGCTACATCAAGGGTTTTAGCCTGAACCACTTCTCGTGAAAATACTTCTTCTCCTAGTATGGAATATATTCTCACCTCACCACTAATGGCGCGATCAAACTGTAAGAGATCATGCACAGGATTGGGATAAATCGTAATGTCAGCGGCTTCAAAATCAGGCGCAGATAGGGTGGAGTGGGTAAGTTTAATGGCGTACATATCGTTTCCGGTATTATCAGCAACAAGGTTGAGCCCTATTCCGGCACCGATAATAGTTTCATCGCTTAGTTGAGTAATTCCATAGAGTACACTAATATTAAATGCATTTTCAAAGAGCTCAAAATTTCCTGCTTCAAACGGAACAAATCCATTAGCAGTTTCAGTTTTAAATACGCGATAAAATCCACCGAGATTGCTGGTGAAATAGGCAGTACCATTATCGTCTATAAAAGCATCTTCCATAAATCCGGTAACTGTAGATGTCGCTACGCCATCTGTACCAAATGTAAGGTCCATGCCGGTAGTGGTGAATTTGAATATAACCGGTTCGATGGTATTTCGGGTAGTTCCAATCGCAAAAAAGGAATCCCCAAACTGTTCAATGTCTTTGAGATCAGCAAAAATCTGTGTAGAAATGACTCCGCTGTTTCCAAACGTGCCATCAAAGGTGCCATCGGCATTGAGCAAGAAGAGTTGTTCATCCTGATCGGTTCCTGCCAGCATAATTTGACCGTTATCTAATACATGAATAGCAGATATCCATCGGGAAAATTCAAAGCTGTCAAAAATCAATACACCATTATCTGCAAAGCCGGAATCCGGAACACCGTTAGGAGTTAGTTTTTGAACCATATACTCATGATTGCTGTTATTGCCCACACGATAGCGTCCCCCGATGAATATTTCGCCGCTGGCAGTTACTTCTAACGTACCAAAAAAGGTATCAATCCCGGTTGGAGCGTACAGATAAGATCCATTGGTTCCAAACGAATTGTCCAAGGTTCCATCAAGATTAAGACGAATAAGAGCAATGCCCGTAACATTAGCATCACCCACAATAATGCGTGCACCTATAATTAGTTTATCGTCTTGCAATGCAATCCATTCGCCAAGTACATTGGTGGATTCTCCATTGGGCCCGCTTACTGCAAAACGTTTTAAAGGTGAATCACCAAATGCGGGATTAGGAGTACCGTCGCTAAGGGTACTGTACACAGCGATTTCTGTAGGATCAACTACGTAGCCAACGTAGTATAGCAGGTCATCATTACTAGCGATAACTTTTCTAAAAAAATCGGTTGTACCATCATGAACGCCAAGGTAACCGGAACCAGAATCGTTTCCAAAATTAAGGTCTAGTTCAAAATCTTGTGCAGCTGCAGTAAAAGTTAAGCATAAACATAAAACGCGTAAAATTTTTTTCATGGTGTAGAGTGTTGAGTTTATCTCTTAATGAAATTTTTATGCTGAAGGTTAACCTTAAAGAGTATCAGTAATCGTTATCCATATTCCTATAGGACGTATGGAAGAGTTTTTACAGTTCTAAGGCGGAGTAGGATTTGACGAAGCATAAACGCATAACAAAATATTCTATTTTACATAATATAAATTATGGTTCAAATCACACAGTAAATTAACGTATAGCGCATTTATGCGCTATTTGATATAATATCAGATATAACCTCCGCCATTTGGCGGATTATATCGACAGATATTATATCAAAGTGAATTTACGACTAGTATTCTAAATTCTCAATAATCACCTCTCTGTAATTTTTACGACTAGAGATCTGTATTACAGTTAGCAAACTGAATAATCAAGCTATTAGATATACGATCAGATATAACCTCCGCCATTTGGCGGATTATATCGCTTGCAGCTAGTATTATAAAATATTAAAAACCGACACTGCGCTAATTTACGGCTAGATATCTGTATTACAATTAACAAACTCAATGATCAAGCTATTAAATATACGATCAGATATAACCTCCACCATTTGGCGGATTATATCACTTGCAGCCGCATCATCTCACAGATAAAAGAAATTGATTCACAGGATCAATTTCTTTCACTCGTGTCAACGTGAATTTACGGCTAGTATCCGTGAATTTTGTTGGAACGGTAATTCACTAGATAAATTTCTTACACTTATTTTAAAGCCGTTTTGCTGCTTAATTTCTTAAATTATGCAGTGAGCTAGAAATTTTATATCTGGCGAATTCTCGAGATTTTACTGATTTATTGTACTCTAATTTTACCTGCACCAATCATAAACTTATATCCAAATTGAAACTGAAAGAAGTTAGCACCCTCATCGGCATTTTGATTATTATATACTCGCATACGTAGGAAAATAGCATTGTTTTGTTTTTTTGATGGGAAATATGATACCTCAAACTCATTTCTAAAAACCAAGAAAGATTCTGGGTCATTAAATTCGGGTATGTTATTGTAGGGACCTTGATGATAATTGGCCAACTCTGAAAGTAGATTGAGTTCAAAGTTCTTTAGCCTTTTAAATTCAAAAGCTAGTCCAGCACCAGCTCCAAGAGTTTTATAAGTATATGATTGTGAATCATTATTAACTTTAGAAAGTTGATAACGTATTACAGTATTCAGAATAATTTCAAAAGGAAAGTTTTTGCCTGGATTATAGGTAATCAAATCTAAACGCATCCCTGCATCTAAAAAGGATTGCTGGATATGGTCTATTGGCTCAGATAGGGTTAGTGTATCATTTACCATTTTAGTTTGTAAAAATTCATTCTCTTCATCCAGACGTGCATATTGCAAATAAGGTTTAATTTTTTTAAATGCATATAGGTTTGGTTGATCTGAAAAAGTTCCAAAGGGTAAAATAAAAAAATCGGCTTGACCTTCGAATTGAGCGATTCCATTAGGTGTCTCTCCAGATAAACCTAATAAATCGGTATATGCCCTGAGGTCAATAACGTTATTGAGACTAGTTGATTGTCGTAACTCGTATCGATTAGATGCATTTACATTAGTTTTATTACCCTCGTCATCTACAAGCGGAAATGAGAATGACGCATCATTGGGCACAAAATTCCCCTCTTCACTAGTAATGTATCTTAAAACATCTACAACTTTTAATCGGTAACACGAGTATTCTGTATTATCAACCGATGTTTTTTCTGCTGAATTTTTAAGAAAATTTCGCTCTGATAAATCATTGAAATTAAGTAAGGATATAGATAAGGTATTCTCAAATATATGAGTTTTTCCTTTTTCATCCTTTAGGAAAACCCTTATATCACGAACATTACCTTCGTACATATCTAAAAGCATTTTATCAAAATAGAGAGCCCTATATTTCGGTAGTTTTGTATATTTTGAATCATTATCTTCGCATTTTTTTACAACAAAAATCTCTTCTTTATCTTTAGGAAACCAAAAATCTCCAAAATAAGTTTTTGATTCTTCATTAAGAATAGTATTAAAGACTTTATTTGCTGTCTCGTCTTCAAGAATTTTTTGTTTTGAAATAATCTTTCTTTTATCGAATAAAATGTAAGTTTCCTCTTCCTGTTCTTTTTCCTCTTCCTCTTCCTCTTCCTCTTCCTCTTCCTCTTCTTCAATCTGACTTACTCCGATTAGATAATTTTCAGGTAATGTAATTACACTTTCCACAACTTCTCGTTTTACTGCTTTTGTTATATAAAAAGATATTGCAGTTTCAGCATTTTTATATAATGAGTCTACTATTTTTTTTTGTTCCAAGACTTCTTCATAGAATGATATCACATTAGGTGATAAAATATCTGTAAGTTTTCTGAGGGAATCTTGAGCTGTATTTAGTTCTTCTAAGTTTTCTTTCAGTTTTTTGTATTGTTCAGCTAAATCTTTTTTTGCATCAATAGTATAGTCTATTTGTGATGACATAGTGATTGAATATAAAAGGATAACAACAATATGTAAATACTTCATAATTAATTTGTTGGTTAATAATTAATTTAAAAGTAATAAACTTTTTAAGTTATTTTAATACCTCTTAATGGGTATTTGTTAAACTAAAAAATTACCGACTTAATATTTAATAAGCTTAGAAATTCCCGATATGAAAATCTTTATTTCCCAATTACTTAAGTGCGGCATTATAGAAATGTCATTCTCAAAGAAGTCTTTTTTATCTGGGTTTTGACAATATTTTCGCGGGAATTAAATAGAAAGCTCTTGACTCATTCTCAATTACTAAAGCCAATCCTAGAAATTGATTGAACGTAAAACTAAATGGTTGATTTTGCCAGTAGGGCTTTAATTAGATAGTCTAAACCCCAGACTCTACTATAGCCAGTAGTAAAGAAATATACGCAAGATTTTTTTGCAATATCTCAGCAGCTCAAAGGAATAACACAAAAATTTAGCAATCAGACTTTAGAAAATTCATGAACTCCCAAAATTTAAAGATCCACTCACTTAGCGTTTACGCCAAAGCTTTTTTAGCGAAGGTGGATTGTTTTACCAAAATTCTCTTAGGCCAAAAAACTATGGTAAATACAACAACCCCAGTCTACTAACATGGTTTGCTAGTTTTGATTGTATTTCATCCACAAAGCTTTTTCTCAAGCAACAGAGTTTTCTCATTTTATTAATTTCGGCTTTTGTAACGGAATGGAAATACCTATAATCTAAAACCAAATGACACTCATTTAAACTAACCTCAGAATACAATAAAGCAGAAAAATAATTTCTGTCCGTTTTTTCAAATAAATATTCCCTACTCTTCTTATCAATGAGAAAACCAGGCACCATACGGTAATATTCTTCCTTGTTTTGAGCTACGTCGCATAATGGTGTGATGTTTAACTCTAATGGTATAAACTTAGAGGAGTCTTTAAAAATTAGATTAGCAATATCTTTTCGTACTTCTGAACTTTTTGAGTCTTTTTTCTTCGTCGCTTCCTTTTTTGATAATGATCTACCTAAGTCGATACAATCGGTTAATAGTTTTTTATAATTATGCGCTCCCTTATTAGCTTTATAAATGGAACCAGTTAAGTGATTGTTTCCGACTTCTATTGAAGTTAAAAGTTTGGAATTTAATCTACCTTTATCAGTTGAGCTTAATCTTTTCGTCGGTAACCAGTTTTTGAATTCAGGTTGAGTATTGACAATAATTTCTTTGTCTATTTCATCATCAATTAATTCACTTAGGGCTAACATAAATGCGTCCGTTTTCTTCTGGTCATTTAGTTTATTAAAATTTTCGAAACCAAGAAAAGAAATTGAAAGACTAGTTATAATACTATCTAGCTTTGAGTTTTTATTTGCGGGAGTTTCCCCACTAACTAAATCGAATAAATAGTCAACGGTTTTACTACCAGATTTACTGATAAGATTTTCCCAAGCTGATAATATTTTAAACGCCTCGTTTTGCGTCAACTTAGAGGTAATCAATTCTAATAGGGCTTTTTCTTGTCCATTTTTCCAATTATGAGTAATTCCGTCTGCTCCACTAATTGTCTCAAAAAAATCTTTCTTCTCTAAAGAAATTATTTCTAATGGCGGTCTCTGGTTTAGTTTGTATTCATTAGTCGAGTCATTAAAAATCTCCTTAAAGTCATTTAAAAAGGTGTCTTCCTGTTTACTCCATACTAGAATTAGATAGCTACTAGAATTGTTGGCAAGTAACTTATTTAATATTCCAGCATGAATGTTCTTAAATGACTTTTTATCTTTGGGATTGAGAGTTGGTTTCAAATTTAAGTCTAGAAATATCAGACGTACTTGTCTACTTTCCTTTGGTAAACTTTTCGAACTACCATCTAAATAAATATGAGGTATTTGATGAGAATAAAGGGACTTAATAATAGGTGTTGCTTCGGTTAGCTGGTCATCAATGACATATACATTACCTGTGGAAAAATACTTATCTATCATATTTTATTTAGTGAAAAGTAAAGATACTAGAGCTCCTTTTTTAAATTCTTCAGGTAAGGAGTAATCAGAAAAATTGGGAAAAGTTAAGCTGCCTTTTTGTGTAAGCATAATTTCATGGGCAATATTCAAACCTAAACCTAAACCAACTTTTTTTCCGGTCTCCATGGGTTCAATAGCTTGGTCTGTGGGAATCAAAAATCCAGTTCCATTATCGGCTATTAATATTTCAACAGTGTTTTCATTTTCAACAGCGTCAATGTATATTAGTTTTTCTGATATTGATTTATGCTCCTCATAAGCAACATTCAACCAATAAATGGAATTGTCAATAAGGTTAATAATAATTCCCTCTATAAGACCTTTGGATACTTTCAGAACTAAATCCGGTTTTTTGAGATAAGCCTTAGTTATATTCACTTCATGTTTTCTCAATCTAAATTCTATCGAAAATAAAGCATCTTCAATCAATTCGCTTACGGCTACTTCTTGAGTAATAGATTTGCCAAACATTTCAGAATAACCCTTAATTAATTTAGATAATCTTTTTACAAGACTGAGAACATTCTTTATGGTATTGGGATCATTAGTTACTATTTCAAGTAGTTCTTTTAAAACTTTCTCAACTTCATGCAGTACAATGCCTAAGCCAAGACCTGCACTTGAGGTTTTAATAAGCCTATCGTGCATTAATTTATAGCTGTTTTCTATTTCAGCTAAATGAGAATTTATTTCATTTGCTACATTCGAATCCTTTACCTTATAATTTACAATAGCTTGTAGTTTTGCAATAGAAGATAAAACGGGTTCACTTTTCTTGGTTGGCCCATAAAAGTCTCTTAAAATTTTCTTGTCGAATTTTCTAAGTAATTCTACGATTTCAATAGTATGGGCAACAGCATCCCTGAAGTCGTAGAAATTGCTGTTTTCAATAAAGCCCTCTCTATTAGTTTTTTCTTCCAAACCATAGCTAGTTTCCCTATCAAGAAAAACTCCACAAACAATAATATTATTACTAATTTTTTCACCTGGACTATTGACTCTTTTTAGGTTCAAATCTAGCCAATCATTATCTGGTTCACCATAATTGTAAACTCTGAGGCCATCCCTAAAAACCTTTACTCCAGAATTTGATTTTAAATATTCTTTTAGTCCTTTTTTATCAAAAACCTCTTTTAGGACATAACTTTCTAAATCAAATACGAATCCCTCAATTCGAATTTTTCCAATTTTGTCTGGAGACACACTAAAGGAAACCTTATTGTTAAATTCATCTCTTCTTTTCAATGTATGATGACTGAGAATTAGCTCATCTTGATTTATACTAGAATTTTTTATATCAAAGCTTCTTTTTCTCTTTTTAGCTTTATCAAATGTAGGATATGGGCGAAATTCATAATTAAACATATCAATTGAATTCTTGGAAATCACAGCATCAAATTTGTAAAGTGCGAAATTCTTTATTTCATCCCAAGTTATGATATCTTCTAGCCAACCTGGTTTGTCCAATATTTTGAACTCAACTTTAAAATCCTCGCTTGTTCCTCTAAATGGCGGGGAAATTGAAGTAATTGACCTCTGAATATCTCTAGCCTTTCCCCTAGTCCAAACTGACTTTAGACTACTAATACAGATAAAAGTACCTTCAGCACCGTCTTTAATAAAATGCTCTGGCTCCGTTTTCTCTACAACAGTAATATCAATATCCTCGATATACTTTTTTTTCTTGGTATTACTTTCATCAAATTCTTCCCAATTAATATTTACATGGACTTCGTTTTTGTCTTTTTTCTTACTTATAAGTTCGATTTTGTTTCCAAGCTTATGTACTCCTAATCGTCCGATTCCTTTTTCTCCAATGGGAATTCTCTTTGGTTTTGGCTCATCAAAATTTAACTGGTAGTTTGTTGCGCGCCTTTTCTTAAAATCACTTCCCAGCTCTAACCATACGTCCAAAATTATATCAATGTCCATTCCAAAACCATTGTCCTCTATTAGGATAATTCCATTTTCAGGACTATCAATATTATCCATTAGAACGGTTACATCCGTAGCATTGGCATCATAAGAATTTTTAAGAATTTCTAAAAAGGCAACATCGTCACTTTTAATTAGCATGTCCCCTAATTGAGGCAGTAATCTTGCTCTCGACTTGAAATTAGCAATGTGTTTAATCGATGTAGAATCATTTCTATAAACTAAGCCTTTGCCTAAATCTTCTTTACTAAGATTCAAATTGCTAAGAAAATCTTCAGATTCATTTTTAGCAATTGTAAAAGCTTCAAAATTGTCATTGTCAACCTTTGTAAAGAGTACTAGGGATTCGGGCTTCAATGTTACACCAAGTCTTGTGATTCGATATTCATTTTTAGCTTTTCCATAATAGATTATTCGACTTTCGAGTTCTAAACCTTTATCTAGCCATTTAAGTCTTATTAATTTTTCATTGTTCTCACCACGAATACCTTTAAATTCGAAAAAGGAAATTGAACCCTTAGGAATGTATATTCCTGATTGGTGTGCTCCAGTTGCACCTGCATCATTTGCCGAAACAATTTTTAAAAAGGCCTCTCCAGAATCCTTAATTAATTTAATTTTCTCTTGAAAATCCTTCATTTAAATCTAATTGACAGCTATTTCCTCTTGATTAATTAATAAACCCTTATCCTCGATGAAGTCAGTCATGTTGCGGGCAATTGCATTTAAAACAGGTACTGCTACTGAATTTCCAAATTGTTTATAAGCCTGAGCATCAGAAACGGGTTGTTCAACTTCTCCGTTAAAAAATCGATAACAATCTTCGGGGAATCCTTGGAGCATACAAGCTTCTAAAGGTGTTATCCTTCTGGGTATTTCACCTTCCTGCTGTAAAAGAATTTCTGCTCCATCTTTATAATAACGGGCAGACATAGTTCTTGTAACATTATTAGCAAAAGGCATTTGATTCATATTGAAACCAAATCCGTTACCAAGACCTTGGTGTCTTGCTCTATGTCTTTGTAGAGCATTCCATGTGCCACGACCCAAGGTATATCTGTCACCATGGAGTTCCCTTATTTTCGCTTCGGGAATAATGATTTCGCCTAACTCGTAAATTCTTTGTTCAGGCAGACTAGGAAATATTGACTTAATCTGTTCTGAAGTAACATTTAAATCGTTTCTAAAACCAATTATATAAATTCGCTCTCTATGTTGTGGAACCCAATGAGCTGCATCAATAATTCTTGTTTCAAAAGTATATCCTATTTCAGTCAATGATTTACAAATGGTCGTGAAGGTCTTACCCTTGTCATGACTTTTTAGGTTTTTTACATTTTCCAGTAGGAAGGTTGCTGGTTGCTTTATTCGCAGTATTTCTTTTACCTTAAAAAACTCTGTTCCCTGAGTTGCATCGTCAAATCCGTGCAGTCTTCCTAAGCTATTTTTTTTTGAAACTCCTGCTAATGAAAAGGGTTGGCATGGGAATCCAGCAGTAAGTAGGTCATGATCTGGTATTTGATTTTCAATATCTTGAATCTCATGTATATCACCAAACGGAACTTCTCCATGAAAGGCATTGTAGGTAATTTGAGAATATTTATCCCATTCAGATGAAAATACACATTCGTGCCCATTAGCTTCAAAAGCAAATCTTATTCCCCCTATTCCTGCGTATAAATCTATAAACTCCATATGACGAATTTAACGAAATTACTATTCTCAAAAATATTCTTTTATAAAATTATCAAGATGTTATTAAATGATAATTTGATATTAATCTAGTTGTTATGTCTTTAAAAGTAGATTCTATTTTATCCTTTTTGAGATCACATTCCCATACGATAATTAGATTCCAACCTAATTCCAATATTTTCTTTTTACTCTGTTTATCCCTATCAATATTTTTATCAATTTTATTTTCCCAAAATTTTTTATTGCTTTTAGGAAGTTTATAATATTTACAATTTTCATGTCCATGCCAAAAACAACCTTGAACTTCAATTATGGTTTTATATTTTGGAAGAACTATATCTGGTTTTCCAGGTAATTTTTTATCATGAAGCTTATATCGAAATCCGTTTGAATGTAAGAATCTGCGTACCAACATTTCAGGTTTTGTATTAGAACCCTTAATCTGACTCATATTGTAGCTTCTTACTTCTTTGGAATGAACATCTCCCATATCACAAAGATACTACCTACTACTAAAAAGTATCCCTACTAATCCTCTCTTATCGCTAAGTATTTCTCACCAATGCCCAGTACCGGGTTCACCCTTAAAGGGTCCCACCAAATCTGGCGTGATCCAACCTGCATAAAAGGCACCCGGCTGGGCGGTGACGGTTACGCCATCTACATAACACTCCAGCGGCTGGGGATAAAAGGCCAAATAATCCTGTAATTCTTGAAACTCAGGATACGGCTTAGGATACGACCAGGCAATGGGGTGGTTGCCCATGGATTTTAATGCCCAATAGGTCGCCGTACCTTTCCATTCGCACATACTGGTTTTTCCGGGTAATTTTACGAGTTGGCTCATGTCGATATCTGTCGGCGGAATATAATAGGTCGGCGGACTGGCGGTTTCCAGTACGCGTAGTGCAGCTTTGGTATGGGCAATGTCTATCCTATCATGGCGCACAATTACTGATTGAGGGACGGGTTCAATGGCTGGCGGTCTGGGAAAATCCCAGACTGACCTCTCACCTTCTTTTGGCACTACGGCAAAAGGTGGTCGCTCACTCCCATTATATCCCCAGCTTTCGCGGGCTCTTTTTAACCAATCTGTCATCGTGTTTTCGTGTTTTTCTTGTATACGTTATTTGCATCCTTCAGGAGTACGTTTTGCTTAAGGCAAATGCTTCGGGTTGGTGAGCATAAACTGCATTAACCGCCTGAATAATGTTATCCCAATTACAATGTACTGATTTATGTGTAGAAGTCCGGCCTCCTATGGTACAGATATTATCTTGGCGTACTCTTACCCTTCCGCCGCAGGCGAAAAAATAATTCGTTTCAACATCCAACTCAAGCGTTAAACCTGCAATAAAACAGCACTAAGCCTTCGTTAAAAACTTGATCAGTGCGTAAGTTTCCGTCATCTTGCAGCATAATCTTGAACAAACTAAAATAGAAAAACATGGACGTATTATTTGTATTAACCTCTCACGATAAATTAGGCGATACCGGGAAGAAAACCGGGTTTTGGGTAGAAGAATTTGCCGGGCCCTACTACACCCTAAAAGACAAAGGTGTAAACATTACCTTAGCTACTCCAAAAGGCGGAAAAGCACCCATCGATCCCAGCAGTACGACAGAAGATGCTTCTACTAAAGATACCCAACGTTTTAATAACGACCCCGAAGCCCAGGAGCGCATCAACACCACTAAAAAACTGAGTGAAGTTAATCCCGCCGACTTTGACGCCGTGTTTTACCCAGGTGGTCACGGTCCACTCTGGGATTTAGCGACAGACGCCACCTCAATCAAATTGATTGAAACCTTTTATGCGCAAGATAAACCCGTGGCTTTTGTGTGTCACGCCCCGGCTGCACTTAAACATGTAACCGCAGCAGACGGCGCTCCCCTGGTGCAAGGAAAAAAGGTGACCGGCTTTACCAATAGTGAAGAGGAAGCGGTACAGCTTAAAGATGTGGTGCCCTTTTTAGTAGAGGATATGCTCAAAGAAAATGGCGGACATTACACTAAAGCCAATGATTGGGAAGAGCACGTGGTGCAAGATGGTCTCTTGATTACAGGGCAAAATCCGGCTTCGTCTAAATTGGTTGCCGAGAAATTGTATGAAGCAACAAAATAGTTGATATGTTATAATTATCTAACAATCAATTCATAGTCAAAGGCTGAAGAAGGGAGTCCCATTCTTCAGCCTTTTTTCTTTGGTATGAGTCCTTTGCACATCATTCGTTTCAGGCTGATCTCGATATAAGATTGATCTTTATGTTGGTATGCTTCGGGAACTTGACCAAATCCATCGTAAGTGAGAGGCCAGGATAAGATATTTTAAAGGTCGTCTCTTTCACTTGTTTGCTCCTCCTCTTCCGCTGCAAGCGAAAAAATACCCTAGCCAGGTTTCAGGTTTGAGTTGCATTACCAAAAATACATACGTTAAAAGTTCTTTTAGGTGTTAACTCCTGTCCTTCAATCACATAAATACATATACCGGTATGGGAGGAAGTTGAAAATCCATGAAGAGAGTAAACCAACGTATAAATTGAATACTATGAAACGAATGATTAATGGAAATTTATGTGGAATGCTATGTGAAGAGCATAGTGAGAACCTTGTACGTGCAGATGTACACTTGTATTTACCCCTGCACGATGACCAGCTGGACGTGTTACACGACACCAATGAGAAAAGTACGTTTCATGTGGTGAGTGAAAAGGAAGCTACACAACGGGAAAAACTCTTACGCTATTCCACCACCACAGATGATGAGGGTAACTATAGCTTTGAACTGGATGAAGAGCACGCCCAGTCCTATTTTGATATTGATGTGGTGGTGAAGTCTTTACAGAACCTCCCTGATGTTCAACCTGAACCGGGACCGGTGCAACTGCACCTTACGACCATTAAGCCCGGCTATGACGATGATGGTGTTTTTACCTATAATTACTGCATCCCAAATAAATTTTGGTGTGCCATTAGAGCGCAGTATTTTGACGCCTGGGTGATTTGCGGGTATGTGCGTAATTGCCAGACCGAACAAGCGGTGGTTAACGCTACCGTTGAGGCCATGGATGCCGATTTTTTGACGGATGATATTCTGGGAACCGCCGTCACGAATGCCGATGGTTTCTTTACGATTGAGTATACCTCACAGGATTTTAAAAAGACCTTTCTCTCTCCCTGGATTAATGTTGAAACAGATAAAGGTCTCCCCCTGAGCTTTAAAAGTGGACCCGATGTTTATTTTAAGGCATACAGTGGCGATATCAATTTTATTGATGAAACTGCAGATAATCGCAGAGAAAACGTGTCGAATTGCTTAAGCGTATTGCTGTGTACCGATCGGATTATTGTAGATCCCAATGGGAATGATGCATTCCCCAGCGCCTGGACGGGAATCGGACGTGCATTTAATACTTCAGATTTTGACGCAGAAGGATATGCAGGGGCTGAAAAATTCGGGCTTACAGGCAGTATTGCGTTAACGGGTCAGGCTCCCCCGAAAACAGCTGCCGGAAATGCGATTGAGTATAGATTTTTAATCAGTGAAACGACCACACCTAATGGAAGCGCGGCACCTGCTGACGCATCTTTTGATCAAATTGTTGGAGTAACACCCGGTTTATTTAGGTCTTCTACGGTGGGTAAGCTACGGCAGAAAGCGTTTCCATTTGAGGTATATAATGTGGTGAGTGCACAAGAGGATTTTGATGCAGAAGGTTGGTTTGATATCAATTCTGCCATCAACAGAGCACTTACTACCAACAGCCTGGGAGCACTCAGCAATTATGTTTTTATTGATAGTGATGACCTGTTGTCTTTGAATACAGGCGCACTGACTAACGAAGCAAACCTTCCCGGTAATCTCGTAAACGCCGGAGAAGTATTTCCTGAAGCCAGTAAGATTAACATTGAGAAATTTGCGATTCGTTTTGAGATTAGAGAGGTTGTTGATAAACCTGCGCTAAATTTTAATACGATTCCCGGTAGCGGAAAAACCTTAAACAGCGTGGTGATGAACAATGATCCTTCTTTTATTAAGCTTTCTATAGATCAGTTAGAGCTCTTAGGAGATTGTAGTCCAATCAGTGGAGATATTAATGCAAAATATACCTTGCATCATCCCCTGTTAAGGTCTGCCAGTTTGAGGGTGAAAAATAACAGTAACTCTGTCAATAAGAATTTGACGGACGGCTTTTTGACACTTTCTGCTAATACGAATGACACTACAAACGCAAGCAATAATAATGGATTACCCATTAATGCGAGTCCGAATGATTTAGTACGATGTACGTACGATCTCACGTTATTTGTTCGCCGAAGATTACACAATGGAATAAATGCCGTTGGGAATGAAGAGCCAAAGATTTCATTTTTCTACGATATCTAAAGCGTAGTTTCTGGCGGATGGATACGCGCCACTAGTACGGAAATGAGTTAGGCTGAAAAACGGTGAAATCGAGGTAGATTTCACCGTTTTTGGGTTTTTGCTCAATGCAACTACTCTGCTTATAACAAAGCCGAATAGTTGGTATATACGTTTTTATAAGAATAGGTTCACCTGGATTACGGTTTCTGTTTGTGTATGTGGGCAGTTAAGTTCACGAATGACCCCTTCGACAAAACCTGTACTGAGCTTTGCCGAAGTACTCAGGGTGACAAATGGGAAATTATTCCGATCCCAATTTTTTAGTTAGGCTGGAAGGGCAGATATGATAATTAACAGGTATTCGTTCACTTAATTTAAATCCTATAAATGCTTCTAACCTTTACGCTACAAACTGCTGCCTAAAATCACCCGGACTAAGATCATAATAACGCTTAAATACGCGATTAAAATAAGAACGGCTACTAAAGCCGCAGGCCATAAATATTTCGGTGAGATTAGCCTCTCGGCCTTTTAGTAAATCGACGGCCTTGTTAATACGTTCCTGATTGATAAAGTCCACGGGGGATAACCCCATTTCCTGTTTAAATACCTTATAAAAATTAGATTCACTCATACAGGCCTGATCACTAAGCTCTTTGATGCTTATGGTTCTTGAGAGATGTTTTTTGATGTATTGGATGACATGTGTAAAACGTTGAGATGAAGATTTTTCTAAGGCTAGTTTTTGGTAGGCTTTACGACTATTAGCCTGTAAAATGCGTATGATCAGTTCCTGTACCATGTTTGAAACAAACAGATCTTTTGCAGGATGATTTTCAGTAAATAAATAGACCAATCGTTGTAAGATTTGATAAATACCCTCATCATTGGTAAAATGAAAGTTATAGTCCATGACATTCCATTCTCTTCCGTCAGTTTTAGTCATGCGTTCATTCATATGCTGGACTACGCTTTGTATGCGATCTTCAGAAATTTCCATCGCTAAACATTGTGTAGGATCGCTTAATGTAGCATTAGGAAAGTCAATACACATGACTTCTCCAGCGGGTAAGATCAAGGATTCACCCGGTAAAAAATCAAAGGATTGTTGATCACGTAGGTGCATCACTTTTTTACCCTTAAACATGCTAGCCAGCACTGGCGTAGAAAATTGCAATTCTACTTGAGCAGCTGCTTGATGCGTTTCAAACACATGCATAGCCGTATCATCTAACGTATAAGAGGTTTGATTTTCTACGAGTTGAGTGACTTTTCGCTGCTCATAAAAATGTTGAGAAAGGTGCATATCAATTTTATTTTGTTTGGAGATATCCTATATTTTTTAAACAAAAACTGCTATTTCAATCAAAATATACGCAAAATTTTACGGATACAGTAAAAAAAATAGGATTGTACACCTTATTGATAGAATCCTACACCTATTCTACCCTCTGTGCATCTTAACTTGCAGCTATGCAAATGTTTAATCTATAAATAATACAGTTATGAGTACCTCACAAACTACAACGGCCAAGACGTACACGAAGCCCACATTTAAAAATCAGTACGATAATTTTATAGGCGGAAAATGGACCGCACCCGTTCAAGGACAGTATTTTGATAATATTTCACCGGTTGACGGTAATAGCTTCACCAAAGTAGCCCGTTCTACAGCAGAAGATATTGAACTGGCCTTAGACGCAGCCTGGGCGGCAGCTCCCCAGTGGAATAATTCTTCGGCTACAGAACGAAGTAACATGTTGATCAAAATTGCCGACGTCATGGAGCAAAATCTTGAAGCTCTTGCCCGTGCCGAAACCTGGGATAATGGTAAAGCACTTAGGGAAACAATGGCAGCAGATCTTCCTTTAGCCATAGATCACTTTAGGTATTTCGCCGGAGTCATTCGTGCCGAAGAAGGCTCTGTTAGCGAACTGGATGCGAATACCATTTCTATGAACGTAAAAGAACCCCTGGGTGTGGTCGGTCAGATCATTCCGTGGAATTTCCCTATTCTTATGGCTACCTGGAAATTAGCTCCGGCGCTGGCTACAGGAAATTGCGTGGTGATCAAACCTGCTGAGCAAACTCCTGTAGGCATTATGATTCTTATGGAGCTAATTGAAGGGATTCTACCTGCGGGAGTACTTAATGTAGTTAATGGCTTTGGCATCGAAGCCGGTAAGCCCTTAGCGTCAAGTTCACGCATTAATAAAATTGCCTTTACGGGTGAAACCACAACGGGTCAATTAATTATGCAATATGCTTCTAAAAATATTATTCCTGTTACGCTGGAATTAGGCGGAAAGTCACCCAATATTTTCTTTGAAAGCATTATGAACGCAGATGATGAATTCTTTGATAAGTGTCTTGAAGGTGCTGCGATGTTCGCCCTTAATCAAGGTGAAGTTTGTACCTGCCCTTCACGTATTTTGATACAAGAAAGTATTTATGACAAATTCATTGAGCGCATTATTGAGCGTGTAAAAGCCATTAAATTAGGACATCCTCTTGACCCGAATACCATGATGGGTGCACAAGCTTCTAATGATCAATACGAAAAGATCTTAAACTATATTGATATAGGAAAGGAAGAAGGTTGCGAAGTACTTACGGGTGGTAAAGCAGCCTATAATGAAGGGCTTGAAGGAGGATATTATATTGAACCAACGCTACTCAAAGGAAATAACAAAATGCGCGTTTTTCAAGAAGAAATTTTTGGACCTGTAGCCTGCGTGACCACCTTTAAAGATGAAGCCGAAGCCATAGAAATTGCGAATGATACGCTCTACGGACTTGGAGCCGGGGTATGGACCCGTGACACGCATCAATCGTATCAAATATCACGTGCCGTACAGGCTGGTCGTGTTTGGGTAAACTGCTATCACCTCTATCCTGCTCATGCTCCTTTTGGAGGATATAAAAAATCTGGAATTGGTCGTGAAAATCACAAGATGATGTTAGATCATTATCGCCAGACTAAGAATATGCTGATCTCTCACGATAAGAAAGCCTTAGGATTCTTTTAATGGCAAGTCGTGTAAACATTACAACTAAAGCCGGTGAAGTCGTACAGTCGCTTAAGCAACAGTACGGCTCATTGGTTTTTCATCAAAGCGGTGGTTGCTGTGATGGATCTGCGCCTATGTGTTTTGAAGAAGGCGAACTTTTTCTCAATGAAACTGATGTGCTGTTGGGGCATATTGAAGAGTGCCCTTTTTATATGTCTCAAGATCAATTTGAGTATTGGAAACACACGCACCTCACCATAGATGTTGTTGAAGGACGCGGCGCTAGTTTTTCATTAGAAATTCCGCTAGGCCTGCGCTTTATTGTTAAATCATGTATGCTAACACCGGAAGAACTCAAGCAGCTCAATTAATAGCTATGTAGGCCTAACCACAGAATCTACATTAGGAAGATCGATTTCAAATTGAGCCTAGGTAACTTTTAATGGTTAAGTAGATATCTTATACAGAGGTATAAGAAAGCATTTGATCAAATATGCTTCTCTCCTATTCTGAAAATTGGTAGATGTACGCTACCGGAATCTTAGGTTTGGGAAATTAATCTTTGGTGGAATGTTGTTGATTTCTTTGCTAATCGCGTCACCAGTAGGATTATTTCTCCGGATCTTTATTCGGTATTTTAATAAATAGCGTGTCCATTCTGCCATTTACAAAACTATAGTTGATTTTCTCACCGCCTTGAACTCCCGAAACTTGTATTGAATCAATTTTATTTGCGTCCAAATAAACATACAGAAAACGACCTTTAAAATTATCACCCTTAGTTATTCTGAAATATCCCTTTTCATCCGTATATGTCCCTATACTGAGGTCATATTGGTTTGTAATTTTTAATCCTTCTAGTGGAATGTAATTTTCTGAATAAACATATCCGTGAAAATACTTTACCTTTTTAGGAGAACAAGTATAAATCATAAAACTGAATACTATTAACAATAGGTATTTCATATTTAATTCAATTCAAGCTTAGTCAACCAAATTAAACCCAATACATCCTTTTCTGCTGCACAAAACCTCTTATACTCGTTTTGAGGAACTGTATTTTTATAATATGGCATTATATCTATCTCACCCTTTACGGGGTATTTCTTTGCATTTGAATTCTCTGATTGAGTGACCGTATTAACGCTACCTTTATGGCCATAGCTATAAAATGTACCTCCATATGCTTTTAAAATGGTATGTCCTATCTCGTGAGAGGATGTATATTTAAATTCTATATCTTCAGAAATATTATTTTGATAATCCCAACTATCTTTAAAAAAATACTCATAGATATAACCGACATTGTAACAAATAGCTTCTCTGGAGACTATGTTTCCTATAAAGGAAATTGGATCATCAACCGTACCTGGATTTCCAGAGCGCATCCAATTATTATTTGTATTGAAAATTAAACTTACATCATCCATTGCATTCTTCTTTGTATTGACGGCATTAATAAAAACTTCATAAATATCCTCTCCTATGACTACATTTTTTGCCTCGGTGTGATTTTTATTTCTTCCCCAATGATAGCTCAATCCATCTAAAGCTAAATTTTCTAATTCAGTAAAGCTTCTGTTTGGTTCTTTTAGAGGAGGTTTACCATTAATCAGGTCTTTAGCGGGAATTTTATCCCACGGACAATCCCTAAGGATTATTGGATCTGGCGCTACCAGCTGCTCTTTACATTCTGTTCCATTTGCACCTCCGTCTTTGAGATTAACGCGAAGCGAAACATCAATTCGTTTAGAATTTCTATTAATTTTGACATCAACCCAATCAACTTCCTCGTAATTGGCTTTGAAATCGGTACTACTTCTATCTACATTTCCATCACTGTCTTTGACCGTCGCATAAAAATTTAAACTGCTCGCGTTAGTTAATTTGGCGGTATCTAATATCCCGTCACTATCAAAACCATCCCATTTCCAAAAATGTTCTCCTTGAGATAGCTTTGAAGGATCAGTAATTTTTTCTTCAAACCAAACCTTATTACCATCTCTAATTTGAATAATTAATTCCTCAGCGTAATTATCTTCAATATCATAACTGAACTGAAAAAAATCCCGCTCAATATTTCCATTGAAATCGGGTATTCCCAAAGGTATAAATGATGGCATATTATGAGATTTTCGTTTTTATTTTAATCGTTTTCTTCTTTGATTCCTCCTGTGATTTTTCAACACTTTAATTTTGATACGTTTCCCGCCAATAATTAGAATACTCAACCATGGAGTTTGAGTCTTTTAAGCCACCGGCACTAATCTGAAGGCTTTCACTCATGGGTTTTTTACTCCCCGAAGCCGAAAAATGCGTTTTCCAATCCACCAAATGACAATCGTAGAAATAAATCTTACGTGTTTTACCTCCCATAAGCACTGGATAAATGTGTAGTTCTAATTGCTTGGTTTGATCTGCTGCAAAGGACCAGTCAGCAAGGTCAATATCCTTTTGACTTTCAATCACTACCTGCAATCCCTTGAATATGGGTTGTTGAGAAGGTCTTCCCGTGCGATCAGTTGTCTGATTAAAACCAACTTTATACCACAAGACATTTACTTCTTTTGTATCTATGAGTAGTTTTGCTTTTACCATACATGCAAGTATTAGTTAGGTTTTTGAAGCTCTGGATTGATGGTGTTTGGTCCAACCATCTGGTTTGGGTAATTAAATGTAGTAAATAAATACCTTGATGTAACATACACCCTAAAAAATCATAGCCCGCTGTAAAAAGCTTCGTTAGAGTACATCATCTTAGGGTGATAAACCCAAGTGATCATTGCGCATCAAAGGTGAAATTCTCGTTCTGTGTGCTATTCCTTCCGCCGCAGGCGAAAACTATTATTTTTACTAGTATCATTGACCTAATTATTCAAAGGTCGTACAGCTCAATCTAAGGCTTATTAATCTCTTTTAGTTTTATTATTTTTTGAGCAGCATTTTTACCGATGCGGCTTATGGTATCAATATTAACCGCTTTTTCATAGGCTTTTATGGCTTTTTCATACTGCTCAATTTGTTCAAACGCCGAAGCTAAGTTATTCCATGCTGCTTGTGATTGAGGAAAAACCTCTGCTACAAATCCATAAATAATCAATCCTGTCTCACGATCTCCTGATTGAAATAATCTATATGCCGTTTTGCTAAATTCGTCTTCAAAATCGTTGTACTTGTAGGCTGGATCTTTCACAATTCTTTTGGCATCCACTACTAATTGATCCAGTTTACCTGCTGTAAAAAGTTGGGTTAAGTGCTTCATAGGATCTAAAACAAAAGCACCCTCTGTGTAGTTTATTGCGGTTTCCAAAACAGGATCTCTATTGGTTACATAGTCGTTAAATGAAATTTCTGCAGCCAGATGAGGAATAGTTGCATCCTGATTTTCCCATTGTGGCATATCCTGCCACCACGCGAAAGATAAGTACACATTAATCTTTGAATTTGGTAAGGTCAAACGTTTAGCATCCCCGAAAAAATTAATGTTTTCTGCTGTAGGTTCTCCCACTATGATTGCCTCAGTATAGTTTTTTATTTCATTGGTAAGGTTTTGTGCTGCTGAAAACGTTCTTCTACCAATCAAATAAAACAAGTGTCCCGGTTGGTTTACCCTGGGTCGTGACATAATTGCTTTTATAAGCGCCTTATTATTATAATTATTCCCTCCACCGTTAAGTCTAACGTCATATACCAGTTTGTCGATATTAAGAGAATCAACGGCCTTAAAAAGACGTTTATAAAAATCTTGTAATGGTTCTTTCTCATCATTGAAAACCGAACTTTGCCGAACATACATCGTGTTTGATGATGGCAGGTACTCAAAATAATAAAGTCGTTCTGTTAGTTTTTTGAGGTAAAGCGGAGTTTCTGTTTCATCTCTTGAGCCCAGCCAATCGTTGGTAGAAGTGGTGAATCCATAATCTTTAGATAGCTCTTCCATAGGAATCTTTTCTACGTTGATAGTTGTTGTCTTTCCGCCTTTTTTGACTGTTAGGCTAACACTATCCTGCTGATTAGGGATCACACCCTGTGCATGAAGCACTGCAGGTATGGTTAAAAAATCAAGGCCGTAGGCCTTAAAATAACTGTCATTTTCCGCCGGCACAACAGATTTTATTTTTTGTAAGGCTTCTTTGACAGGCATCCCTCCTATGTTAATCAATCTGGCACCTAAAAGTTGCCGGTAATTTTTGTGTACCCCTTCGACATAAATTCCGTCGCTAAAATGATAAAGATTTACAGGCAGAACACCCTCCTCTGCCACTTTTGTGTAAGGTATTTGAGTATGTCCATATTCGAACATAGCGACCAAACGCGCAAAACTGACTTTGATTTCATGAGGTTGTAAATTAGGGATATTGCTTTTTAGCGAATCGACTGCATTGTCCCAAGCTACTTTTGAAATTTTTTTAAACAGAAAATGATGTTTGTCATGAACTGTTTTTTGCAGATAGTCAAGGTCTTCTTGCCATTGTAGTACAGATAAATCCTGTGCATTACCCGAAACTGAAAACAGAAAAAAAAGAATAAACGTTGTCGCTATAGAAAGGAATGATCTCATGATTATGGTTTAGTTTGAGTTCAAATAAACGCATTACTTCCTTTCTAATAGGAATAAAGTATACTGAAGTGTATATCGGGATAGCTCAACTGTATTATCTTGGGTTTACATCACTATTTCATTTCTCCTTTTTTCGCTTAAAAACAGCTGCAATATGTTCTAATCCCGGAGTTTCAGAAAGTGTTTTAAGCTGTTGGCTCAGCTTTTCGGTTTGGGCTAGAGCCTCGGCAATTGGATGATCTGCTTTATTAAAATTGGTAACGAACTTACCGGGATTATCAGAAGAAGCTTCTAATAGGCTATCTAATAACTTTAAACGCAGCTTTTCATTTTCCGCCGAAGGCACAAAACGGTTCACATGAGTTGAAAAACCTTCGTACGTTTTACCCAGAGTTTCTTTGTGTGTATACTCTTCTATAAGTCGTTTAGATATATTAATCTTCTTATTTGTAGCATACGTATACCATAAAATGGGTAAATACATAGGGATCATCATAATCGCTAACTGGGGCAGTCGCAGCATGATTTCATCAAATGAAACGCCTTGTACGGCAAAGAAAACCGATACCACCACCGGTAAAAAACTTATCCCCGTCATAATGCTGATCCCTACGTTAAAGCGTCTTTGTAGCGTAACATTTAATTGTACTTCTTCGTTTTTCTTTTTAGTAAAAGCTTCACTGAGTTCCTGTGTTATCTTACCCGGTAACAAATCTTCTACCTCTTCAACCAATGCTCTGTACTTAAGCTGCTGAGCTTCTATAAAAGACTCATAGCGTTTAGCATACGTAGTCTTTAACAGATGAATTTCTTCATCCAGGTAGATGAGCCGCGCAACTAAGGTTTTGTCACAACATTCCATACCGTATCATCGTTTATAAGGGAATCACTTGTTGGACGACTCCCTGTATTTTTAAATCATTGGTCAGGATGATGGGTTGGTGAACGGGATTGGTAGAACGGGGATATAGTATTACGGTTTGATCGTGTTTCGCATATTCCTTGATGGAAGCCTCGTCGTTGATAAGCGCTAGAATGAGCTCACCGCTTTCGGCAGTTTGTTTTTGCTGCAGTAAAATCAGATCACCATCGTGAATTCCTTTTTGATCCATGGAATCCCCGTGAGCAGTAAGTAAAAAATACGTATGCGAAGGTGACATGAGTTTTTTTGATACCGGGACAAAAGCTTTAATGTTTTCCTCAGCAAAAAGAGGTTGCCCGCACGAAACTGTGCCTAACCAGGGTATATTCAAGGTATCAACAGGCTGTGGTAAAGAATGACCAGACTGATTTGATATTAAAAGATCCCGAACATCAACACTGAGGAGCGCACTAATTTCATATAGCATTTCCAAACTGGGTTGTCTCCTGTTTTGAACATATCCATTGACCATGTTATAGCTCTTTTTAAGGTTATTGGCCAGCCAGGTTTGCTTAATTCCTTTATGCTCTAATATTTCTTTAATGCGGTTCATCGATTACCGGTTTTGTCCTACTAAAGATATAACATAATATTTAAATATATCATATTATGATATAAAAATATATCTTAATAAAGCAGGAGAGTAGGTATTATCAAGAGGTTCTCTGCTTATAGTCCGACTGAAAATGATGAATGTTGTGCATTAGTTTCTCTCCAATATACATCAAAATAAAGGGGTCTTTTGATTGTCCGAAGGCGCTAACTCCAACTACGAACATTAGTATAGTCCTGAAGAGTAGTCGCTATATAGTAGCCGTTCTTAGTGATACTAATCTAAAATGCTCTGCTGTAACTACTCTGTTTTGAGGGAAATCATCTTTGGAGTATCAAAAGCTTATGTATACGTATCGTATGGCTACGAAAGATCCTCTGTCACGATCTTATTTTGATCAATACCAAGAGCATGAAGATCTGCTTGTACACTGTCCATCATAGGTGGCGGTCCACATAAATACACGTATTTATCTGTTTGGGTAGTGTGTTCTTTGATAAAATCTTTGTCTATGTGCCCTTGTGCGTGCTTCGGGCTGCGTTCTTCAGATAAAATATTGATAAAATCTTGTCCCAGCCATTGCTCAAATTGAGATTCCATAATAATATCTTTTTCGCGTTTGTTGGCGAAGAGCAATATATTTTCGGCTAGCTGTCCTTTTCGGGCTAAATCTTTGAAAATAGCAATAAATGGAGTCACTCCTGCACCCCCGGCTAAAAACACGCCGGGTCCCTGGTATGAGATAGCTCCCCAAGGATCTTCGAGTAATAGATTCGCTCCTGGTTCTAAACGCTGCAAACGATCAGTGACCCCGTCATGATCAGGATAGATTTTAATCGTAAACTGCAAAAAACCTTCGTCTGGTAAACTCGTAAACGTGAACGGTCTCTTCTCATCTCGCCAACCCTCCAAATCCATTGCAACTTCTGTAGCTTGTCCCGGAGTATAGGAATAGTTTGCGGGCTTGTCTGTTTGAACTTGAATGACATCATGTGTGATGAATCCTAACGATTGAATCTTAACCTTGTGTGACATACTCATTAAATTTCATCTAAAATAGATCAATTATATTTCCTTAATGTGCTGAATGAAACTAATGATGTGTGCTATAACACTTGAGTTTGCTTTTCACCTGATTTGCCTAGAAATCTTCTGATGACTTTCTCTATCGTTAATCCTTGTCCTAAAATTGAAAAGACCACCACGATGTAGCTCATCACTAAAAAAAGCTCCCGGTTCATCTCTGGTGCCAGACTTAAGGCCAAGGCGATAGAGATACCTCCACGTAATCCGCCCCAGGTCAGGATAAGGTGGGTATTTGGCACAAAATCCAGTTTGCGTTCAAAGAGCTTAACCGGTAGCCACAAAGCCGCATAACGTGAAAATAAAACTAACGGAATAGCAATGAGACCGGCTAATACATACGAAGTTGAATACGTAAGCACCAGAATTTCCATCCCGATGAGCACGAATAAAATTGCATTAAGTAGGATATCAATTAACTCCCAAAACTTATCCAGGTAGAGTTCTGTAATTTCAGACATAGCCGAACCTCTTACGCGGTCATGCCCTATGAGCAAGCCTGCCATAACCATGGCTAATGGAGCTGATAAATGTAGTTTTTGCGCTATCACTGTCCCCATCATTACCGCTGCAAGTGTAATAATTACTTCAATACTAAAGTCATCAATGGTTTTAAGTAATTTGTAAGTAATTAAGCCCAATATAATTCCCAGAGCAATGCCACCAAAAACCTCCTGACCAAATAGAATCGCTATATCTGCAGGAGTCATTGCATCTGCACCCATAGAAGCTATTTTAAAGATCGTTAAGAATAGTACAACTCCTACACCATCATTGAATAGCGATTCTCCAACAATTTTAATCTCCAGCTTTTTTGGAGCATTCGCTTTCTTTAAAATCCCAAGTACTGCAATGGGATCAGTGGGAGATATAATTGCTCCAAAAAGTAAACAATAGATATACGCTGTAGGCAGTCCTAAAAGCGGAAGTAAATAATACGTTAGTGTTCCAATCAAAAAGGTAGAGGTAATAACCCCTAGGGTCGCAAAGGCGATTACAGGCCAGCGTTGTTGTTTGAGTTCCTGAAAATTAGTGTGCAGAGCCCCCGCAAAGAGCAAAAAGCTAAGCATATAATCCATCAATACCTTTTCAAAATCAATCTGCTGGATGAGTTCTGCTTCTGCTTTTAATAAGGTATCGTCAAAAAAACTTATTCCAAGGACTACCAGCGTATAAACGATGGTGATTAACATTAATCCTATGGTAATGGGCAATTTTAAGAATCTGGCATTTATGTATCCGAACAAAGCCGCGATACAGACCAAACCACTTATAATAAAATAATAATCCATAGCTACACTTTCTCCAAAAATACAGTATTCAGCGATTCTGTATGAAAAATTTTTTTACTCAATCGCAGTTTTAGTAGACTGAAATCAATGTCAGCCTATACCTCTGTTAAAAGTCCCTTATCAAACTCCTAAACTATTTTAAAAGTTGATGCCCGTTTTTCTTATAGTAGCTATTTTAGAAATAAAAACATGGACGTAAAGAACAAAACTATTATCGTTACAGGGGCTTCTAGCGGAATCGGCGAGGCCACAGCATTGAAACTAGCAAAGCACGGCGCTAATATCGTGCTTATGGCACGTAGTGCTGATAAGCTGGAACACCTAAAAGATAAGATCACATCCAGCGGAGGGAACGCTATTGTCGCTTCAGGAGATGTTACCAAGCGTGAAGATTTTGATACAGCGGTAGATTATGCGGTTAACACGTATGGACAGGTGGATGTCTTAATTAATAATGCGGGATTGATGCCCCTTTCTTTTATTGAAAAACTAAAGACAGACGAATGGATGCAAATGGTAGATGTCAATATTAAAGGCGTATTGAATGGTGTTGCTGCGGTGTTACCAGAGTTAAAGAAAAATAAAGGCGGACACATCATCAATATATCCTCTATGGCAGCACATCGCTATTTTCCCGGTGGAGCTGTATACTGCGCAACTAAATCTGCTGTCAAAATGTTTTCTGAAGGCCTGCGCCAGGAACTGGCACCAGAATATGGAATTAATGTCACTTCTATAGAACCCGGTGCAGTAGATACGAGTCTACCCGAAACCATTACCGATGAGGATATCAAGGAGAATATGCAAGAAATGATGTCGATGACCACGTTGGAGTCTGAAGATATTGCTAACGCAATCTATTACGCTTTATCTCAACCTGATCGCGTCAACATTAATGATGTGTATATCGTGCCGAGTGAACAGAAATAACCGGATTAATTATTCAAAAGGAGCCACGTGCAAGGCATGAAAAAAGGCTCCTTTTTCATCAGTTATTTTAATAAACAGTGAATACGTCCCTGAAAGTGCAATTTCACAGTATTGACTCTTGAATCCTGACTCCTGAGTCCTAATCTTATCCAATTTTAGAAAACCGAATCCCCAGCTTTTCTTCTATTTCTCGCATTCGCGGAATTTCATTCTGGGTAACCAACGCAATACTGTGACCACTCTTACCCGCACGTGCTGTTCTACCACTACGGTGGGTGTAATAGTCTACACTTTCGGGCAATTGATGATGAAGGACAAAACCTAAGTCATTCACATCTATCCCCCTGGCTGAAACATCTGTCGATACCAAAACACGAACGCGTTCTTTCTTAAATGCACGCATGGCCTTATCACGGTCGATTTGTTTCATATCGCCTTCAAGAGCCTCAACAGCAAATCCTTCATCCTTTAATTGATTGGCCAGATTTTGAGTAGTTGCCTTGGTTCTGCAAAAAATGATTCCACGTTGATCTTTTCTTCGGTCTAATAGATTCATCAATACATTCATCTTTTCGTTGACTTGCGTCAAGACATAGTGATGCGTAATATTCCGATTGATGATACTGTCTTTATTCGCAGAGATTTGAATCGCCTTTGGTGACATGTACTTTTTAACAATCTGTTGAATCTCCCCCGGCATAGTAGCAGAAAATAACCAGGTGTTTCGCTTACCGGAGGTGTATCTTAATATTCGGTTGAGCTCCTCTTTAAAACCCATGCTCAGCATTTCGTCAGCTTCATCCAGTACTACTGTACGAATATGAGAAAGATCTACAACACCTTGTTCGATAAGATCCACTAACCTTCCGGGAGTCGCGACGACAATGTGAGTCGTACGTTTTAGGTTCTCTATTTGACGATCAATTTTTTCACCACCGTAAATACCCTCTGCAAAAATCTTTTTGTCATTGTATTTAGTGAATTTAAAGAGTTGCTTTTTGATCTGCTGGGCTAATTCACGCGTGGGAGAAAGCACTAATGCCTGTATCACAGGTTCATCTGGATCTATATGGTGAAGCAATGGTAACCCAAAAGCAGCGGTTTTTCCTGTTCCTGTTTGTGCCAGGCCAATTAAGTCGGTCTGTTTTTCTAACAATACCGGGATCACCTTGGATTGAATCGCTGTGGGTGTTTCTATTCCTAACTCCTGTAATGATTTTATGTACCCCGGCGCAATACCAAGTGCTTTAAATGTAGACATGTAATGAATTTAAGACAAAGGTACATGAATAAAGCCTTCTACCCTAGCCACTCATGATCAGATATAAGCCGTTGATCTTCTTAAAAAGTGTTAGCACAACGTTATAGATGGTTAAAGCCGAAGGCTATATAATCACAGTATACTATATTGAAGAAAAACAAACGTTATGAGCACAAAGAAAAACAATGATTTACCCTATAATCCTGAATTCACAGCACAAGACAAAAAAATCTTAGGTGAAAAGCAGAACCACATTCGAAGAGATAACGGGGATGACCGCCAATTACTAGAGCGCGAAAATAAGGTTGATTTTGAAGGAGAAACCTTAGATGTGCCTTCTAAGCAGCAGCCTATTGCCAAGAATCCTATTAATGACGAAGAAAACAGGTTACATAGTCAAGGCAGCGAACACAATGAGAATCTGGAACAAGGTAGCGGGACGATAACATCCTGATTTTACCAAATTATAAATTATTTAATCAAAATAAAAAGGTCAACCAAAACTGGTTGACCTTTTCAAGTGATTTAAATGTACTACCTATCTAATCTTTATAAATCACTTTAGCATTTTTTATTTTGTCGTTTAATTTATCCATAGAGGATACATACATGTGTTGCGAATTAAAAACACGATCCGGGCGAGTACCAACGATGACATGTTTTACATTTAAGTCTGGTGCGTTAAGCTCTAATTGATCCTGTACGCGCATGGTTTTATCTCCCAAATCTGTATCTAACTCTTCCAAAGTTGATATTACGAAGAGATTATTTTTTGTAGCTCTGATTTCCTGTATTTCCAAACTGTGTTCTTTCCCAGATACTTCGGCTTCAACAATGATACTGCGTTCACTTTTCTCCATGTCATACCCCTCTATATCATTAGGCATGTCCACATCTACATAAGGTACCTCAATCTCTTCTTCTTCCATGACCACCACTACTTTAGGCACTTTCACCATTTTGGTTTTTGTTCCAACATTGACATCGGCCCAGTTCACATCGTATTCGGGTAGATTACCAGCTTCAGCATCCACATCTATGTCCACTTCGGGTAATTCGCCACTTTCAGTTTGTTTTACATTACAGCTAATAATCATACTGACTACAGCAATTGATAAAAGTATTTTTTTCATATTCTAAGATTTTAAGGTTGTTCTTTGGCTTTTTTGAAACCCGTTAATTAACTAAAAATGCGTGTATGATTCCGGGAATCCATGCTAAGAGCGTAAGCAGAATACTAATTAATAACGTTGTGCCTACTCCATGGTTCATAAATACGGCCAAGGGTGGTAATAATATGTTTAAAATAATCGTAACTAATGACATATCTATTTATTTTTGATTTTTACCAAGTTGCGTAAATTACACGTAACTATATCTATGAAAAGCAACATTTACAAACAGATTAACGCGATACTATAAGGTCGCGTTAACATAAAGTGATTCCTGTTAAACTTTCTTAAAATCATTACTACGCCTACTCTAATGGATCATCAGCATTTTAAATTGTATAAACCAGACGGATATTTAAGTCAGTTGATCAATAACAGCCGCAAGCGAAAGAATAAAAAACTGGTTTCATCCTTATACGATTTTCCTATGGGTGCGATGTGTGTGGGACGTTTAGACGAAGCTTCAGAAGGATTACTGCTCCTCACCACAGATGGGATGCTTAGCCATTATATCAATAGCAGCGAGATTGAAAAGGAGTATTATGCGCAGGTGGATGGAGTTATTTCTTCGGAAGCTGTTGCACAATTAAGTAAAGGTGTAGAGATTACACATGAAGGCGCTCCCTATGTGACAAAGCCTTGTCATGCTGTTTTACCTGAAACTTCTCCACGATTCCCACCACGTTCGCGGCGTGTGCGGGATGAGCGGCATGGACCAACCAGCTGGATATGCATAACATTAACCGAAGGCAAATTTAGACAGGTACGCAAAATGACCGCTGCTGTTGGCTTTCCCACTTTACGACTTGTACGAACCCGCATTGGGCGAATAAAAACAGAGCAGATGCTGCCCGGTGAGGTAACGCCACTAAAAGATCTACGCCGTTTGATTGAGGCTATTCCTCCTTCTTCAAGCTCTCTTTAGCAGCCTCAATGCTGCTATTCATTAAGATTTGAAGTTCGAGAACTTCTTCTTCTTCAATATCGAGCATCACCTGCTTCTCCTGGGAGAGCTCTGCTCCTTTCATGATCTCATCACTGTTGAACTTAGTGCCAAAATCCTTCATCCATTCCATCATCGCATCATGAGAATATTCCAGTTGAGCAATTTGCTCTTGGTATTGAATAGAATCTTTCATTTTAAGTTGTGAAGATAACATGCCAATTGATCCCATCTTAGGCATTAATTCATCGTGAATATTCACAACACGTTGCATTTGGCTTATTTCATTGGGTGAAGATTCAGTTTTTTCAGCGGCAGTGTCTTTCTCCGGTTTTTTCTCATCGACGCATCCTAAACAGATCAATACGATTAGGAGTAAGGTTGTACTTGATTTAAAATTTTTCATAACGTTATTGTGTTTATGAGTTGAGTTTATTTGTAGCAGTGAGATGAATATCCCTAATCTATACCATGTCTAATTAACGTTCTTGATGAAAGATATCTATATTCCCAGTGGTGAACAAATTTAACTAATATTCTCTAACCTGCTCTAACCTGCCATATGTAGTAATATGTATGAGTGAAATGATTCAGCAGATCTCTATAAATGATCCAAGGCCGCTGATTCTAAATCTTACTTGCTACTGATAACCTTTTATCTACATTGCGTAAAGCAGCTTTTTCGTATGGTCAATTTAGCCCTTCCTACTAATTTATGGATATTACAGCCTAGTTGTCTCGTAAACTCTTCCTCAAGATCGCTATAAAATGTAAATGAAAATATCAACCATGCCGTATCCGGAATATTGGATTTAAAGTTAAACCTAACGGGTTGTTTTCAAATTTGAAAATATAGTTAAAGAGGATAAAACAATTGCCCATCATTTTTATGGTCAACGGCTCTTGGTTATAAAATGTAGTAATAGACTCATTATTTTCAAGAATTTTAAATGTAAACTCAGGATAAGTCAGATATTTCTTATGCTACATTAGTGTTTATACAGTAAGGTTCTTGTAATGCATAGGTTGAGTTTTTATGCTCGAAATTGTAGAAATATTCTTTTACAACCTCTTGCTGACTCTTTTAAGCGTGACGCATAGCATTTATGGATACTAAGATGACAATGAGAAATGCTTATTTCATGTGATGTTCTTAGGGTAGAAATGAATATGCCCGACTATTATGATCTCGCGGAACAAATAGCCAGGCATTAAAAGACTGCTAACACCCTACTCTATATTGTAAAATGCTCTTAGGTTGAAATACTCTTTTCGCTCAGCATCTAAATAAGATTTCCCACTATAATAATTGTAATCCCCTACATTAATACCGTTAATTCCAATCACTTTTTTATCGATAGCTTTAGCAATGGTTTCTGCACGTTTTTTAGCTTTAGTCAATGCCTCCTGGACTAAATCAGCATAACGTTCTTCGCTTAATGAAGTCTCAATTTGAATGGTATTAAGCTTTAACCCTGTTAATCGCATGTCCATTAATTGATCCAGGACTTTTCGGTCTTTCGTTTTAAATTCAAAAAGAGTCCCTTCATAACTCCCGCTACTGTTCCATTTTGCATTGTATTTGGTTTTATTTTCAACAAGCAAGTTTTTATTCAATCCAGCTTCTTTCAATTTTTCATAAAAGCGATTAGTTAATTCTTCCATCGTGCGATACTCACTATTCTCATTATAATAAGTCGAGTTTTTAAGCTCTAGAACTACATCTGCGGTGTAGTAATCAATAGTTGGCATAAATTCTACTCTACTGCTTACTTCAATGATGTCCTTAGTACTATAGACACTTTGAGCGGTAATTACACAACTCAACATAGCTGCGGTTAAAAAACTGAAAAAGATTTTACGTTTCATGGTAGTCGTTTTAATTATGGTTTGCATTATTTTAATTCAAAAGTTGCGGTAAGTCCAAAACTTTCTTTTTTTGAATAGTAATTATATGATCTTGGATAAGCATCCTCATACGCACTTATATCAAGTGAGACTACCTTTCCTATTGTTCTATTAATATTTTTTGCCGCTAGGCTTGCTTTCTCGCGTGCTACTTCCAACGCTTGTTTAGTTAATTCTTGATACATCTTATCATCCATATCCGGTTGGGTGCTAATATAATCTGATCGTACACCCATGACTGTATTTTTATATAGTATTTTGAAATCGTTTAAATCAGTGGTTTTGAACTCGTACAGGGTTCCTTTATACTGATTGTAGCCACCGGTTTTTGCGTAATAATCAAGTTCAGATTCTGTAAATTGATCTTTAGAAAGTCCTTTTTCTGTAATTTTTTTGAAGAAATAGTCTTTTAATTCATCAAGATTATCAAACTCTTGTATGGCATTGTAGGTAGAGGGTGTCAATTCTAACGTTACCATTGTGGTATAATATTCAATTTTTGGGGTATATGCGATATTAGCTGAAACTTTTATCGTGTTTTGATTATTTGTTTGTGCCAATGTTCCAGCACTAACTCCTATACAAAGGAGTAAAACGAAGCAAAAATTTTTCATGGTGATATATTTAGTTAGTTCTTATTTGATCAAAGAACAGTAATTAATTATTATTTTAAAAATGTAAATTATTATTTTAAAGTTCTGTTTGTAGCGTTTGATTCTCTTGACGACAAAGAGTCCCCGGCTTTTTTAGTTGTTTCTTCCTGAGGTTCTTTTACTTTTCTGTCAATTTTAGGCTCTTCTCTACAAGATGTGATGAACATGGTCATTGATAAAGCACAAAGAATTAGTTGTGATAAACGTTTCATAAAGATAGATGTTAAGATGAACATTAATTTAAAACATGATATTAGCGATGATGGCCCAGGTACCCAGTATAATTCCCACTATTCCTAGTTTACCTTGTTTAGGTGCAATTGCACTGCGCATTTGATCTGCTTTTAATTTTGCAGTCGCATTATTGGATAGAAACCATTGGTTGAGTAGGCTATAGCCAAGCATAAATCCTAGTGCTGCCATTACTACACATGAGGTAACCCAGGTTGCCCACCAAATTGGAGCTATAGAAAGAACATCAATATTTAAAACAGCTGAAATGATTCCCCAGGTGCCCCAAAAGAAAAATACGATCCCGATCCAGCCTTGATACGGTTCTACTTTTGCTAAAAGTTCTTTTGCGTCTGGTTTGCGCGATAACAATAATGATGGTACTGCTACTACGCTTAAAAAAATGAGTGAAATTCCCCAAATCATGATATAATTAGTTTTGATTAATATGATTCAAAGATGCAACAGCTACCACGTTATAAATACACTGGAAACCGTAAAAAAAATCCCCCTGTATTCAGGGGGAAGAAGATTATTAATGCTGATAATAAAGAAATTAAGTACGCTTTATCGCATTAAATTAGAGGAGCGAATTATATTACTATATATTTTGTTCAGTTCTTCTGGAGAAGGTGTGCCAAAAGTATTGTTAGTAAATTCTACTGACTTAATCATTCTATCGAACTTATCTTGATCTTTTGCAGTATCATTTACGCGTCTGGCAAGTTGTATGTAATTCTCAACTTCAAGACTAAAACTAGGTGCTCTAAAGTAATTTGGTATTTGTTTTTTGAAGGCCTCTTCATCTTTTATTTTTTCTTTATATTCTTTATATTTTTTTGATACTGCGTTGGTTAAATCTTCATATACTTTCTGATCTAGTTCATCAAAATTATTATAGGTATAATTAGATATATATTGGATATGATCCTCAAGCGACTGTAATAAAATAGCATGTGCATAGAGAATTTCTTCTCCATTTTCTTTAAAGCGTTCCATTTCTTGTTTTCTAAACGCCTTATCCATAGCGACGATCTTACTGTTAAAGGCAGAGTCTACTTTAAAAAAACTATTGAATTCATCCATAAGTTTAGGAGCCATTTCTTTAGACATTTTAAAATTATCCTGAGTATATTCTCTAGTCTTAAAATAAGAACTAAGGTCTCCTATTAGAACCCTTACTTCTTCAAATTCTTTGATATACTGCTTTGCAAGTTCATCTGTTTCAGCCAGGTCAGGATCCTGGTCCACTATTTTTTCTATTTGTTCTAAAGAATATGGTTTTGAACTACTCATTGAACCACTAAATCCTGTTTTGGGGTATAGTTCTCCAGTTTCTGGATTAATAGACTCCATATATTCCTTGTAAACACGACTTACGTCCTTAGATTCGCTGTTTAGCGCATCTACGTAAACGTTATACTTATTAATAAGCGCTTGTCTTGACTCTTGGTCGTTAGCATTAGCAACAGCGTTTTCTGGTGAATTATCTTTACATGAAAAAAGTAAGACTAAGCCAATAGTATAGAAGAGTATATTATTTTTTGACATATCAAATATTTTAGACGATCAAAACTAGATGAATTTTCTTTTTAGCGCACCCCTGAAAACAGTGAGATTGTTATTTTACAAGACCTAATTTCATCGCATACTTTGTCAACCCTGCGAGATTGCGAACGTTTAACTTAGACAATAAATTTTTGCGATAGCTCTCTACGGTATGCTTACTGATAAAAAGCTGATCTGCAATTTCTTGTGTGGTAAACTCTTTAGCAATCAATGTCAAAACCTCTTTTTCTCTTGCTGTAAGCGACGCGATACTTTCTTTATCCTGTTTGAAAACACTATTTAGATAGGCTTCTTTAATACTTTGTGAAAAGTATTTTTCACCAGATAAAATTTGACGAATGGCTTTTAATAATTCTAATTTGCCTGCGTTTTTTGGTAGGTAACCATCTACATTAGCTTTCATTAATTGATCAATCATGTTGGCGTCTTCGTGCATACTTACGATCAACACTTTTGGAGGAAGTGGACGTTCTTTTACACGCTGATTAAGTGTAATTCCGTCTATATCTGGCATACTTATGTCTGAAATAATCAAGTCTATCACTTCTTCTGGATTATTTGAAATATACTTTAGCACCTCTGAACCATCTTTTGCTGCTAGAATGATAGTATACTCATTGTCATCTTTAAACATGCTTATCATCCCTTCCAGAAACATGCTATGATCATCTGCAATAATTATATTTTTGGTCATATAGGTATAATAATATTTATAATGGTTCCACGATTAAGGGCGGTATCGATATTTATCTCGCCAAGGAGTTTTTCTATTCTTCGTTGGATACTGCGCAAACCAAATCCAGATGATTCTGTGGTCTGTACAAAGCCATTACCATTATCTTCAAACAGTAAGTTTACGCTATCCTTATATTTATTAAGATAAATATCAATTTGTGATGCTTTAGAGTGTTTTAACGCATTCGTCATTAGCTCTTGTAAAATCTTGAATAACTCAACTTTTTTAGCTTTAGATATTTGTTCAATTCCAACTTTAGGATGAGGACTAAAGTTAATCGCCTTGCTTGTATTTTTGCGATATTGATCCAGATAGTTCTCTATTAAACTTATGAATGAATTTTCGTCAAAATTCTTTGGGATCAGCGAATGAGACATATCTCTTACCTGATGGTAAGTTTGATCAATTTGCGATAAAAGATCTTTTGTCTCATACCCATCACCAGTCAGTTGTAACTTAATCGTAGCCAAATTCCCTCCAATACTATCGTGTAATTCTTGCGCAATACGTTCTCGTTCCTTTCTTTGTCCTGCTACAGAGGCTTTTATCGTTTTAAGTTCCTGGTCTTGCAAGACATTATTTAGTTTTTGTTCATTTACTTCTTCCTGAGACTTATTTAGAGCAATTTGCGTATTAAGCTTTTGATAGTATACGATCAAAAGAGCGATGAATGGAATTAAAACCACCAATGCACCGATTAACAAAAAAAACTTTGTGGTCTTTTGTCGCTCAATTTCTGATTTTTGTTTAAGTTCTTTTTCTTGTAAAGCTAAGATCTCGTTCTCTTTTCTTCGTTGATTATTTTCTAACGCAAGAATTGTATTTCTGGAACGCTCATTTTCAAGTTCTTTTTGTAAGCCAAGACGTATATTTTCTTGTGCCTTTTGTTTTAGTTCAAGAGATGTATTTTCTTGTTGAACTAATAATTGTCTAATTTCCTGTTCCTTTTGCTTAGTTTCATACTTTACCTCTACATCTTTCAACAGGGCTGAATTCTGCTGAGTTAAAATTTGATTACTAACACTTTTAAGATGTGTCATCAAAGCGTAGGCATTTTCAAAATCTCCCTGTCGTTCGTAGAATCTTCGGGTGGCATCTATAATTTCTTTTTGTACTTGTAACCTATTCCATGAAATTGCATTGCTGTAAGCGGTACTGTAAATCATTGCGGTCACCTCTGGACTATCCATAGCTTCTGTAATATCTGCCATAGAAAGCACTACGCTTGTATAAAGATCAAAATAGTTCCTTTTTAAGACCTCGTCTTTAATGAGCGCCAATTTATTGAACTGATCATCGAGGCTAATTTCATCCTTAATTACTCTAACCAGTCCAAACTTAGCGTGCCAGTTTACCTTTTTATCTGGTGAACTTAACTCTAATGCACTCGTATAATGACTTTTTGCCCGTGGGAGATCTCCTTCGGCGAAAGCCAGATCACCTTTAGTTACTTCAAGAAGATTTTTTACGCTTGATGACTTGGTCTTGTTATTAATCGCCAGGAGTATTTTTTTAGCTTTACCTAATTTCTTTTGATCAATGTAAATAGTCGCTATTTCGATTTGATGTAATGTCAATAATTCTTCGTTCGCGTTACCTTGAAGCATTTCAATACCGGTAATGTGTTGACCAATTGCCTCATCAAGTAGACCATGAATGAGATTTGCCTTACCCAAGTAATAAGCTCCAATCGACGAATAATAAGTGGTTTTTGAAGTTAAAGGAGCGGTTTTTATGATCTCTTGCGCATAAGTTCTAAGTGAATCTGGATTACTGTAGGTTGCATAAATTTCCGCTACTGAGTCCAATAGAATAATACGTTGTGAAGGAGCTTTAGTATCCTTTAATGCCCGGTAGAGACCCTGATCAATTTTCGCCGGACTCTCAGCGAAATTAGAGAATATGGTTTTTTGACCTAGAACAGGTGTACACCCTACTACAAGAATAAACAAAAGAAGTATGACGCGGTATTTTTTCATTCTATGAGACCTAATGTATACATTACTACATCAAACTTACGCATAGCCTGTTAAATTTTAAAGACTTAGCTGATAAATTCGTACTTTTAAAATATAATATATAACATCATGCAAGTTAAATTACAAACACTCAAAACGGGATTCCTACTTCTTTTTTTGATAAGTATGCCCGCATTGCTGCACGCGTTTCAGCAGCAGGAAAACAGTGACAATTTCACTTCTTTTAAAGGTGAATTATTAGATCAGAACACGAAAAAACCATTGGTGTCTGCCACGCTAACCATTGTAAATACTCAATTATCAACAGTTACTAATAACGAGGGCGAATTTTTACTCAAAGTCCCCGATAATATAGCTGCCACAATGGTTGAACTATCTTATCTTGGATATGCCACAAAGGTGATTGAATTGAGCTCTCTAAAACCTGAGGAAAATACATTATTCCTCACACCGGTCACAACACAGCTTAATGCAGTGAGTTTGACGCAATACAAAGATGCCCGTGGTTTGGTAGAACAGGTTTTTAATAATAAATCTGAAAATTATTTGGGTGATCAGGCTCTAATGACTGCTTTTTACAGGGAGTCGATTAAAAAGAGAAACCGAAATGTATCCCTGGCGGAAGCGGTGGTAAATATCAAAAAAGAACCTTATGAAACAAACCGAAAAGATATTGTATCACTTTATAAGTCCAGAAAAAGCACAGATTATACCCGTCTTGATACCGTAGCAGTAAAATTACAAGGCGGACCGTTTAATGCACTTTATATCGATTTGATGAAATACCCTGAATATTTTCTGGGTGCTGATGGAATCGACAATTACGATTTCTCAATAGTAGAGACTACAGAGGTTAACGGCATTCAGGTTGTTGTGGTTGATTTTAAACAAAAGTCTGAGGTAGATTTCCCCCTTTATTACGGTCAATTATTTATCAATCCAAATACCTTAGCCTTAACAAATGCGTCTTATAGCCTCAATTTAGAAGATGAAACGAAAGCTAGTAATTTATTTGTGCGTAAAAAACCAGGGAAGCTCACTGTGATTCCAACTGTGGCAAATTATCAAGTGGATTACAGAGAAGAAAATGGCAAATGGTATTATAGTTATAGTAATGTTGATTTGGGACTAACCATCAAGGAAAAAGGAAAACTTTTTAATAGTAAATACTATTTGAGTAGTGAGATGGTTATCACAAATATTGAGTCAATCGCAAATATCACAGACTTTAATAAAAACAAAAAATTCAAGTCACGTACCATCTTAGCTGATGCTGCTTCAGGATTCAACGACCCACAATTTTGGGGAGAATACAATGTTATTGAGCCCGAAAAATCGATTGAGTCGGCCATTAAAAAAATTCGGCGTCAACTTAAACGCACTGGGAGTTAAACAACTTTTTACTAGTAATTACTAGCCAAAACATTCTGTTAATTTAGAGTGTTTTGGCTTTATTTATTTAAGAGCTATTTGTGAAAACCTTAGTTTGGATCGTAGTATTTTGCATCCTGTATGAAAGTAACATTACGTGCAGCAGCAATTTATAATCTTGTATGGGGAGCTTGGGTTGTGCTCTTTCCCAATCATTTCTTTGAATTAGTTGGTATGGAGCCACTCAACCATCCTATGGTTTGGCAAGGTATGGGAATGGTCATTGGTGTTTATGGCTTAGGATACTGGTGGGCGTCTTATGATCCTATAAGGCATTGGCCGATTGTAGCCGTTGGTTTTTTAGGTAAGATTTTTGGCCCACTGGGATTTATCATGAACTATTTGAATGGTGATGTACCTTTTGAATTTATCTATACCTTGATTACAAACGATTTTATCTGGTGGATCCCTTTCTTTATCATACTTAAACGCGTACATACAACCTCAAATTGGAAATTATATGAAGCTTAATTACTCTAAAATCTTATTTTTTCTGTTCTTCTTTGTGGCCGGAATAACCCACTTTTTTGCTCCTTTAGTGTATATGGACATGATACCAGATTATTTCCCATCAAAAACAATTATTAATTCTATCAGTGGTTTTTTAGAGATTATCATCTCTATTTTAATCTTGCCAAGACAAACCCGAAAATTCGCCGCAGTACTTGCTATAGTATTATTACTGGCATATATTCCTGCTCATATTTGGTTTATTCGAAAAGAGCCATGTTTTAATACATATTGCATCCCGGTATGGGTTGGTTGGGTGCGTTTATTACTAATTCATCCCCTATTGATATGGTGGGCGTATCGACTAGGCTTCAAAACAAATACAAGGCATGTACCACGTACATCAGTATAGTTTGTTACTCGATTTTGGGCTAGTTGTTTTAATTTGGATAGTGCAGCTTATCATCTATCCGGGCTTTACATTTTACGCCAAAGAAAATCTAGCCCGCTGGCATAAAGTATATACCCCAAGGATTACCTATATAGTGTTACCCCTCATGGTGGGTCAAGCAGCGATGGCGGTCTATTTCTTATCCCAAAGTTTAGATTCTTTTACATTGAGCTATACTGGATTAATTATCTTAGTATGGTTAAATACCTTTTTACAAGCTGTTCCACTACATACTAAAATTCAACATTCAACCCATGGATTACCCTTTGCTAATAAGTTGGTTACAATAAATTGGTCCAGAACGATTTTATGGAACGTATTATTTATCCTTCACTTAATTCAGGTCCATAGACTTTACTAAATGAATACAATAATGTGTATCGTTTTCACTCTGTAGAACTCACCAGTGTCGTTAAAAAGAGTTGTTTCGTCGAAAATGTTCGATTGTGCTTGGTATATACCCTACCTAAATTCGATATTAGACTGTACTATCCTACTTATTCAATGCGTGTTGAAGATTCAACTTTAAAAAATGATATATTACACAAGCTGTCAATGCCTGAAGGTAACTTTTACTTCATGGATAAATATATCGTTGCCGAAGTTTATGAGGGTGTGATTTTTTCTTGGGAACTTGCCGAAAAAGTGATCTATGAGGCCAGTGAATTTTACGGCTCTGATATCAAAATCTCATATATAACCAACCGCATTAACTCATATTCTACAATTCCCAGGGATTGGCTTAATCTATTTAGAGAATTTAGTAAAAATGTTGTTTCTACTGCCTTTGTTAATTATTCTGGGCTTGGCATTAAAAACTACCTGGTTGAAAAAATTTTTATTCGCGGTAAAGTGGGGCATTTCACACATCTTATGGAAGCAGTAGAATGGACCGTATATCAACATAAAAAACTTAATGTCGAAAATCCTACTAATGCCTAGCGTACGTTAGACGTGTAAAATTTGCCAAAGCTCATTGAAAATAAGTGATACACATTATAAAAAAAAGATTTTACACCATGTTCGTTTAAAAACAGGTGACTATTACTTCTTTAAAAATTTCATTGTTTCTGAAGTTCATGAGGGTGTACAATTTGACTGGGCTGCAGGTGAAGAATTGTTATATCACGTATATGAATTTTATGGTGGTAGCGTTAGGGTGGGTTATATATCTAATCGTATCAATTCGTATAACGTAGTTCCAAGAGACTGGCTAAAATTCTATAAAGAACATGGTGAAGGTGTCTTGTGTACAGCTATTATTTCGTACAATGGCATTAGCGTCAAAAACTTTTTATTAGAAAAAATTTTCATGGCCGGAAAAGTCAAACATTTTGATAATCTAACTTCGGCTATTGAATGGGTCAAAGAGAAGAAGAAAAAATCCACTAAGAAAATATCTTATTCTAATCGATAATAGCCGGTTTTTAGATATGCCCCATCTTTGAAAACCACAGGATGATCCACATCGTGATAGGTTTTCTTGATATGTCTAAAGGTTCTACCGGTTTGAGCTAGTGTGCTTTCTACCGTGTCAAAAAATAGTTTAGCTTCAACTCGTGCAGAACATGAAGCCATAATAAATATACCTTTTTTGCTCACCAAATTAACACCTAATTCAACCAACTTAATATAACTTGATAAAGCTTTTCTAATGTGAGATTGTTTATTGGCAAAGGTAGGCGGATCAATGATTACAATATCGTACGTTCTTTTTTGCGCAATTAAATCCTCCAAAATAGAAAACGCATCTCCCGCCAAGATAAGATGCTTGCCATTATACGAATTAAGTTCGGCATTTTCTTTAGCTAATGTTAATGCCTGTGCGCTAATATCAACGCTGGTGACCTTTTTCGCACCACCGGCTAATGCATGAACCGAAAATCCGCCAGCGTAACTAAACACATCTAAAACACTTTTGTCTTTAGCCATTTCTCCAACAGTTTTTCGGTTGTGCCTGTGATCTAAAAAATAACCGGTTTTGTGGCCTTTGATGACATGAGCAGAAAATCTTACGCCGTGTTCTTCAAAGAGAACTATCGGATGTTTGAGCGTTCCATAAACCACTTGACCTTCAACATATGACGTATAAGCTCCCTTTTTATGAAGGTTTCGGCTAAACCGAAGCACGATAGCCTGTGGAGAAAATAAAGAAGCTAAAATGTTAAATAATTGAGCCAGATAGGGTTTCCATATTTCAGCATAAAGCTTGACAACCATAACCTTATCGTAAATATCTACAATCAAACCCGGAAAATAATCGTGTTCTCCAAAAATTAATCTATACGCATTGGTTGGCGTCTTCAACAGTGGTAAACGCAAGGCATAGGCCTGTTCAATTCGCGATGTTAAAAATGCAGAATCTATTTTCACTGCCGTACCCACATGAATTAATTTAATTCTAATGGGCGAATCAGGATCCATTAGACCAATAGCAATTAATTTATCTTTTTTTTGACTAAATATAATCGCAAGATCTCCGGCAACAGCATGAGACGCTATTTTTTGAATTCCGTCTTCAAAAACCCAAGGATACCCATTTTTGACGCTACGTTCGGCTTTAGAAGTGAGTCGCACCGCGATTTGTTGTTGCATAAGAATTTAATTTAATTCAAAAATACAATCTTTATATCCTCATCAAATCAAAAAGCCTTGTTAACTGATCTGTGTCTGCAAGATGTTTTAATTATTTTTGATGCGCTATGACGAAAAAGAAAAAGCCAGATGCAGTCGTGTACGACGACAAGGAGGATAAATACAACGCCAGTCTACTCCCCTACGCTTCCTCTGTTTCGGCTCCAAAGATCACTGTTCCAGACATTAGTTTTTGGAAAAATAATAATGTAAGTAAAGTGAATCATCACTTTAATACAAAATATACTGAGCTTAAGGCCGAGTTTGAGAAAATGCAGGAGGAGTTTGAATACAATCAATTAATTTATCAGGCTAATTTCTCTTTTGAGCCTATTGTAGGTGAAACCTATCATTTGTATGATGCAAAAGACGGGAGCATTTTTCTTTCCCCTATACTACCACAGGAGTGCACTTTTACCCATCGGGGCTCATTTATCCTTACTACTGAAAAGCTCTGGTCTAAGGTTTCATAACCTTAATTTAATAACGTAAGTATTAGTTTGTCGTATTTTTTTGTACTTTTAACTTCCAACAAATCTACATATACGATGAAACACAACTACTTTTCACAGGTAAAGAAAGGTATTATCCTTTTATTAGGATTATTTACCGCCTGCCTTACCGCACAAGTTCAACCCGGTGATGTGGTCATTACCGAAATCATGAAAAAACCCCAGCAGGTGAGTGATAACGACGGCGAATGGCTGGAATTGTTCAATACAACCAACAGCCCAATTGATCTTCAAGGGTTTTTATTGATCGATAGCGATCAACAAAATGGCGGACATATTATCAATCAACCGCTAATCATTCAGCCGCAGTCCTATGCTGTACTCGCAGCAAATGATGATAATGCCACCAACGGTGGAATCACTGTTGTGGATTATGAATATGATACACTAGCCTTTGCTAATTCTAGTGATGGTGTTAATCTGGAATTTAATGGAGTAATCATTGATCAGGTTGTTTATGATACCTCGAATTTCCCCAATGAAAACGGAAAGAGCCTTGAACTAGCTAGTAATATTATTGATGCTACGCTTAATGATGAAGGTCAATACTGGTCTAGTGCTATAGACACCTATGGAGATGGTGACTTTGGTACACCAGGTAGTGTAAATAGTTTTGTTTTCTTTGATGCCGCTGATTTGAGTCTTAGCATCGAAAATGAAACATTTAACGATATTGATGGAAGCGGAAGTATTTCTGCCAATGATGAAGTTTTAGTTGTCATCACCCTTTCAAATGATGGTCCTGATAGCGTGAACGATGTAATCATAGAATCTGTCATTCCAGATGGATATGTAGTAAATACAGTAAATGATGGTGGAGTACTCAATGGTAGCACAATTACTTGGTCGAACATCACTTTATCAAATGCCGAAGAAATTCAAGTTCAATTTTCCGTTAGTGTTGTGGTTGGTGATGAGTATGGCATTTGTGCAGAAATTATAAATTCAAGTCAGTTTGATCCTGATAGCACACCGGGCAACGGGGATAATACAGAAGATGATTATGACTGTACAGATCCGGTAATCGAAGCTGTTGCTGATTTGGCAATTGCAATTAATAGCACTGGTAGTATTGATAATGATGGAAGCAATAGTACATCAGCGGGGGATTTCAACACAAAATTGGTTACAATAGTCAATAACGGACCTAATACTGCTACTGGGGTAAATATTGTTAGCACTTTTGAAGATGGTTATACTAATATAAGTAATATATCAAATGGTGGTATATTAACAGCGAATGAAATTACTTGGACTGATTTGACCATAGCATCTGGCGAATCTTTGGTTTTGGAGTACGATGTTGAAATTACAGCGACAGGAAATTATGAAATTTGTGGCGAAGTTATTGCCTCAGATCAATTTGATTTTGACAGCACCCCAGGTAACGGAGATTCAAATGGTGATGAAGATGATGATGTCTGTTTCACTTTCAACGTAACTCCTGTAGCTGATCTTGAACTCAATTTTGAAGTAGACAATGAAACTCCTTTAGCAAATGAAAATATCGTTTTTACAATTAGTGTTATAAACAATGGTCCCAATAATCTCTCACCAGGAGTTACCGTTGCCAATGAACTACCAAACGGACTAACTTTTATTGATAGTAGTACTAATGATTATGATCCCGTAACAGGTATATGGACATTACCCGGTTTTAGTGTTGGAGCAACCAGCACTATAGAGATTACCACCTCTGTAAATACGACAGGAACTTATGGAACTTGTGCTGAAATAATGTCATCACCATTTTTTGACACTGATAGTGTCCCGGGAAATTTTGATTTTAACGAGGATGATTTAGTTTGCTTAAGTCTTTCACCTAACTTATACATATTGGACATTAATCAAAACATTTTTTCTATATATCCTAATCCTATTGATTCACAACGAGAGGAACTTACAATTCAAACCAATCAATCAGGAGCAATCTTGGTTGAAATCTTTGACTTACTAGGTAAAAAGGTGGTAAAAACATTAGTAGATGGTGCTTCGATACAAGTAAGCCAACTTTCTAGCGGTGTTTATTTATTACGATTATCACATAATGGACAACAATTTACTCGCAAGTTAGTTGTAGAATAATAGGACGATAGCAAATAAAAAAATGCTGAATATTGCGATTCAGCATTTTTTTTGCTTTACACTTACTTAGGATTAAGCATCTGTTTGATTCGATCTGCTAAATCATCATAATGATAGCGCGTCACCGTATTTCTTGCGACAGCACGCGCAAGTTGTAAGTCATTGCGTAAATTCTTTAGCTCTCCACGAACTAACGATCTCAAATCACTGGTGTTAACATTATATTGAATACCAGATTCAAATCCCGGTCGGCTATAGGATCGATTTGAAGGAAGTTCAGTAAGTAGATATTCCATGCGCTCTACGTAACTCTTTTGTAAATTACGTCGATAGATATTGGAGCTGCTTCTGTTTTTTAGTTCGAAAAAGAGTGCTGATCTCAGGTCCCGAAACATCTCACTGGCAGAATAGTAATTTTCATTAAACGTTTCTGCATCAATAAGCCGGCCAATACGATCAAAACTTAACAGACTATTTAAATGACGCGCCTGGACTCGTCTAAGCCGTTCAAAATACCCCGCATGATCGATGTTTTGAAGGATTTGAGGGTCTACTAACCAGTCTGGTGTATTAAACGCATTCTTAGCCAACCACTGCATGGATGCTTTTTGGGTGGCTTCATCCACATGTTCATAGACCTTTCCCGGTTGATCAGGCATTTTAATGTTTTCATGTACCCCTCCAATATTTGCCGCTACGTGACCTACATACCTGCTCCATACGCCCAACAATTCACCATAAAGTTCTTCTAAGTCTTGATAATCATTTGTCTTGGCTGAGGTCCATTCAGGAAGGTTTTTTGCTACTAGTTTAAGGTTCTTAAGCCCGTAGGTACTTGCCTGGATAGAATTATTACTGATATCTTCGGTTTTGGAGGCAGGATCAAATCGGCTGGATTGCCTCCCAAAGACATACTTAGGATCGCCTTCTTTGTCTTTAATCCAGGAGTTTAAGGTTTGTTGTTCTGCTTCCGCGGAAGCGAATTCAGGCAAATAACGATATCCCCAGTTCACTGCATAATGATCGTACGGCCCTAATTGCCGTATAAACCGAATATTCTCATCACCCGGCTGAGCTATATAATTGTAACGTGCATAATCCATGATGCTGGCTGCGATACCATTTTGTTGCGTAAAGGAACTATCCCGATAGGATTCTACGTCATATGCATTGCTTGCCGCCATATTATGCGGAAAGCCAAGTGCGTGACCTACTTCATGCGCGATTACCATTCGCATCATCTCCCCTATCTCGGCTTCACTGGTATTTAATGTTCTCGCTGAAGGGTTTGCAGCACCGGTTTCTAATAAATAGCGGTTGCGATAACTTCTTAAATGATTGTGGTACCAAATTATATCACTTTCGATTATTTCACCACTACGCGGGTCACTCACACTGGGACCAACGGCATTTCGCGTTGTACTAGCCACATAACGCACCACAGAATATCGTACGTCCTCTGGACTAAACTCTGGATCCTCTTCTTTGGTCGGGGGGTCTTTAGCGATGATCGCATTTTTGAACCCCGCAGTTTCAAAGGCCTTTTGCCAATCTTCAATCCCTTGTTTGATATAAGGTCTTAAATACTCTGGCGTTCCTTCATCCAAATAATAGACAATAGGTTTAACCGGCTCTACTAACTCACCGCGTTGATAAGCTTCAACATCCTTGGGAATCAAATTCCAACGTCTGATGTACGTTTTTTGATCAGACTTAAGCGCCATACTGCCGTAATCTGTTTGACTAATAGTGAAAAATCCAACACGAGGGTCAAATATTCTGGGTTGCATAGCCTTTTTAGGGAGTAAGATCATGGAGTGATTCATTTGAAGACTAATCGTTCCCGCTCTGGATTGAGATGGTGGCTCTGCCGCTTCAAAAGTTACTTCTTGCTTTACTTCTATGTTTAGAGGAAAACTCTTCACTGAGTTGATAAAGGTTCTATTGGCATCAAGTCGTTTTACTTTATAGCGTTTTCGTAGTCCGGCATTGAGTCCGCTGATTGCAGGGACATCACTGGTGAAAAACTTAGAGACATCAATGACTAACCCATCTCCACCCGGTGAAATGGACTTTATATCAAATGAATATAAAATAGGTTCGTAGTTATTGACTGCAACAGACTTACTTATCGCTAAAGTAGAATCTGCCACAGCTGCATATGATTTTACTCTCAGTAAAATCTTGGTGTCAAAACGCTCCCAATGAACTACCTGTTCATTGGTTTTTGAGCCTGCATTAACATAGCCACCGCCCAGGTTTGCCGGGATCTTGGCAATTCTGGACACCAGTAACATTTCACGATTGAGTAAGCTGTCTGGTAATTCAAAATAATATGCCTCCTTGACTTTATGCGTTTTAAAAAGCCCCTCATCTGTTTCGGCAGAGGCAGTAATGACCGCACTGTAGGGTTTCAAACCATTAGAGGTGGTTGAAGTTTGATTATTCTTTCGTTTATTTTTCTTCTTGCGCTGTGCGTAATCCTGCGTTGGAACTAACAGCATTAAAAGTGCTAGTAGTAGTGATAAGCGTAAATTCATAAAACGTATATTTTAGCTAAAAATACATATTTCCTAAGAACTTAAATCAGGACGCTATTTGCTGTCTTAAAACACTTGATGTATAAACTTATCAACACGCAAACGTTTTCGTGATAATACGTTAAGAAAAGTTTAAATAATGGTAATTATATTGACGAAAATTTAAATAAATCATTATGAAAAAAGTATTACTTATTGTTTTGGCACTTACTGCCGGGATTTTTTCTACACAGGCTCAATCCATTGGGATGGTGGGTACTGCAGCGGCCGGTTGGCCAGATGACAACAACCAGACTGATATTGTTATGGGGACAGTTGATAATGTAAATTTCACCTACTACTCACTCGTTTCACCTGGTGGTGAATTAAAGTTTAGACAAGATTTCGCATGGTCAGTTAACTGGGGTTCTGCAGATTTTCCAACTGGTACAGGTACTCAAGACGGAGCAAACATCCAGGTGCCAGAAGGTATCTACGACGTTACTTTCAATATTGATACCGGGGAATATGCGTTTACAGCTCCAACGGTAACTATTGGAATGGTAGGTACAGCAGCAGATGGGTGGCCTAATGACGATGATCCACAAATTGATGTTGAAATGAGTTCTGCTGATGGGGAGAACTATACACTTACAGCCTATGAATCTGTTGGGGGTGAAGCTAAATTTAGACAAAACTATGATTGGACTGTGAATTGGGGAGCATCAGATTTTCCTAGTGGTACAGCTACTCAAGATGGAGCTAATATCCAAGTGCCAGCGGGAACGTATGATATTGAGTTCAATATTGTTACTGGTGCTTATAGTTTTAACCAAGCCGCTCTATCTAATGGAAGATTTGAAGAAGTAACTTTTTCAGTATTTCCAAATCCATCTTCAGATCAGTGGAATATTGAACCACGCAATGGTGAGGTGATTACTAAAATTGAGCTTTTTAACCTATTAGGAAAACGTGTTCTTACGTCAACTTCTACATCGATTAACGCCAATGGATTAACCAGCGGAGTTTACCTTGCTAGAATTGAATCTCAAGGAGCAGTTTCTACCATAAAATTGATTAAGCGCTAATTCTAACTAACTATACATTAGCGACCTAAGGGTCAAGGCGATTTCGTCTTGACCTTTTTTATTTTCACTTAAACGATTTCAAGCTGGTATAACGTTTAATTAACGCCTTTAAAATTGCGTAAAGCCTTGATACACGCTATATTTGTACTCCCTCAAATTCTCTAAGTATATGCCTCAAACCGCACAACGAAAAAAAGCCCGCTGGAAATTAATACATCAGTACTATACCTATACCGGCTTTTACCAGTTTTTGTTTATCAGCTTAAAAAAATCTATACTTCCCATTCTTTTATTTATTGGGGCTATAGCTGCGGTACATATCTGGGTGATTGATGTCAAAGAAATTTTAGCTTATCTCAATGCTGAAATGTCAACTATTGATGTTTTGGTATTTTCTTTTATCTCAGAGACATTTTTGGGTCTCATCCCGCCAGAAATCTTCATTGCCTGGTCCAGAGATACCTCAAGTCCTTTACTATTTCTAAGCTTATTGGCATTAAGTAGTTATATAGGAGGCATCATTTCATACTGGGGAGGACGCAGTCTGTATCGCATTCCCAGTGTTCATAATTATTTAGAAATAAGAATGCGTAAGCACATACTCCAAATGAAAAAATGGGGTGCTATTCTCATCGCTGTAGGTGCGCTATTGCCACTTCCCTTTTCTATCTCTTGTATAGCGGCAGGTTTAATTAAGTTTAGTTTTAAACAATTACTGATCATTGGATTGCTTCGATTTGTGCGCTATTATATCTATGCCATCGCTATTTTTAAAGTTGTTTCACAATTGTAGGAGTTTCTTTGATTATTCAATATATGTCGTTTTAGTTCGTTTGAATGCTAAAGTATACACATGCGAAAAAAGAAAAAGGCAGCCTCTTTCTCTTGGTTTAAATTATTTTTAAAGTTATTCTTAAGTGTAATTCTTCTCCTGTTTTTATTCGTAGGGAGTATTTATGTAGGATTATGGGGAAAACTTCCCTCAAAAGAACAACTAGCTACGCTCACTCAAAGTAAGGCTTCAATTATTTTTGATCGCAATAAGGAAGTCCTAGGAAAAGTATATGTTTTTGACCGTGAACCAATCACCTATGATCAACTGCCTAAACACCTCATTGAAGCGCTTGTAAGTACAGAAGACACCCGTTATTATGAGCATAACGGTGTTGATGAGAAAAGTTTACTACGGGTTATTTTTAAAACTATTCTTTTACAACAAAAATCGGCCGGTGGCGGAAGCACGATTACTCAACAACTTGCTAAGAATGCTTATGGCCGAAAAGATTTTGGACGTTTTGGGATTGTGGTCAATAAGATTAGGGAAATATTTATTGCCCGTCGCATGGAAGAGGTGTATTCTAAGGAAGACATTTTAACCAAATACTTAAATACAGTTCCCTTCCCTGATAATACGTACGGAATAGGCAGTGCTTCCCGAAAATTTTTCAATAAAAAGGTTTCAGACTTAAACTTGACTGAAGCTGCTACACTTATCGGATCGCTTAAGGCAAACTACTATTACAACCCTAGGCTTTTCCCAGCTCAAAGCAAAGCACGTAGAAACACGGTTTTGAAACAAATGGTCTCGTATGGTACGTTGAGCCCCGATCGCGCTAAAATAGCTTCGCTTCAGCCCTTAGTCTTAGATTACCAACACCTAACAGATGAACAAGCCAGCGCGGCGTACTTTAGAGAACAGGTCAGGTTAAAAGCGATAAAAATTCTGGACTCTATTGAAAAAAGTACAGATCAAGAATATAATCTTTACCATGACGGTCTTAAGATTTACACCACTCTAGACAAAACAATGCAAGGTATTGCTGAAGATGTTACCAAGAATCATTTAGCAAAACTTCAAGGAGAATTTGAACAAGCCTATGGGAATAATGCTCCCTGGATTGTAGATAAAGCGCTTAGAATGAAAATCCTTAAGCGCTCAGCAGTTTATAAGAACTTAAAGAATGCTGGATGGAATGATACAGAAATCATGGATTCATTACAGCAAAAAAGATTGATGAATCTTTTTTCTCATCAAGGTGATTTGGTGAAAGAAGCAAGCATTATTGATAGCATAGTAGATCAGGCAAAATTACTCCACAGTGGCACGCTAATTACAGATCAATTTGGAGCGGTACGTACCTGGATTGGTGGTGTCAACTTTGAAACCTTTCAATATGATCATGTTGCCCAAAGCAAGCGTCAAGTAGGATCAGTCTTTAAACCAATTGTTTATACTGCGGCATTAGAATCTGGTATAGATCCCTGTAGTTATTTTCCTGTACGCAAATATGAGTATGAAGAAGGCTGGGTACCTTCTAATAGTAGTGAGACTAAAGATCCTTATCTCAACATATCCATGAAAAAAGCGCTGAGTAGATCGGTGAATACAGTTGCTGTTCAAGTATTTAAAGAAACAGGCCTTGAGAATGTTCAAGAGCTGGCATACGCTATGGGCATTGAAAGTACACTGCCAAATGTTTCTTCACTGGCATTAGGAACGGCAGAATTGGGTATACTGGAATTAAGTAAAGCTTACAGCACTTACATCAACAAAGGAAAACCTGCTACACCATATTTTATAGTGCGAATAGAAACAAGTGATGGAACTGTCTTAGCAGATTTTAAACCGAAGACCACTAAAGAAGAAGTAATCTCTCAAACAACCCGAAAAGTCATCATTGACATGTTACAAGAAACAGTAAACAAGGGAACCGCAAAGCGATTGAGAACAACCTACAATTTGACCAATGCACTTGCAGGAAAAACAGGTACTACGCAAAATAACAAAGATGCCTGGTTTGTTGGAATTACTCCAAAATTGGTAGCAATAACATGGGTGGGCCTAGATAATTATGAGATTGGATTTAGTTCAACAGCTATTGGTCAGGGAGCTTATGCGGCATTACCCGTATTTGGAGAAACCTATAAAGAGCTTACACAACGCAAAGAGTATCGCTCCTTAACTAAAGTACCCTTTGAGCAATTAACTGAAAAAGAACAGGAATTAGTGGACTGTCCAGATGATAAGCGTGATGGACTACTTAAGCGTTTATTCACAAATCCAGAAAAGACTAAAAAATATAAGAAAAAGAAAAAAGGCTTCTTAGGGCTGTTTGGTAAGAAATCTGAAGAAGATTAATCCATAAACAGCTCATTGATACGCTGTCTTAATTTACGATTATAGTCTTCAAACAACCAGGTTTTATAGTTTTTTGTATTGTTGATAATGCAATATGAATACTTTCTAACGCGTTCTGCAATGTCATCTTTAAGCTCTTTAGCTAAGATTCTGGCATCAAAAACATCTTCACTATTTTCAGCGCACATTTTTGCATGCTGAGCTATAGATATGTCGAGTGCGGCTTTAGCTTTTTTGCCTTCGGCAATCACTTTTTTGTACACCCGTTTCATGTCAAATTCCACGTTTTCAGTATTAGAAAACTGAGCTCTGAGTTCTGGTGGCATTTTATAAATAAAATTACGCTCAATATCCTCATCGGTGATCATGTTATCCAGGAACTGGTCAGGATAGGCAAAGATATACGGCCAGTTCATTGGTGATTCCCATGGTCCAAAACGTGCAATATTATTCCCCAAGTCAACGACTGTAAATTCATCCTTATTAGGAAGTTTTCTTGATCCTCTGCCAATCATTTGGTGATAAAGCGTTAATGAACGAGTCGCACGGTTTAGAATAATGCTGCGTACTGTAGGTTCATCAAAGCCTGTAGTGAGTATACTTACTGAAGTTAATATCGCATCAGGTGTATGCTTGAACCAGGATAAGATTTCCTTACGCTGTTCTTTGCTGTGGGTATTGTCCAGATGGCGAATAGGATAGCCAGCTTCTTTGAATAATTCAAATACGTGCCATGAAGCTGCAATACCATTATTAAAAATTAACGTTTTTGCTCCCTTACAATGATCTTCATAGGCATTGACCAATTTTTCTTGCATAGACATGCTGGTATACAGGTCATCTGATGAGCTTACCGTATAATCACCGTTAGGTCCAACTTTAAGTGTTCCCAAACCTACATCGTAATTAAAGGTTTTGGCTCTGGCTAAATAACCTTTCTCAATCAGTGAAGAAATAGATTCTCCCACGATTAAATCGTCGTAATTACGACGCATAGGTTGATCCAAATTAGAGCTTAAGGGAGTCGCCGTTACTCCTAAAATAAAGGCGTGCTCAAAATATTTAAACAGTTTATTAAACGAATTATAATGTGCTTCATCTATGATAACTAATCCCACATTGTCCAACTCTACCTGCTCATCATTAAGACGGTTATTTAGTGTTTCAACCATGGCAACAAAACAGTCGTAATCGTCCTGATCTTGTTCATCAAGTTCTTTAACCGTACTGTTGATGATCTTATTTTTAACTCTAAAATTATTTAATACGGCAGAGGTTTGCTTGCATAGCTCAATACGATGAGTAAGAACGACAACTTTTTTATTGTACTCTTTGATGTATCGTCTAACCATCTCAGAAAAAACAACTGTTTTCCCTCCACCTGTTGGTAACTGGTAAAGCAAATTGAAATCAGTTTGTTTTTCTTCGATTTTAGAAAAGATAGCTTCAAGATCACGTTGTTGGTAATCGTAAAGTACCTTTTTCTCCTTGAGTTCTGCCATGCACGTCGTTTACGAAAGGATTTTAAAAATGCAAAAATACGTCCTAACTTGAGTTTACCATAGAAATCATACAATTCTTTTGAAAAAATTTTAATCGCTAAATTGACGGTATTTTGTGAGTGTAAACATATAAATACCATAGCAAATTAAGCCTGCTGCGGTAAGACCAAGTAAGATGCTACCGTATGACTGCTCTTGAATAAATGAGAATGCTTCGGCTGTTCCACCAATTTTTTCTGTGCTATTAACAGAATTTGAATATGCCTTGTATAAGAAAAAGGCAATTATCCCGGTAACAACACCACGTGCGATGTGTCCCATGATCCCAGAATTTTTTACAACTTTTCGGCGTTTCGCTTCAGAAATAGATTCATAATCAAATTTCTTTAAGAAATCCTGAGTATACGCCTTTTTGAATTGAAAAATACTTTTAATCGCTAATCCAATCGCCGCTGCAATGAGCACATATTCAAACCAATCTGAGTTAGCGAATGAGGAACCTCCACTGCCGCTTCCGCCAGAAGTACTTGAAAACGCTTTATAAACAGCTAAACCGCCTAAGCCTAAATAAAATACTCCGCTCAAAAAGAATCCAAACCGCTTGGCATAAGCCTTACCGTCACTTCCAATATTTTCAGGATCACTAATGCTTTGTATAAATCTCCAAACAGCATAACAAATTAGTCCCAAACCTAAAATAGCAATTAGTACAGATCCAAATTCCTGTTTTTCAATAAATTCGATAACTTTAAGCTTGCCGGCTTTATCACCACCCATATCCAGGGCAGTAAGTAATGCCAATACACCTGTTACAGCATATACGGTTCCTTTAGCTGCGTAACCTACGCGTGCTGTTTTTTTAATAGAATCTTTCATGGTTGTTGTTAGTTTTTTCTAAAAATAATCCAACAACTGCTATAGTTTCATAAGTTTATTTCATTTAATTCAATTTTAACCTGATCGTATTTAAAGTTTAAAAAAATTAAGAAATGCTAATATCAGATGATAATGCTATTCTTCACCAACTTGCTGTACCAATTTTTTTATCAACACAATTTGTCCTAAATGGTAATGAGTATGCTCAATAAGACCCAAGAAATTGCGGTAGTATGAACCGTATTTTGAATCGATAAAATCTTCTGATAGACGATGAGAAGGGAACTGAGCCATTAAAATTGATAACTTCTCAACTTGAAGTAACGTACTGTTTTTCAAATCCTCCCAGCTCTTTTCACTATCGATTAATGGACAGTCAAAGCTTAATTCATCTTTTGCGTTTAATTCATTTCGCTCTAAAACTCCGCGAATAGCCGTTACATAATACCCGATATGATATACCAAAGTGGCAATGGAATGAATACCGTTAAGTGTTGACGTAGCCACCTTATAATCAATACGATACAATACATCTTTTACGTTAACTGATGTCCAATTACCACCAAAGAAGACCGTTTTTAAATGATGTGCAAGTTGTGCTGAAGTTTCCATACACTTTATGAAGCCGTTAAGATAATTATATTACCAAGATATCAATTACCTTTGAAACATGATGAGGAAATTATTCTTTCTCCTACCGGTTCTTACGCTTATTAGCATAAAGAATCTTGATCAAACAATTAATCAGGATGGATTAGTGGATCTTAAGGATGTATCTGTTTCTTTTACTTACGAAGTGCGGTATGCTACGACCAATAATTTTTTAAAAACGGCAGTATATGAGTGTGAGCGCTGTCTTCTCCAAGATGAAGTAGCAAAATCACTGGATTTAGCAAATACTTATTTCTGTGAGATGGGCTATCGAATTCGTTTATTTGACTGTTATCGACCATTGTCTGTTCAAAAAAAAATGTGGAAAATTTACCCCAATCCTACCTATGTGGCGAATCCATATACTAAAAAATCTGTGCATAATCGCGGCGCTGCGGTCGATTTAACCCTGGAGGATCTTGAAACAGGAAAGATGCTTGATATGGGGACAGACTATGATTTCTTCGGAAGAGAAGCACATCAGGATAATATGAGCTTACCTAAAGAAGTCTTAGAGAACCGCAAGATACTCCGCGAAGGAATGCAGAAATTCGGTTTTCAACCCATTAGAACAGAATGGTGGCATTACAGCTACCGGAAGAATTATCGCTATCCTGTCATGGATGATCCGCTTTGCGATTGATTTCCTAGCTATTGGTCATTTCTCGTTTGTTATTTAAGTACGATACACTCATAAATCAAAAATCCTTCATCGTTAATCTTAAATTCATTATCGAATTTAAAAAAGACTACCATTGCATACCGGAGACTGTGATTGAATACGAAAACTACAATTAAAAATCACTCCCCCGAATTCGCTCTAAACGATTTAAATGCCCTATTAGGCTCAATTATGGAGTACCCAGACCATATTTGAGCGTCATAAGCATCAAGAACGATAGGCTTATATACTTCTTGTACTTTAAACGCATCAAAGGCTTCGGCGGTTATGGTCTTATTATCGTAAAATAGAATCTCATGAACATCAGTACTTGATGTAGTCACAGTTAAATCTACTGAAGTTTTATTTTGACGTTTTCTTCCAGATACATTGTCATTCTTCTCTATTATCTTAAAATTTCGATCAACAAAGGCCGTCATTCCCTCCTCAAATCGTATAAAACTTGGAATATAACCTGTTGCTGATCTCTCATAAACCCATTCTCCTGCGTATAAAAATTTCTTGTAGCCAAAACCAAATAAGCTTAAACCTTCCAGTTTCCTTTTGTTTTTAAATACAATTCTGGCAACTCCAAAGTCCTCTACATTGACGTACAATTCTCCTTTAAACCCTGATCTTCGTTTTGAATCAAACTTTATACGATAAAGGATCATTTCTCCGTCTGATACAATTCCGTCTTTTATAAACTTGTACTTGTTATTGTCTTCAATTACATTTAATAAACTTTCAGCGTAAGCAAAATTACTCTTAAGTGCATTTTTCAAATCTATAGCTCTATCTTTAATATAGATATCACTACCTTCCTCATTGATAGATATTTTAACCCCTTGTGATGAATCTCCGGTTGAACTATCATCAGACTTGAAGTCATCATTATCAACGGTAAATCCTATGAGTCCCATCTTAATTTTATAGTAGCTGTCTTTCTTAGTGCGTTTTTTTATGATTTCTTTGAGCTCTTCAATTAGATCTTCTGATATATCTGTAGCATTCTCATCTGTAATAGAGGTCGCTTTAATGGGGTCTATCTTAGCACGTTCGCCTTTTAATAAAGCTTCTCCCAAGATATCTTCATATTTATAGTAATATCCTTCTCCCATACCAGAGAGACTATCAAAAAATGGTTTAGTAAATTCAGGAATGGTAGAATTTTGAAGATCAAACGTAACCTCCTGCACGTGATTGGTTGAAGAGGAGCGCATGAACATTTTTCTTTTCGCTATGACGGATGGAAAATTCTTTTCCAGATTTTCTTCAACTAAGTCAATGATCTCATCAACATCAAGCTCTTTTGAGGTCAAAAACACCTGATCTAATTCTTCTACTTTAGGAACCAGAAAAATAATGGAGTCTACCTCTTTATTTTTTGCGAAAACATAATTTTCATAACCAATACTACTAATTGCAATAGAATCAGTATTACTCATACGGGACGTATCAACGGTAAATAAGCCTTCATTATTTGTAATGGTCCCGCTATTTTTTCCAAATTGGATGGTCGCGTAAGCAATGGGCTTTTTCGTTTTTAAATCTCTGACTTTAGCACTTACAATTGAATCTTGCCCAAATGCAATAAAAGAAATTGAACCAATAAAGAAGAATAGTAGTAATCGTTTCATGAGTTGTCTTATTATCTCTTTTCAATATAGACGCAATTCTTTTCATAAAGGTTGCCTCAACCATACGATTTTTTCATAAAATCTTAGTCAGCCAGCTTTTGCTCCCATTTCCAGGCACTTTCTAAGGCCTGAGCCAACGTAAAGCGTGACTTCCATCCCAGCTGCTTACTGGCCTTAGTAGTATCTGCATAAGCCTGAATAACATCCCCTGTTCGTCTTTCTACAATGGCATAGGGAAGATCTACACCACTTACCTCTTCAAATGTTTTAACGACCTCAAGAACAGAATTTCCTGCGCCGGTTCCAAGATTATAAATAGAAAGCGAAGTCGTATATGAGGTATCAAACAATTGCTCCAGTGCTACTACGTGGGCTTCAGCCAAATCAACCACATGAATGTAATCACGAATGCAAGTGCCATCCTGAGTAGGATAGTCACCCCCAAAAATCGAAAGTTGTTCTCGTTTGCCGATTGCAGTTTGCGTAATAAAAGGGACCAGGTTTTGAGGAACTCCAATTGGAAGTTCTCCAATTAGACCACTTTCATGAGCTCCAATTGGATTAAAATACCGTAATAACGTAGCTTTAAAGTCAGGATAAGCCTTGCAAACATCAGTTATGATCTCTTCCCCTATCTGCTTGGTATTTCCATATGGAGATTCAGCTTTTTTTATAGGGGCAGCCTCTGAAATTGGCATCTCATCTGCCTGACCATAAACCGTACAAGAGGAACTAAAAATGAGTTTACAATTATGCTTAGTGAGTTCTTTAAGGAGATACACTAAACTATTGATGTTATTTTCATAATACAACAGCGGATTCTCAACACTTTCACCCACTGCTTTTGAAGCTGCAAAATGGATTACACCCGTAATATCCTTATGGCTGTTAAAAAGATTTTTGACAGAAGACTCATTGCGTAAATCAAGCTGTTCAAATGCAGGTTTAATACCGGTAATCTGTGTAATACCATCTAAAACTTCAATGGATGAATTAGATAAATCATCAACAATTACCACTTCATATCCTTTTTGCTGCAGGGCAACAGCTGTATGGGAGCCTATAAAACCTAACCCTCCTGTTACTAGTATCTTCATATCCTTCCGCGAAAGCGTTATAATTTTAAACAAATATAGGAGTTACAATTTGCCTTGCTTTTTTAAATAGCTGATTTTTTCCTGAAAAGATCCGAACAGCAGGAACAATCCTACCATAAAAACAACTAAACTTAAGGTCCCTAATGTTACCCATTGTAGTGTTTCCATACCATTATATTTGAGAATACCTATTTCAACAATTGCACAGATCCCGAAACCTAAAAGAACTGTTCCCAAACCTCCTTTGATTAACCAATTGCGTTTATGAGAAGTATTCAACATGTGAAGATTTTAATTATACATAGACTTAGCTAAACTTGACAACATAGGAAAGTATTGTCCTATTCACTCGTGAAATTAAACTCTAAGATACGCAGAAAAAATAGTAAAACTACATGCTACTTGTTTAGTGATGAAATCAAGAAATATTAATCTCATTTAGACAGCTATTTTTCTGTAAAACTGATATATCATGTAACTCAAAAGACGATAGGCTTTTAAATCAACACGTTTTAAGTGCTTAGTATATCGTTCTAATTCGTGATCACAGAAGCGATTAGGTACCCCACTTATAAAACCTTTATATTCATTTTCACCATAAATTACCTCCCTCTTATTTCTTAGCAAACTTTTGTCTGTAATGATCTGGATAGCATGATGTCTATGATCACATGTAATCTTATTAAATATGTCTGATACTGTGGATTTTTCGCCAGACAGGTACTGAAAAAAATGTCCCTCATGAAAAAGTAACATTCCCTTTATACCAATTGAGTTGTTGGTACATTCTGTTTGGCAAAGTAAATTTTTAACTTCATCAATAGATACTTCACCGGTAAGTGTACTTACATAGCTAATCATTCTATACTGTTCTCCCATGACTAAAATTTATAGTCAAATATCTATCTATCGGACTGGAAGCCTGTCCTGAATATTTGATTTTGTAATAAATAGGAGAACTATCCTGCTTTTTTACGCAGGCTATTGCGACGATACTCGCTGGGAGACATCCCTGTGAATTTTTTAAATGCTGCGTAGAAAGCAGACTTACTGTTGAAGCCTGACTCCAGACCTATGGCAATAACGGTATATTGATCAAATTCAGAATCAAGCAAAATATCTTTTGCGTAGCTAATTCGATATGAATTTACCGCATCATTAAAACTGAGACTACCATCTTTATTTAACATAGTTGATAAGTACGACGGCGATATGGTTAACATTGAGGCGAGTTTTTCCAATGAAAGTTTAGGATCCAGAAAGAGTTTCTGATCAGTAAGCAATTGATTAAATTTGATCGTGATATCAGAATCAGAAATGCGTACAACACCGGTATTTGACATCGGTTGTAGTGCACCCCTTAAATTTTTTCGCTGTCCTGAAAGCTTGAGGTGACCCAAACCTAAATACGCCAGTATATAAGTGAATATAGATAAAAGTACCCAAAACGGGATGTAGTGATCCATCCTAGTGGTATATAAAAAATCAAAAATAGGCGCCGCAATCCAAAAGAATCCTGTAAAGAACAGGAAAAGAAGAATTACCTTTAGGCTCTTAAAGTATTCTTTAGATAAGTAATTTATGCTAAGATTTTTATCTCGCTTGTACGAGTTGATTAACAAATAAAGTAATATACTCTGTGTGAATACTGAAGAAAACAACATTACTGTAGATAGATGATCAAATGAATACCCGCCATACCAGTCCAGAAACTTTTGTGGCTTCCATCCAAAGATAATCCTTAAAACCTTTAATAATGACAAACCAACAAAAGGAGAAATCAAAAGCCAAATTTGATATCTCTTTAATTGTTGCCCTATAAAATGAGCTTTGTAAAAGAGTAACAGCACAGGAGCAAAAAGTAGTTCCCATGGTAAAAATGCGTAGATTAAATTTGGATAAGCATTTAGTACTCCAATAGATAATAAAAAAGGCTGCAAATTAGCGATGGCAATAAAAAATACTAGTGCAGCGATAAAATATCCTATAAAATTCCGATTGGATTTATAGGAAAGCAATAAAACACAAAAAACAAACCCTTGAAAGATGCCTAAGCCGATAATTATATTCAAACGAAAAAATTCAATTTAATAATTGCCTAATATATTGAAATTATGAATGTGAGAAATAGTTTTGTTTTCACTAGATATCCTTGATTTATAAATGTAAAGATTTTCTTAAAATCTTTTTTTTTCTGTGCTAGAACATCAATCTATTTAAAGAAAGAAAAATAATTGATGTAACCTTTTTTATTAAAAACTATATCTGGGACATCGACATGGTTTGTTACCAAAATCCAAGCGATATCCTAAAATGAGTTCGTGACTACCAGACTGCCCCGCTTGTAATTCGTTGAGTATATAGTCATACGAGTAACTCAGCAATACTTTTTCCCAAAACCTAAATCCAACTAAGGCGTAAATCGACTCTTCGTTACGATAAGAAGCTCCCGCCCAGAAACGATTATCATAAACATATTTGCCCCCGATCTCCCACTGTAATGGTGCAGGATCCACGTATTTAATCAATACACTTGGGACTATTTCTGAGTCCTTATTAATTTTAAATCTAGTTCCTGCCAAAAAGTTAAAGTTGCGGTTAATTTTACCCGTAGGCTCTAAAATATTGTTTGTAATATCAAATGGTATTTCTCTATCCAGTAGTTGATTAACTGATAAACCTCCAAATAAATAATCTGAGTAAAAATAGACTCCAATACTCGTGTCGAATTGAAAGTTACTAAAGTTCCTGACTAATACATCATTAGGGTTTTGAACTAAAAAGGCTTGCGATTCATCAAACCTGAACTGCGTGGCTCCAATAAAAGTTCCAAATGATACCCGCCAGTCATCACTCATACGCAGGTGATAGCCAAAACTCCCGTAAAAACCGCTTCGACTTATTGGTCCGGTCTCGTCCGTATAGGCGAATAATCCCAATCCTGTTCGATGCCGGTCATACCGCCCGGGGAGTTGACCTTGTAATAACATTAGCGGTGTATTCACACTTATGGTATAACTACGTGGAGCCCCTTCAAATCCGGTCCATTGATTTCTAAAACCCGCGTTTATATCCATATAATCTTCTAATCCCGTCAAAGCAGGGTTAATCACAAAGGGATTTTGCAGATATTGCGTATACTGAGGGTTTTGCTGTCCATAACAAATTCCGACAGCGATCAATACTACGTAAAAAATAAACGCTCTTCTCATTATCGTATAATTGTTATTGAACCTCTAAAGGTTCGATCTTTTAAATCATTTAATTCGAGGATATAGTAGTATGTCGCTACCGGTAAAAGTTTACCGTCGTGAGTACCTCCCCATTCATTCGCATATCCTCTGGTTTCAAACACTTTATTTCCCCATCTATTGAAGATCATTAGTTTATTATCAGGATATTGTTCAATTCCCTCTATATAGAACGTATCATTAGCACCGTCGCCATTAGGCGTCATTGTATTAGCAATCAACTCTGAGAACGGATCTCTTATAATGACTAACTCCTCTAGATCATCTCCATCGCTGTTCGCATCTGGTTCATTAAAAATGTAGTCAATAAGATTTAAGATTTCACTCCCTTCAAATTCTGGATCAACCTGTACAAGAATATCCAGACTGGCAGACTCTCCAGGGAACAATTGATCTATACTCCAGATAGGATTACTGTAAGTACCCACACTAGCTTCAGCCGATATAAATAATAAGCCTGAGGGTAAATTATCGTTGATCGCTATACCTGTAGCTAATCCCCCTGAACTATTTTCAACGGTGATTGTATACGTGATAATTTCTTCTCGCTCTGGATTATTATTATCTACGGTCTTCGTAAATACCAAATCTACCGGCTCTGCAAATATTTCAACATCAAAACTACACGTACTTACGTTACCTCCAATATCTATAACCTGATAGATTACTGTAGTAATTCCTATGTTGAATAATTCTCCTGATGCAGAGTTAATACCTGTAGCTGGACTCTGAGCAGTCGTTGCTCCACTGAGATCATATATAATTTGTGTGATTTCACAATTATCATTTGCAGTGACATCGATATTTTCTACTGCGACAGGCTGGCCATCTATACTGCCTAGAACAATATCGTCCGGACAGCTAATAACAGGAGGTTCTGTATCTTCTACAATGACTTGTTGCTCTTGAAAACTAATGTTTCCACTACTGTCTTCGTAAAACCATGTTATGGTATAATTACCTTGTACATCAATGGTGAGTGGTGTTGAGGTATATCCAAAAATAACTCCTTCACAATTATCAGTAGCAGTAGGTTCTGTCAAAACAGCCACACATTCCACAATTACATCAGGTAATACCGCTAGATCCGGTACAGGAGCCATAGTATCTTCAATGATAACGTTTTGAGTTTGAGAAGATACATTCCCATTACCATCATCATAGTCCCAGGTAATGACATAGCTGCCGGGAAGATCGTACGCTACGGCATCTTGAGTGGTAGCTGTAATACTACCCGCACAATTATCTGTTGCTGTAGGGAATTGAGTGATGGTAACACTACACTCACCTACAATGGTGGGAAGTGCCGGGATATCTGCCACAGGAGAGAGTGTATCATCTACAATAACAGTTTGAGTCTGAGTGCTGGTATTTCCAACATTATCTGTATAAATCCAATTAACAAAATATTCGCCTTGTTCATCATATACAGTTGGATCACTAGTTGTTGCAACAATGACACCCGCACAGTTATCTGTTGCTGTAGGCGGATTCAAGGTAACCTGGCATTCAGCCGTGACAGTTGGTAGTGTTGTTAAATCTGGAACTGGACTTGTAGTATCCTCTACAATAATAGTTTGAGTTTGAGTAATATTATTGCCTGATCCATCAATATAAACCCATGTGATTAGATAGGTACCAATTATGTCATAATTGAGAGGATCGGTCGTTGTAGCATTAATTATTGTACCACTACAACCTACCACGGCCGTCGGAATGTCAGTAATCGAGACGTCACATTCCCCAGAAATATCCGGCAAAGGATCTATAGATGGAATTATATCAGTTGAATCAATGATTGTAACGGTTTGGATTTGATTGCTTATGTTACCATTACCATCATCATAAACCCAGGTAATAGTGTACGTTCCTATAGCGGTGTACATCGTTGGATCTGTAGTTGTGGCGGTAATTGGACCCTCACAATTATCGGTAGCTGTTGGGAAGTCCGTAATTTCTATCGAACAAGCTGCTGTCACCTCAGGCAAATTGGTAATGTTAGGTAGTGGGGCGGTTACATCATCAACAAATACCTGTTGGGTTTGATTCACGCTATTACCTGCGCCATCACTGTAGGTCCAAACAATCGTATACGTACCTTGCTGATCGTAGCTTGTAGGGTTTGTGGTTGTTGCTATGATTTCATTTCCTTCACAACCAATCAGAGCCGTTGGTAATTGAGTTACAGAAACCGAACACTCTCCTGTTAAGTCAGGGAGATTTAAAACCGTTGGTGTAATAACGTTAGTCTCCTCCACTTCTACTGTTTGCTGCTGCGTGGTATCATTACCATTACCGTCGTTATACATCCAAGTAATTACATAAGTTCCAACTTGATCGTAAAACAGGGGATCTGTTGTGGTTGCAGTAATACTTCCCGTACAGTTATCTGTAGCGGTAGGTATTGTAGTGACTTGAACATTACAGGTACCGATGATGACAGGTAAATTTTGAACATCAGGAACAGGAGCCGTGATATCATTAACGATAATGGTTTGTGTTTGCGTTGGAATATTACCATTTCCATCATCATAACTCCACGTGATGGTGTATGTCCCCTGATCTGTATATACAATGGGATCATTGGTTGTTCCCGTTATTACTCCAACGCAATTATCCGTAGCTGTTGGAAAAGGTACCGTGGCATTACACTCAACAGTAATTGTAGGTAATACCGGTTCGTCAAAAACCGCAGGTATTCCATCATCGATAATTATCGTTTGATTTTGACTACTGGTATTACCATTACCGTCATCATAAAACCAAGTAATTGTATATACTCCCTGAACATCATAGGTCGTGGGATCAGATGTTGTTCCAACAATGGTTCCTTCACAGGCATCAGTTGCCGTTGGTGCGGTTGCTGTGGCGTTACATTCTTCTGTAATTGTAGGCAATGTGGATACATCTGCTACGGGAGCGGTGGTATCATCTACTATTACGGTTTGTGTTTGAGTTGAGATATTGCCATTCCCATCACTATAGCTCCAGGTTATTTGATAAACTCCTTGATCAGTATAAAAAGTAGGATCAGACGTAGTACCAGTAATAGTGCCATTACAATTATCTGTAGCCGAAGGTGCTGTCACTGTAACATCGCATTCTCCTATTACATCGGGCAAATTAACTGTATCTGGGTTTGGTGCTTCATCATCAGTTACCGTTATATCAAAACTGTAAGTAGCACTGTTTCCTGCTGCATCAGTAACCTCAAAGGTATTTGTGGTAGTACCGACAGGAAATGCTGCGCCAGAAGCTAGTCCGCCGGTCTGCACAACAGTTTCGCCTGCACAGTTATCTGCTGTAGTTATGGTGTAAGTAAACACTGCACTACACACCCCGGCATCATTACTAAGAGTTTGATCCCCGGGACCTGTAATGGTAGGGTCTTCATCATCTGTTACCGTTACATCAAAACTGTAGGTAGAAGTGTTTCCTGCTGTATCGGTAACCTCAAAGGTATTTGTGGTAGTACCAACAGGAAATGCTGCGCCAGAAGCTAGCCCACCTGTCTGCACAACAGTTTCACCTGCACAGTTATCTGCTGTAGTAATAGTGTAAGTAAACACTGCACTACACACCCCGGCATCATTACTAAGAGTTTGATCCCCGGGACCTGTAATGGTAGTGTCTTCATCATCTGTTACCGTTACATCAAAACTGTAGGTAGAAGTGTTTCCTGCTGTATCGGTAACCTCAAAGGTGTTTGTGGTAGTACCAACAGGAAATGCAGCGCCAGAAGCTAGTCCGCCCGTCTGCACTACAGTTTCACCGGTACAGTTATCTGCTGAAGTGATGGTGTAGGTAAACACTGCACTACACACTCCGGCATCATTACTAAGAGTTTGATCCCCGGGACCAGTAACGGTAGGGTTTTCATTATCAGTTACCGTTATATCAAAACTGTAAGTAGTACTGTTTCCTGCTGCATCAGTAACCTCAAAGGTATTTGTGGTAGTACCGACAGGAAATGCTGCGCCAGAAGCCAGTCCGCCGGTCTGCACAACAGTTTCACCTGCACAGTTATCTGCTGTAGTAATGGTGTAAGTAAACACTGCACTACACACCCCGGCATCATTACTAAGCGTTTGATCCCCGGGACCTGTAATGGTAGGATCTTCATCATCAAGTACCGTTACATCAAAACTACATGTATCACTTGATCCATCTAACGCTGTAAAGGTGTATATAATCGTAGTAACGCCCACTGCAAAAGTATCTCCGGGATTGTGTGTGCTGGTGGTTGTAATTGCTCCACAGTTTGATGTTGCGGTAGGGGGTGTCCAGTTTACAGCAGCCTCACATACGTCTGGATCATTAGATTGAGTAATATTTGTAGGACAACTCGAGATCACAGGTACCCCTGGATCAATAATCTCTAACGTAACTGCCGTTCTCGCTGTGCTTACACAAAGTGTGGTTGTGTCAAAGCTCTCTGCAAAATATGTGATATTCCCAACTGTATTCAATATAGGATTCGTCACCACATTTCCGGCTGTTGGCGCATCATACCAAACGACATTGATTCCTGCGGGCGCAGTAGCTGTTGCTGTAAGGGTCTGTATAGGATTTTGTTCGCACTCTGACTGGTCGCCACCGCTTACAGGAGCATTAGGTGGTGCAGGATCAGTAAGCGTGATCGTTTGTGGCACACTGCTACAGCCTGTTAAGGATAAGGTTATATCACTATATACTCCTGCATCGAGATTTTGAATGACATATATACCGCTACCATCTGTAATGGCATTTAGAGGCCCTGTAGGCACGCCATCATCCAAGTAACTTAGTTGATAAGTTTCAAGAGGTAGTAAATCTGCGATAGTGATGAATCCCTCGGTACCGCCGCACGTGACTGGATTAGTACCTGTAAAAACTCCTTCAACATCAGGAATAGTGAGTAGCACAGCGGTTGAAGTGATATCTCCACAGGTAAAGGCTGTATTGCTTACAATAACTTGATATTGATTACCGGTAATGGAAAGATCAACATTAGATAGGGATAATATCGCTGTAGTAACCCCATTGTAAAATCCGCCATTGGAAAGATCGGTAAATGTAGCTCCGCCGTCTGTACTTTCTTGCCATTGGTAATTTAAATTACTCCCACTTGCACCCACTGATATGGTCCCCGTATCTCCTAAACATATCACTACATTACTAGGCTGAGTTACAATAGTAGGACCTATACCTACTTCAATAAAATCAAACGTACCATTACCATCTCCATCGGCGGGAGTAGGATAAGGAATTGCAGCCGTCACACTTCCATCTGCCTCTGTCGCCGGTGGATTACCTGTACCGTAGAACCCATTATCTCCACCATCAGCAGTAGGATCATCATAAGCTTCATTGGCATCACTACAACCATCCCCATCACTATCCAGATCGTAACAATCTAATAAATCATCACCATCGGTATCGATAGCAACAATCCCTTTAAAACCTATAAAGGCTGTATTTAATCCTACTCCTTCGTAGTCAAACGTGATAGACTGGACAGCAAGGCTAAAATCAGTTATGTTAGTCAACTGAGGAAAAGCTAAAAGTCCAAATGCTTCACTACCATTACCATTATCTGTAGGATCCTGTACGTAATAAATTCCACCTAAATTAAATTTCTCAATAAACTCTGGATTGTCTCCTCCTATCCCGGGGTAGTCCTCAGTATTCGACAAGATGTTGAAATTTACATTGGATAATACTGTTCCGTTTTCTAATACGACCGTAAAATTTCCTAAGCGCGAATTAGAATTACCACTGCGTCCTAAATCTCTTATATATATTTTAGGATCTGTCACAGGACTATCAAAGGTGATCGTATAAGATCCATTGCCTGCAGTACCTTCTGAGAATGCTATCAGCGTTGCGTTACCTGTATTGACAAATTGACCTCCAGAGGTGGAAACAATGATCGTAGAACTATTCACGATAGAATTTAAATTAGCGGTTTGATTACCAGTACCACTCGTTGATCCTCCTGTGTTCCATCGCCTGGAATCTCCACATTCTACCAGATCGAATATCCCATCATTGTCATCATCAATATCGTCGCTGTTCTGCACAAGATCAGTATCAAAATCAATAAATACAGGATTACAAGTTCCTGACACACTTGCATCTATCACCATCGCATTCGTACCGGGATAACTTGCTGCTACGACACTCCCATCAGGATTTGTTGCAGGAGGGACTCCGGTACCGTACTCACCGCCATCGCCACCATCTGCAGTGGGATCACTATAGGCCTCATTGGCATCACTACAACCATCATTATCACTATCCAGATCATAACAATCCAACAAATCATCAC
>NZ_BAAAFG010000002.1:0-321501 GCF_039523415.1 Gangjinia marincola
ATGCAGTAGATATAGAAGCATCAGTAACCGTACTATTCGTTCCAGGATAACTCGCTGCGACTACACTACCATCTGCATTGGTTGCAGGTGGATTGCCTGTGCCGTAAGCACCTCCATCGCCTCCATCTGCATTGGGATCATTATACGCCTCATTAGCATCACTACATCCATCATTATCGCTATCCAAATCAAAACAATCTAAAATACCATCACCATCTGTATCTACCGCAACAGCCGCCTTGATTCCAAATTGTGCCACATTCTCACCGTCTCCTCCTGAAAATTCAAATGTCAATGATGAAACGGCAAGATCAGAATCTGTGATGTTTTGAAATGCAGGGAAATCAAGTAAGCCGTAAGCTTCGTTATCACCGCCATTAGTCGTTGGATCCTGAATATAATTTATCCCGCTTAGCTGAAACTTCTCTACTATTTCAGTATTACCACCTCCTGCACCTGCAAAATCTTCCGTCGTTGCTAATACATCAAAGTTGACATTGTTGATGACTGTACCGTTATTTAAGGTAACACTAAAATTACCCAGACGAGCAGTTGAAGATGATCTACGACCAAAATCGCGAATATAGAATTTGAGATTGGTTACAGGATCTGCAAAACTTACTGTAAACGTTCCATTATTAGCAGCACGTTCGTTGAATTCTATGTAGTCATTATTTCCATTTGCATCAAATAATCCTCCTGTCGTTGAGATGGTTACACTAGTAGCCCCAACGTTTGAATTTAAAAGTGCTGTTTGATTTCCTGTGCCTGAAGTACTACCTCCAGTTTCCCATATTTCTGCCTCACCACATTCTACCGTATCTAAAATTCCATCATTGTCATCATCGACGTCTACGTCATCATTTACTCCATCATTATCAAAGTCTGAAAAAATTGAGGGCGTAAAATCATCCTGATCATCTTCAGTAATATCATCATTATCTGGAGTTGAATCGGGATCGAAGAAAGTGCTTGAAGTGATCTCAGCGACATTAGTATAATCCCCAAAAAAGTTTATGGTTGCAGTAATATCTAATTCTGCAAAATCTCCCGAAGCTATTGCCGGTAATGACCAAACACCTGTCCCGCTATCATATGTTCCGCCGCTAGGAACTGCATTAACGAATGTATATCCCGAAGGCAAAATATCGGTTAGTTCAGCGGTGAATAAAGGCAGATCCTCGGGACCTGCGTTAGTTACGGTGATCGTAAATGTTATGTTATCACCAATCTCTGCACTAGCAGGACCTGTTTTATTAACTTCTAAGTCTGAAAAAGGATCACAAGCAGTCGTAATGGCGCTTGTTATTGTAGCCACATTGGTTCCAGGATATGAAGCTCCAATAACGGTACCGTCAGGATTAGTGGGCGGCGGTGAACCCGTACCGAATTCTCCGCCATCTCCGCCATCGGCTACCGGACTAACGTATGCCTCATTCGCATCACTACAACCATCATCATCACTGTCCAGATCTAAATAATCCGGATCACCATTTGTGTCAGTATCTGCTACAAAATAGTCGATCAAACCACTATCCACGGTAGTTTCTACCGCATCTGGCAAACCATTAGCTCCAACAGCACCGTCTACTATACCATTAGTCTGGGACGCTCCATGACCTGCTTCAACTGCGTCGTATATACCATCGTTATCACTATCCAAATCCTGAAAATCTGGTATACCATCATTATCAGTGTCATTGTCACACAATAAATTTCCAGAAAATTGAATATTATCTACAGCGTAATATTCAACATCTGCACAATTCCCTGTGTTACCCCCGTTGATATACTCAACCTGTAAACTAATGTATTGTAAATCAGATAATACATTCGTCAAATCAGCAAGTGTTCCTGAAAATGTAGCATCATCAATGTTTAATGAATAGCTATTCCAAAAACCGTTTTCAAAATTTGCCAAATCAGCTGCTGATACAGCCTGATTTGCAGTTACAAAATTACCATTGGTGTCATAGAAAAATATATTTAATCCGCCACTGAACCATCCCGGATTGCCGGTAAAACCAACGCGATAATTATAATAATCCCACGTAAATGTTCCGCCTATATTAGAACTAAAATCAACACCACCAAAATTGGGACTCCTCACATAGGTTGTTCCCCCAATGGGATCTGCATCCACTAAATAATTTGTTCCTGAAGGGCTTGCGCCTGCAATATTTGCATTAGCAGCACCAGTGACACTTATTAGACAACCAACATTTGCTGTAACACCATCGGTAGAATTGGATGAAGGATTTGAAAATACCGCACCATTATTATTATTATTAATCGTATACCATCCCTGTGAAGATGTCGTGAAATCGAAAGCCGCGCGACATGGATTCTCCACAATATCAGGAATTCCGTCGTTGTCGTCATCCAAATCTGTACTATCTCCTATTCCATCTCCATCAAAATCTGTATCAATGATAGGTGTTACATCATCCTGATCATCCTCACCAGAAATATTATTATTTGGTGTAGAATCGGGATCATTATTTGGACTTGAAACAATTTGAGCCTCATTTGTATATAATCCTGATGCATCTACTGTAACTGTAATCTGAAGATTTACAGACGAACCATCACCAGGGATAGACGGCAAAGTCCATATCCCAGAACCAGCATTATATGCTCCTCCAGAATCATCACTAACATAAGTGTATCCACTTGGTAAATTATCCCTTACCTGTGCTCCGGCAGGTAAATCATTAGGCCCATCATTAGTGACTTGTATCGTAAAGATGATGGTATCACCGATTAATGGTGTCGTATTATTTACTGATTTAGCAAGGCTTAAATCACTCAAGCTCTCCACTACTATGGACACACTTGACTCATCATCTTCTAAAGGAGCATCTGTATCTGGTGAAATATCTGGTGAGCTATCAGGATCAAAGTTATCTGCAAAGGTTACTTCAGCAAAATTGGTGTAGTTTCCTGATACACCTACCTCTGCAGAGTAACTTAACACTGTAGTGGAACCAACACCTAAACTGGAAATCGTCCATGCGATTGTAGTGCCATTATCTGTTCCTCCTCCCAGTGCGGTGAAAGAAACAATTTCTGTGGGATATGTATCTTGAACAATGATACTGGTGGCAACATTTGGTCCATTGTTTACTACAGTAATGGTATACGTAACAATATCACCACTAGTAATACTTCCACTGCCGTCGAGATCATTAAATGAGTCTAATGCTTTTGTTATTTCAACATCACTAACCGGTTCCACAACAGGAGTGGTGCTTGCTTCATCATCTTCAACAGGAGCATCTGAATCTGGAGTTGGATCTGGTGTGGAATCGGGATCAAGAGGAGCTGCCGTAATTTCGGCGAAATTTGTATAATTTCCTGTAGCTGTTACTTCTGCTTCATATGTTAGACTTAGTGTGGTTCCTACGGGGATGGTCAAATTAGTCCACGTTACGAGGTTTCCTGTCTCTGTCCCGGCATTTGAGATCGCTGTAATATTAGTGTAACCATCTGGTACAGTATCACCTAGACTTACATTTGTAGCCACGTTGGGACCTACATTTCCTATTGATACTGTGAACGTTACAATATCACCGGCAGATATGCTTCCGCTTCCGTCATTATCAAGAGAAAGAAAAGAAGTTTTTGAAACTTGAAGATCACTTACATCAATAACCGTAGGTGTGAATTCTACCTGATCATCTTCGGCTAACACATTATTATTTTGTGGACTATCAGGATCAAAACTGTCACTGGCTGTGACCTCGGCCACATTGGTATAATTTCCTGTGGGGGCAATAGTCGCTCTGTAGGTCAATGTAATAGTCCCGCCCGAAGGAACTGAAAGACTATTCCAAATAATGTCATTAGCAACAACTGTAGCGGTAGGATTTATGAAACTTATCGCAGTATATCCATCTGGAAACGTATCTGTTACCTGAACCCCTGTCGCAGAATCTGGCCCTGCATTGGCTAGTGTAATGGTAAATTCAACAACATCTCCTGCTGTTATGTTTCCCGTTCCGTCATTATCAGTTATTAAAACTCCAGTTTTTGCTAATGAAAGGTCAGAAATTGGAACAATAACCGGTGTGAAACTGGATTCATCATCTTGAGAAGGTGGATCTGTATCTGGTGATGGATCTGGATTACTATCTGGATCGAAATTATCGCTTAGCGCGACTTCGGCAAAATTCTCATAATTGCCACTTGCTGTTGCGGTGGCTTCAAATGTCAAGACTATATTACCTCCCGCAGGTATGGTTAAACCTCCCCAAATCACAGTACTACCAGCGGCTCCCCCGCCGTTACTTATATTTACAGGATTGATGTATCCATCTGGAAAATTGTCACCAACTGCAACACCGGTTGCATCATTTGGACCGGCATTAAATACAGTAATTTCAAAAACAATGGTATCCCCATTACTAATCCCGCCATTTCCATCTGCATCAACGGTTATTACACCATTTTTAGAAAGACTTAAATCACTTACGGGATTCACTGTTAGTGTGAAGCTACTATAATCATCTTCAGTAGGATCGCCATTTCCAGGTGTACTATCAGGATCATTAGCCGCACTACTCTGTAATTCTGCTATATTGGTATAGTTCCCTGTCGCAGTTATGGTTGCTGTATAGAGTAAATCACCTGATCCGCCTGAGCCTAGTGCAAGATTTGACCATGTAATCGTATTACCAGATACTGTCCCTCCCAGATTGACCGCTGTGATTCCAGCATATCCATCGGGAAAGGTATCGGTAAATTCCAAGAAAAATGCATCATCTGGTCCATCATTCGTTACAGTTATGGCAAAAGTCACGAAATCTCCAGGACTTATATCCCCGCTCCCATCATTATCAATAAAGCTATCCAGTGATTTGACGATAGAAATATCTGCTTCAAACGAACAAACATTTGCAGCAGAATTTGTTGTCACATTCGTATTAGTACCGGGATAAGAAGCTCCAACAACGGTCCCATCTGTATTGACCGTAGCGGGATCGATGCCAAAAACACCACTATCACCACCATCTGCATTGGGATCACCATAAGCCTCATTCGCATCACTACAACCGTCACCGTCGCTATCTAATGAAAAGTGATCTGGTATATTATCGCCATTACTATCAAAAACCGGAGATATCGTATCACAAACACCATCTGAATCTGCATCGGTACAAGTTGAAGGTAGTCCATTCCCCTGATCATCAGCATCGTAATAGTTAGGAATACCATCATTATCGTTGTCGCCACTGGGGTCTACACCAATAGTATTTTCATCTGTATCTAAAATACCATCATTATCATCATCCAGATCTACCATATCCAAAACACCATCTGAATCATTATCTATAAAGCAGTTATAGACTTCAAAGGCTCCTGGCTCACAATTTTCTAAAAGAAAACCTCGTATTATTCCTCTTTGATCCACGCCTCCTACAGATGATCCGCAGGTTGAACCAGTTAATGCATCAAGTACCGAAGAATTACAGGGAAGTGATAGCGTTTGTGTAGGACCACCATTATTAGTAAGTATTGTCGACAAACGTATATTGGCATTGCTATCTTGATTCATAGAACCAACACAAGCATCTGGAGTGGTGGTCCAGTTACCTCCATCATCAACTATGGTTCCAGAGCCTCCGCAATTAGAGGCGTTACCACTGCGATCTACATTATCTACAATGAGTGAATTTCTAATTATTGTCGTTCCTCCAACAGATTGCTGAATTGCTCCAATACTTTGAGAAATATTATATGCAAATGTACAGTGATCAAATGTAGCATCCCCGTCTATTCGGCAAACACCACCAGTATTATTAGTATTCCCCGCACCACCAGTACCTGTTTCATTAAAAGCAAACGTACAATTTTCTAGGGCTAATGTTGACGAAGCACCGACATCAAAAGCACCACCATCATCCCGCGCTGTATTATTATTAAACGTTGAAGAAGTTACCGTGAAATTAGAAGCTTCAGCCTCAATAGCACCACCGTCATTCCCCGTGTTATTTCTAAACGTACAAAAATTAATATTGAATGTTGTGTATTCTGCATAAATAGCCCCACCGTTTGATCCTGGATTACCCGGATCTGCGCCACCATCTTGAGTGCCAGCGTTACCGTTTTGGAACGTTAAAAAATTGAAAGTAATTGTTTGAGGTGTGTTGCCTAAATCTGTTATAAAAATTCGGCTTCCGACGTTACTATTATTTATACCATCCCATCCTCCATCTAAAATGATGCTTTGAACGTCATTCCCATTAATTACAGTATCATCTGTAACCGTAATTACACCAGAAGTTAAGAAAATAGTTTGACCCGCTAAAGAAAGATCAAATTCGATGATATCCAGACCTGGATTTGCGTTCGCTTGATTAATAGCATCTCTCAAAGAACCGGGACCAGCGTCATTTGTATTAGTTACCGTAAACGTAGCTGAGTAACTTAGAGATGATAAAAGAAGCAATACAAGGACATGAGTACTTCTTATAAGTCCAAAAAAATTAGAAATATATAATCCAAATGTAGTTTTTCCCATAAAAGGACAATGTTTTTAAAATGCGAAACGCCAACGAAATCAGCCTATTTCAAGTTCAAATTTACAACTTGAAGTGCAAAGCAACTCATAAAATTTATACTGATTTTAACTGTTCTCGATAAAGGGCAATTTTATGACGTAAATCTACCTAAATATACTATAATACATAGGTTAGTGTTTCCTTATTTGTTCAAGTTGTTAAAAATCTTGTTAACAGAAAAACAGGAAGTTGAACAAAACTAATCCTATTCAAAATCGTTGTTTTCAAACTTTATACCAAATACATACGTAGAAATTCTAAGCTTGGTTTTCTTGATAAGATAACTGCTATCAAAACACATTAAATTGTAAATTTGCATCTTTATTTTTTCTCCTAACGGAACAATAATTATGAACTTCACTCAGGAAATTGCCCGAAGAAGAACCTTTGGAATTATCTCTCACCCGGATGCCGGAAAAACAACTCTGACAGAAAAATTACTTCTATTTGGTGGAGCAATTCAAGAAGCAGGAGCCGTCAAATCCAATAAAATTAAAAAGGGAGCAACTAGTGATTTTATGGAGATAGAACGGCAGAGAGGTATTTCTGTGGCGACATCTGTTTTAGCTTTTGAATATGAAGGCACTAAGATCAATATACTTGACACACCCGGTCACAAAGATTTTGCTGAGGATACATTTAGAACGCTCACGGCTGTAGATAGTGTGATTGTAGTGATCGATGTGGCTAAAGGAGTTGAAGAACAAACTGAAAAACTAGTAGAAGTTTGTCGCATGCGCAATATACCTATGATCGTGTTTATCAACAAACTAGATCGTGAAGGTAAGGACGCTTTTGACCTTCTAGATGAAGTAGAGCAGAAACTAAATCTGCGCGTCACCCCTTTGAGCTTTCCTATTGGTATGGGATACGACTTTAAAGGAATCTATAATCTTTGGGAAAAAAATGTCAATCTCTTTAGTGGAGATAGCAGAAAAAATATTGAAGAAACTATAGAAATTTCAGACCTATCTAACAAATCTTTGGATGAGTTAATAGGGACAGAAACTGCAGATCAATTAAGAGAGAACATAGAACTTGTTCAGGGAATATACCCAGAATTCAATCAACAGGAATACCTTGATGGAACACTACAACCTGTATTTTTTGGCTCTGCTTTAAACAATTTTGGTGTTCGGGAATTATTGGATTGCTTTGTCAAAATAGCTCCAACGCCTCGACCTAAGCAAAGTGCAGAACGTGTCATACAACCCGATGAGAAAGACTTTAGTGGTTTTGTATTTAAGATACATGCCAACATGGATCCCAAACACAGAGATCGGCTTGCCTTCATTAAAATTGTTTCAGGCAAATTTGAACGTAATGTACCCTACTTACATGTGCGGCATGATAAAAAGTTAAAATTTAGTAGTCCGAATGCTTTTTTTGCTGAAAAAAAACAGATCGTAGATACGTCTTATCCCGGAGATATTGTGGGTCTTCACGATACAGGTAATTTTAAAATTGGAGACACCTTAACACAAGGAGAGGCAATACATTTTAAAGGAATACCCAGTTTTTCACCAGAGCATTTTAGATACATTAATAATGCTGACCCAATGAAATCCAAGCAGTTGAATAAGGGGATTGATCAATTAATGGATGAAGGTGTAGCACAATTATTTACGTTGGAATTAAACGGAAGAAAAGTTATAGGTACTGTAGGAGCACTCCAATATGAAGTTATTCAATACCGTTTAGAACATGAATACGGTGCCAAATGTACGTATGAAAACCTTAATGTACATAAAGCCTGTTGGATTGAACCTGAAAATCCTAAAAGTGAAGAGTTCAAAGATTTTAAACGGGTAAAAAATAAATTTTTGGCAAAAGATAAAAAAGGACAACTGGTTTTCTTAGCTGATTCGCCATTTACATTACAGATGACACAGCAAAAATATCCGTCTATAAAATTTCATCTTACGTCAGAATATAAATAGCAAAAATCAATTTTAAGCCTTTATTACGCCTTTTCTAAGCAAATGGTAATGACGTGCATGCAAAAAAAGTAAAAACCGCTCAAGAGAGATTATTTTGAGCGGTTTTATTTTTTCTTATAATAGAAAGCTATATTAATACATTCGGATTATAGTTTAAATCTATTCTATGTTGCATCGTCTTAGGCTTGTCCCGTAGGACCAAAATTTAATGGAATTGGAGGACGTTCGTAGTCTTTAATTTCGCCGTGCGCATTTTCGAATTTCTTTACATTATCTGCCAATGCTTTTAATAAACGCTTTGCATGTTGCGGAGTAAGAATAATTCTGGATTTCACTTTATTCTTGGGTACACCAGGCATGATGTTGACAAAATCCACCACAAACTCTGATACAGAGTGATTAATTATTGCTAAGTTGCTGTAGGTTCCCTCTGCAATTGCTTGATCTAATTCTATATTGATTTGACCTTGCTTTCCTTTTTTATCTTTTTCTGCCATAGATTATAATTTAAAAACAAAATCCCATCTATGAGATGGGATTTTGTACATATTTAATTAAGAAGAGTAGTTTACTTCTTGCTGTTTGTGATGCTCAAGCATCTCATCATACTCCTGTTTTGAGCCTACAATGATGTTTTCAAAGTTTCTCATACCCGTTCCTGCTGGGATTTTATGCCCTACAATAACATTCTCTTTAAGACCTTCAAGATTGTCAATCTTACCACTCACCGCAGCCTCATTTAATACCTTAGTAGTTTCCTGGAAAGAAGCCGCAGATATAAAGGATTTAGTTTGTAATGAAGCTCTTGTAATTCCCTGTAATACCGGTTTAGCCGTTGCAGGTCGTACATCTCTTGCGGTTGCAAGGTTTTTATCTTCTCTACGTAAAATTGAATTTTCATCTCTAAGCTCACGTGCCGTTACGATTTGACCAGCTTTCAAGTTTTCACTGTCTCCAGCATCCTCAATCACTTTTTTACCGAAAATTTCATCATTTTCTTGAATGAAATCTGACTTGTGAACCAATTGGTTTTCTAAGAAAATAGTATCTCCAGGATCCTGAATATTCACTTTTCTCATCATTTGTCTCACGACAACCTCAAAATGCTTATCGTTGATCTTCACTCCTTGTAAACGATATACCTCTTGCACCTCATTTACTAAGTACTGCTGTACAGCACTTGGTCCTTTGATGTTTAAGATATCATTAGGCGTAACTGCACCATCAGATAAAGGCATACCTGCTCTTACATAATCATTTTCTTGGACAAGAATTTGATTAGAAAGTTTAACCAAGTACTTCTTAACTTCTCCCAATTTAGATTCTACGATGATCTCACGGTTACCTCGTTTAATTTTACCAAAAGATACTACACCATCGATCTCACTTACTACCGCTGGATTAGAAGGATTACGTGCTTCAAATAATTCAGTTACACGCGGCAAACCTCCAGTAATATCCCCTGCTTTGGCAGATTTACGTGGAATCTTCACTAAGATTTTTCCGATTTTGATTTTGTCGCCATCATCTACCATAATATGTGCACCTACAGGAAGGTTATATGAGCGAATTACTTCATCTCCCTTTCCTAAAATAAGCAGTGTAGGTATTTTCTTCTTGTCTCTGGTTTCAGAAATTACTTTCTCCTGGAAACCGGTTTGTTCATCGATTTCAACCTGGAAGGTAACTCCCTGTTCAATATTTTCATACTTCACCTTACCGGCAAATTCTGAAATAATAACCCCGTTGTAAGGATCCCACTGGCAAATCACTTCACCATTTTTCACCTTATCGCCAGGTTTTACGAAAATCTGTGAACCGTAAGGAATAACATTGGTACTCAACACAATTCCGGTCTTTTTATCGACAATTTTAGCTTCAGACGTTCTAGAAATAACGATATCTGCCGCATTCCCATCTGTATCTTCTCCCTTCACCGTTCTTAAATCTTCAATCTCAACGATACCGTCAAATTTTGAGATAAGTTTGTTCTCTTCAGAAATGTTTCCGGCAATACCACCTACGTGGAAAGTACGTAAGGTTAACTGTGTTCCCGGCTCACCAATTGATTGAGCAGCAACAACCCCTACCGCTTCACCTCGCTGTACCGTTTTACCGGTAGCAAGGTTTCTTCCGTAGCATTTAACACAAATACCTTTCTTAGCCTCACAGGTTAATGGAGAACGAACTTCAATACTTTCTATCACTGAAGCATTGATTTTAGCTGCCTGAACATCTGTAATTTCTTCACCTGCATGCACAATTACCTCTTCGGTTCTGGGAGCGATCACATCATTCAATGCCACGCGGCCAACTACTCGTTCACCAAGAGTTTCAACGACTTCTTCATTCTTTTTAAGCGGTGATACTTCAATACCACGTAACGTATCACAATCTTCATCGATTACTATGACATCTTGAGAGACATCAACTAAACGACGAGTTAAATATCCTGCATCTGCCGTTTTTAACGCCGTATCTGCAAGTCCTTTACGCGCACCGTGTGTAGAAATAAAATATTCGAGAATTGAAAGTCCTTCTTTAAAGTTAGAAAGAATAGGATTCTCAATAATTTCACCTCCACCAGAGTTTGATTTTTTAGGCTTAGCCATCAATCCACGCATACCGGTTAACTGGCGAATCTGTTCTTTAGAACCCCTTGCACCAGAGTCAAGCATCATAAATACTGAATTAAAGCCTTGCTGATCTTCTCTAATACGCTTCATTGACAATTCTGTCAACTCTGCATTGGTCGAAGTCCAAATATCAATCACCTGATTATAACGCTCATTATTTGTAATAAGCCCCATGTTATAGTTTCCGGTGATGCCGTCTACTTTTTCATTGGCCTCATCAATCAAATCTTGTTTTTCTTTAGGGATAATAATATCTCCTAAACTAAAGGACAAACCACCTTGGAAAGCAAACTGATATCCGTAGGTTTTCATCTTATCTAAAAAGTCTGCCGTTGTAGGAACATCGGTTACTTTTAAAATATCACCAATGATATCACGTAACGATTTTTTAGTCAATACCTGATTGACGAATCCGGCTTTTTCAGGTACGATTTCATTTAGTAAAACACGACCTACTGTAGTATCAATGATTTGACGCGTAAGCTCTCCTTCTTCATTAAAGTCCATGGTTCTACACTTGATCTTAGCATTAAGATCAACGCGCTGCTCATTGTAGGCGATAACCACTTCTTCTGGACTATAAAAGGTAAGACCTTCTCCTAGAATTGGCACTTCTTTAGTAGAAGAGCGCTCTTTAGTCATGTAGTATAATCCAAGTACCATATCCTGAGATGGCACCGTTACCGGTGATCCATTGGCAGGATTAAGAATATTATGAGAAGCCAGCATTAATAACTGAGACTCTAATATTGCCTCTGGTCCTAATGGTAAGTGAACCGCCATTTGATCCCCATCAAAATCCGCATTAAATGCAGTACATACCAATGGATGTAATTGAATCGCTTTACCTTCAATAAGTTTCGGCTGAAACGCTTGTATCCCTAAACGGTGAAGCGTTGGTGCACGGTTTAACAATACCGGGTGACCTTTAATTACGTTCTCTAAGATATCCCAAACCACAGGCTCTCTACGGTCTATGATTTTCTTAGCAGATTTTACAGTCTTAACAATACCACGCTCAATAAGTTTTCTTATGACAAAGGGCTTATATAGCTCTGCTGCCATGTTTTTAGGAAGACCACACTCAAACAATTTCAATTCTGGTCCTACAACAATAACTGAACGTGCCGAATAATCCACACGCTTTCCTAATAAGTTTTGACGGAAACGACCTTGTTTCCCTTTTAATGAATCTGAAAGTGATTTAAGAGGTCTGTTAGATTCTGTTTTTACAGCCGAAGATTTACGGGTGTTGTCAAACAAAGAATCCACAGACTCCTGAAGCATACGCTTTTCATTACGTAAAATCACCTCTGGCGCCTTGATTTCAATCAAACGCTTTAAACGATTGTTACGTATAATTACTCTACGGTATAAATCATTTAAATCTGAAGTCGCAAAACGACCTCCATCAAGCGGCACTAATGGACGTAACTCTGGCGGAATTACGGGAACCACTTTCATGATCATCCACTCAGGGTTGTTCTCTCTATTTTTATTTGCATCACGAAGTGCTTCAACCACCTGCAGACGTTTTAATGCTTCTGTCTTACGCTGTTTACTGGTTTCGTTATTTGCTTTATGTCTTAAATCATACGAAAGACTATCTAAGTCTAAACGCTTCAGTAATTCGATCAAACAATCCGCACCCATCTTAGCGATGAATTTATTTGGATCAGAATCATCTAGGTAAAGATTTTCTTGCGGAAGACTATCTAATATATTTAAATATTCCTCTTCAGTCAAGAAATCCATTTCCTTCACGGGCTCTCCTTCTTCATTCTTCGCAATACCCGGCTGAATCACTACGTAACGTTCGTAGTAGATAATCATATCAAGCTTTTTAGAAGGAAGACCTAATAAGTATCCTAATTTGTTAGGTAAAGATCTAAAGTACCAGATGTGCGCTACAGGAACCACAAGATTAATATGTCCAACACGATCCCGACGTACTTTCTTTTCTGTTACCTCTACCCCACATCGATCACACACGATTCCTTTGTAACGAATACGCTTATACTTGCCACAAGCACACTCATAATCCTTTACAGGACCAAAGATACGCTCACAGAATAACCCGTCACGTTCTGGCTTGTGTGTACGATAGTTTATTGTTTCAGGCTTTAAAACTTCCCCTCTTGATTCTGCAAGAATCGACTCTGGAGAAGCCAGTCCAATAGAAATTTTATTAAATTTCTTTACTTCGTTTTTATTATTATTTCTCGCCATGTCTTTTATTCAGTTATCAGTGGTAGTCTACAGTCGCAGTTAAATGCTACGAAGGTAGACTATACGCTGAATTTATTCTTCTAATCTCAAATCTAGGCCTAGACCTTTAAGTTCATGCATCAATACGTTGAATGATTCTGGTAATCCAGGTTCTGGCATTGGCTCACCTTTTACGATTGATTCATAGGTCTTAGCTCTACCAATTACATCATCTGATTTTACCGTAAGAATCTCACGCAATGTTGCTGATGCTCCATAGGCCTCTAGTGCCCAAACCTCCATCTCTCCAAAACGTTGACCTCCAAACTGTGCTTTACCACCTAAAGGTTGTTGCGTAATCAAAGAGTATGGTCCAATAGAACGCGCGTGCATCTTATCATCTACCATATGACCTAGCTTAAGCATATATATCACACCTACTGTTGCAGGTTGGTGGAAACGCTCTCCCGTTCCTCCATCATACAGATAAGTATGTCCATATTGTGGGATACCGGCTTCATCAGTCAATTTATTGATTTCATCAATGGATGCACCATCAAAAATTGGTGTCGCATATTTAGTTCCTAGTTTTTGACCGGCCCAACCTAATACGGTTTCATAAATCTGTCCAATGTTCATCCGAGATGGTACACCAAGTGGATTAAGTACGATATCAACAGGAGTTCCATCTTCTAAGAATGGCATATCTTCTTGACGAACGATACGGGCAACTATACCTTTGTTTCCGTGGCGTCCCGCCATTTTGTCCCCTACTTTAAGTTTACGCTTTTTAGCGATATACACTTTAGCAAGTTTAAGAATACCAGCAGGGAGCTCATCTCCAACAGAGATCGTAAATTTCTCCCTTCTTAGATTACCTTGAAGATCATTCTCCTTAATCTTATAATTGTGCAACAGATCTGCTACCATTTTATTTGTAGCTTCATCAGTAGTCCATTTACCATTAGTCAAGTGAGCGTAGTCATCTACAGAATTCAACATCTTAAGGGTAAATTTCTTCCCTTTTGGAAGAACATCTTCACCTAAATCATTTTGAACTCCCTGTGATGTTTTACCGCTAACAATCGCAAAAAGTTTTTCAACTAATCGATCTTTCAATTCGGTAAATTTCGCTACATATTCTGACTCTAATCGTGCGATATCCTCTTTATCCTGAGCTCTTTTGCGCTTATCTTTGATTGCTCTGGCAAAAAGTTTTTTATCAATTACCACACCGTTAAGTGATGGTGAGGCTTTCAAAGATGCATCTTTCACATCGCCTGCTTTATCACCAAATATAGCACGAAGTAGTTTTTCTTCAGGAGTTGGATCACTTTCTCCTTTTGGAGTAATTTTTCCAATTAATATATCTCCTGGATTAACTTCGGCACCAATACGAATCATTCCATGTTCATCCAGATCTTTTGTAGCCTCTTCAGAAACGTTAGGAATGTCATTCGTCAATTCCTCATTACCTAATTTAGTATCTCTTACCTCAAGGGAGTATTCATCAATGTGAATAGATGTAAATACGTCTTCACGCACCACTTTTTCAGAAATCACAATCGCATCCTCAAAGTTATATCCCTTCCAAGGCATAAAGGCAACTTTCATATTTCTACCTAAAGCAAGTTCACCTTTTTGGGTAGCATATCCCTCACAAAGCACCTGGTTCTTCTCAACTCGATCTCCAACATTTACAATTGGTTTCAGGTTGATCGAAGTTCCCTGATTTGTTTTTCTGAATTTTATAAGATTATATGTTTTAGAGTCATCATCAAACGACACTAATCGATCATCATCGCTACGATCATACTTGATTGTTACCTTTTGAGAATCTACATATTCTACTACTCCAGGTCCTTCGGCATTTATAAGTACTCTTGAGTCTGAAGCTACTTGACGCTCAAGACCTGTTCCTACAATTGGAGAGTCTGTACGTAATAAAGGTACCGCCTGGCGCATCATGTTTGATCCCATCAACGCACGGTTTGCATCATCATGCTCTAAAAATGGAATAAGTGATGCTGAAATTGACGCAATCTGATTAGGCGCAACGTCTGCATAACTTACCGTACTTGGCTCAACAACCGGGAAGTCCCCTTCCATACGTGCAATTACACGTTCCGTATCAATTTTATTGTTTTTTCCTAACGGAATATTCGCCTGAGCGATTAATTGCTCTTCTTCTTCTTCTGCCGATAGATATACCGGAGGAGTATCTGTATCTAATTTACCATCTTTTACATGACGGTAAGGCGTCTCAATGAAGCCCATACTATTTACCTTAGCGTATACTGCTAAAGAAGAGATTAGTCCAATGTTTGGACCTTCAGGCGTTTCAATAGGACAAAGTCTACCGTAGTGCGTAAAATGAACATCTCGTACCTCAAATCCTGCTCTTTCTCGTGAAAGTCCACCAGGTCCTAAAGCGGAAAGTCTACGCTTGTGTGTGATCTCTGCTAATGGATTGGTTTGATCCATAAATTGAGAAAGCTGGTTTGTTCCAAAGAAGGAATTGATAACCGAAGACAAGGTCTTTGCATTGATCAAATCTATTGGTGTGAACACCTCGTTATCACGTACATTCATACGCTCACGAATTGTTCTGGCCATACGCGCTAATCCAACTCCAAACTGCTGTGATAATTGCTCACCTACTGTTCTAACACGACGGTTAGATAAGTGATCAATATCATCAATTTCTGCTTTAGAATTGATAAGCTCAATAAGATACTTAATGATGGTAATGATATCTTCTTTGGTAAGCACTTGCTTGTCCATAGCAATATCAAGACCTAATTTTTTATTCATTCTATAACGACCAACTTCACCTAAATTGTAGCGTTGATCAGAGAAGAATAATTTATCAATAATACCTCTTGCAGTTTCCTCATCTGGCGGTTCAGCATTACGCAATTGACGATAGATATGCTCAACAGCTTCTTTTTCTGAATTCGTTGGATCTTTTTGTAGAGTATTATGAATAATCGCATAGTCACCTGAAGAGTTATCTTCTTTATGAAGCAGGATTGTTTTTGTTCCTGTTTCAAGAATTTCTTCAATATGCTCTTTTTCAAGCACAGTATCCCGATCTAATACAATTTCATTACGCTCAATAGAAACTACCTCACCAGTATCTTCATCTACAAAATCTTCATACCACGTATTTAGCACACGTGCGGCAAGTTTTCTACCTAAGTATTTCTTTAAGCCGGTTTTAGAAACTTTGATTTCTTCCGCAAGGTCAAAAATCTCTAAAATATCTTTATCGCGCTCAAATCCAATTGCACGGAAAAGTGTTGTAACCGGTAATTTCTTTTTACGATCGATATAGGCATACATCACATTATTGATGTCTGTCGCGAATTCAATCCATGATCCTTTAAATGGAATTACTCTGGCAGAATATAATTTGGTTCCATTCGCGTGAAATGACTGACCAAAGAATACCCCTGGTGAACGGTGTAATTGAGAAACTACGACACGCTCTGCTCCATTGATACAAAATGTACCACTTGGAGTCATATATGGAATCACACCAAGGTACACATCTTGTACGATGGTTTCAAAATCTTCGTGTTCTGGGTCTGTACAGTACAGTTTAAGACGCGCTTTTAATGGAACGCTGTAGGTCAAACCTCGCTCAATACATTCTTGAATGCTGTAACGTGGTGGATCAACAAAATAGTCTAAAAACTCTAGGACAAATTGATTACGTGTATCTGTAATCGGGAAATTTTCCATGAAGGTGTTGTACAATCCTTCTTGGTTTCTCTCATCAGTTTTAGTTTCTAACTGGAAAAAATCCTGGAATGACTTGATTTGGATATCAAGAAAATCCGGATAGTCTGGTTTATTTTGGACTGAAGAGAAATTGAAACGTTCTTTTTGCATATCTAACATCGATCGTCGAAATTTATGTTGCTATCATGACCTGTCATGATAGGCTTTAATTGAAATAGAACTTCTATCAAAAGAGTACTTTTTAAAGCACCTTTAAGGGGTATGCGTATATACGCAAAATGGTCTAGACCTCAAGGCGTTTAATCCTGAGGTCTAAACCTTACTGTATACAGGTGTTAAGCTTACTTAAGCTCAACCTCTGCTCCTGCTTCTTCTAATTGTGCTTTAAGTGCTTCAGCTTCGTCTTTAGCAACTCCTTCTTTTACTGGGTTAGGAGCACCATCAACTAATTCTTTAGCATCTTTAAGACCTAAACCTGTCAATTCTTTCACAAGTTTAACAACTGCTAATTTAGAAGCACCAGCTGCTTTAAGGATTACATCAAATTCTGATTGCTCCTCTGCAGCTTCGCCACCACCAGCAGCTCCACCACCAGCTACAGCTACAGCTGCAGCAGCAGGTTCGATACCATATTCATCTTTTAAGATGTCAGCTAATTCGCTAACTTCTTTAACCGTAAGGTTAACTAATTGTTCTGCAAAATCTTTTAAATCTGCCATTTTCTATCGTTTTAATAAAATTGTAATATAAATAATTGAGTGCGTACTAATTTATCCTTCCTTTTCAGAAAGTGTTTTAAGAATTCCTGCAAGCGTTCCGCCACCTGATTTAAGGGCGCTGATAACGTTTTTAGCAGGAGATTGTAATAATCCAATGATATCTCCAACAAGCTCATCCTTAGATTTAAGGCTGGCCAATGTTTCAAGAGAATCATCCCCGTAAAATAAAGCTTCTTCAATGTAAGCTCCTTTTAAAATAGGACGTTCGGATTTTTTTCTAAATTCTTTGATCACTTTCGCCGGTGCATTACCGGTTTCTGAGATCATTAAAGAGGTGTTTCCTTTTAATACCGTAGGAAGTTCTCCAAAATCTTTGTCTGAACTTTCCATCGCTTTTTCAAGCAAGGTATTTTTAACTACAGACATCTTTACGTTTGCTTTAAAACAAGCACGACGTAAGTTAGATGTAGTTCCAGCATCTAGACCAGATATATCTGCAAGGTAAATTGCATCTGTATCTTTTAATGTTGCAGTTAAGTCTTCTATTACTCTAGCTTTTTCTTCTCTAGTCATAACTTATGGGTTTACTGCAAAATTTTTAGTGTCTATTTCAATACTTGGGCTCATGGTGCTTGACATGTAAATGCTCTTGATGTAAACCCCTTTTGAAGTTTGCGGCTTAAGCTTTACCAGCGTAGTAATAAGCTCTCTTGCGTTACCTGCAATTTTATCAGCATCAAAAGATGCTTTTCCAACAGCGGCATGTACAATACCCGTCTTATCTACTTTAAAGTCAATTTTACCAGCCTTAACATCTGTTACTGCTTTAGCAACATCCATAGTAACTGTTCCTGTCTTGGGGTTAGGCATTAATCCACGTGGACCTAAAATACGTCCTAGCGGGCCTAATTTACCCATTACGCTTGGCATGGTGATGATCACATCAACATCTGTCCAACCGCCTTTTATTTTATCAAGGTATTCATCTAAGCCAACGTAATCAGCTCCAGCTTCCTTAGCCTCGTCTTCCTTATCTGGAGTAACAAGTGCTAATACTTTTACATCTTTACCAGTACCGTGTGGTAGAGAAACTACTCCTCTTACCATTTGATCTGCTTTACGCGGATCAACATTCAAACGTACTGCAAGATCAACTGAAGGGTCAAAGTTTGCCTTAGAAATCTCCTTAATCAAAGCAGAAGCTTCAGCAACGGTATACGACTTGGTATTGTCCACCTTTGCGTGTGTCTCTTTTTGCTTTTTAGTTAATTTTGCCATTTCTAAATTCTTTTTTTTGAATTACGCAGGTGCTTGACCACCTTTTACGTTAACTCCCATAGAACGTGCAGTTCCTGCAACCATTCTCATAGCAGATTCTACCGTAAAGGCATTTAAGTCCTGCATCTTATCTTCAGCGATTGTTCTTACTTGGTCCCAAGAAATTGTAGCTACTTTTTTACGGTTTGGTTCACCAGAACCTTTTTTCGTTTTGGTAGCTTCTAAAATCTGTACCGCTGCGGGTGGTGTTTTAATTACAAAATCAAAAGATTTGTCTTTATATACTGTAATTACAACCGGTAAAACTTTACCAGCTTTATCTTGAGTCCTCGCGTTAAACTGCTTACAGAACTCCATGATATTAACACCAGCAGCACCTAAAGCCGGACCTACAGGTGGAGACGGGTTTGCTGCCCCTCCTCTTACTTGTAGTTTTACAACCTTACCTACTTCTTTTGCCATTTTTCTAATTTTTAAGGTGGAAGGATTTTACAGTGGAAGCAATAAAATCAATCCGATATATATAGCGTAACAGTCTACTTATTAAACTTTTTCTACTTGCATGTAACTAAGCTCTAATGGCGTTTTTCTTCCGAAAATTTTTACCATCACTTCAAGCTTGCGTTTTTCTTCATTCACTTTCTCAACCGTACCGTTGAATCCATTAAATGGCCCATCAATCACTTTTACGGTTTCACCAATTGTATATGGTATAGCAATACTGTCCTCTTTAATAGACAATTCATCTACTTTACCTAACATTCGGTTTACTTCTGTTCTTCTAAGTGGCACAGGATCTCCTCCTTTTGTTTCTCCTAGAAAACCAATCACCCCATTGATTCCTTTGATAATATGAGGAACCTCTCCTTCAAGATTGGCTTGAATCATAATATACCCCGGAAAGTAAACACGTTCTTTATGAATCTTCTTTCCGTTTCTAATTTGTATTACCTTTTCAGTAGGTACAAGAATTTGATCGATATTATCTTCTAAACCATGGTGAGAAATCTCACGTTCGATATAGTCCTTAATCTTATTCTCTTGCCCACTTACAGACCGAACAACGTACCATTTTTTTGTATTCTCTTCTACCATCACCTAGGAACGTTTATGATTTAACCCACTTAAAGTACTGCTCAATAACATTACTAAACACAGTGTCAACACCCCAAATAGCTAATGAAAATATCACAGAAAACAAAAGCACCACTACAGATAGACGTTGTGCCTCTGCAAATGTTGGCCATGTTACATGATTCTTTAACTCATTGTATGATTCTTGTACGTATGTTGTAATTCCAGCCATTTTGTTTTAATCAGAAATTCTACTTTCTATTTTATCGTAATACTATGAGATTAACCTAATTAATTTAAGCACACTCAGTATATAATCTTAAAGCATATCCCAATACTTCGGGACTTGCTTCCCAATTCTTTGCTTTGCAAGGGTTGAGAGACTCCTTTCGACTGCACTCAAGGCAGGCTTTTTATCTCACAATCCTTTGCTTTGCACGGGTTGAGAGACTCGAACTCCCGACACCTGGTTTTGGAGACCAGTGCTCTACCAACTGAGCTAAACCCGTCTAAGGGAATTCACTTCAATAAAACCCCCGTTAACATAAGTCAAGGCGTCCGCCATATGGCGGACACCTTTTCTTATCAATACTATATAAGTATATTATTCTGTAATCTCAGTAACCTGACCTGCACCTACAGTTCTACCACCTTCACGGATAGCAAAACGCAATCCAATATTAAGTGCAATTGGTGCGATAAGCTCAACGTTGATTGTTAAGTTATCTCCAGGCATTACCATTTCAACGCCATCAGGAAGACTAATTGTTCCTGTTACATCAGTTGTACGCACGTAAAACTGTGGACGGTAGTTGTTATGGAATGGAGTGTGACGCCCACCTTCTTCTTTCTTAAGGATATACACCTCAGCTTTGAATTTGTGGTGTGGAGTAACACTTCCTGGCTTAGCGATAACCATACCTCTAGAGATTTGAGTTTTCTCAATACCTCTTAAAAGGATACCTGCGTTATCTCCAGCTTCACCTCTATCAAGGATCTGACGGAACATCTCAATACCTGTAACAGTAGATGTCAATTTACCAGCACCCATACCGATGATCTCTACAGGATCACCAGAGTTGATAATACCAGTTTCAATACGACCGGTAGCAACAGTACCACGACCAGTAATTGAGAATACATCTTCAATAGGCATTAAGAAATCTTTCTCAACATCGCGCTTTGGAAGCTCAATCCAAGAATCAACCTCTTCCATTAATTTAATTACAGTATCTACCCATTTTTGCTCACCATTAAGTGCACCAAGAGCAGAACCTTGAACTACAGGTCCGTTATCACCATCATACTCATAGAAAGATAATAGATCTCTGATTTCCATTTCAACAAGCTCTAAAAGCTCCTCATCATCCACCATATCCACTTTATTCATGAATACAACAATTCTAGGAATACCAACCTGGCGTCCTAAAAGGATGTGCTCACGAGTTTGTGGCATTGGACCATCAGTAGCTGCAACAACTAAGATAGCACCATCCATCTGTGCAGCACCTGTAACCATGTTCTTTACGTAATCGGCGTGACCTGGACAGTCAACGTGCGCGTAGTGACGGTTTGCAGTTGCGTACTCAACGTGAGAAGAGTTAATTGTAATACCACGCTCTTTTTCTTCTGGAGCGTTGTCAATTTGATCAAAAGCAGAAGCTTCTGAAAAACCTGCGTCAGCTAAAACTTTAGTGATCGCAGCTGTAAGGGTTGTCTTTCCGTGATCCACGTGACCGATAGTACCGATGTTAACGTGGGGTTTGGAACGATCGTAAGTTTCCTTTGCCATAATGAATGATTATTAATCCTAGTTTATAATAGTTGTTTCAAAAAATATACAATACCTAAAAGCCAACAGAAGGTTTACATTTTTTTGTAAATTTTCTGCGACTCATTCTCTATTTATCCAATAGAGCCAACGACGAGAATTGAACTCGTGACCTCTTCCTTACCAAGGAAGCGCTCTACCCCTGAGCTACGTCGGCCGTTAGGATTAATGCTTCCTTTAAACGAAAGGAAAACAAAAACAGATTACTCTGTTTTCTTAGAGCGGGAGATCAGGTTTCCCGAAATAAATTCGGAACAGGCTTCTCACCTTACTCTTTTTCTTCTATATGAATGATGTCATTAAACAATCATTCAATACATAAAGAACTTTTTAGAGCGGGAGACCAGGTTCGAACTGGCGACATTCAGCTTGGAAGGCTGACGCTCTACCAACTGAGCTACTCCCGCATTTATAATTAAGTTATTCTTAATTAATGGTATTCAATATTTCAATTTTTCTTTTGCTTTCCGCTTTCGCGGAAATTAAAAGTGGGGAGAGCAGGATTCGAACCTGCGAAGTTAAAAACAACGGAGTTACAGTCCGTCCTCGTTGGCCGCTTGAGTATCTCCCCCTCAAATTCGTCTTACATCAGTATTTTATAGAACTTTTTACTTTTTTAAGAGCCGATGGAGGGACTCGAACCCACGACCTGCTGATTACAAATCAGCTGCTCTAGCCAGCTGAGCTACATCGGCTTTTTAGTGCTTTTTGAGCATAAAAAAGTCCGCTATTTCTAACGGACTGCAAATATATAAAGTTTATTTCTTACACAAAACTTTTATGCAAAAAATATTTATGCATAAAAAGTTTGCTTTTGTTTGCGTTTGGAAAGCTGCCTGGAGAGTGAACTTATGCACTCATCAATCCCTGCCTCAAACGTCTTTGATTTCTTCTTAATAATGGTTTCACTCTTTGGAATACTGAGTAAAATCTCGGTTATCTTATTTTCAGGATTACTTGTGCTTTGCACTTTAAGAAAAACATCAGCATAAATAATCTTATCGTAATACTGCTCTAACTTACTTAACTTTTTGTGGATAAAGTTGACTAGTTTTTGATCTACTGTAAAATTTACAGACTGCACATTCACTTTCATACGCATATTGATTTAGGTTAGACGTGATATCTATTTCTTTTTGTTGCGAGGATGCGCATCTTTATACACTTGTGATAATTGCGCTATGCTGTTGTGAGTATATACTTGTGTTGAAGCTAGACTTGAATGCCCCAACAACTCTTTCACCGCATTTAAATTCGCTCCCTCATTTAAAAGATGTGTGGCAAATGAGTGTCTCAAAATATGAGGACTCTTCTTTACCTTACTAGATACCAAACTAAAGTAATTATTTATGATGCGATAAACAAGTGTTTCATAAATTTTAAGTCCCTTTTTGGTTAAAAACAAATAACTATTATTTGTACTATCAACGGTATTTCTACTACTAATATACTTCGTACAGGTTTTTATAACCATGGGCAATAATGGTATATACCGCTCCTTGTTTCGCTTTCCCAATACTTTGAGCATATGATTAGAAAGATCAACATCACTTAGCTTAATATTGATTAACTCTGCTCTTCTTATCCCTGTACTGTAAAACAATTCTACAATAAGCTTATTTCTAATACCTTCAAAATCTGTGGTATCAAACGAATCTAATGCTGCAGTAATCTCCTTTTCTGAAAAAGGCACCTGTACTTGTTTAGGAATTTTAAGGGACTGATGCTTGCGAAGTGGGGAAGCTTCGATAGCCTCTATCTTGAGCAAAAATTTATAATAGGACTTAAGGGATGATATTTTGCGGTTAATGCTTCGGTTAGAAATGCCTAGATCGACCAAATGTACAATCCAGTTTCTAATTTGAGTATAATGTGCTGTGCTGATGTCTTTTTGGTCATATTCCGAAGAAATAAAAACCAAAAATTCTTCTAAATCCCTTTTATACGCAGAAATAGTATGAACAGAGTAATTTTTTTCTAGCTGAAGGTAATCAAGGAAGGAAGAAACAGGCATAAAAAAACTGTTAGTCCACAAAGTTAACAAACTAAGTAAACCAACAGTAATATGTTTGCAAAGAAAAGTTCTAGAACTCTTCCTGATCTCTCAAGTGCTGAATATAAGCGGCCTTTTGAACAGTAGCTCTTCGCTCAACTGAAGGTTTTGTAAAGTGTTGACGTGAACGTAGCTGACGCATCGTCCCGGTTTTGTCAAACTTTCGCTTATAACGCTTTAGCGCTCTATCAATATTTTCTCCGTCTTTTACTGGTATAATTAACATAGACTAACACCTCCTTTCAAATGAGCGGCAAATATATAATAAAACTTTGAGTTAGATTAATTTTAATTCAGTTTGATTAATAAAATTTTAATGACCATACCGAATAGCTCTTTGGCGGGGCTTGAATCTTTACCCATTGCCCGCTTTGAGTCGTTGGCTGCCAGCTTGAATTACCGGTATAATCTTTAATCTGTTGGCTAGACCAATTAGTTTGTATCCAACGTTCTTTCCAAGAGTTAGAATTATTAATGTAAACAATTAGACCTGGTTTACCACCGCCTCCATTGCGCTTCGCGATATACTCATCGTTATCTGTCCATAAATTTGTCGTATTCCCTCCTGCAAGGTTATTATGAATCCATATAAGATTATTCATCTTATTCTTATTTAACCACTCTTCATAATCACGATAGAAAATTGCGGGATAACCCTCATGTGTTAAAATGTAGGCATAAGCGAGTAATTTATTGGTGTAGATCTCATCTGTATCGTGGTTGGCAACAAAGGTAACCGCACGAGATGCATTTCTTTTCCAGAGCATATCACCATTAAGTGCATTAAGATTACCACCAACAAATGCATCTTTCATTTTGTAATAGCATGCAAAGTCAAACGCAGACATTTGTGCATTATCTGTCCACCATTTTAAAGTATTCACATTACCATCCCAGTATTCTCCTACTCCAAATCCACCTGCACTATTTCTAAATTCTTTGGCTACCCAAGGCTCAAAACCTTTTACGTAATCAAAGCGCCATCCGTCAAATTTCATGGTATTTTTGTAGTATTTAGCTACTGAATTTGAGCGTTTCCACAACCAATCTTGTACGTAGGACTTGTGGTGACATAGATCTGGAAATCCTCCAAATGCCCCAGAATCATTCGAGTGATAATCATTAGGGTGAAAATCATACTGAGATCGATCAAATTTATTTGACATAGGTTGATAATCAGTATAGGTATTGCTATTTGTGAAAACATTGTATTCTGAATCTCCCCCACTGTTGTGATTCAATACGATATCTGCGATGACGCTCAAACCGTAATTGTGAGCTCTGTCTATAAGGCTAACTAGTTCTGTACGGGAACCAAAACGAGTCTCTGTGCTTCCCATTTGGTTAAACTCGCCAAAGTCATAAAAGTCAAACGGATCGTAACCCATAGAAAAGGGACCATTTTGCGCCTTGCTTGCAGGTGGAAGCCAAATTGCGTCTATCCCTGCGTTACTCCAAGACTGCACCTTGCCTCGTACCGTATTCCACCAATTACCCCCACCTGGCACATCCCAGTAAAAAGCTTGCATCATTACACCAGAGCCTATAGGTTTGAGCCCTGCCCTACTGGTAGTTTCATCGTCGAGAAGTTGAGATTCTTGAAGAAGTTCGTTTTTTTGGTTGTCAAGAAGTTCTTCTGTAAGACTATCCTTGTCACAGGAAACAAAAACGAACAAAACAGAGATAACGTAGAAAAAATGTTTAAAATTTATCATTTTCATAATTATTTGGTTAGATACTTGTGAAATTATGAAAATATAACATACGAAAACGTTTGAATTTTCACTCAAACGTTTTCGTGTTAATAAGATTTATTGGAACAGGCTTTAAATGATTGAAACCAAATTTTTAGAATTTATATAGAAATTGACTTTTGATTAATTCAATACGAACAAAAAAACTAAGTCGCCGGCTTATACTCTTTCTTATCGATCACCATCTTCGCAATTATTTCCCGAAGTATCTCAGAAGTTCCTCCACCTATAGGACCAAGTCTGCTATCGCGAAGCATTCTGGCTAGTGGATACTCTTCGACATAGCCATAACCTCCCAGAAATTGTAGGCAATCGTAAATCGCCTGATCTGCCATTTTAGTCGATAACAACTTTGACATAGTAGCTTCTTTCACCACATATTCATTATTATCTAACCGCTTTGTAATGGCATAATTAAAGGTTTTACACATTTCAATCTCACTGGCAATATCTGCGATCTTATGTCGTAATGCCTGAAATTCATTTAAACGTTTACCAAACGCCATTCGATCATGCATATATCCTAAAGCGTAATCTAGCGCATATTCTGCACGTGCATGAGCATTCACCCCCATGATCAATCGCTCCAATGCTAAATGTTGCATGAGGTAATTAAATCCTTTATTCTCTTCACCCATTAAATGATCTGCCGGAATTCTGACCTCATCAAAGGCGATCTCTGCGGTGTCTGATGCTCTCCAACCTAGCTTGTCTAATTTTGTTGCTGATATACCTGGAGTATCACGATCAATTAAGAAAATACTAATTCCCTTGTTGCGATCTTTAGGAGATGTCTTAGCTGAAACGACCAGATAGTCTGAATAAACACCGTTTGTAATAAATGTTTTTGAACCATTGATCACCCACTCATCACCATCCTTAACAGCGGTAGTTCTCATGCCTGCAACATCAGATCCACCAAAGGGTTCTGTGATACATAAGCAGCCTATCATCTCACCGGTGATACTCTTAGCAAGGTATTTATGTTTGATTTCTTCGCTGCCTTCAGCATTTAAATGTGTCATCGCTAAGTAGGCATGCGCCCACATTGCAGCAGCAAATCCACCCGAATTTATTTTTTGAAGCTCTTCTAAAAAGATGACGGTGTAGAATAAGTCTAAATCCAGTCCACCATATTCTTCGGGATAGTTGATCCCAAAAAATCCCATCTCACCAAACTTCTCCCAAATAAAACGCTCTATGGTGCCAGATTTTTCCCACTTGTCAATATGAGGAACGACCTCTTTTTGCAAAAAATCCTGTAGACTTTTACGAAATAATTCGTGTTCCTCTGCGAAATATCCGGTCGGCATTTCCAATTCTGTTGTCATCATAGTTTTAAAATGCTATTGCTGATTATACAGCAGTTACAAATTCCATAATTCTCAAAAAAATCGCATTTGATTATGAAATCTCAATTCAACTGTAAATATAATTTAATTCTATCTAATTTTTCAACAGGAAAGTCCTCTATTTTTTTTAATTCCTCAAAAGACTGAATGACTCTGACTTCTTTTCTATAGTTCACAATTATGCGTGCCGTTTCATAGTCCATCCCGGGGATTTTTATCAAGTCTGGAACTCCTAGAATATTAAGGTTTTGTTTATCAATTTTCTTTGGGGTTTTGATCGCAAAAGTTTCCAAGAGTTTTGTAATGACTTGTGGATCTAGACGCTCTATATCTTTTAATTGATCTGGCGCTGAAAAGCCGCCGAGTTCCTCACGGTAGGCAATAATTCTACCGGCAAAATAGGGACCTATGCCAACGACTTTTTCCAGATCACTAGCTGAAGCTTTATTCAAGTCCTGTTTTTGGTTATAGCTGAGCGTTCGCCTTTTAAATGTATTAGATGAAGCCGAAGGATTTGTCACCCAGTCTGGAAACTTAAAAAGATGTGCAAAGGTATTGAGCAACGAGTCTGAAACTTGGGTCACGCGTTGAAAGTCTTGCTTTGAATTTACCCATTTACCGGAATCCCTGTACGCATGCAGCCGATCAATCTCTGCCACACTCATCCCCAGCGTATAGCCTTTATAATCTGTGATGTAATTGGGATTAAAGGGAAATTGTTTCGGCTTGTGATCTTCAATTTTTTGCTGCTCTAACGAGTCAATGAGTACTTTAAATTGTTCGATATCTTCTTGAGAAAACTGAGATTTGTTTTCTTCCGCGGAAGCGAATGGATAGAAAAAGTAAACCAACTGAACAACGATGATCAGCAGTACCAATAAAAAAATCCCATTTCGCTGACCAAAGTCAAAACTAAAATGGGATTTTATGTTTTTCATGATGATGACTTAAGTGATCATCAATGCAATTTACGCATTTTCGTCAATAGATGTTACTTTCAATTTGATTGCATCCAAATAACGCTTAAGCTGTTTTTTGACAACAGGAAACAAGAAATATAATCCAATCATGTTTGGAAATACCATCGCGAAAATCATCGCGTCAGAAAATGCCCAAATTGAATTCATACTCGCTGCTGCTCCAATCACAACAAAAGCTAAGAATAAAAATTTATAGGTTAAATCTGCGGCTTTTCCTCTACCAAACAAAAATTTCCAGGATTGCAATCCATAATAGGACCAAGAAATCATAGTGGACACAGCAAATAAGACTACTGCGATCGTTAAAAATACCTTGGAATAGGGAATGTACTCTGCAAAAGCGATTGAAGTAATCCCTGCTCCCTCATAAGGCAAACCATCAATCATCACTACACCTGTTCCATCACCACCGTATTCAAAGAACCCACCAAAATTAAAAATAATAATCACTAAGGCCGTCATTGTACAAATGACTACCGTATCGATAAATGGTTCTAATAGTGCCACGAGACCTTCAGAAGCAGAGTACTTGGTTTTTACAGCAGAGTGAGCAATAGATGCAGAACCTGCTCCTGCTTCATTTGAGAACGCTGCTCGCTTAAATCCTACCAGCAGCACTCCAATAACTCCGCCTACGCCAATTGCCTTAGGATTAAATGCTTCTGTAATAATTAATCCAACGGCATCGTCGATAAAGGTGAAATTACTTAAGATAATGTATAAACAGCATAATATATACAGTAACGCCATAAACGGAACAACTTTTTCAGTAACCTGTGCAATTCTCTTAATTCCTCCAATGATAATAATACCGACTAATACTGCCAGTACAATACCAACGATAGCTCCTGCAGCGGTACTTTCCCAGTTAAATAGTTCTTTGATTACAATAGTTGCCTGATTACTTTGTGCGGCATTACCCCCGCCAAAGGAACCTCCGATACAAAAAATAGCAAAAATCGCCGCAGCTATTTTACCAAATGTTTTAAATCCTCGTTCTCCAAGTCCTTTACTGATATAATACATTGGACCACCATACACTGTTCCATCTGGACCCACATCTCTATATTGAACCCCCAAGGTACATTCCACAAATTTCGTGCTCATTCCCAGCAATCCACATATGATCATCCAAAATGTCGCCCCGGGACCTCCTAATGCAATTGCCAAGGCTACACCAGCAATATTCCCATTTCCTACTGTCCCAGAAACAGCTGTTGCCAGTGCTTGAAAGTGGGAAACCTCTCCATCAGAACTTTCATCTCGTATCGTGTCTACAATATCACCGTCTACCGCTAACTCATCAATCGTCTCTAAGTGTTTATCAAGACTATCCACCTTGGTCATATCCTGACCTTGGGCGATACCTCCTTCTCCGTAAAGTTCTTTTGCTCCGTACTTCTCAATGTCTTCGTATTTACCGCGAACCGTATTGATCGCTTTACCAAAATATCTAATGTTTGGAAAACCAAAATAGATGGTAAAAAATGCTGCACTACCCACTAAAAGTATAAGGACAAATGGTGTGCCCATAATTTCAAAAAAGATCAATCCAGAAAAGAAATCTGCTACGGGCTGAAACGCCTGATCGATCTGTTGATCCAATCCAATTTCTTCGGTTTCCTGTGCAAAAGTGAAAAGTGGAAGTAGTGTCGCTAATAGTGCGAACTTGATTTTTCTCATTGTAGCTATATTATGGATGATTTTTCTTGACGGAGCAAGATGTGAAAAAATTACAGCTTATTCAAGCAATTTGTTATAAAATTGTTAAGGTAACTTTTAGTCACTGTAATACTCATTGAGATTCTTTATTTGATGGGGAGTCCCAATAACGATAAGCTTTGATCCTTTTTCAATTAATAAATCTGCTTCTGGATTAACCTTATACCTGCCGTCTGGTGTTTTGTAGCCTATGATCGTACAACCTGTATTACGACGCACATCAATTTCACGGATGGTACGCTCTACTTCGTCTTTGCACACGTTCTCAAAAGGAATTTCTTGCACGTTGACATTTTCAGAATCACTCAACTGGATATTGTCCAAAAACTCCACTAAATCTGGTACTACCACTAAAGAAGCCATATGATCTCCACCAATGCGGTCTGGCATGATCACATTATCTGCACCGGCTAATTTGATTTTCTTATAACTAGTATCTTCAGATGCTCTACTAATAATTTGCAAGTCTTTATTTAATTGACGTGCAGATAGAACAACGAATAAATTATCTGCATCCTTAGGCAATGCAGAAATTAAGGTTCCTGCCTCTAAAATTCCAGCTTCCTCTAAAATCTCATCCTCATTTGCATTTCCCTTAACAAAAAGTAGGCCTTCATTTTGATTTCGCTCAATCACTTCTTCGTCCCTTTCTATAATAACAAAGGATTTGCCGTAGGCTTTTAGTTTTTGCACTGCTTGTTTTCCGTTTCTACCATAGCCACATACAATGACATGCTGCTTAAGCTGATTTATTTTATGTTTCAATTGTTTCTTTTTAAGACGTTCAACAGAATTTTGACTAATAAAATATTCACTGATTACTTTAACAGCATACCCTAAAATTACTACACTCGATACAATTAAAGTTACGGTAAAAAGCTTTGCCAGATCTGAGAGCCGACCCACTTCTCTAAAACCAACGGTGCTTATAGTTATCACCGTCATATAAATGGAGTCTATCCAACTAAACTCCATAATAATCTTATACCCTACCGTGCCATATATTAAAATGGCAATCATGAGTAGTATAGCTACATAAATACGAGATTTAATTAGTCCAAACATTACAAATCAAATACAGATGATCGTTTAGCATAAATCAAATCTTTAAGACGAAGCCAAAATGCCAAGGTAAGATATAATCCAAACCCTAACCCAAAAGTCGCAAACGAGACATAAATAAAAAAAAGGCGAACACTTTTTGCGCGCATACCCAGTCTATCTGCCAGTCGAGAACTCACGTAAAATCCCCTGCGCTCAAAAAAATGCCGTGTTGATCGAATTAAGCTTCGCATACCGCAAATTAACAATTAATCTTTTATGATTCTTGTGAAATGAGTTTAATTCCTATCGCACAACGTAAACAACGATTTTTGTCACAGTATTCCCTTTTTAATTGTATAACAGCCTGAGATTCTAATGCACTTTTCACACAATTTTCGCGTAATGCATTAAACCCTTTTGAAATACTATTTTTCTCTGGAGCAACCTCTCGAACCAAGCGAAATAATTCACTGTGATCACGCCCTTTATACACTGCATAGCTAAATTGAATAGGAACTACAGCATTTATGAGTAGTAAATCCATAAATGACTTCGTTAACTTTTTCTTTCGTGGTGTTCCTTCTTTACTAAAGGTATAATGGGTTTTCCAAAAGGGAGAAATATCGATCTCTTCAAGATAATCATAACCCTCTTTTTTAGTCTTCGCCGAAATTAATCCTGAAAATAAATCTGCATGCTTAGAATATACTGCCGCAAGTTGAGCTAAACGAATCGTGGGGAAATTATCTGGTCGTAAACGGAAAAACTTCGCCTCCATGCCACAATTAGGTTTCAACTGAAACTTATGTGCGAGGTACTCAAACCGCTTTTTTAGCTCCGCGCCGTAAGGAACATCACCGATCTCATCAAGCATTCCCGTCATCCCGAAGAATAGTGCTTCAAGATCCTGCTGGTCAGTTCTTACTCTTCGAATGACATTAAACGGAATGTGTTGCGCCATATTCAAAAAGGCTTCACCATTCACGTTCAGCCCCATGCTTTTGGACAAAAGCATAAACAAAACTGCTTCCCAATCGTTGTTATATTGATCTAACAGCGTATCAATTACCTTAGTTTTATCTTGCAGTCGTTCTGTGAATACGCGCTCTAACCACAAGGCAAGTTCAAAACCATCGATGGATGAAAAATCCTTTTCGCAATTGATCCATGCTCCTTTGCGTTGAATGAGATGCTGGTATTTTTTTAGCTCATCCTTATTTACATATGTTGAAATATTAAGCGTAGGAATGACGGTATTGTCTTTTCTAAACACCTCAACATCATGTTCCCAAACTACATGCAGGATAACATTGTCATAAGCTGGATCGCTTTCATGACCATGAACATACCAATCACTGGATTTAAGATGAATCTCAACGTTACCTGCCCAGTTTTGGTCTCCAATTTTCAGTTGAGCTGCGAAAAAGTCCGGACCTGAATGCTGATTATGCTCTCCGGTTTTGACCAGTGTAATTTCTTCTCCTGCAGTAGTTTTTGCTTCCGCGAAAGCGAACTTTTTATATTTCCAGAGGTAGTGAAGATAATCCTCTTTCATGGGAATCTGGTTATTGAGTTATTTGTTATTGGGTTATTATACTATTGCGCAAAAACGCTAAAGTAGAACATAGAACATAGAACATAGAACATAGAATGAAAATACGATACAAATTCAACATGCGATGTAAATCAGAAAAACTCACCACTCACAGACTCATAACTCACTAGCTCATCCCTAATACCTAATACCTATTACCTAATACCTTAAATTATCTCGCAAAGACGCCAAGACGCAAAGGTAGAACGTAGAACGTAGAACGTAGAACGTAGAACGTAGAACGTAGAACGAAAATACGATACAAATTAAAAATTACAGATAAACCAGAAAAACTCAACGCTCACAAACTCACAAACTCACCACTCACAGACTTACAGACTCAATAGCTCATCAACTCACCAGCTCATTCCTACAACCTAATACCTACTCATCAAGCCAGCCCATCTTAGCCATCCACTCATCATTATACATTTTACCTACATAGCGACTCCCGTGATCGTGAAACAAAACCACCACCACATCATCTGGTCCAAAATGCGCTTTAAGTTGTAACAAGCCCTTGATGGCTGCTCCGGCAGAGTTCCCTAAAAACATGCCTTCTTTTTTAGCTAACTTTCGGGTATAGACGGCAGCGTCTTTATCTGTTACTTTGGTAAATCCATCAATGATTTCAAAACGCACATTTAGCGGTAAAATATCCTCGCCTATCCCTTCTGTTACATAAGGATAGATTTCGTTTTCGTCAAAGATTCCGGTTTCATGGTATTTTTTAAAGACAGATCCATAGGTATCAATTCCCCAAACTTTTACGTTTGGATTCTTCAGCTTTAAAAAGCTTCCTACTCCAGATATGGTTCCGCCTGTACCTACACCCACTACAAAATGAGTAACCTTTCCATCGGTTTGATCCCAAATTTCAGGTCCGGTAGACTGAAAATGCGCTTTACAATTGGAAGGGTTATCGTACTGGTTTACGTACCAGCTGTTCGGGATTTCTGTCGATAAACTTTTTGAAACCGAATAGTACGAACGCGGATCATCTGGTGCCACATCTGTTGGGCACACATGCACCTCACTCCCCACGGCACGCAGAATGTCAATCTTCTCCTGACTTTGCTTATCGCTAATCACACAAATCATTTTGTAGCCTTTGATGATCGCAGCAAGGGCTAATCCCATCCCGGTATTCCCGCTGGTTCCTTCAATAATGGTACCGCCGGGTTTGAGTCTGCCATCAGCTTCGGCATCTTCAATCATTTGTAATGCCATACGATCTTTTACCGAGTTGCCCGGATTAAAAGTTTCGTATTTGGCCAAGACTGTGCAGGGTAAATCTTTTGTTATATGGTTGAGTTTCACTAAGGGAGTATTCCCAATAGTTTCAAGAATATTATTAGCGTAATTCATGTATAAATATTGAAAAACAAAGGTAGCTGAAATAAATGCCCAATCAAAAATGATCAATGGGCTAAAATTTGATTTCCGTCATGCGGTGAAAGAAATAAGTAAGAACTAGGCGAACTTAAAAAATTGCATCACTCAAACTTAATCACCTTTGCGGGTGAAATACGTGTGATAATAAAGGAGGGAATGATCAAAATGAGTAAGCAAAGTAGTAAGGTACTTAAATTAATGGCGGTGATGTATTTCCAGTTCAGATAAACCGGCGCTTCTGTCACAAAATAGGTTTTTGGATCCAAGGGAATCACATTAAAATACTTTTGAATAAGCAGCATCCCAATTCCGATCAAATTCCCAAAAAAAAGTCCCACCAGCATTAAATACGAAGCATTGTATAAAAACACTTTGCGTATGCTCCAGTCAGAACTACCCATGGCTTTTAGCATCCCGATCATTTGCGCGCGTTCTAAGATCAATACTAACAAGGCAGTAATCATATTGATAGCCGCAATGATAATCATGATCCCAATGATCAAGACGATATTAAAATCAAGCAATGCCAGCCACTCAAAATCTGCCCCAAATTCTGTTTTGATTGTTCGTGCATCTAATAAAGAGCCCACTTCTTCATAGATTTGAGCTCCAACCCGATCTATATCATCAAAATCTGAAACAAATACCTCAAAATGACCGATCTCATTCTCGTTCCATTTGTTTAAACGCTGAATATGCCGAATATCGGCAAACAAATAGGTTTGATCAAATTCCTGAAAGCCGCTGTTATAGGTCCCCACCACCTTAAAAGGACGCAGCAAGGTAGTTTGTTTATCTTCTTTGATAAAGTGAGTAACAACGGTATCTCCTACTTCAAATCCCAGACGATCCGCTAAATATTCTGAGAGTAAAATCTCAGTATTCAAGCTTCCGGTAAAGTCGGGTAATCGACCTTGAATCAGATATTCTTCAAAGTATTTCCAGGCATACTCTTCACCTACTCCCTTGACTATAATTCCTTCAAAATCAGTTTCGGTTCGAATAATTCCGTACTTGGTTGCCACGGCTTGGATGTGCTCCACCTCTTCGACTTGAAAAAAGTCAGGGTAGAACTCCTGATTCTTATCCACAGGCACCAAAGAAATTTTGGAACTATTATTGTCATAGTTATCAATGAGCACATGCCCGTTGAAAGCAGTAATTTTATCGCGGACTTTCATCTGCAATGCCTTAACCGAAGAAATCGTAATAATCATCATGATCACCCCAACTGCAATCGCAACCATGGCAATTTTCATTATCGGCGCTGAAATACTACTTTTATGCCGTTTGGCACCAATTAATCGTTTTGCTATGAATAAAGGTAGATTCACTCCTGCATGGGTATTATTACAACCGTTCAAAAATACCATTTTATTTGTGGCTTTAATCTTTTTTGGGTCTTCAAATGCGCAAGAGCTGCAGGATCAAAATGTTCAGGTTTTTTTTGACACAACTTTTTTTGATGGAGAACCAAGTTCCAACCCACATCAACGAATGGGTGCACATCAATTAGAAGAATATCTGCACTTGCTGGAGGGAAAACGGGTTGGCGTGGTGGCGAATCAGACTTCGGTGATTTTTCATACCGAAAAACAGCAGCAAAATAAAATTAAGATAGATGCTCAAGGCAATCCTGTAGAAATAATTAATGCTGTTGAAGAAGTCGTTATCCCGAAGCATACGCACTTAGTAGATTCATTACTCTCTTGCGGAGTCAAAGTCAAAAAAGTCTTTGCCCCAGAGCATGGTTTTAGAGGGAAAGCCGATGCAGGCGAAGTGGTCAAGGATGGCATCGATAAAAAAACCGGTCTGCCTATTATTTCGTTGTACGGAAAAAATAAAAAACCAAGCCCAGCCATGCTCCAAAATATTGACGTAGTGATTTTTGATATTCAGGATGTGGGTGCCCGTTTCTACACCTATATTTCTTCGTTACATTATGTGATGGAGGCTTGCGCCGAAAATAATATCCCGCTAATCGTATTAGATCGACCCAATCCCAATGGTCACTACATCGACGGACCCATCTTAGAAAAAGAATACAAAAGCTTTGTAGGCATGCATCCTATCCCTGTGGTACACGGAATGACTATTGCAGAATACGCGCAACTAATCAATGGCGAAAAATGGTTAAAAAATGGTGTTCAAGCCAAATTGCATCTCATCAAAATGCCTACGTATGACCGAAAAAGCCGCTATTCACTCCCCATCAAGCCATCGCCCAATTTGCCTAACGATCAGGCTATTTCTTTATACCCAAGTGTATGCTTCTTTGAAGGAACAAACATCAATGCCGGTCGCGGAACAGCACAACAGTTTCAAGTCTTTGGATCACCTTTTTTGAATCCCAAAAAATTTACCTACACCTACACACCTCAACCTAATGAAGGTGCGGCTCATCCAAAACACAAAGCAACGCTTTGTTATGGAAAACAGTTGATGCCTAAAGAACGCCTTAGTTTACTCAACCTGGAATATCTGATTGACGCCTATAATCACACCGCTGACAAAAAAGAGTTCTTTAATGACTTTTTTACCAAACTAGCCGGAACTAAAACCCTTCAGCAGCAAATAGAACAGGGCTATACTACTAGAGAAATTAGAAAAACCTGGTTCCAAGGATTGCAAGAGTTTGAAAAGACCAGAGAAAAATACTTATTGTATTAAGTTTATAGAGGCCAGCCCTTCGACATGCTCAGGGTGACAATATTAGAGGTTATAAAATCACTAGCTAAATGCTTATAACTAATAGCTAATAACTCAATGCTAATAGCTAATAGCTAAACACTCAAATCTTGGCATACCTCTCCTTCATCTTCTCCACAATATTAAACGCTGCCGGGCATACAGCGACATTCTTTAAGGTCAGGTGGCTGATCTGCTGAAATTTTTTGCGGTCGGTATGAGGGAATTCGGTGCAGGCCTTGGGCCGAATGTCATAAATCAAACAGGAGTTGTCTGCTGCTAAAAAGGTACAGGGAACTGACTGTAAAATGTAGTCATTGTCTTCATCTAGCTGTAAATATTCATCCACTAAGGCCGAAGGCTTCATTCTAAACGACTTAGAAATTCGTTTGATATCAGTTGGTGTAAACAAAGGCCCCGTAGTTTTACAGCAATTCGCGCAGGTCATGCAATCGGTTTGTTGGAACTCTTCTTCATGAAGTTCTTCCATGACCCTGTCTAAATCTTTGGGGGTGCGTTTCTTGAGCCGGGCAAAGAACTTTTTGTTTTCGGGATGCTTATCTTTGGCCAACTTGGGTAAATGCTCAAGCTTCTCTTTCATAGGTGCAAAATTAGTGAATTATGAGTGATGTATTGGGACAAGCCATGCTTGATTATTTGGCTAATCAACATGAGGAAAATATTACAGTGCAATCTCCTGATTTTGATGATGATGTCATCCCGGTAGAATATTTATTCCGATCGTTTAGAGAAATGCCTATCCTAGAACAAAAAGCACTTGAGTTAGCAAAGGGCGAAACACTGGATGTAGGGTGTGGTGCCGGAAGTCACGCACACTATCTTGCCACAGAAAAGAATTTAAACGTCACCGCCATTGACACATCGCCAGGAGCAGTGGAAGTATGCCGTCTTCGCGGAATTAAACAAGCACGTGTTATCGACTTCTATGATCTTGAATCAGCTCCATGCGATACCATTTTGATGTTAATGAATGGTACCGGAATCATGAAAAACCTGGCGTATGCTGAAGCTTTTTTTACGCAACTCAAGAGGCTTCTTTCTCCTGCCGGGCAGGTTCTCATAGACTCCTCTGATTTAAGGTATCTCTTTGATGAAAATGAAGATGGTGGAATATGGATTGATGCTTCACAGGGATACTACGGTGAATTAACCTACCGCATGAAATACAAACACCTTCAAACCGACTGGTTTGATTGGCTGTATCTAGATTATGCTAGTCTTGAGGATCTAGCAAACACTTTTGGGTTTAATTGTGAGCTGGTGCAAGAAGGAGCCCACTTTGATTATTTGGCGAGGTTAACGTTATCTCCCCATACCCCCCAAAGTGGGGATTAGTACTATAACATGTTGTTTAATAAAGCAATTCGTAGTATTTCTTTACGCTAGACTCCCAATCAAAACGCTGATTTTTCGCATTTTTCTTAATGCGCTTCCACTCCTCTTTATTGTTGAAAAAGAGATCAACCGTCTCATTAAATTTGACTTTAAAATCTTCTTTCGCTTCTTCATAGCCAGACCCGCCAAAACTAAAACCGTTTTCACCATGCTGTACGGTATCAATTAAGCCTCCTGTTCGATGGACTAAACAAGGAACGCCATTTCGCATAGCAAGCATTTGACTGATTCCGCAGGGTTCAAATAGACTTGGCATCAAATACAAATCAGCATCCAGATACAGAGAATCGATCAAATCTTCAGACTGACCGTTGATGAATATAAAGGTTTTACGGTCTTTGCCGTATTCTCTAAATAACTCTTCATAAGCAGGATCGCCCGTACCCAGTAACATAAATACGCCATTCACCTCTCTTAATTTATCGGCCATGGCGGTGAGCAAGGAAGGATCTTCTTTAAAAAAATAAAATTTCTGCGGCGTCAAACGAGCAATGCTGGTACAGATAAAGGCAGGTTTATTTTTTTGAAGCTCCAATATTTTGTTTCCCATTTCTGCAAGAAATTCAGCTTTGTACGACTTTTTTGGATCTTGTAACCATTGAAATATTGCACGTAATGAGTTTTCATAAACCTTACCCTTTTTTGGTTTTCTAAAGTTGGTATAATTCACGCCATTGAGAATCCCAAAAAGTCGATGATCAGCTTCAGCTTGTTGTAGGTCTTTTTCTAAGCCCTCACCACCAATAAAGCGGGGTGGATCACTGGGGATGAGGATATTTTCTTTGTACGAAGGAGAAACCGTATGAACTTTATCTGCGTACCGAACACCCAAGGCCATAAGATTTATACAGTCCGCGTATCGCTCATCGCGATAGCCCTTTTGACCGTACTCCACCGTGGGATAAAACGCTGTAAGAGACGAATGATTATGTTCAAAGGGCCTAATGCCCTGTATGGAGAGATTATGAATAGAAAAAACGAATTTGATTTTCTTAAGCGCAGCATATTCCGGGTGTTCTCTTTTTAAAAACAACAATAGAGTTGTATGCCAATCATGCAAATGAATAATATCTAATTTCCCGAAGAATCCTTGTTTAATCGCTTCCGCGGAAGCGATACAAAATAGAGAGAATGTATTGGCATCGGTATAAAAAGGCTGGTCTACATCATCTTGATAGATGTGTGCAATATTTCCTGAAGCAATCCAGGGATGATGAATGACATAATGAGTAAGCCCGCTGACGTCTTTCTTTCCCGGGACGGTATATAATTCAGCCATTTCACGCTGACCTCTGTAGATGAAATTCAACTCACCTACTTTAGTGCCATGTTCATGCAGTCTGCCGTACGCCGGAGTCATTACAGCCACCTGATCTCCCCCTTTAGCGATGTGCCGTGGAACATCCCGAACCACATCTGCCATCCCACCTGCTTTACAGTCTGGAATTGCATCATTTTCAGCAGAGAGAAAGAGTATATTTTTAGCAGACGTCATAGCAAATTATTTTTCCTAAAATAAGAATCCTAAAGAAATTCACCTAAAGACGCTTACTAAATCAATGTTATTTTAGCTGTTCACCATTGATAAAGGTGTGTAAGACTTTTGTTTTTGGAACTTGTTTAATATCTACCTTCATAATATCTTGATCCAATACGATGAAGTCTGCAAATTTACCGGGTTCTAAACTCCCCTTTTCATCTTCTTCAAAGTTGCTGTATGCCGCCCAAATGGTCATACCACGCAAGGCGTCTTCTCGGCTTAGCGCATCCTGCATTTGAAAACCCTCTTTGGGATAGTCTTCTAAGTCTTTACGTGCAACTGCAGCATAAAAGGTTAGAAACGGACTCACCTGCTCCACCGGAAAATCTGTCCCCAAGGCAACTCTGCCAGATTGTTTTAATAATCGCTGATACGCATAGGCACCAGGCATGCGTTCTTTACCCACACGATTCTCTGCCCAGTACATATCACTTGTGGCGTGCGTGGGTTGAATCGACGTAATGATGTTTTCATTGTAATACTTAAAATCTTCTTCAGCTACAATCTGTGCATGCTCCACGCGCCATCTTCGATCTTTCGTATTATCCAATAGTTTAGCATAGGTACGCAATACCACAGCATTGGCAGAATCCCCAATCGCATGCGTATTTAATTGATACTGGGACGCGGCAATACGCTTTGCCTGATCTTTAAACTCATTTACGCCAATCACCATGGCGCCAAAATGATTTTCTTTATCACTATAGGGTTCTTTCAATACCGCTCCGCGTGATCCTAATGCGCCATCTGCATAGGCTTTAAACGACCTGATATTAAGCCGATCTGTTTTTATGATGCCTTTATCCAGGTAATAATCCAAATTTGTAGGAGTGTTGCTCATCATCGCATACATACGGGTTTTAAGCGCACCGTTTTGTTGTAAGCTATCAATGAGTGCTACGACATCACGCGATAATCCCGCATCATCTACTGTGGTCAAACCATAGTTGGTGCAAATCTCCTGAGCATCCAGGAGTGCTGCAATGGATTGCTCTTTAGACAATGCCGGTATGACGTTTCTTATCAATCCCATAGGTTTATCCACAATGATCCCGGTGAGTTTTCCATTCTTTTGCTCAATATCTCCCCCTGTAAATGTAGTTGCTGTCGTAATCTTGGCCATATCCAGCGCCTTTTGATTCACTAACATGGCGTGTCCATCGATGCGCGTAATGGCGAGGGGTGTATTAGGAAAAAGCTGATCAAGGGTATCTTTAACCGGGAAGCTCTTCTCTTGCCAATCGTTTTGATCCCAACCTCTTCCGGTAATAAATTCAACGTTTTTCTTTTTTTGAAAATCTACGATGCGTTGCACCACCTCATCAAAGCTTTTGGTTCCTACCAGATCAACTGCTTGTTGTTGCACGCCTAAATTGTAAAAGTGACAATGCGCATCGATAAGGCCTGGAAAAATGGTCATTCCTTTAGTATTGATGACCTTAAGAGAGGTGTACTTTTCTTGAATATCTTTTGTTGTGCCTGTAGCGATTATTTTTCCATCAGAAATGGCCATGGCCTCGGCAGTATCAAAATTTTGATTAACGGTGTAGATGTTAGCATTGATGATTAAAAGATCAACGGTTTCTTTCTCTTCCGCGCAAGCGAAACAAAGCAATACGACGAGAAGAAGGGAATAATTACGCATATGATGTTGTTTTGAGACGAAGATAGTATTTTATCCCCCTAACCCCCAAAGGGGGGTACTTTTATCTGTACAGGTTTTGAATAGTTTGAAGGTATTTTAAATTAATTGAAATATGAGGGGAATAATGATCAAACCTAATACCCACTTAACTCGAAAATAATCGTATTTAACCTGTAAGGTTTTACCAACCTTATAGGTTTGATTAATCCAACATTAGAGACTTAGGTTGCGTGATCATCCAATCATAGGCGAATGTATTTCTGGAAGGAGATACCTGCCTTACTACTACGCTAGCCTACTTCGCCATAGTAGCATAGCTGCGAAGGCCGAGAAGCTTTGGCGACACCAGAACGCAGGTATGACAAATAGATGGTATTTTTGTAATAGATTGTCACTCCTACCAAGGCAGGAGTCTTCATGATAAGAGATGCTTGCCATACATTTAAGCCAATGCTTCGGCGACACAAGAACGCAGGTATGTAAATCAATACTTTATTATTTCCCTAAATTAAACTGATACGAAAGCCCGCCCATAACTTGAATCCCTTGGGTTGGGTAATTAATCCAGCGATCGTAGCTTCCCAACAGATTGTTTCCATTCAAAAAGACTGAAAATTGATTCGTAATCTGATAGGTTGCGTTGATATTAAAATCTACAAAAGCATCCAAGGTGGTTGACCCTAAGATAGGAGCATCTGCCGGGAAGGAATAGGTTGCCGCTTTACGCTCTCCTACAAAAAAGACTTCTGCGCCAAGACTTAATTGCTTGGTGAAATCATAGGTTCCCACAAAAGATGCTTCTACTGCAGGGAGGTTATAGACTTCGGGGAGGTTTTCTGTTTCGTAATTAGCGTAAGAAGCATAAAAAGAAAGGTCAAAATCCTCATTAATTTCTGCCGATACATTTCCCGACACTTGGATGGTCTGCATATCATCATATAGCACCTCAAAACTGTTGTCATACTGATACGGCTCATCAATAGCGCTAATTAATTGAAAGGGCCGATTGCGTGCAAAAAAAGCAGCATTCTCCTGGTCTTTGTATCCCGCTTGTAGTTGATAGGTCACATTGGATGCAATATTACCTTTGATTCCGCCAAAAACGTGATATAGCGTATTGGTGGGTGCAATAAATAACGTAGGAGAAACAAATGGATTTCCTGATACAAAGTTACGGTAGGTGTTTTGTTCTAGTCCGCCATCTGCACCTATAAATGGAATGATCACGTCACCCTCAACTGCGTAAGCGGCATAGAGCTTAGGATATACAAAAAGCTCTGTTTCGTCATTCTCAATGTCATACCAAGTGGTCACCGTGCCGCCGATATCGATCCCAAAATGTTCTGATCCAAATTTGAATACAGGCGTAACCCCTGCAATGAGGTTATGGTACTCTAAATCAATTTCGTTATCAAAATTCTGCGTGAATTCTCCGCCAAGATAATCCAATGCTGCGGTGACCTCAAATTGCTCCTCACCTATATCAAAGAGTAGCCGTGGGGAAAGCTGAAAGCGATTTTCTGTGGAGTTGTACTCATCCCAAAACCGTACAAAACTCAACTCCATGCTCTTAAACGCACTTTCATAAAAGGAGACGCTAGCACCCACCCCTGCACCAGAATAAATTTGTTTGAAATCCAATCCATCATTAAGTGATTCTTCTTGAAATCCATCTGGTGCACCGTACCAGTTCAAGGCATTTCTATCACCAAGAAGATTAATCTTCCATTCAAAATTCTTGGTTTTTTTAAGGTAATTTAAGTCCAACGCAGTCGTTGAAAAATCGTTATCCAGCACGATATCATCAATCCCTCCCTGAGAAGAAAAGTGCTGTACATTACCCACAAGATTGCTTTGCTTATCCAGTTCAATGCTGGTATACAATTCTCCCAACACATTGAGGTAATTCCCAAAACCTCCTTTGATATAACTGTTGTACACTGAAGGTCTACGTTCTTTTTTTAATGGATTGGCTTGACCTTGTATGGGTGAAAAAGTAGATGCGACCGGGACTGAGTTAATGCTATAGTTCAACTTACGTTTTTGTACTACTGCCGAATCCTGTAATTGAGGCTCACTCTTAATTTTTCTAGAGGCTTTTGCAGTGGGCGAATAAGGTTTTACGATCACCACAGTTTCAGATTCGATGGGTTTTTCTTTTTCTTGGGCGATGACAGAAAAGCAACTCATTAGAAATAAAACAAAAAGATATATACCCCTCAGCCTTACCATTATTTTTGGAGAAAAGCTCTCGAAAAAGAATATATCCCTTGCCCCCTTCAAAAGGAGAATAATTTTCGTTGCGCTTGAAAATTGTTCTGTTGTCTTTTTATGAAATTGGTTTGAGAATATTTCAATATTCCGAAGGTCGTGTAACATCCCCCTAACCCCCTTCAAAGGGGGAATAATTCTCGCTGGGTTAAGCACACTTTTCTCAAAAAGCCTCACCCTCGCTAATACATTTGGGGACAGACTCTTCAAAGAGAACATCCCCCTGGCCCTGCTTCGACTTGGCTCAGCATGTACCTTCAAAGGGGGAATTTTAAAGGGAAAATTGTAGTGTGCTTTTTTTAATAAGGCTGAAATTATATTCATTGGTGTTGTGATTGATGTGATTGAGATTCTTTGATTAACGAAAATCCCTGCTGTTTCATGAGTTCCCCCTTGTCCAAGGGATTTTACTCTTTAATGGAAGCATTGGTTTTAGCTTCTTTAGCTTTGATACGATTGAGCTCCTGCCATGCATTTTGAACAATATCAGGAAACGTTGAAAAATTTTTAATTACCGATTCTAAAATATAGGTGGCTTGAAAGGCATCGCCAAGCGCATCGTAATTCTTTGCCATAACCACCAACCCTTTTGCCGCGAACTCCTTATATGATGAATAATCTGCCGCTAACTGCTGAGCGGTGGTATTTGAGGCTTTAAATTTACCTTCCTTATATTGAAAATACGCCTTATAATATAAGGCCTCCGCCGCCAGTCTGCCTTTTGCAAACGTTGCGACTTCAGCATAATATTGTTGTGCCATATTCAAATCACCTTGTTGCATGGCAGAACGTGCCAAAATTACCTGAGCATCTTGTTTTACACGCGTAGTGGGGTTATTCTTTACTACATTTTTGGCATAGGAGCTTGCCTGGTCGATTGCTCCGGTTTCTAAATAAGCCTTCATAAGGTTTGTCACAGCAAATTCTGTATTGGCCGCATTTGATGCTTCGGTTTCTAAGCGTTTGAGAAGCGGAATAGCTTCAGCGTATTTTTTCTGCTCCAGATACACTTCTGATAGTATCGCCAAAGCGGGTTCTGTAAATTCATTCTGCTCTTTGCTAAGTACATAGGTGAAATGCGGAATCGCTCTGGCGTCATTCCCATCACGGACTAATACTTGTCCCAGGTAAAAATGACTTTTTAGCGCATAAATACCATTCGGGAATTGTTTGAGGTAATTATCAAATCCTCTCACGGCTTCGTTCGTATTGTTCTCTTGGTACTTTTTTTCCGCGGAAGCGTATACCGTGTTTTCAATATCGGCATCTTTGGCATCCACATAATCCAGTGTTTTGACCCAACGGGCGTACTGATCTGTTTTTCCCAAATCAATATAAATGAGTCGGGCAGTTTGAACCGCCTGCGAAGCCTCTGAAGTACTCGGAAAATCTGCGGCAACACGTTTAAATTTTTGCAGGGCTTCATTGGATTGATCCGTGTTGTAATAAATCAATCCTTGCTTGAGTAAGGCCTTGGCTTTATATTCACTCCGCGGATAATCACTAATCAATTGATCGTAACTCAATAAAGCTTTAGCATTATTATTTTGAGCGACATAGGTATTGCCTAATTCGTAGAGCGCCTCATCCTGATAGGGCGAAGAGGGGTAGCCCGATAAAAAAGCATTGAGTTCATCAATTTTAGAGCTGGCCCGGTTAATAAAACCATAGCTCAGCGCTTTTTGAAATGCCGCGTAATCTCTTTCGGGTCCCCTTGCGTTAACGGCTTGATTGTAGGCTTCGATCGCAGGCCAATAGCTGCTGGTCACAAAGTAGGCATCTCCCAGGCGGGTCAATGCATCGGCCTTTTTAGTGTTTTGTGGATCATTTTCGGCGAACGCCTTAAAATAGGGAGCAGATTGGGCGTATTGCTTTAGGTTAAAATAGGTATATCCTAAGTCATACTTGATCAGGTCATATTCGGAAATTTTGGGCGCATCTGAATCCTCATCCAGCTCTTTTAGGGTTAGCAGGGCATCCTGGTATCGTTGTAATTCGTACTCGCTTTGACCTTTCCAATATAAAGAGCGCAAGCGTATCACCTTATCCACAGGTTGGGCGATGGCCTTATCAAAACTAATGATAGCGTCTGCATAATTCTCGTTGGTATATTCTTCTAATCCTTGTAAGAAGGCGACCTCCTGGTAGATTTTTTTATCCTCTTGCGCAGTGCTTTGCGCTAAGAGATCCAGTGCGGCTTCATAATTTTTTGAGGTGATGTACGAATCGATCAAAAGAGCTTTGAGTTCTTCCGTCTTAGGATGATTTGGATAGGTGGAAAGAAAGGCTGAAATCACCTGTGGCGGACTGGTATAGCTGTTGCCAATCTCATAACTTAGTTTGGCGTAGTTGTAAAAAGCATCCTCTTTAATTTGAGCAGAAAAATCCATTTCTGAAGCATTTTTGAAGGCATTGAGCGCTTCTTTCTTTTTATTGTCTTGCAGATAAGCTTCGGCTAAATGGTAATAGGCATTTTGAGCAACCTCATCTTCGCCACCAACAATTTTATTGAATTCTGAAATTGCGCTGCTAAGCTCTCCTCCTTTGTAATATGCATAGCCCAGTAGGTAATAGTCGGTATTGGTCCATTTACCGCGATATCCCTTATACGCAGATAAATAGGGAATAGCCTCTTCATACTGACCCAAATTAAAATAACTTTCCCCTATAATTTTGTTGAGTTGCGAGGCTTCTTTTGGATTCGCCGTGGCTAATTGTTGCTTGCCTAATCTAATGGCTTCTTCAAAATTCCCCTGCTTAAAATTCATGTCGCTTTGAGCATAGGCTACGTTAGAATCGGTTTGAGTGGGTGCTTGCTTGACCTGTTCAAAAATTCGGTTCGCTTTATCGTAGTCCTTATTTTCATAGGCGATATAGCCTTTATAATAATTGGTCTGATCGTACTTAGGACTGTTTTGAGGCACTTTGTTGAAGAATTCCTCAGCGGACTCATTGTCATTGGATCGGTAGGCGATATAGCCATTGTTAAAATTATATTCGGCGCGCTTAGTCTTATCCAGACTATTCACGTCTACCCGTTCGTACCATCGACCTGCCTGAGGGTATTTACCATACGTAAAATAATAGTTCGCGGTGGAATTGATGGCTTCATTTTTATAAACTCCGGCAGGATATGCTTCAATAAAAGCTTGCATTTGTTTTTCTGCGGAAGGTTGATTTTGACGAATCGCAATACTAGCCAGGTAGTACGCCACAGTTTCTTTTGTAGCGGAAGAAGTTTGAACTTGGTTTAAATCATTGAATTGCTGTCGGGCAGCTTCATACTGTCCATTATCATATAGCTCTTTAGCTTGGTGTAAGAGAGCAAGTTCGCTTTTATAGGTAGCACTTTGCTGCGCCGGAAGCGTGTTAGCTAGACAAATGGCAAAAATGAAAAATAATCCAATTCGTGTGGGCATAGTAGGATTTTGATTGAAGGATGAATTATACTGATTAACGTGTGATTTATTTTTTCATTGTTTTGGTCCATCCCGAAATTTTAAACCCATCCCGTCTCATCCCGGAATTTTTAGCCCATCCCGGAATTTCTACGAAATTCCAACCTTCCCAAAGGGAAGGTGAATTAGTACCCGTTGAAATTTTTAGGAGGGTAAAACTTTTATACGGATTTTGCGTTTTTGAGTTTATGCTTATTCGATTATCTTTAACCCCTATCCCATCCCGGAATTTTTTCAAAATTCCGACCTTCCCAAAGGGAAGGTAAGTGTTTGGATGATCTGATTAGTACGTATTACCTAAAATCAAAAATGTGTCGCAAACCATCTTAAGCCTTAAAAATGCTGCTATTTACCAGAGGGATAGCTTAATCCTGTCTGAAGTGGATGTCAATGTCGACCGTGGCGATTTTGTATACCTTATCGGAAAAACCGGAACCGGAAAGAGTAGCTTTATGAAGACGCTTTATGGTGATATTCCGTTGACCGAAGGCGAAGGTTCCATCGTTGATTTTGATTTACGAAAGCTGAAAGAAAAACAGATTCCGCAGCTACGTAGAAAGCTAGGTATCGTTTTTCAGGACTTTAAACTGTTGAATGATCGTACGATTCAAGATAATCTAAGATTTGTTTTAAAAGCCACCGGCTGGAAGGACAAAAAAGCCATGGACAGTAAAATTGAAGAGGTGCTGGATAAAGTAGGCATGAAAACCAAAGGATTTAAATTCCCCTATCAACTGAGTGGTGGGGAGCAGCAACGTGTTGCGATTGCCCGGGCATTACTAAATGATCCTGAACTTATTTTAGCCGATGAACCTACGGGGAATCTCGATCCACAAACCTCAGTTGAAGTCATGGAAGTCTTGCAGGACATCAATAAAAATGGGAATACTATTTTGATGGCCACCCATGATTATGCCTTACTGCTTAAATATCCTTCAAAAACCTTAAAGTGTGACGGGCAACGCGTGTTTGAGGTGGTGCAACGGAAGAATTAGAAAAGGGAATACTCGCGTATTCCCTTTAACTAGATCTATCTATAAAAAATTATTCTTTCAAAAATTTTTCTTGGAAGATAACATCACTATTTTCATTAAGTGCATTTAGTATGTAAATACCTTTAGAAAGATTTAGAGATTTGACTGTTACGTCATAATCATCCAAATTATCTTTTCTATAAACTTTAGCTCCAAAAACATTATAGATAATTATAGAATTTATTTTAGCCCCTACCTTTCGTCTTTTCTCTACTTTAAGTTCACTTTTTACTATTGTTGGAAAAAGTTTGAAGTCTGCTAAGACTTGTTTCGAATCTACTTTTTCATTTAAGGTTATTTTTGATGACGTAGGTATACATGTATTTGTTATATTTTCATCAATGTTTAAAACTATTTCGGTCGTTGAGTTGGGAGAAAGAATGGTTCCTTCACCTAAGTAAATACTATTTTTTGATGTAAATGAAACACTAGCATCCTCTATAAATGCTACATTGTTCAAGGTCAAATTATTCATTATCTTGTTTAAAGAGAAATCATATCTGTAAAAAATATGATCTTCTACAAGTGCTTGTCCATCGGCTCTATTGAGTTCATCTGTTAGTAGTACAGATTTTCCTACTTCTAATTTACCAGTTCCAATTTTTCCATAAAAAGGTGTATTAAAATGAAAGCTTGCATGCTCAATATCTTTCGAAGATAGTTTTAGAATACTTTCTACTTCATTCGGATTTAAACAATCATCTACTGATAACATTAATCCAATAGTACCAGCAACAAACGGAGCGGAAAATGAAGTTCCTCCGTTATAAATTCCACCTTCATTTCCTGATATTAATGCGAAATAATCAAGAATTTCTTGACCTGGTGCTAATAAATCGACACCTTCATTGAGTGTGAGCATGTAGAGTAGACCATTAGTGTTCGTTGGATACGGATCTCCTTGATCAGTGAAATAACCACTATGTGTTAAGGCTATTGGGTTATTTATGTCATTTCCATTAACACTTGACGATGCAGAATCCTCTGGTCTTAACCATATCATTATCCCCTGCGGGTTAGTACAACAAAAATTTTCTGGATTTAATCCGGGATATTTTTTGTATACACTACTTACAGAAATAACATTGTCATACATTGCAGGATAATAATAAAGTGTACCAAAAGGATGATCTGGATCAGCATCGTCTGTGGTGTCGCCTGGTGGTCCTGTGGAATGATAACTCTCAGGCGATGAAAAAGATGTTTGATTACCAGCTGCTGCAACGAATACAACGCCAAAGTCATCAGTAATTGAATTAATTAAATCCTGCCTTACTTGAGAATAATATTGTGTAGGATCATTACTTTGTGTACCCCAGCTCATATTTATGACTTTAGCACCCAATTGAGCCATTTCGTATAATTTAGAATATCCACTCGGCCCGGATACGACATCACAATCATAGCAAATTCCCACCGATCCATGAGCATTATTTCCTTGAGCAATTGCTAATGCCGCTACACCAGTTCCATGACCGTAAATTATGCCATTATTGTTTGGATCATAGCTGTAGCCATTTGTAAAACTTACTTTTCCTAAGAAATCTGCATCAACGTCATTTACTGGTCTATCAGAAATACCTATTTTAATGTTTGAATTTCCTGTTGTAATGTCCCAAGCTTCCGGTACACCCATATAATCCAATTCTCGTCGATCTACCGCTGCTCCCTGATTTGGGATTGGACTCGTTGTTCCATAATCATTAGGATAAAAGCTTAAATATTCAATTTCTTCTTCTGTAAGATCATCGAATTTTAAATAAATGGAAGGGTAATTTTTTATCAAATCCTTTATGAAGCCGCCATCAAGTGTCTCCACATATAAAACATTCGCTATATGTTGATGTGGAACATTTGGAAATGCTTGATCAAATTCTAAAATAGTGAATTGATCATAAAAGCCTTTTTCTCTCGAATTAGCACCATCATAATAATAGAACCCGTTTTCTTTAACAAATTCTGGAACAGAATTGTAATCAGATGTGTATATATAGTATTTGTATATTTTTTGCGAAAAACTCAAAGAGCAATACATCACAAAAAATATTATAAATAAATTTTTCATGGTCTAATGCTTGAGGGTTTTCATTTCAGTTTTTAATCGTGTTATTTCTTTGTCTTGTTGTATTAAGTATAAAGTTAACTCCTCAATTTTTTGCAATAGTAATTTGTTCATTTCACCAAGTTCTATACCGCTAATCTCTACTTCTTTGGCACTTGGGATGTTCTCTAGATGGCCATGTTCCTTAATAAAAGCCTCAACGGATTGTAAAGATGGTAGGTTATAATCTTCTTCAAATACAAAATCAGCCCATGTGGTATATACTTTTACTCCGTGAGCTCTTACTTTACCTTCAACAGACAATCGATACGTGTCAGAGCCATCGATAAATGAATCTGTACCTATACCTAAATTAGCATTAGTTAGTATATTACCTTCAATTTTTGCACTTCCACTTTTAACGATAAACTTATGACCCTCATTATCTAGATAATCTCCAAATCCTCCAATTACAATTTTAGAGTTGCTTTTTGGCATGTGAATAAATGCTTCAGAATTTGTATTGGACAACTTAAAAAATTCTAGATTATTTTTGTCTTTTAGGTATATATATGTATTGTCAGAATCTGTGGTTGCTGTGTAGGTATATCTTACTATGTCATTTTTGTCCCTATAAGCAAAACTTGAGGATTCACTTGACAATCCAAAGTTAAATAATCGATTACCCTGTTGACCACTGGTCAATGGTCCAAATTTAATGAACCAACCATTTGTTATCACCGGATCTATTTGAAGTTCCTGTGAAAAAATATCACCTCGAACATCAAGCTTAAAATTAGGAGATAAAGTACCAATTCCTACATTTCCATTATTCGGAAATGTATTATTTTGCGATAGCTGAGCAGATGTGCTCATAAAGCACATGAGCATAAAAAGTAGATGAAAATTTTTCATGTTAATAGTTTTTATAAGTTGTTTGATTTAGATTTCCCTATAATATACATTTTTTATCGTCAAAAAGACCCGAAATCCATATTCATAATGTTTTAGTAACGTTAAACTAATATTTTATTAACATAAAATATTAACAGATATTAAAAATATCATAGTTATTGTAATGTTGCACAGTGCTTTAAAACTTTAGATTGTGAATGGCGGAGCGTATTTGAGGTGGTGCAAAGGAAAAATTAATTTTTCCTAACAATCCAAATATCTTGAGGAATCCAACCCCCTTGAATAGGTCTAATATGATGTTGTAATATTTCTAGACCCTCAAACATTTCGCGCATAAATGTTTTAGGCTGAAATGCGGAGTATGTGCGATGTCCTTCTTTTACGTTCCCCCTCACAACAAGTTCTCCATTTTGATAAATCTTTTTCTCTTTCATTGTGAGCTTATTGAGAAAATTATCTCCTTGTACAGAGATCAAAAGAATACCGCCCGGCCGTAAAATTCTTTTTAGTTCATAAAGCCATTCGAAGTGCATTTCTTCAGATAAATGAGTGAAAATGGATAAGCCGTATATAATATCCATTGAACCGTTCTCATAGGGCAGCTTTGCTGCTAAGGTATTTAGGTTAAATTCGACATCATCAATATTCTTTTTATTCCATGCGATTGATTTTTCATTATAGTCGGTTCCATAAAACGAACAACCATTATTTACGATCTTTGGCATATGCCGAATAATTCGAGCAGGTCCACAGCCCCAATCCAGGATATTTTTATTATTCAAATCAATAAATTTTGAAAAATGATGCTTTAGAAATTTTGCATTCTCACGTCCACTCATAAAATAGGATCGGTAGGACATGCCAAACGATTCATACATTAAGTAATCAGGCGGTAAGGGGATGTGCGGATTTTCTTCTTTAAACCGTCTATTTTCCTTATCATAACGCAATTTTTCTAACTCAAAACGTGTTCGATCTGCAAATTCCAGCATTCCTAAGTTTCTGATAAATGATGAAATGTTCCCTCTACTAATCATATTTAATTATTGAAATCATCTTTCTTATACACATGCTTATTCTCTACAATGCCCTTTTTAAAGAATTTACGCACCAACATTCTTGCTTTGGCATCTAGGGTTAAAATAGCATCTTTAAACTTTTCGCCAGGTCGACCTCTAAAACTAGTCACGTGAAAGCGATCACTTTCCCTTAATGGATCATTGGAAAAATAGTAATTTGAGATACAGCACCTGGTTTTATCAACACTAACTCGGCTTACAGAATGCCATGAGTCCTGATGTGTTGCCATTACGGCCAGTCGATTAAATTTTGAGACGATTGTTATTGGAGCTTCTTCCACGCCCTGTGGCCAGACTTCTAAGTTACCACCATAGCTTTCTTCCCAGTCTTGTGTAACATAATACAGCAAATTTAATACCCGCCATCGGTTACGTTCTTTATCGTGCGAATTATCTAAGTGTGGATTTAAAAAATGATCTTTACTCATCATAGAGATTCCACCGGCATACAATTGATGATCCGGCTCTAATTGATTAATATGACAGATCTCACTTATCGCATCTACAATACGTTTATCTTGAAATGCATATAAGGTTTCTTCCAGCAATGGATGATACTGATCCATCTGAGCCGTAACGTGTTTAAATTCTCGAATACTCTTCTTTAACGTAAGCATACCGGGATCGGGAAATTTCGTATAAATTTCACGCACCAATTCAGCTGGGAGTAGATCGTCTACGTAGAAAAAACCAATCTGTTCACCAGACTCTAAAAATTGCTTTTCAAGAACTTCGCGATGTTGTTTTAGTTTTTCAAGAATAAACGTTGCAATATCTTCTCTCTTATAGGACATAGAATACACACTGAGTAAGCAAGATACTATTTTGTTCTATTTTAGCCGATATTTGGTGGCATGATTTCAATTTTGATTCCGGTATACAACAAACAGATCACAGAACTCGTTACTGAACTACAGCGCCAAATCGTGTCCAAGCATATAGCCTGTGAGTTCATCATAGCAGATGATGCTTCAACTAACCTTGAGATCAGACAAGCTAATAGAAAAACTGCAGAAAAACTTCGCATAAAGTATATCCAACTGGAAGAAAATCTTGGCAGAACAAAAACACGTACATATCTTGCCCAATTAAGCACAGCTGATTATCTCCTGTTTTTAGATGCCGATGTAATGCCAGGAAATAATGATTTCTTGAAGAATTACCTTCAAGCTATTACACCTAATGTAGATCTTGTATATGGCGGAGTAGCGTATCATCAAACGCCTCCTAAAGATGAGGAATTACTGCGATGGAAGTACGGAATAAAAAAAGAAGTGCAACAGCTTCAGACCAGAAAAAATGATCCGTATCAATCTATCATATCCATGGGCTTTCTGATTAAAAAATCACTCTTTTTAGAACTCTCTGGTGTATTAGATTCTACGGCATACGGAATGGATAATGTTTTTTCTTTTCAGCTTAAGCAGAAAAAAGCTAAGGTCATTCATATTGATAATCCGGTAATTCATTTGGGACTTGAACAAAACGACGTATTCTTTAAAAAATCCTTAGCATCCATTGAAACTACTATTCTCGCAGAAAAAGAACACCTGCTACCTAACAATTTTAGACCGGTGCAACGTACCTATCTTAAGCTAATAAGAACCGGCATGATTGTTCCTTTTATGATGATTATGAAAGCATTAAAAAAAAGTTTTGAAGTAGGGGTTATACAAAACGCCAATGTAGTTAAACTGGATGTTCTTAAATTGTATCACTATGCTCAACTAAAGCAACATGGATAAGTCTCCGTTTTTTTCTGTTGTTATTACGGTATATAATAAAGAAGACTATATCAAAGAAACCATTCAAAGTGTATTGGACCAAACCTTTACTGATTTTGAATTAATTATCGTAGATGATTATTCAACAGATAACAGTAGGAATATTATTAAGTCATATCAAACTGATGCGATAACTCCCATTTATAATGAGACAAATCTAGGTGCAGGGGCATCAAGAAATGTTGGAGTATATTATGCCAAAGGGAATTATATCGCGCTGTTGGATGGAGATGATCTCTATAAACCTTTTTTCTTGGAGGAGATCCATCTGGCCATTTCGAAATATCCAAATAATCCAGTATTCGCTATGGCTGCTGAGAAAATTAAAGACGAAAAAATCTTTAAGTATTCCTATTCTTTTCCCCCTTCTCAAGATCGTCTACTTACGCTAAATTATTTTGAATCCAGCTACCAAAATACTATCCTTACGAGTAGTAGTACAGTGATTCAAAAGGATTTCTTACTCCAATTAGGTGGATATGATGAAGGGATTAAAAGTGGCCAGGATACCGATCTGTGGATAAGAATAGGACTACAAACATCAATCATATTTGACCAAAAAATAGGAGCACGGATTCGTTTTATTGAAAACAGCCTCTTTAATACTACCAATACGCTCAAGGATAAATTAATTGCGTCTAAATTTAAACAAGAAGAAGAACGAAATCCAGCCCTTAAAAAGTTTATGGATTTAAATCGTTTTTCATTGGTGATTTTAGGCAGACTAAATCATCAGTACGCGCAGGCAAAAGCGATACAAAAACAAATAGACCCAAAGAATCTAACAAGAAAACAACGTTTTTTATTGAGATTACCGCTTTCGTTACTCAAAATATCAAAACGCACTAAGGAATTTCTTGATCGCCAGGGATGGCGATTTTCATCGTTTAAATGATTTAAACGTTTTAAAATCACGAATATAATCCGCTTCATTAAACTTTTGACTAGCCAGGACCAAACAAACAGCTCCCGAAGAAAAGTTATCCATTTCTCGCCAAATACCGGGAACTAATAGTAAGCCTTTATCGGGTTTGTTCAAATGAATTGTTTTTTTATTAATACCATCATGTAATTTAATATCGAAGCTTCCGCTTAGCGGAATCAAAAACTGGTATAACTCTTTATGTGCATGACCACCCCGCTGAGCATCGCTGGGAACATCATACAAATAATACACTCGCTTGATCTCAAATGGAATCACGTCACCTTCAATCACTCCTAAATTACCGCGCACCTCTTTTATTTTAGGTATGGAAATAAGTGATATATCGTCTATAGTGGTATCTTTCATGAGGTTATGTTTTTGACGTCTTTTATTCCTTTCATTCCAATAGTTAATTTTGGTCTAAACTCATTCACCTTAATATACTTATTGCGAACTAAAAAAAATACATACTTCAATATCCAAAAGTACGTCCAATCTTTGTACCTCAAATATTTAAGCGCAGACTTTCCATAAACCACTCGATCTGATCCCATTTCCATCCCTGAGCTATGTGCGGGATGTAGTACAATTACCTTGTTACAAAAATATCCCTGATAACCCTTTTGTACTAAATTACAAACGAATAGATATTCTTCTCCCGTCTCAAAAGTGCTTCCTAAACCAAAATATTCATTAAATAGTAAATCTTGCTTTTTGATTCGATCTAATCTACAGGATATTTCTCTAGAACTTATTGATTCTATGGTTGTTAATGTATGTTTCCTATTGTGAGTTGGATATGTTTTTATGAACTCTCCTTTAAAGGTCTTATGTTTAAAAGTAACAAAGGCAGTTTTAGGGTTATTTTTATACGACTCCAGTACGATCGTTTTAAAGTCTTTAACATAGCTTAGATCATCATCTGCAAATAAAACCACATCCCCTTTAGCATGTATTAACGCAAGGTTTCGGCTTTTGGATAGTCCTTTTTCCAAAGAGTTGATCACCCTGATATTGTCACGACTAGAAGTAAGATGAATCTCTGGGGTAGTTTGATTAACGATAAGCAGGTTGAGCTGATCTAATGAATGATGCGGAAACATATCATCCAGAAAATCCAGCGAATCTCGATTCATCGTGGCAATCAGGATTTCTAAGCTCAAGGATTTATTGCTACCTTCGTTTTTCATTAAGTCAAAGGTAATCATTTGAAGATTTTACTCGTAGGCGAATACAGTCGACTGCATAATTCTCTTAAAGAAGGGCTACACCACTTAGGGCATGAGGTTACCATCATTGCTACGGGAGATAATTTTAAGAATTATCCTGTAGATCTAAATTTCAAGGCTACTTTAGTTGAACGCTTCTGGGTGATTCGAAAATTCAAGAACCTACTCTTCCGGGTCACTGGGATTGATCTGGGTAAAACTGAACGTGGGATTAGATTTGGGCTTCAGTTAAAAAAATTGAAAGGCTTTGATGTGGTTCAATTGATCAATTCTAATGCAATAGGCACACATTTATGGCTTCAGAGGAGATTTATTTTAGCTTTAAAAAAACATAATGCTACTTTTTTTCTTTCGGTTTGTGGAGAAGAAACTCCTATAGTTCAATACTATCTGGATCAAAAATTCACGTACGATTTATTGGAACCGCTAAGAAATCAGGAAGTCAGCACAAAGCAGTATGCTTTTACCTTAGCCTATACTAAAGAGGATTATCTAAATTTTTACACTTTTGTGGAAGAACAAGCATTAGCATTGATTCCTTCTGACCTTGATTATCTCATTCCGTTGCAACATCATCCTAAGACCCATTTTATTCCAAATCCCATCAATATAGATCGCTTTACACCTTCGTATTATCAAAGCGGAAAAATTGAACTATTCTTGGGGATTAACCGAATGTCTGCCGTAAAAAAGGGAATTCATTTTTTTGTAAAAGCCTTGAAAATTATTCAGGATAAATATCCCGAAAAAGTTTCGGTCACGATTACAGAAAGTATTCCGTATGATGAATACATTCAAATTTACCGAAATGCACATATTCTGCTCGATAATGTTTACGCTTATGACCAAGGATTCAACGCCTTAGAAGCCATGGCGCAGGGTAAGGTGGTTTTTACGGGTGCCGAAAAAGAATTTGTTGAACATTATGCATTAAAGGAGACCGTAGCAATCAATAGTCTCCCAAATGTAGATTATCTAGTCACTAAATTATCTGATTTAATCGAACACCCTGAGTCAATCACTCAAATTGGTCAGAATGCCCGAAAATTTATTGAAGAGCATCATCACTATATTACCGTTGCAAGTCAATTTGAACAACTTTATCTATCGCATCAAAAATAAACCTACTGTAGAATACAAACCACCCGAAGCTTCTTTTCTATTGATATCATCGTAATATTGCAATATTACGATACTCCCTTCTTAAGAAGAAAAACTCTTCTCTCTTTACGTTTTTAATGAAAAGAACAGTTGCTTTCTAAAAATACTCCATATCACTATGAGATAAATGGCATAAGTAAACGCATGTGCCATGGTAGCGCCTTCAACACCATATAAGGACACAAGCACATAAGAACTAATACCCAAAACTGTGATAGATAAGATCTCAGTGACGATAAAGTGCTTCAACATATTTTTGGCTAGAAATTGATGGGCTACCACTATCCCCATGATTTTGAGAAAGTCTCCCGCCAATTGCCATTTAAATAATGTAGTCATAGGTAAAAATTCTTGGGTAAATACCAATTGAACGATGAAATCACGAGTGATATAAATTAGCACCATCCCGATCGCTACAAATGGCAATATGGTTTTATAGAAATGAAAAATTTCTCTTCTAAATTCTCTTGCGGTATGAATACCTGAAAGCTTGGGCAACACATGTAAGGTCAATAAACTACTAATAAACATAAAATAGTAGGATGCCAACCTATTCATGCTGGTCCAATATCCTGCTGCATCCTGCCCTATACGATCTATAATCATCGTACGAATAGCGATATAGATAAAGGGTAGCACAAGTGAAGATAATAAAGCCATAAGGCTGTAAGAGCCCAGATTCTTTATCATTTTCATTGAAGCGTGAAGAATAGAAACTTGATTCAATGCTCTACCCTGTTTAAATAAAATGGCAGTCACGATAAGTAAAAGAATTGGCGATAAAATCAATCCATAAATCGCTCCCTGCAATTGAAACGCTACAATTAAATAGAAGGTAAGCGCAAATCCAAAGAGATTACCTAATATATTAATGAGTACAAACCGTTTGACATCGCTAAAGCCATTGATAATGTCCAGTAGAAGTAGTACTGCGGCATAACCGGGAATACAAATGCCTAACACTCGTATGGCTGTTTTATACGCTTGTGATGAAAATAAATAATCGCTTAAAAAACCAGCGCTAAGTACAATACCAACACTTAACAATAATGAAGAACTAATCCCAATAATAATTGAAGTAGAGAGCACTTCACGCAGCTCTATTGGCTTTTTCTTATATTCTGCAACATACTTTATAACGCCATTTTTAATCCCTAATAATGAAAAGGACTGGATCATGGTTATTAAGTCCCTAAGATTTCCAATGAGTGCCATACCCTCGGGACGTACGTAAATGGCGAGTGCTTTAGAAACAACGAATCCTGTTATAATCTTAATCCCTACACTTAACGAATTAACCGAAGTAACTTTAAGAAGTACATTGGATCGTATGCGCTGTAAAATTCTATTCAATGTTCTTGAAGATGGATATGCTCAAAGATATGTTTTTTTGATCTCGAGTTATTATAAAAGAAAAACCCTTTGCTAAGTTTAGCAAAGGGTCTTTATAAAGATTATAAAATCGCTTATTTCTTATCGGTAGTGGAGGGTTGTAATTTTTTGCTCATTTCTAACGAAATTGCAGAACGATCGAACGTAATCTTTCCTGCCCCTGTTTCTAAAACAACTGCATCCAGTTTTTCACTAAAATCAATGATCTTACCATGAAGACCACTTTTTGTAATCACCCGATCACCCTTTTTTAGTGCCGACGAAAATTGTTTTTCCTTCTTTTGCCTGTTCATTTGAGGTCTGATGATAAAAAAATACATCACCACAAACATCAAAATGATTGGTGCAAAACTTCCTATTTGATCCATTACTTGGTGGCAGCTTTAGACGTTATAGCTGGAGTTACAGCTTCCCCTTCAGGAACTTCTACAAAAGCTTTAATTTTTACAGTTTCGCGTCCTTTTTCAGTATTTGCCGTAATGGTTACGGTTTTCACAATTTGGTTTTTTCCTGAACCATTGTACTTCACTACCATCTCACTGGTTGCGCCGGGAGCAATGGGCTTGTTTTTTTCTATCACAGGGACGGTACATCCACAGCTACTTCTTGCGTTAGTAATAATCAATGGCGCATTACCTGTATTGGTAAATTTAAAGGTGTGCTCTACAACTTCGTTTTTTTGAATGTTACCAAAGTCAAATTCTGTTTCTTCAAATGTAACTTCAGGAAAATTACCCTTTTGAGCATCACGCTCTGCTGCGACTTCTACATTTTCTGCTTTTACCTTTTCGGCAGCATTTTCTTTACAAGCTGTGAAACCTATTGTGACAACAGCTAGTAATGCTAAAAATCCTTTCTTCATAATAGTTTAGACATTTTAATGAATTGCAAAAATAATAAAAATCTGCTTTATTGAAGTCCGCGCCCTATTTTATTTAACTTCCCTTTTTTTGAAAATTCCTTGGACAATTTATCGATTACACCATTAATAAAAATACTGCTCTTAGGGGTGCTGTATTCTTTAGCGATTTCTAAGTATTCGTTGATGGTAACTTTTACCGGTATAGAGGAGAATGTAAGTAACTCACAAATTGCTAATTTAATCAAAATGGCATCAAGATGAGCAATACGTTCTTTATCCCAATTAGGTGTTTTGCCTTCGATTTCATTTTCGTATTCTTCACTATTAAAAAGTGCTTGCTCAAATAGTGTTAGCGCGAATTCTTTATCATCTTCATTTTTGAATAAGGTCGGGATTGCTATTTCGTTAGCACCGCTAAGCTTTACATTTTGAAGAAATTTAAGAATGACCGTATTTACAATTGGGAGATCATCTATCCAGGTAAGTTTGTAATCTTCGATAAATTCATATAACTTTTCATTTGGAGCAATTACCTCTTTAAATATAGAAATGATGAAATTACGATCTTCGGCCAGAGAGGTGTCTTTAGAAGACGTATAGGCTTCAAAATGTGAACTAATTCTTACAGCATTCCAAACAATACTGATATATTCTTCATTTTGAGACCAAAAGTTAAGCTTTCTGGATTCAATGGTTTTTTTGAGTGTTTTGCTATTTGACAGCAAAGACAATAAAGCGTTATTAGCAAATTTTCGGTTGGGATCTTTATCTTCAGCTGTAGCTAAATGCTTTTGGCTTAACTTTTCAAGATAATCCTCTTCTTTTTCTTTCAACTCTACAAAAAGCGAAAGTTGCATTAGAAAAAGATCATACATCTCATGCATGCTTTTTAAAAGAAATTTTTCTTCGGTCTTATAATTATCATTTCCAGACTTTTCCATGGCGTACATGGATTGCATGACCTTAACGCGAATATGTCTTCTTGTAAGCATGATAAAGAACGTATTGAATTAAAAATGGCGAAGAAATTCTTCGCCATGCAAAAATAAAATTATATTGTACTACTCACCTAATTTTCTAGCAGCAATTTTGTCTCTTGCTATTTTAAGCGCTGCTTCATGGGTAGTCACTCCAGTTTCTTGAGCGGTTGCTAAAATTTGAAGCGTTGTATTGTAGATGTTTTCTGTTTTTCGAATGATTTCTTTTTTATCGTAACCTTCTAACTCTGCATACACATTAATAATGCCTCCTGCATTGATAAGAAAATCTGGTGCATAAACAATACCGCGTTGCATTAACTTTTCGCCATGTATGATTTCATCAGCTAATTGATTGTTAGCGGCACCGGCAATTACTTTGGCCTTAATTTTATCAATCGTTAAATCATTCACTGTAGCTCCTAATGCGCAGGGAGCATAAATATCTACATCAGCGCTATAAATATCACCTCCATCATAGATGGTCGCACCGTATTTTTGTGAAATCTCTTCCAAGCGATCTTGATTGATGTCAGAGATATACACGATTCCACCTTCATTGCTTATATGTTCTACAAGCACCTCTCCTACGTGGCCTATGCCTTGAACTAACACTTTCTTACCCTCCAGATTATCATCACCAAATTTAAAATGTGCTGCTGCCTTCATCCCCATAAATACGCCATAAGCTGTTATAGGCGATGGATTACCGGCTCCACCTTTATCTTCAGAAATTCCTGTAACGTAAGGAGTGACCTCTCTAATGAGATCCATATCCTCTGTCTTCATCCCAACATCCTCTGCTGTGATATATCTTCCACTAAGGGAATGAACGAATTCTCCAAATTTTGTGAGGAGTTCTGGGGATTTTTGAGTGGCTGCATTACCTATAATAACGGCTTTCCCTCCCCCTAAATTCAATCCTGCTACGGCGCTTTTAAATGTCATCCCTCTTGAAAGGCGTAACACATCATTAACAGCTTCCCATTCACTTTGATATGACCACATCCTAGTACCTCCCAGCGCTGGACCTAAAGTTGTATCATGAATACCAATGATTGCTTTTAAACCTGTATCTTTGTCTTGACAGAATACAATTTGTTCATGATCATCAAAAGAAAGTTGACCAAATACAGGATCAGCTTTTTTTAATTCACTCGCGTTTAAGACGTCTGCAGTCATGCTTAAATATTTTTGAATTGCAAAATTAGCTATAATTCTTATCACTAATTATCCCGACTTGTTAATGTTGAATAATTTTTAAAATTTTAAGAGATTTAGCCTTAAGGAATGAAAGAACTTCAACATATTAACAAATATTTTATCAAATATAGAGGGCGACTGCTTTTAGGTCTTCTTATTACCATTGCTGCGAGAATATTTGCACTATATACTCCCCGACTTATTGGTGACTCAACAGATATAATTGAACGGTATATAAGTGATGAGGTTTCTAACCTAAGCCAGATAAAGGAAGAACTTTTAATAAACATCTTACTTATTATTGGAACTACACTACTAGCGGCATTTTTTACTTTTTTGATGCGTCAAACATTTATTGTAGTTTCAAGACGTATTGAATACGACTTAAAAAATGAGGTCTACCAGCAATATCAAAACCTTTCGTTGAATTTTTATAAGAAAAATCGAACAGGCGATTTAATGAATCGCATCAGTGAAGATGTTTCTCAGGTAAGAATGTACGCTGGTCCCGCGTTAATGTATAGCGTTACTACATTAACGCTATTTATTGTTGTAATAGGTTACATGATCTCTCAGGCTCCAATCTTAACACTCTATGTCGTAGCGCCATTGCCGTTTCTTTCTTTTGCGATTTACAAGCTCAGCAAAGCAATTCATAAGCGTAGTACAATTGTTCAAGAGTATTTATCTCAACTCAACACTTTTACTCAAGAGAGTTTTAGTGGAATTGCTGTGATTAAATCTTATAGACTGGAACAGAATACCAATAAAAATTTCACTGACCTTGCAAACAGCAGTAAAGAAAAAAATATTGAACTTGTTAAGGTTCAAGCATTCTTTTTCCCATTAATGATCTTATTAATTGGTGTAAGTAGTACGTTAGTGATTTATATAGGCGGAAGAAGATTTATACAAGGTGAAATTGAAAGTATTGGAACCATCATTGAGTTTATGTTGTATGTAGGCATGCTTACCTGGCCTGTTGCTACTGTAGGATGGGTTACTTCAATTGTTCAAAGAGCCGAAGCTTCTCAAAAGCGTATCAATGAATTTTTAAACCAAGAACCACAAATTAAAAATCATACGTCGGAAGAGACACCAGTGACTGGAAAAATTATTTTTGACAATGTCTCATTTACTTACGAAGACACTAACATTACCGCTTTAAAAGGAGTTAGCTTTGAAGTTGATCAAGGAGAAACTCTCGCGATTATTGGGAAAACAGGGTCTGGAAAATCTACCGTTTTAGAACTTATCGGTCGTTTGTATGATGTTGAAAAAGGCCGAATTACTATTGATGATCAACCGATCACTTCACTTAACTTAACGTCACTACGCAATGCTACCGGGTACGTCCCGCAGGATGCTTTTCTCTTTAGTGACTCAATTAAAAATAACATCAAATTTGGTAAAGAAGATGCCACAGATGACGAAATCATCGTTGCTGCTAAAAAAGCTGCAGTGCACGACAATATCATCAATTTTTCAAAGAGATATGAAACCGTATTAGGAGAACGCGGCATCACGTTATCTGGCGGACAAAAACAGCGCGTTTCAATTGCCAGAGCCATCATCAAGGACCCACAAATTCTCTTATTTGACGATTGTCTCTCTGCTGTCGATACTGAAACAGAAGAAGAGATTCTATCTAACCTTTACCAAATAAGCCATAAAAAAACGACGCTTATTGTTAGTCATCGTATATCTTCAGTAAAAAATGCTGATAAAATTATTGTTTTAGAAGATGGGGAAATTATTCAGCAAGGGTCTCACGATCAACTTATTACCAAGCACGGATATTATAGGGAACTTTATGAAAAACAACTAAGTGAAAAAGAAAGTTGATTTTTTTTGGTGTATGTTAATTTTTTTATGATTTTTGACTTGAAACTAACAATTAATAAGAAAAACATTTAGTATGAGTGAGCATGACATGAAGGATAATGAAGAAATTTTTTCAAAAGTTTTACGAGCAGGTAGAAGAACCTATTTTTTTGATGTACGCTCTACTAAAGCGGATGATTACTATTTAACCATTACTGAAAGTAAGAAATTCACCAATGACGATGGTTCTTATTTCTACAAAAAACATAAAATTTACCTTTATAAAGAAGACTTTGATGGCTTTAAAGAAATCTTAGATGAAGTCACTGGATTCATTGTAGATCAAAAGGGACAGGAAGTCATTAGTGATCGTCACCAAAGAGACTTTAAAAAACCTGCTGACGAAGCCGAAGTTCCCGTAGCCCAAACAGCAGCTTCAAACGATACTGAGCCTGCTCAAAGTCGTTTTACTGATGTAGATTTTGACGACATCTAAAACAGTCTGATTTAATACAAATTGAAATCCCCTTTTGCTCATGCTAAAGGGGATTTTTTATATCTTGTTCTCAAATCAATTTGATCCATGCGCAATACACTTACTCTATTTGTTCTTTTAGCCTTTTTTTCAGCAACGTTTGCACAAAATGACGTTTCTCTTTCGTACTACTTACCTCAAGATGTAATGTATGATCCATCCATCCCAACACCCCAAGAAATCATAGGGTTTACTCCGGGAGAATGGCACGTAACACATGACAAACTGGTTGAATATATGAAGGCGCTGGCCAAGGCTTCAAACCGAGTTACCCTAGAAAACCGTGGAGAAACCTTTGAAGATCGACCTATTCTTCTACTAACTATTACATCTTCAAACAATCATAGCAAAATTGATCAAATTAAAAAAGATCACGTAACCCTAACTATGCCAGAATCAAACGGGGCGATTACCTCATCAATGCCAATAGTAGTTTATCAGGGTTTTTCTATCCACGGGAATGAACCAAGCGGGTCAAATGCAGCTTTAGTCGCAGCCTACTATTTAGCGGCAGCTCAAGGAGAAAAAATCAATGATTTGTTGAACAATACCGTTATCCTTTTTGACCCTTCGTTTAATCCAGATGGGTTACAGCGTTTTGCGTACTGGGCTAATACAAATAAAAGTGAGCATATAAATCCAGATCCTCAAGATCGGGAATACAGTGAAGTTTGGCCCGGTGGACGAACAAACCACTACTGGTTTGATATGAATCGCGACTGGCTTCCGGTTCAATTACCAGAATCAAGAGCGCGAATTAAGACATTTCACGATTGGTACCCCAATATTTTGACTGATCATCATGAAATGGGCAGCAACGCCACATTTTTCTTTCAGCCTGGAATCCAATCTCGTACACATCCTCTCACCCCTAAAATGAATCAACAGCTCACCAAAGAAATTGCAAATTTTCACGCTAAAGCTCTTGATAACATAGGTTCATTGTATTATACTGAAGAAAGCTTCGATGATTTTTATTACGGTAAAGGTTCTACGTTTCCAGATATTAACGGAAGCATTGGCATCTTGTTTGAACAAGCCAGTTCCAGAGGTCATGCACAAGAAACCGAAAACGGCCTTCTAACTTTTCCATTTACCATAAGAAATCAATTTACTGCTGCCTTATCAACACTTGAAGCCGCGGTGAACATGAGAAAACAAATCCTGGATTATCAACGCGATTTTTATATAGAAGCCAGAAAGACGGCCGAAAAAGGGGCATATGTTTTTGGAAACGAAAAAGATGCTGCTTCGGCCTATCATTTGGCAGAAATCCTGAAACGCCATAAGATTGATGTGCATCAGGTAAAACAAGAGTTTGATCTCAATGGTAAGAAATATCGCCCCGGTTATAGTTACGTCGTTCCAAAAAATCAACGCCAACACAGATTGCTTAAAGGGATGTTTGAAAAACGAACCACTTTTCAGGATAGTTTGTTTTACGATATATCAGCATGGACTTTTCCGCTTGCCTTCAATCTTGACTATGCTGAAAATGCATCCTTAGCTAATGCGGGAACTAAGATTGAATCGTTAGAAAAACCTTCGGCGAAAGCCATTACAAAGAGTAATTATGGATACGTTATGGAATGGCATGAGTACTACACCCCAAAAGCCCTTAACTTAGTATTAAATGCAAAATTAAGAGCTAAAGTGGGAATGCAGCCGTTTGAACTCAAGGGAAGCTATTATGATTACGGGACTATTTTCATTCCTGTGCAAAATCAAGAATTATCACCAGAGAAACTTGCAGAAAAATTAAATGAAATCAGTAAAGAATCTGGGGTAACTTTTAACCCCGTATCAACCGGATTGACCAAAGGCATCGACCTTGGAAGTAATCAATTTAGAGCTATAAAAAAGCAAAAGGTCGCCATGTTTGTAGGTAGCGGCATTAATCCCTACGATGCCGGAGAAATTTGGCATTTATTTGATCAGCGTTATGACATGATGATTACGAAATTAGATGTGAAAAATATGAGTCGTTATGATCTGAGCAAATATACCGATTTGATCATTCCAGCCACATGGGGGAATCCATTTGATGATAAAGCTGTAGAAAAACTAACTGCGTGGACTAAAAATGGAGGTACATTGATTGGTTATAAAAATGTTGCCAATTGGTTTAAAAAGAATAAGTTTTTGTCTATTTCGACCAAAAAAACTAAAAATCCTGCTAAAAATGTCACGTTCGAACAAGCACGTAACTTTAATGGTGCTCAAGTGATTGGTGGCGCTATTTTCAACACGAACTTAGATCGCTCCCATCCTATTGCCTTTGGATACAAAAATGATGAGTTACCCCTATTTAGAAATACGACTTTGTTTGTCGAATCTGATTCTACCAGCTATAAGAATCCAATAAAATACACTAAAGACCCATTGTTAAGTGGTTATATAAGCGATATAAATCTTGAAGCTTTAAAAGAGACCAGACCTTTTGTGCACCAGTCTAAAGGACGCGGTGAGGTAATTTTATTTACAGATAACACTAATTTTAGAGCTTTTTGGTACGGTACGAATAAACTCTTGATGAACGCTATTTTCTTTGGGGATAAAATGTAGTGTCAACTAATACGCAAACCGTTTTTTGAAGGCTTATCTAATGTGATCAGTGTAACCTCTTTTCCTTGAACCGCACCAAGTACAAGACATTCACTCATAAAATTGGCAATTTGCTTAGGAGGAAAGTTTATTACCGCAGCAATCTGTGTACCTATAAGTGCATCAGGTGAGTAGAGAGCAGTAATTTGAGCAGAGGATTTCTTTATACCAATTTCTTCTCCAAAGTCTATGCTTAATTTGAAAGAAGGATTTCGTGCTTTGGGAAATTGCTCAACTGCAATAATAGTTCCCACTCTAATCTCTATTTTTTCAAAATCGGCCCAGGTAATTGTCATATAGTTTATCTTAGGTGTAACTAATTTAGCGTAATTTCAACTAATTTAATATCACATATTTTTAGCAAATGGCACGAACAGAATCCAACATGATCCCTTTAGGCACTAAGGCCCCTGCGTTTACCTTATTAGATACGATTACAAACCATATGGTTTCTCTTAAGGATATTCAAGGTGAAAAAGGCACTGTGCTCATGTTTATCTGCAATCATTGCCCCTTTGTGAAGCATGTAAATGAAGAGATAGTACGATTAGCAAACGACTATCGCGTTATTGGATTTGGATTTGCTGCAATCTCCAGCAATGATGTGCTCAATTATCCTGAAGATCATCCCGCATTAATGTATAAAAATGCACAAGATCACGATTTTACATTTCCTTATTTATATGACGAGACTCAACAAGTTGCAAAATCGTATGACGCTGCGTGCACTCCGGATTTTTATGTATTTGATGCTGATTTAAACCTAGTTTATCGTGGTCAATTAGATGATTCTCGACCGGGCAATGGTATCCCGGTCACCGGAAGACACCTTAGAGAAGCCCTTGACAATATTTTAAATAACCGACCTCAAAACTCCATTCAAAAACCCAGTATTGGATGTAATATTAAATGGAAAGAGGACTAAAACTTTTATGATGAAAAATACATTATTCAATACTATCGCAATTTTAAGTATTACGTGCTCTATACATGCTCAACACACATTCTCTATCGTGGCTGTCGATCCAGATACGGGTGAAATTGGTAGCGCGGGGGCAACTTGTTTAGGGCAAGAAGATGGAGCCCTGGCGATTAGTGATATCGTTTTAGGCATTGGTGCCATACATACACAATCATTTTATATCCCCGCTAATCAAAATAATGCCAGAACACGCATGGAAATGGGAGATTCACCTCAAGAAATCATAGATTGGCTCATTGCTAATGATGTGCAGGGGAATCCCTCTACCAGACAGTACAATATCGTTGATTTGAACGATAGTAATCCACGAAGTGCCGCATTTACAGGAGTGAACTGCTCTGAAGAGTTTCTCCATATTACCGGTCCTAATTATGCGATTGCGGGAAACATTCTTATCTCTCAAGATGTAGTGACTGATATGGAAACCGCCTTTTTGGCAGCCGATGGTACGCTTGCTGATAAATTAATAGCTGCTATGCAAGGGGCAAAACGACCGGGTGCTGATGTTCGCTGTTTGGACGCTGGGATAAGCTCAGCTTCTGCATTTATACGCGTAGCAGATCCTTCTGATCAGGATAGCTCTTATGGTAATTTATCTCTAGATTTAAACGTTTGGATTACGACAGAGATATTTGAGCCTATTGATGTTCTGCAAGATGCGTACGACCAAACTTTATCCCTTGAAGATAATAAACTTACAAAAACAATCCTTTCGTCTAATCCCGTACAAAGTGAGTTGTCTGTTAACTCAGGTCAACGTGTTTTTAATGGTTTTACCATCTTTGATATGAACGGAAAAATTGTTTTACAACAAAAATTTAATGCCCCCAAAAACAGATTATCCTTAAATGTAGATTTTTTAAATAGTGGGATGTACTTCCTGAAGTTAATAAGTGACAAGAGTAAAAATGAACACATTAGATTTATGAAAAAGTAGTTCTAACCATGTTATGAAAGTATAAAGCGAAATCCAGAAAGTACAGTAAGAACCTTACTTCTTAGATTTCGCTTTTTCTTTAAATTCTACTTGGATGAAAATCGAAGGTAAAACTTTTTATTTCACCTCCATTAACTCAACATCGAATACTAAGGTTGCATTAGGTGGTATTACTCCGCCAGCACCTTGACTTCCATACGCTAGATCTGATGGGATTACCATCCTGGCCTTATCCCCTACTTGCAAAAGCTGGATACCTTCATCCCATCCGGGAATCACTTGTCCCACACCTATAGGAAACTCAATGGGCTGATTACGTTTGTAGCTGGAATCAAACACAGTTCCATCGGTCAATTGTCCTTTGTAATGTACCGATACCGTTTTACCTTTTTCTGCCTGTGCACCAGATCCTTTATTGATAATCTTGTATCTAAGACCGCTATCTGTTTTATCAAATCCTGCTGCCAGCTTTTCTAAAGCAGCTTCAGAGGCAGCTTTAGCTACTGCCATGCGTTTTTCACGTTCATCATCCATAGATTGAAATGCTTTTAAAGCTTCAAAATTTTCAGCCTTATTGCCTTCACGAATAATCTCAACTGATTTCAATTCGTCGTCCTGCGCTATTGCATCAACCACGTCCTGACCTTCAACTACGTGACCAAAAACAGTGTGCTTTCCGTCCAACCAAGGTGTAGCCACGTGGGTGATGAAAAACTGACTCCCATTAGTACCAGGCCCTGCGTTGGCCATGGATAGAATCCCCGGGCGATCGTGTTTTAACTCAGGATGAATTTCATCATCAAATTGATATCCCGGATTTCCGGTTCCGGTACCCTGTGGACATCCTCCCTGAATCATAAAATCAGGAATTACCCGGTGAAACTTAAGCCCGTTATAATAAGGTGTTCCCTCTTCTTTTGCCGTATTTTTTTGATTTCCTTCTGCCAATGCGACAAAATTACCCACTGTTCCCGGAGTTTTTTCATGTTCTAATTGTACTAGTATTTCTCCTTTTGAGGTGTTGAATTTGGCGTAAAGTCCGTCTTGCATGCTTCTATTTTTTAATGAGCGGCAAAGATACTTTTTTGAATGGAGGTAATGAAATCGAAGATGTTAGATATTATGTAAATTACATTAATGTCATATTATTTTTACGGATTACAAATCCGTGCTAACTAATCCAAGATAGTTATAAATGGTCATCCTTTTATTTCGGGCTCAAGATAGATTCTACATTCTTTTGCTCTCAGCCAAAGTGGTTCTTTTCAAAATCTAAGGTTTACTAGATAAGATCCCATCTTTCAACAAGCTCAAGATTTTTTGGGATGATTCTCTTAGATAATGGTCTTACTCCTTCGCATGGGCTTCGGCGGTACGCAGTCGCCAGCATAAGCCTTTCGGCAGGCCTGTCTGCCGATCAGGAAGGCTCAAGACAAATTTTTCGCACTAATCTCCTCAGAGATTTGGCTCTCTGAGATACCGCCTTGCGGCGGCATGAGTGATTCACACTATTTTGCCGCTGGCAAAATAGGTTCTCTACTCAATTAGCGACTTCACTGATGAACTTTATGCGGTAAAGTCGCAGTTCTTCGTCATCATAGTCTCCATCAAATTCCTCCATCGCATCCTCAATTTTATCGGTTTCGGCCTCAAGAAAATATTCATGAATCTCTTCTTGTTGCTCCTCGTCTAACATCTCATCAATCCAGTAGGAGATGTTGAGCTTAGTGCCACTATATACGATGGCTTCCATCTCCTTGATTAAATCTGGCATCTCCAAACCCTTTGAGGAAGCAATATCTGGAAGAGGTAATTTTCGATCTACATTTTGAATTAAATAAAGCTTAAGGCTACTATTTGCTCCTGTGGACTTAACAATTAAATCATCTGGTCGCACGATGTCATTATCTTCAACGTAACGGTTAATAAGATCAATAAAAGGTTTTCCGTATTTTTTCGCTTTTCCTTCACCAACTCCATGAACGGTACTTAACTCATCTACGGTCATTGGATATTTTATCGCCATGTCTTCAAGAGAGGGCTCCTGAAACACCACGTAAGGTGGTACACCGTGTTTCTTTCCTTCTTTCTTAACCAATTCTTTAAGCATACCGAGTAACTTAGTGTCTGCACCACCTCCCTGGCTTTTTTCTTGAACAAGTACACCTTGATTAGAAGAATCATATACATGATCCTCTGTCATCATAAATGTAAATGGATCGTCTAAAAAGGCATCACCTGCATCAGTAACTTTTACAACTCCGTAAGTTTCAATATCCTTGCGCAGTAAGCCAGCCACCAAAACTTGTCTCAGCAGAGCCATCCAATAATTAGCATCCCTATCTTTTCCTTTTCCAAAGATGGGATTTTGATCTGTTTTATGAGATTTGATCAATGCATTGGACTTCCCTATCAAGGTATTGACAATATCTTTTGATTTGTAAAGCTCTTTTGTGGCTTTGATAGCTTGAATAAGTAATTTGACCTCTTCAGTTGCTTCGTGTTTCTTCTTAGGATTTTGAATATTGTCGTCCATATCAGCACCATCACCCGTTTTGTCGTCAAATTCCTCCCCAAAATAATGGAGAATAAATTTTCTACGGGACATAGAGGTTTCCGCGTAAGCGACCATCTCTTGCAAGAGTGCATGACCAATTTCCTGCTCAGCAACTGGCTTGCCACTCATAAATTTTTCTAGTTTTTCAATATCTTTATAGGAATAGAAAGCCAAACAAATTCCCTCTCCACCGTCACGACCTGCTCTACCGGTTTCTTGATAATAACTTTCAATACTTTTAGGGATATCGTAATGGATTACAAACCGCACATCAGGTTTATCGATTCCCATCCCAAAAGCAATTGTTGCTACAACCACATCACAATCTTCCATCAAGAACATATCCTGATGTTTGATCCTGGTTTTAGCATCTAAACCTGCATGGTAAGGAACAGCTTTGATACCATTTACTTCCAGCGTTTGAGAAAGTGCCTCTACCCGTTTGCGGCTTAAACAGTAGATAATACCGCTTTTATTTGCGTGCTTCTTTACGAACTTGATGATTTCGGCATCGACGTTATCTGTTTTAGGACGTACTTCGTAATAAAGATTGGGACGGTTAAAAGATGCTTTAAATACATTAGCACCTGTAATCCCTAAGTTTTTGATGATATCTTCTTGCACCTTTGGTGTTGCCGTCGCGGTAAGACCAATGATAGGAATATCATCTTCTATTCGCTCAATAATTTTACGCAGATTGCGATACTCTGGTCTAAAATCGTGTCCCCATTCGCTAATACAGTGCGCTTCGTCAATGGCAAGAAACGAGATTTTTTGCCGTTTCAAAAAATCAATATTTTCTTCTTTGGTCAGGGATTCTGGGGCAACGTACAATAATTTTGTTATCCCGTTCTCAATATCCAGTTTGACTTGTTTTACCTCTGCTTTTGTGAGAGAAGAATTTAATACGTGTGCTATACCGTGTTCTGAGGAGATCCCACGCAAAGCATCCACTTGATTTTTCATTAACGCAATTAAGGGAGAAACAACTATTGCCGTTCCCTCTTGAATTAAGGCGGGTAGCTGATAACACAGGGATTTACCCCCGCCGGTTGGCATAATTACAAAGGTGTGATGACCCGAGAGTATACTTTTTATGACCTCTTCTTGAAGCCCTTTAAAGGCATTAAATCCAAAATACTTTTTTAATTCCTGATGTAAATCTATTTCGCTCAAGTGATCTCTGTAAATTACAATTTTGACTAACTTTGTCGACTATTAAAGATACTATATTATATAGTTCCTGCAAATTCAAACTAAAATTTAATGCAACAATCTGATATTATTGCGGTCGCAAAAGAAACTATTCTCAATGAGGCCAGGGCGATTACAAAATTGCAAGAATATGTAGACAAGGATTTTGCAGACGCCGTTCAAACCATCTATCACAGCAAAGGCCGCGTTGTGATAACAGGAATTGGTAAAAGTGCGATTATTGCGAATAAAATTGTAGCTACCTTAAATTCTACCGGTACACCTGCAATTTTTATGCATGCCGCAGATGCTATCCATGGTGATTTAGGGAACATCTTAACTGATGATGTAGTGATTTGCATTTCAAAAAGTGGTAATACACCAGAAATTAAAGTATTAGTTCCGCTTATTAAAGGATTTAAGAATACACTAATCGCGATCACAGGAAATGCCTCTTCCTTTTTGGGAGAACAGGCGGATTACGTGCTCAATTCTACGATTGAAAAAGAGGCCTGCCCAAATAATCTTGCTCCCACCACGAGCACCACAGCTCAATTGGTAATAGGTGATGCTCTTGCCGTAAGCCTGTTACATTTAAGAGGATTTTCAAGTAAGGATTTTGCAAAATACCATCCCGGCGGATCGTTAGGGAAAAAGCTTTATTTGCGCGTAAGCGATATTACACGTAAAAATAATACTCCAAGGGTGACACCAGATGCTGACATTAAAGATGTCATTGTTGAAATTAGCCAAAATTTACTTGGGGTAACAGCCGTGATTGAGGATGATAAAATCGTAGGAATTATAACAGATGGTGATTTGCGTCGCATGCTTACTCAGACTGATGATTTTACGACCCTTAAAGCAAAAGACATTATGGGTTCTAATCCTAAAACAATAGATAATGATGCGATGGCTGTAGATGCTATGGAAGCATTAGAAAAAAACAATATTTCTCAATTATTAGCTCAAAAAGATGGCAACTATACTGGTGTAGTCCACTTACATAACCTCATCCAGGAAGGAATTATTTAATGAGCACTACTTCTCCAAATGAAATGTCCTTTTTGGATCATCTTGAAGTGTTGAGATGGCATTTGATACGCGCAGTTGGCGCTATAATGATTGCCGCAACAGGTGCGTTTATTGCCAAAAAGTTTATTTTTGATACTGTTTTACTTGGCCCCAAAAGAGCTGACTTTTTAACATACGATTTACTCTGCCGACTCTCTAATGTCATCGGGTTAGATGACAGTTTTTGTTTTCAGGATTTGCCATTTGCGATACAAAGTAGGACCATGTCTGGGCAGTTTTCTGCTCATATCTGGACCAGTATTACTGCGGGGTTTATCATTGCTTTTCCCTATGTTTTGTACGAAGTATGGAAGTTTATAGCGCCGGGGTTGTATCCCACGGAGCGTAAGAGTGCCCGTGGATTCATTTTTATCGCTTCTTTCCTATTTTTTATTGGAGTGACCTTTGGCTATTATATCATTACACCCTTGTCCATTAATTTCTTCGGAAACTACCAAGTAAGTGACATGGTCCTCAATGAATTTGATCTATCCAGTTACGTGGGGCTTGTGCGAGCATCTGTTCTTGCCTCCGGAATAATTTTTGAACTACCTATCATCATTTACTTTCTTACCAAGGTTGGTTTGGTAACGCCCGAAGATTTAAAGAAATACCGCAAGTTCGCCCTGGTTATTGTACTGGTGTTAGCTGCTATTATCACTCCGCCAGATGTGGGCACGCAAATTGTAGTAGCTATTCCTATTCTTGTGTTATATGAAGTAAGTATTTTCATTTCAAAGCGAGTCGTTAAAAATGAACGTAAACGAGAAGCTAAAGCAAAAAAATCCTAATCAGCCCTTACAAATTATTGAACATAATGTACTATCCCCATGAGTAATCCAGTAGAAGAATTTAACGCCTATCGTTCTAAAATGAACGAAAAATTGTTAGCCGAAAATAATAAACTCATCAAACGCTTTTTTAACCTTGATACCAATGCGTTTACAGAAGGTGCCCTAGATAAAAAAACGAAAGAGCTGTTAGGCCTTGTGGCATCAACTGTATTGCGTTGTGATGACTGTGTGAAGTATCACTTAGAAGGATGTCAAAAAGAAGGGGTGAGTAAAGAACAAGTGATGGAGACCCTTGGTATTGGAACGCTTATAGGCGGCTCTATCGTCATCCCACATTTACGCAGAGCCTTTGAATATTGGGAAGAGTTAGAGGCACACAATCAAACGCACGAGAATTGAGTATATTTATCTTTCAGTAAATACAGGTCATGAAATTAAGCGCAGATAATCTTATCAAATCCTATAAAGGCCGAAAAGTGGTAAAGGGTATCTCTGTTGAAGTAAATCAAGGAGAAATCGTGGGATTGCTGGGACCTAATGGGGCAGGCAAAACGACCTCTTTTTATATGATTGTGGGCTTAATTAAGCCTAACGGCGGAAAAATTTATTTGGACAAGACCGAAATTACCAGTTTCCCCATGTACAAACGCGCACAAAACGGGATTGGGTATCTTGCACAAGAAGCGTCGGTATTTCGGAAGCTGAGTATTGAAGACAATATCATGAGTGTTCTTGAGCTTACCTCGCTTAATAAACAAGAACGCGAAGCTAAAATGGAATCGCTCATTGATGAATTTGGCTTAAATCATATTCGTACAAATCGTGGCGATCTACTTTCTGGAGGAGAACGCCGCAGGACTGAAATTGCTCGCGCACTTGCTACAGATCCTAAATTTATTCTCTTAGATGAACCCTTTGCCGGAGTTGATCCAGTTGCGGTAGAGGATATCCAACGTATTGTAGCCCAACTCAAAAATAAAAATATAGGAATATTAATCACTGATCATAATGTGCAGGAAACTCTTGCCATTACAGATCGCACCTATCTCATGTTTGAGGGAAGCATCCTAAAACACGGTATTCCTGAAGATTTGGCTGCAGACGAAATGGTACGTAAGGTATACCTGGGTCAAAATTTCGAACTTCGAAAAAAGAAATTAGATTTTAATTAAGAAGCTGACTGACTTTGCTCTTTAAAAATCAACGACAACAAAATATAGAGCAGCATAATAACGGGCAACGCTAAGTATTTTAGAAGTACCAACAAAATTGCCGAAATTGCAATAAAACTATACCTCAAAGCATTCTTTTTGACAGACCAGTCCTTGAATTTCAAGGCAAAAAGCGGCAACTCTGCATTGAGCAAATAAGCACTAAGAACACTAAATCCAATCAAGAAGTAAGGATTGAGAAGAACCTGTGTGATTAGTGGATTTTGTTGGTAAGTGATGATCATAGGGATGCTCAATACCAATAATGCATTAGCCGGTGTAGGCAACCCTATAAAGCTGGTATCTTGACGGTCATCCACATTAAAATTAGCTAAGCGATATGCCGAGGCTAACGTAATCACAAATCCTATTAAGGCCACAGGATGAAAGTCAAATTCAAAAAAACCACCATCCCAAGAAGCCTCAGCTGTATTACCAAATGATCTTTGTAATAATTTAAACATCGCTATACCGGGAACTAAACCAGAGGTTACCATATCTGCTAGAGAGTCTAATTGTAATCCTAATTCGCTCTGTACGTTCAGTTTTCGGGCGGCCAGCCCATCAAAAAAATCAAAGAAAATTCCGCCACCAACAAAAACTGCAGCCATAATCAAATTTCCCTCTACGGCAAAAAGTACCCCAATACATCCACACAGTAAATTTAACAGGGTTATGATGTTAGGAATTTGTTTTTTTAAGCTCATAGGTATGATTTTTGTAAAAATATAAAAGTTAATGCGACTAAAGCACATCAACAAACAATAACTAAGGTTCATTCAAGTTAATAATACCGTAAAATAGTAAGATATTTACAAAAAATTGTCTCATTGAGAATATTACCCGCTTTACTTCTTTTTTTGGCAGGCCATGCTATTACTGCACAAACTGTGCGTAAATACTCAAATGAATTTTTGAATATTGGCGTTGATGCAGCTGCATTTGGAATGGCAAATGCGGTTACGGCCACCTCTAAGGATGTTAATGCAGGATATTGGAATCCAGCTGGTTTAGTCCATCTTGAGGATTATGAGTTCTCGCTTATGCACGCCAGTTATTTTGCGAACATTGCCTTATATGATTATCTCGCGGGAGCTATGCCGCTAGATAATAATAGTGCAGTTGGACTAAGTGTAATACGATTTGGTGTAGATGATATTTTAGATACGCGTGCCTTAATAGACGCTGGTGGTAACATTACTCCTTTTGATCAGTTACCGCGATTCTCAACAGCAGATTGGGCCTTTACCCTATCATATGCCAGAAAATTACCTCTAGACGGTTTTAGCTTTGGAGTAAATGCTAAAGTTATTAGACGTGTTATAGGAGATTTTGCCAGTGCCTGGGGATTTGGTTTTGATGCAGGAGTTCAGTTTGACAGAGGCAAATGGAATATTGGGGTCATGGCTAGAGATATCACTACAACAGTAAATACCTGGAGTATAGACGATGATATTTTTGACGATATTGGTGATTCTAATAATGACGGCGTGGTAGATGAAAATGATGAAGCTACTCAACAAGAAGTCCCAGAAAGTACAGAAATTACGATCCCAAAACTTCAAGTAGGTATTGCGCGAACTTTTGTCTATCGCTACGATTTTACATTTCAAACCGCACTTGATTTGAATGTTCGCTTTGCCGAAACGAACGATATAATATCCACATCTACCGTTAGTATGACACCGGCACTAGGCTTTCAAGCCGGTTATATTGACATGATCTTCTTGAGGGCAGGTTTAGGGAATTTTCAGGAAGAGCTTCAACTGGATGGATCAGACGATATTAGTTTTCAGCCTGGATTTGGAGTCGGTTTTAAATATGCAGGTATACAGGTAGACTATGCATTTACTGATATTGGTGATCAAAGTGCCGCGTTGTATTCAAATGTATTTTCATTAAAATTAGACTGGAGCGCCTTTAGAAAGTAAATTTTATAGCGTTAGTTAGCCTCTCTTCTATTTAAAATCAGTATTTTCGACTTCAAAACACGATCAAGGTTCATGAAAAACTGGTTACTGGCTGTTGTATCAGGAATTCTTCTCGCACTTGGCTGGCCCACCTATGGCTTTCCCGGTTTGTTATTTATTGCTTTTGTCCCATTGTTATGGGCAGAATACAACTATAGAACTAAGGTTAGCAAACCTAGGAAATCAGTAGTTTTGGCTTTGGGCTACACCTCCTTTTTCACATGGAATTTAATTGCTACATACTGGTTATACTTTTCAACTGTCTTTGGGATGGTGTTTGCCGTGCTGGTCAATTCGCTTTTAATGGCGTTGGTATTCGTATTATATCATGTGGTTGCAAAGCGATCCAATTTTAGGACGAGTACAATCTTCTTGGTCAGCTTATGGTTAGTTTTTGAACGCCTTCACCTTGAATGGGAATTTGCCTGGCCTTGGCTGAATTTGGGCAACGCCTTTTCTGAATATACAGGCTGGATTCAATGGTACGAGTATACGGGAGCATCAGGAGGAGCATTATGGGTATGGATCATAAATGTGGTCATATTCTACGAAGTTTTAGCTTTCCAAAAGGGTACAAAGCGCAACTATTTCCCTGCAATACTCAAAGCAGGCCTGCTTATTTTGATCCCTATTGGGGTTTCTCAGTTTGTTCTGCAAAGGTATTTGCATGGTGAAGATACCATTGATGTAGTGGTCTTGCAGCCTAATATCAATCCATATACCGAAAAGTATACTACTACAAATAAACGCATTGGTGATTTACTTTTTTCGCTTGCCGCGGAAGAAATTGATCAGGGAACAGACCTTTTAGTCGCACCAGAAACGGTTTACGCCGAAGGTTTTGGAATAGATTTAGATCGTTTTGAATTTTCTGCCGAAAAGAGACGTGCTAAAAATTTCTTATCGGCTCATCCGAAGCTAAATTATATCGCCGGAGTACAGTTCTATCGCAAGCATTCTACAGAAAAAACCATACTTCCCACCTCCAACTATGTACGTGAAAACTTATGGGTTGACACGTATAATTCAGCTTTTTTACTAAATAATCAGAGGATTGAAACTCCTGTTTACCATAAAAGCAAATTGGTTGTGGGAGTAGAAAACCTTCCATATCAATCTGTACTAAAACCAATTTTAGGTGATGTGATGCTAGATCTGGGAGGAACGGTCATGATGAAGACCACTCAAGAAGATCGCGAGATTTTCTCATTGACTAATGGTGTAGCAGTTGCTCCAATCATATGCTATGAATCTGTTTTTGGAGATTATCTGGCCGGGTATGTTCGTAACGGCGCTCAGGTCTTAGCTATAATTACGAATGATGCCTGGTGGGGAAATACGCAAGGACATAAACAACATTTGAGTTACGCCAGATTACGTGCGATAGAAACACGAAGATCTGTAGTGCGCAGCGCCAACACCGGCATATCTGCGCTCATTGATGAAACCGGAAAGATTACCACTTCTTTGGGCTATGAGCAACAAGGAACCTTAAAAGGTAAAGTTACTTACAATGATAAGGAAACACTTTACGTCACCTTAGGAGATTATATACCCAGAATAGCCCGATTTTTAGCGTTGTTTTTGTTTTTATTTACCATGATTAAGCAAAAGCACACAATGAAGCGGAAGTGATCCCCCTAATCCCCGAAGGGGAAATTACGTATCTATTATCTTTGAACAACTTTAGCGGATTCATCTATCCAATCAAATAGACCGATATTCAAAAAAATGTGACTTTTGACCATAAGTTGAAAATAAACTATTGTCCTCTAAAGAAGATCACCGTGCTTAACGTCCTAAGTATGATACGAATGTCTAAAAAGAAGCTGCGGTGTTTTATATAATACAAGTCATATTGAAGTTTCTCTAACGTATCCTCTTCACTGGAGGCATATTTTGCATTTACTTGTGCCCAACCTGTAAGACCCGGATTAATTACATGACGCGTTTCATAGAAAGGGATTTTACGCGATAATTCTCTTACAAAAACGGGTCGCTCTGGTCTAGGACCTATGAGGCTCATATCCCCTTTTAAAATATTTAGGAATTGAGGGAGTTCATCAAGTCGCGATTTTCTCAGTAGTTTTCCAAAGACAGTAATTCTAGCATCATTTTTTTGGGCCCATTGTGCTCCACCAGACTCGGCGTTGGTGACCATGGATCGCAACTTAAGGATGTAAAAAACTTTTCCGTTTTTTCCAACTCGCATTTGAGAATAGAATAGAGGTCCACGATTTCCAACTAGGTTTCCTACTAATATAAACGGCAAGAAAAGACTACCTACTAATACTCCAATACCGGCAAAAAGAATATCAAATAAGCGCTGGAAAAAGAGATAGAGTTTATTTTGATTGCTTCTGCTGAATGGGAAATAACGATAAAAATCTTTGGCTACATGCTGCACCGGAATTCGATGTGTAATTTCTTCATATACCTGAGTGTACTCTTTGATAGGAAATCCATTTTCCAGTAAATAGATAAGTTCGCTGTATAACTCTGCAGTGATATTTTCATCATGTGTACTTGTCACTACAACTTCATTGATATCAAATTCATTAATAGATCTTCTAATATCTAATACATTAAACTCAATCAAATGGTGATCCTTAGGCTTAGCCGTTTTTTTATTGGTATCTACATATCCCACTAATGTTAAATTAGGGTCTGCTTTTTCAAGCTGTTCTTTGATATCGTCTACATCAAATGAATCTCCAACAATGAGGATACGCTTATTAAAGCGCTGAATAGCCACAAACTTGACATACGCGTAGCGCCATAATGCCAAAGGAGTAAGAAGCGATAGAAAGAAATAAATAATCTGTAAGCGATTCTCTGGTAATGGCGGAGTATAAAAAGGCGTTAGAATATAAAATAAAACCGTGATAGAAGTGGCAAGCGTTATATTTTGAAAGGTTTTATAAAATTTACTAGCCTTTTGTAAATTATACAACTCAAAAATTTCGGCAAAGATAATTAGGTAAATAGCCAAAACTATTGACCAAATCCAACTGTCAACCCGAATTGAAAAATAACCAAAATCAAAGATCTGCCCTACAAGAAAAAGAGTTCCTAAAGAAAAGACGATGTCGAAAATTCTAAGTAAGACAATGCGCTCTGAAATCTCAAAATGATAGGTAGATGTTTTACTCATTCAAAACAGTTAAATCACTGCAAAGATAAGTTAAATTGAAGATAGGAGATCATTCCATTGATGCTTAACATGTGCCCAATCGAATTTTTCGACTTTGTTTCTGGCATTTTCAACTAATAGCCTTCTTTGCTGTTCATTATTCATTAATTGCTCAACTCGATCCCTGATTTGATCAGGACGATCTTTTTCAACAAGCATGCCATCTACGTTGTCATCAATTAGAAAAGGAACTCCGCCAACGTTAGTGGAAATAACAGGAAGTCCCAACGCCATAGCTTCTATAACACTTACGGGAGTGTTATCAAAGTTCGTTGTGCTTAAAAAAATATTGTATTCTTCGGCGAGTTTGATCCATACCTCCTTTTCTAATTTTCCGGTAAATGTAACAGGGAGATTTTTTTCTTCCGCGTAAGCGAAACATTCTTTTTGAGATCCATCCTTATCTGGTCCTACCATGCAAAGTTGGGCATTTGGATAATCGTTTAATATAAGCTCTAACGTCTTGAGCGCAAGAATTGGGTTATAAAGCTGAGCAAATGATCTAACCCACAATAGTTTAGGTGTGTTAATATCTCTTTGAGTATATGTGTATCGATCTATTTCAATCGTGTTAGGAATTAATATTGTGTTCGAAAATTTATTTTTTAAGAAAGATTCCTTTAAATATCCTGATGGTGCAACATTTATGAAGGCATATTTAAATATAGCTTCGGCGGCCTTTGGAGTTTGTTCTAATCGATTAGGTAGATTACCCCCGTGTAAAATTGGAATGTATGGAATACCCAAACGTCTACATAGTTTTGCGATGACATATGCGTACCAAAAGTTTGCTGTGCTATAGGTATCGATTAGAACTACATTCGCCCAATTTCTTTTTTGAATGACCGTTTTTACCATCTCTACCAGGCGCATTCCCTTGTCCTTGGCACTTGATGAGATGACAACTTGGTGTCCTTCCTTTCTCAAAAGATTGGACAATAAGTTAATCGTAGTTACTGTTACAGCACTATGAAGTAAGTTGTTCCCTATGTATACCAGATTTTTTGGTTTCATTGACTACGTATAATAATGCTAATCCATATATAAATGCGGGGGCTACCAGTCGCATGGAACTATGATTAATGGTAAGGAACCAAAATAATAAAAAACTAAAAAAATACGGATTGCGTTTCGTTCTAAACCAATAGACAGCAGGAACAATAATTAAAATTCCAAGTGCAAATAAACCAAACATTCCATGTTCTGATAATAATCTACTTAATTCATTATGTGTTGCTAAAGCTTCTACCCCTTTTTCATCTCTATATTCTTTTGCCTTTCCTACCCCAATACCAGTTATTGGGTTTTCTTTAAATCCATCTAATTCTGCGCTTAATAATTCTGCTCTCCCAGTGGTAATATCTTCTTTTAAACGACCAGCGGCATCTTTGTTGGTATATCGATTGACAATTAACCCGCCTGTTTGAATTGTAGCAAAAATCCAAACTGCAATCAATGCTCCTACAATAGTACCTATTTTAGGGATGACTGATGCTTTAACACGAACACTGGAGATAGAAAAATAGATGAGGATGAACGCAGCAGCGCAAACGGCTCCAGTAAATACCCCTCCCCTTGAAAAGGTGCCCAAGGCACGTAAAGTCATCAATCCCAACAACGCTAAATCGATGATATTGATGAGTTTGTTTTTAACAATGAATACTCTAGTCAGTAAAATAAACATGCCCAAGCCTAGAATAGTAGATACCTGATTAGGTCCAAAGCCTCCAGATGCCGCCGCATTAGATGCTGTACCACTTATTGCATCTTTAAGGCTTGGATTGTACAGATAAATATAAACCGTTGTCGCTACAATAGGCATTAATAGGGCGATAAGAATATTCTTGATTTGAAGCAAAGTAACCTTTGTGTAAAAACAGTATAGTGCCGAAAAACCTAGACATATAGGGCCAATCAAATTGAAAATAATAGCTTTTCTAACATTTGTTTCATAATCCAAATTAATGGCAGAAAAAAGAATTCCCGGCACTAGAAAAAAAAGATAAAGCCAATAAGGATAAGCTCTGTTGGATGGGCCTTTAAAAACCAATCCTAAAAACAAGAAAAAAGTCACTGCGTATTTTGACATTTCCCAGGAGATCGTACCCTTGGTCATCCTGAGAAAAACTTCAGCTCCTGTGATGTAGGCAGCAGCTATTAATACTTCATGATTTTTATTTTGCTTTTTGATGATGATAAAAAGGAAATAAGCCATAGTACCTAGCCCGTAGATCATTGCAACAGGTCTATATATAGATACCAACAAGGCTATCAAACCGTGTAGCATAAGTAATTTAACATATGAAAATTTAGTGATTTGCATCTGGAAAAATATCTTTATTTAGATGCTCCAAATAATATTCATAAGTAAACTTTGCAGCACTCTCATGCGCATGTAGGCTCATTTTTGTCAACATATCTTGTGTCAACGTGTTTAATACTTCTATGATCTCTTTAAGTTTATGTGCTGTTGTAGGAGTTACCAAAAAGCCATTAACCCGATTAATAACATATTGAGGAATTGCTGAAACATCTGAAACTATGGGAATACAACCAAAATTCATTGCTTCTGCTATAACCTTTGGAAAACCCTCTGAGGCTGTAGAGGGCAGTAAAAAAAAATGAGATTTCTTATAAATGTTAAAAACCGCCTCTACTCCCAGAAACCCGTGAAAAATCATATTGACACCGGTTTTTTTTGATAATTGGATATATTCCTCTTTATGTTCTCCATCTCCTACGAAATGAACCGTATCAACGCTTGATTTATCTTCTAGCTCACGAAAAGTCTCAAGTATTCTTCGTACTCCTTTAGGATCTTCTAATCTTCCTACAAAACAATACGTAAATGGACGTTCAAATTTCTTTTTTTTAGATATTAGTTTACCCTCTTCCCTATCTTTTTCAATCAAACAAGGGTTTTCAAAGGTATAACAATGCTTCGGCTGATTTGGCCAGGCTCCATTGATGGTAACTTTACGCGATTGTTTTTTTAACAAGCTTCGCTGTATTTTATACCCCAAAGGTGGATTTTCCTGATTCCAGTTTCCGGCATATTTATACCACCCTTGCTTTTTTATAAAGCGGGTCAAATATGGAATTAAATAAACGCCTATACCTGTAGGACAACGCAACTGCCATATATCAACTTTTTCAACATACTTATTAATCAATTTAATTGTAGCAGGAGCGCGGTAAATAACATCAAGTTTTGAAAACCATTTATCTCCCCCGGTAGGAGTGATCGGTATAAAATGTATGTCCTCATGAGTGTAAGGCATCGAACTTGGTGGAGGAGTTGTATCGTGATAAGTACCTACATGATAAATCACATCAAATAGCGATTTGAGGTAATTTATTTCGGTTATTGTTGGACCCCAGCCTACAATTATACCATTATGATCGCGATAATGCTCTGTATGAGATATAATGAGAAGTTTTCTTTTTTTCATTTTTTAAATCTACTTTTCATTATAAATTCTTATGCATTTGGCGTAGTATTTTTCAGCACTAAAGTACTGATCAAAAATCTGTTTCAATGTAGCCGAGGTATTTTCAGCCTGAATTTTTTCTATTCTTTTTTGCCATTGATCTAAATCAAAATTATCGATAATAAATCTTTGATCCACCTTATTCAATAGTGTTGCAACCTCACCGGTATAGTTGGACAAAAATGGAATACCCTTGCTCATATATTCAATCAAAACCAAGGGGCCGCTTTCAGAATGTGCAGTTTGCAGTCCAAACGAATAGTTAGGTAATATACGTTGAATATTTACCTCATCATGTATAAAGATAACATTGTCATTTAGATTATGACGTTGTACATAATCTTGTAGTTCATCGAAATACTCTGGTTCAACAACCTTACCGTAAAAAGTAATTGTTTTTTCTAATCGCTTTATTAACGACAGCGAAAATAATTGATTCTTTACGCGCTTTATATTCCCTACCTGTACAAAATCAGTCCCTTTTATATTTTTAAATGTATTATCTGGAAAAATAGTGTTTGGCAACAGAAAAATACTTTGTTTAGGGATACGTAAATGTTTTGTCGCCCAATTGGTTAGAGATTTAGAAACTCCTATATATTTACGAGGTTTAAGAAATGAATCTAAACCAAAAGGAATGTTCTTATCTATATCTATTTTTCCGTAATGATCATGAAAAACCAGCTTTGAAAAGTTCCCTGATAATTTTGCAATAATCGCAACATAGCGATAGGTATGACGCATATGAACATGTATAATATCATATTGGTTCAATAATCGAATCACTTTTCTAATCGCATGAGGGTCTATTTTTGATTTGCGCTCAAGCAGAGTTACTTCTATATTCTTGTGCAAAAGGTCTTTTAAAGCACCATAATTTGAAATGCACAGAATATGTACGTCCTCATTATGATAGTTGAGTAAATTAGATAAATCTACTAAGACGCGTTCTGCTCCTCCAACACTTAGATCGTCAATGACTTGAAGTATTTTCATTTTTTTACTATTCATCCTGCATAGGATTCTATATCGGCTCCTTCTTTTAATTTTATTGAAGAAAGGCGCCATGACTTTCCAACTTGAAATAATAACAATGGTAAAAGAAGCAGAGCGATTAGCACTCCTGGCAAAAGAAGTAGTTTATTCTTTTTAAAGCGGTATGGAATCATCGAAAAAGGCAGTGATTTTAATAATGCTAAAATACTTGCTTTTCTCCCAAAATATTTTCTATAATAATATAAAACGCTGGGAATTGGCTTAGGGTCAAAGACTTTAGACGACTTAAACGCATCCCAAGCTCCCATTTGCCTCAACCCGCCAGATGAAGCTTTGTAGTGAACTCTACTTGCCAAAGGATTTGAAATATTCCTAAAACCCGCTAAATACGCGCGCATACCAAACTCACCATCTCCCATTCGTTGTTTCTCAAATTGTCGATCAAAAAGACCTATCTCTTTAAAAACCTTTTTTTGAATAAGTACATTTCCTGTATCTAACTGATCAGCTATTCTAAAGAAAGAATAATTTTCGGGTACGTTATCCCCAATGGTTGAGATTGATACCCCAGAAGATATTTGTGCATCAAAAAAATCAAGGCACTTTAAATGATTTTTGATCCAGTTTTCATCAACACTGCTGTCGTCATCGTATAGTAAAAAATATGCTGCATCAGAAGCTTTTATTGCTGTATTTCTAGCTAGCCACAAAGCTTTCTCTTCTTGACGTAAGACCTTTAGATCGAGTTTAAACTGTTCGTAAAATTGAGCATCAAATGGCTCTGATTGATCCACAACAAAAACATCAAAATTACGATAGGTCTGTTGCTCTAAATCTTTCAATCCGTTTAGCAAATAGTCATACCGGTTAAGCGTTGGAATAATAACAGATATTTTAGGATTACGTTCGATTAATGACGACCTAAATGTTTCAAATCCATCATCATGTATTGGATTTTTATACATGCTCACTTTATGAACACTTCTTGAGGTATTGAACGCCTCAATTTCTCTAAACGGATTTTTAAACGTAGCTATTCTTATCAACAAGCAATAATAACTCCAAACAGATTTAAAGTATCTCCTTATAAACCTATATTGATCTGCAAGCCCTACATCTGTTGAAGGTTCTAATGTCTTATCATACTTAATCAAACCTCTTTGTAAGAGCTGCCACGACAAATCCTGACTTTTTGCAGCTAAGGTTGACCACTGATTATTCTCTTTGTTAAGATTGTATTGATTAAAGTCAACATTATGCGACGGATCAGGATATATAGAATTTTTACCTAGCGGGCATTTTCTAAAGTAATGTACGGGCTGAATGTATTTTAAAAAATGAAATAGCATCAACTAGAAATAGGTTTAGCCGGCAAACCTACTAAAATTAAATCACTATCATAGGATTTTGTAACACAGGAAGAGGCTCCAACAACAACATGATCGCCTAAAGTTAATGGACCTATGATAGTAGCATTCGCTCCCATCTCTAAAAAGTCTCCAATAGTAAAATCACCATGTTTATTTGAATTCAGCCCGAGACAATTTCCCCCTGTAAAAATTGGATAGTCCCCGATCTTACAAATGCCATTTATCACTAATCCTAATGAAGGATGGTGAATGCGTATTCCTTTTCCAATCTGTGCTTTATAATGAATATCGCAATTCGAATATGCTTGTAGTAAAAAGAAAACGGGTAACAAAAGGAATCTGATCACTGGATAAGCCCGCTTGAAAACTAAATAAAGGCTATGCTCAAGTCTATAGTGAAGAACACCTATAAATGCTCTACTAAAAAGCACGTGAAAAACTCTCCACTTACTTTTACCAAGCATTCGTTTAAAATCAATCAAAAGCTTCATTAGCACTAATTTTGATAAAAATGAGCAAATTCTTCTTTTTGTTTCTCTAAGTTGAAGTGCACTTTTACTCGTTGCCTCGCATTTTCAAGAACACGCTCTTTATGGTGTTGTGGTAAGTTATAAATTTCTATAATTTTATTCTTTAGATCTTCAGCAGTATAATTTTTAACCACCCAGCCGGTTTCTCCTTCTAGAATATTCTCCTTAAGCGCACCGGTATCAAATGATATACAAAGCTTTCCATATCCCTGAGCCTCTAACAGTGCGTTACAAAAGCCTTCGGTATAACTGGTCTGTACGTACATATCACATTGTTTAAGTCTTATTAAAGTGTCCTTATGCGATTTCTTTCCTAATAAAAAAACGTGGTTTTCCAGATTCCGTTGATGAATGTGAAATAAGTAGCGCTCCCAATCCCTTTCGTCTCCATTTCCTATGACGTTCCACACAAAATCAAAACCACTTTCCCTAAGTTGATATGCAGCCTCAATGAGAATATCTATATTTTTAATATAATGCAGTCTGGCAATAGTTAAGAGTTCAACAGGCTTTGAAAAATCCATATTAGTATCAATAGATTCACACACTTTAATCGCCGGCGTGATGATCTGAATCGGACACTTTTTTGGTAGACCCAAAGCGTAAGCCTTCTCTAAAAGATCATTAGATATACTATGCACTTTATCTAATTGGCTCCACATTAAATGATATATGTTCGTATGCTTTAATGGATAAACATTAATATCAAATCCCCTTAGGCTAACCGCCATTTTTGCATCAATCGCTTCAGCAACGTATTCTTTTCCTACTGCCATGGTACCAAAACCAAAGTGCAGCCAGTCAGCTTTTGCTTTCAATACATGCTGGAATAAATACATCTTTTTTACGATCAGCGAAGCTTTTGATCCGCGATCTCGCTCCAGCTTCCAAAATTTAACTAAACGTGACGTATAAAATGTATACGCAATTATCGTTGTGATAACTGAAAAAGCTAAGCGAACAAGATTCCTTCCGGCATATGGCGCTGATCTAACGTTCGATAGTTTGTACTTTTTATCATGCCTGTCTACATATAAAGTTACAGAAAATCCACGTTCTTGAAGCCCTTTGATTTTTGCATTGAAAAAGGTTTCAGAATATGCGGGAGGATTACTTAAGACAAGACCTATTTTCAATATAGTGAATGTATTTTACAGTTTAACAAATAATAGGATTGGTTCATAAACAACATTATACTGATGTAAATAGCACTACTAAAAGTAATATATAATATTGGTTAAGGTATAGCACATACTTTTAAGCAAGCGACAAGGTGCCGAATTAAGAGGCTAATACACTACCATATAATTCTAGCATACCAGATATCATATGACCTTCAGTATGTTGTTGTTCTATTTTTTTTCTGGCATTTTTCTTTATTTCTTTGATGTGATCTACTGTCATGATATTGAATAATGATAGTTGATTCGCAATAGCCTTTGGATCTCTTTTAGGTATAAGCCATCCTGATGTATTATGATCAATCACTTCAGCCATACCTCCACAATTGGTACTAATAACGGGAGTTCCTAAGGCCATAGCTTCTAAAACCACATTTGCTATTCCTTCTTCTATCGATGGAAGTAAAAGTACATCGGCCTGAGTTATTTTTGATTTTACTTCATGTTGTTTAAGCAGTGGTTCAATCAATACGTGCTCTTGCAAACCCAAATGATGAATTAAATACAACAGTTCTTCATCTCCCTCTACTCCAATCAATCTATATTGAAAAGCTATGTCCAGCTCTTTTAAAAGTTTACACGCTTCCAGGGCATAGTTATATCCTTTTATCCAATGAACACGACCAACCGATATAATATTTAATTGTTCATGCTCTTTAACGTTAGAATTGAATTCGAATTTATCCAAATCAAGACCAGAGTATACGACCTTATCTATTACACCATGATGTTTAGAAAATTCTTTAGCCTTAGCATTAATTAATTTTGATACAGCATGAAAACCATCAAGTTTTGGGAACCATTCCTTTAAATACGCATAATTCTTATCGTCAATAAAGGGCTTTACATTTACCTGAGTTCCCCTAAGACTAAGGATAATTTTAGTAGACTTTTCCTCAATTAACTCTTCAAATAATGGAATGAGTGAAGGCCACTGCAGATGAATAAGGGAAGGACCAATTTTCTTTATTTCTATTAGAGTATTTCTTTTTTTTAATTCAAAAAGTCGTTTGTTGACGATCAAACCTGGTAATTTAATGATATACTCCACATTTAAACTCTTAATAGCTATATAAATACTCTTAAGAACTAAGAGAAGAGGTTTTTTAGAGGTTCCTAATCCAATATAGGTGACTCCTAAAACTTTTTGAGGATCTGTTTCATCGAAGCCTAAAATATACACATTATGTTTCTTAACGAGAGCTTGGGTTAATCGCCTGATAAAAGCAGTGGTTTTAAAACTACCATCAAAAAGAATAATATTTTTTCTCTCGTTCACGACTTATAAGGTGTTGTAAAATTCCTCTATTCTATCGGCAATATTAGACCAGGAATATTGTTTTGACGCCTTACGATTTTGTTTACTAATTTTTTGGAGTAACTCTTCGTTTTTACTCCATTCAACAGCAGTTTCAATCATCGCGTCCTTTTCTTCAGCTTTTGCTAAAAAATTTCGAGTTTTTGCTAAATATTCACGATTCCCGCCCACATCAGTCGTAATGATTGGCAAGCCGCATGATAAGGCTTCCAGCAATGAATTGCATGCAGTGCTATTTAGTAAAGGTAAAAAAAGCAATGTGGCTTTTTGATAGAAAGATCTTAACTGTAAATCGTCTAAATTACTGTGTATGTTTACAGCCTTGTGATGATGTATTTTACCCGCATAATCAGGATGAACGATACAATCGAATTGTAAATCAGCAATTTTTGATGCTAAAATCGGGATAGCCTTGTTTAAATAGTTAAAATCTCTTAAATGTTGACCCACGAATAGAAATCTAGGATTATTTGCCATGTTATCGGCTGGTATAAAGAATTCAGTTTCCACACCATGAGGTATATAAGTAACCTTATCTAATCCCAGCCATTCTTTAATAAATCCTACTTGATTGACCCCAACTGCAATAGCCCCATCAAGTGATTTGAGATAGGTTTTTTTAGATATTCTATTTTGCAGGGTATCTGGCGGTTTATGAAATGTAGCACACGCTTTAATTGCAGTATTTCCAGCATTTCTTTTCACCGTGTGCCTTACATCGCGTTCAGCATTTAAATAATGTACGACAGTATACTTTTCATTATTCTTTCTTAGCATTCTATAGAGATTCCAGTCTTTTAAGAAACTATTAGAATCATACAGTCCTGCTTCTTGAGCATGTAAATCACTAATTGCTTTGGCAAATCTGTATGGAATTCCTGATTCTAATGAGAGAACCTCAACATCTGATATGTAATCCAGTAGTTTTGCGTAACCAGAGTTTATCGCATGATGCTTAGAACGATGTGGAATAATAATCTTTCTCATTACAAAAAATCTTTCTCCATGATATCTATGATTCTTCGAACGCTTTTCTTTGGGTGAATATAATTCTCAAAATACATTCTGGCATTATTACTCAATGCATCTGCTAATTGCTCATCTTTAAGAACCCTATAAATTTGATGAATAAGTTCTTCATCGCTATCAAAAAATAATACTTCTTTTTCATTTTGTAAAGGTACTGGAAGCTCTGCTGTTAAACGTTCTGCAATAATGACTTTTCCTTGCGATAAGTATTCAGCCATTTTCCATGCGGGTGATTTGGCTAATCCTCTGGTATAAATAACAATTCGAGCATTTTTTAAAGCAGCAATGTATTCCAGGGGTTCTGAAGGCACATTAGAAATGGCATCAGGGAATTTCTTTAAAGCGAGAGGCGAAGGTATAAACCCACCTTTGAAGTTATCTGGAAAAGTTTTACGTAAAAGTTTAGTAATTCGATATCGTTGCTCATGGATTTCCTGAACATCCTTTTGCTCATCAATAGGGAAGCATCTGGTTTGAAACATAATTGTGTTTTCACTACTACGGTGATACGTTTCAAATTGCTCTATATAACGCCCCTTTTGGATAAAATCCCAATGCTTTTTTTGAAGTCGAACGGTTCTTGCTAAACGGGAAACAAATTCACGATCAAATTTGAGATTTACATTTAAATTCGATAAATACATCCCCCATTTAAATTTTCTTTGATCATATTTTTCATGAGAATGAACGCCAAATGTTAAGCCCAATTTTTTAATCTTTCGCCTATATTGTTGTGGTAGTTCGTCTACATGAGCTTGTTCAAAATTTCGTTTAAATATAATATCACAATGTTCTAGGGCAAAAGCAGAAAAACTATCTGAAAAGTCGTAAAGATCTGTTGCAAATTTGACACACTTCCCAGTTTGTAGATGTTTTAATTCATACAATGATGTCTTAGGATGTGGCCGCTGGTTTAAGTTATTTCCATTATTGAGAGAAGTTCTATAGGTCCCCAGTTTTTTGCGCAAATCCATGTGAATTGAGGTTGTAATAAAACCACCTTTTTCAAGGCCAAACAGACCTGTTTGAATATAAGAGGAATGATTAAGCTCCTGGGGTGTATATATATTTATATGATATAATGCGCTATTGTTATCCAAGACAATTATTCATTTAATGCATCTTCTACAGAGCGTCTAAGCACCTTACTGGTAGCCGCTATACTGTATTCATCTCTGGCCTTTTGCAATGCCCCTTTCGAAATCAACTTTTGCTTGTCATTATTCTCAAAATAAGCCACTATTTTCTTGCTGTATTCCTCTGGAGAACTAAGCAATCCATTTATTTGATCGGTAATCACATCTGCAGGTCCACCGGGACAGTTAATCCCAGCCACCGGTGTTCCACAGGCCATCGCTTCAATCATGACCATACCAAATGTCTCTTTATCACTGGGAAGTGTAAATAGATCTGCCTCTTGAAAATAGTATGGTAATTCATCATGCTCCTTATGACCTAAAAAATGAACCTGATTTTCAAGTGAATTTTCTTTGACAAGACATTCCAGTTCATTTTTATACTCTGGCGAACTGGTGGGACCAATTATATTTAATTCTGCATCTTTAAATCCTGCATCTACTAATGATTTTAACGCTTCTATGGCCATATGAATTCTTTTCCACTCTACAATCCGACCTACATAAAGCAATTTAGGATGTTCATTCTCGTTTTTTAAGGGCGAAAAAACGTTCGTATCCACTCCCAATGGAAAAACCCTGATATCTAATCCTTTAAACATATCTAGTTTTTCCATATCTGCTTTTTGAAGATAGGTGTGCACAAGGATATGTGCTGCGTTAGTATAAAATTCTCGCTGGTCGGCATTATCTGTGTAATGTTGTCCTCCTAACATAGCGATGTACTTCTTTTGATTGGACAGGATGAGCTTTCCCAATCGATGCGAAAATGGGCTTGAATGACCAGACATGTTAATGATAGTAACCTCTGGAAGATTCTTTTTATAGTATCGATAACAGGAAGATGACACCTGTTTCTTCCATTTTTTATGATCTCCGTTTAAGGTAAAATCTACCGGAAAGAAACGATAGGTTATACCATCAAAATCAAATGAATATTTGAATAATCGAGGTGTTAAATACTCGATAGAACCTGTATAATTATTGTCTTTAGTCAAGTTTTGCATAGCTTTTAAGTGGGGCTGACTGTGGTAGGTAGCAACACTTTCTTCCACTACGCCGGCAGCTTGAGGTGTAAAGGGATGGAGAATAGAAATAGTCAAATTAAACTGTGTTTAGAAATGATGTTAGACAATCACTTTGTTCTTTTTTAGCTAAAGTCAATGCATTAAATAAGTTAAGTTGTTCATCATCCAAATTATCATAGAGTCCATCTATTTTATGGATTATGTTCTCAACATCAAGCTGATTCACTTTGGTCGAATAATTATAAAAACCAATCGTATTTAAAAAGTCACTGGTTTTTGGTTCATACTCAAAGGCATGAAAAGGTGTGTGTGCAGCTGCCGAAAAAATCATCGCATGCAAGCGCTGGCCGGCAAATACATCTAATCCCTCAAGAAAGTCTATAGCCTCTGAAATTCGCTCATAATTTTCATAAGAACGAAGTTCGCTAAACTTCTTGAGACTTATAGTATTAAGCATGTAATTAAGGTCTGATTTAGTAGTAGGATATAAGTATATGTTCCAATTATCATTTATTAAACGTTGCACAAAGTTAAAGGCAAATTTTTCTACTACACTTTTATCAGCCCCATGAATCCTATCTCCAATATTGCAAAAATTTATACCTATGGTTTTATTCTTTTTCTTTCTTTTTAAATTCTGTCTAGTATAATAAACGCCAGGGTCGTGTAGAATATCAACATTAGAAATACCCCATGATTGAATTTCTTTTTTTGATAAAATCCCCCTAACTGAAATAAAAGGCGAATCTTTGAGTATCTCTTTCCATGAGGGAATATCAATAGGAAATCCAATTTCATTTGCAAATTCAGGATCGGCTACACCTGGCCCCAAGGTTATTACTTTTGCATTTGGGTACCTGCCTTTGAAGTGATAAAGTAATTTTAAATAGCTTTCGTTTTTTGCTTTTCTAATGATTGTACCTCCACCTAAGACTATATAATCGGGATTCTCAATAAAATACTTCCTGAATATTTTACCCGCAGAAGGTTTCTTATAAGATAATTTGTACAATGCTATCTTAGTCTTTAACATAGATTCAATAGCATCATAGATTGCTTCATCACCTAAATTATCCATATCAGTACATCCAACATATATCGCTTTCTTTTTAGAATTCAATAGAAATGAAATGCCTCTTGGTAACATCCTTATTTCATCCTTAATAACCTTAATATATCCCTTAATACTCATATGTAAAGCTGGATTTTGTCTTACTATTTAATTAATTGAGCTTTTTAAGAATGTTTTTCAAGCGTTTTTTATATCTATTCTTTCTAAGTTTTGCATGATATCCACCAAAGATATTCCTAATATTATTAATAAATTTGACCTCTTTTTTGTGGGCATTTAAATGAATAGCATTGTAAGAGATGTAAAATTCAGCTTGATTTTCTTTGTAATTTACCTCACACTTGGTCATGGTTTGTTTCCAGTTGATAAAGTGAAGATACATATGCTCTTTTTTAGGTTGGAGGTCTACTTGATATAATTTACCCTGATCAAAAAGCCACCTGTCTAATACGTATTCTTGTGCACCGGTACCATTGATATGATTTAACAAAGGTTTTTCCCAATACACTTTATACTTAAAATCCTCATCTAAAATCTTTTTTTGAATGAATTGAGTGAGAATTTGTTCATCAAACCACATGAACTTCTTCTTTTCAAATAGATCCTTATAGTGGTCTACTAGCTTATACAGTGTATTGATATCTACAGAATTTCGAAACAAATTAAAATGACCTGAAATAGCTCCTTTTCTACTTGATATAATATCATAGCGTCCAAGCAAATCATCAGTCATATAGGAGCGAATATCACCCCATATAACGTCCATATCACAGAAACCCCAAAAATCATATCCGTCTATATGCTCTCCAAAGATATCTCCGTAGGCGGGTTTTAAATCACAAAACTTTCTGGGGGTTAAAGGAACCTTTGTTTCAACAGTTTGATTGATATGAAAATTTAACTCTTTAAGGTCAGTTTTTAAGAAAGTTATATTCTTTGGATAATCATCTGGAATTTCGCAATCTGTAGGACATAACCAGTGAATTGTTTGATTATAAGAAATGGACGTTAAGTATGCATCAAACCATACGGGCCATTTTCCAAAATAAGGAATAATTAAGATAATGGATTTCATGATTCAAATGTGTAGTTGAACATACTAATATCTTTTGCGTAAATTTGTGCCACAATCGCCTTAGTTTCTTGCGTATAATAGGAGTGGTAATCCTTTTTTCGGGAAGAAGTGTTTCTTTTCCTTAATGTTCGTTCAATTCCTAAACGTTTGGCAATAGTACTAAAATCCTCATCAATGTTTTCTAATCTTCCGATGAAATCCATTCCCGGCTGTCCATTCTTTTTTGTCAAAAAGACGTGTTGATGTTGAAAATGCAGGGATCTTGAAATGTTTTCTTCGGTCAACCATCCTTTTACAAATGACTCAAAATCATTAAATTTTCCCAAGTGCTGTCTAGCCCAAAGAGCATCTTTCTTAGTAATACCACCTTCCTTTAAAAAAAAATAAGTAGACACTAATCTATCCCAAGGATTTCGTACAAATGCAAACTTAAAGTACCGTTCAAATGTTGTTTTTGGAAAGATATCTTGGTAATGTTGGAGTTTTCGATGACTACCCCCTGTATTGCCAAATAACGTATAACATACTGATAAACCTGCATTTTTAGGAATATGCACGAAAATGCATTTATAGTAATCTAATGCACCTATTGAGGATACGAATTCTGGTGATTTCCATTGTTCAGGATTATACGTGGCTATCGACTGTCTTTTTCGAACAACTTCCCTGATTGAACCCGGTAGTAAATGATAAATTTTATTTTTCAACGATTTCATGACTGTTTTAGCTACCCTTCTTAATTCGGTCAAATCCTTTTTTCGTAATATAATTATATAACGCGTATCCTAAAAAAGTTACGCTATCCCTATTGTGACAAATTCTAAAAAATGATAATTCTTCACAAATCCAGTTAACCTTTCCATGCAGCATTAGTTTTTTATACGTCTTTCTTCCCTGACGTTTTGCTTTAGCTATGATCAAAGGATTGTTGCTGTGCGTCTCCATTAATTTTTTGCTTAGATAAATCAGTGAAAATTGTTGTTTTTTGTTTATCTGAGCTGTTTTATTGGAGATAGAATCGCTGGTCGTGTTATATACAGCCAAAGGTAAATTTGTAAAAACATACGTGAGTTTTTGACAAAAAACTCTGCCAAAAAATTCGTATTCCTGTGCTTTATGGATATTCTCATCAAATCTATGATCTCCAATGGCTGAGCGTTTTAGCATTACATCGTTAGTAATCATAGGCTTTTTCCCTAATATATAATCAATGTAAAAATCTGAAGATGTGAAAGAAGTCACGTGCTCTTTTGGATAAATCTTTACAGGATTCGTGCTATGAGCATCTTTAATCACGTCTGCTTTATAGGTTAGTGCATGACTTATTTTTACCTCTATTTTCTCCTTCATCATTAAGTCATCGCTATCAAACCATTGGATGTAATCTCCTTTGCTCATTTCTAAGCCATAGTTTCTACAGGCATTCGCTCCTTTTTTTATGTGTGAAGGTCTTTTGTAATAACTAAGGCGTCGTTCTGTTTTCATCAATCGTTCTAGAAGATTTGATGTGTCATCTGTACTGCCATCATCGACCACAATACATTCCCAGTTCGTATAGGACTGATTGATAATACTTGCAATCGTATCTCCAATAATATGACTTCTGTTGTACGCAGGAATGATAATTGAAACCATGGGATAATGCTTCATAATATTAAGCAGTAGGGCTATTATGACCAGATAATTGACTGGAAATATAGTAATAGCTATGTTTTAAAAAATGTTTTGCATGATGTTTTGATTTATACGGTTTTTGATATGCCAGGTATATACTCAGTACCGTTCTAAACTTTTTTGGCGAATATTGCTTCCCTAATTTTGGGTAACTTATCAAATTCATAACCAAAGATTCAATCCTATGTTTATAATACTCTCTGGTGTCTAAGTCATTAATGCGTTCGTAATATTGATGTAATATCCGCGCAAAAAGTAATTTCACGTAGCGTTGCTCAAATTGGTTTTTAGAACTCCAGATGCTACCCTCGTGTTCACGATAGGCATCTGGTATCATGTTATGAAGGTACTTTGCTTTACCATGACTTCCCAACAAGCTGATTAGAAATGTATCCCCATTGAATACCTCAAAAAATTCCTTCGGAAAACTTCTCACTTTATTTCTAAACATCAACGTTAAGGTAAGCAAAAAAGCTCCTTGCCTAAGTTCCTTCTCACTGTAGACTCTATCTTCTTTTAATTTTAGCTTTGATTGATGTATTTGTCGCCCTTCAGAATTAATAATAACTGCATTGTGACAACATGCTACGTAAGATGTATTGGCGTCTAAAAAATCAGCTTGCTTCTGAAGTTTAAGTGGATCTTTCCAGTAATCGTCCCCATCTATTAATGCTATATATTCTCCTTTTGCCTGGTATATATTATAAACAAAATTGAATCTTCCTATTGCTGCTTTACGTACTAATATTTTATTAGAGTCTTGATGTAAAAATAAAGTGATTCTTTCAGGATATTTTAATGCGTAACTTTCGCAAATTGCTCTTGTAGCGTCAGTTGAATTATCTTCGCCCACTAATATTTCAACCGGAAAATTAGTCTTTTGCCTTAGAACACTATCCAAACACTCTTTAATATATTTTTCATGATTATAGGCAGTAATACAAACTGATACTTTGGGACGGTTTGTAGACTCTCCACCTACAATATCAATTTTTTCGTTTTGAAACTGACGTTTAAATTGCTTGAAGCTTAACTCATCGTTTTTCATAATTCAAGATGGTCTATTATAACCGTACCACGTAAAATCATCGTCAAATTTAATTATCTTTTAATGAGAAAATAGCTTATGTTTCTTAACATATATTTAGAAAGAATCCAAGATCTGTAGGGCTTGAGATGATTAAAATAAATTTTTGCAACATGCATATATTTCTTTCTATCATATTTCTCATCATTCCTTGGGTAACTTAATAAACTAACAAGAAAATCTTCAAGCTGTTTGTTATAGTAGATACTCATTTCATGATCTTTTTGAGCATGAAAATATGAATACAATCCATGAAATAGGATCATTCTATTGTAACGACGCTCAAACTCACTTCTTGAACTCCAGATACTCTCACTATGTATACGATAAGATGCCGGTCTTATTGTACTCAAAAACTTACCCTTACCATGTTCTCCAAGTAAAGCAATTAAAAAAGTATCTCCATTATTTACTTCAAAAAACTCTTTTGGGAATGTCTTAATCACATTTCTATAAACAATAGACAAAGACAATAGAAAAGCTCCACATTTTAACTGATGCTCAGTATAATCAACATCATTTGACTCATTAATCCGTAAAGAGTCAATCTGATTATTATTCTCATCTACAACATAGGCATCATGACCAGAGATCACAAAATGTGTATTTTTTTTAAGGAAATCCACCTGTTTTTGCAGTTTAAGTGGATCTGTCCAATAGTCATCCCCGTCTAATAAAGCAATGTAGTCACCCGTGCAGTTTTCTATAATATTTGCAAAATTGTAAAGTCTTCCTAATTGCTGTCTTTTTTGCCAATACCCATCGCCTTTTGACCTTTCTAAGATTTTGATTTTGATTCGATCTGTATCAGCATAGGATTTGATGATTTTCAGGGTATTATCAGTGGAAAAGTCGTCCCCTACAACAACTTCGATATGACCATCATATTGTTGCATCATTATCCCATCCATTGCACTGTCAATGAATTCTTCATGCATATACGTCATCAAGCGTATACTTACTGTCGGGGATGAACTAGAGGTAGCCATTCGCTTTAAGAAGGTTACCAGCGATATTCTCAAAACGCTCTATCTCTAGGGGTGTTAATATATGAGAATATTTACCTATGTTATCTGAGTCAGGAGCCTGTAACGTTTTCTTTTTCCAATCAAGCGTAGCAGTAGGCTCCTTAGTAGAATCGTCTTTGTAATAATCCAACATGTGTTGATCAAATGCTACTCCCAAAAAAGAACAAATGTCTGTGAGCGTACTCTTAGGGTTAGAAATTACATCTTCATATCTGAAAATTCTAGCTTTATCAACTTTTTCAAAAAGATCAGCCATTTGAGTATTATTTTCTACCCATTCTTTCGCAATCGTTTCAATGTGATCAGAAAGTTTTGGTTTGTATGGGGAGGAAGTTTTTAATTCTCTGATCGCTTTGTAAGAACAAGCGACATCTCTCCCGTCGCGTATTAATCCTAAAAAATATGCTGAAGGAAAAATTTCGCTAAGCTGAGCCAAATGGTTGATATAATAATTATTCTTGTCTCCCAGAAAAATTCCTCTTTGATTATTTTTAATGGCATAAAATTCAATCACTGCGAGACATAAATCAGCGTATGTAGCTGGTTCATTAGTGATTACGAACTTTTTGAGATCATTAAAGTCAATTTTCCAGGTCTCTATTTTTTTTGACGTGCTCAGATCTATAATAAAGCTCTTTACATTTTCCTGATTAAAATTCCAGTCTTTGTATTTGTCGTACCACCATAAGATGTAGCCACATTCTGGAGGAACGCAAATATCCTTATGATTTGTCAACATCAATCTAAAGAGCGAAGTTCCAGATCTTGGATTACCAATAATAAATAATGGATGACACATCTCCATCTAATTAACGTTGGAAATAAGAGTATAATTTTCTAGCATCGTCTTAATTTTTTCTACTGAGTTATACATCAATACATCTAATATAGAAAGACCTCCTACAAATTCATGCCGATCCTGATTATAAGATATGAATTTAGGATTTAAAAAGCTTAGTTGTACATTGTCCTTCTCAAAGTAAGGATAATCATACAACGATTTTCCCCCTATCATATTAACATAGCATTTAGCACCCTCTTCCTTACATATCTCTAAAATGCGCGTTTGTCCCTTGAGATCGTTGTTTCTACCATGTTTAGATGAACTAAATGAAAAATTATGTGGTATGTCAAGAAATTCGCACGTTTGTATAACAGATGTAGCCGCTAATGATCCAATTGTATTACCTTTATCTTTAAAAACCGCACGAACTAAATTAATTACCTCATCATAGTATGGAGCATTGTTATAGCGCTGTTGAAGTGTTTTAAAAAATTTAATCTTCCAGTGGTCAAACTCAGTTTGACTAACCTCAATTTCTGTTAAGTTTTTGTTTTGACTTGGTTTAGATAATGGAACAGAGAAAAAATAATCCTGATTATTATTTACTATAAACCTGTTTTTGTTTATCCAGCCTTTTTTGATAAAAGCTGCATCATCTAAAAAAATAAATTTATCTGTGGATTTAATTAGCTGAAAGTACCCTATATAAGGGAAAAAATAGGGCTGCATAATTGCCAGCTTCATGATCTTTTAATGCTTATAATTACACAATCATTCCTGCTGCGACTGTTTCATTGGTCATCTCATCGACCAAAACAAGACTACCTGTAATCCTATTTTGACGATATTCATCATACATCAAAGGCTTTGTTGTCCTTAGTTTTACCCTGGTAATATCGTTCATACTCAACTCCTTATCCTCGGTATTTCTATCATATGTGTTAATATCTATTTTATAGACCACTTCTTTGATCATCGCTTTTTGCTCATTGCTCGTGTTACGAATAAAGTATTTCGCTCTGGGTTTTGCAGGCTTATCTCCCAGCCAACACAACATGGCGTCAATATCCTGACCCACCTCTGGTTGATTATTAGATTTAACAATCATGTCCCCTCTGCTTACATCAATATCATCTTCTAATGTCATAGAAATGGACATAGGCCCATAGGCTTCTTCAAGAGATTCCCCATATACATCTAAAGATTTAATCGTTGAAGTAAATCCTGATGGTAGTACCGTAACTGCATCTCCTACTCTAAATATCCCACTTGCCACACGACCTGCGTATCCTCTGTAGTCACGATGTTCTTCGCTTTGAGGACGCAATACAGTTTGTACTGGGAAACGTGCATCGATCTTGTTTATATCACTACTAATATGCATCGTTTCTAAGGTATGCAACAATGGTGCACCTTGATACCAATCCATATTTTTTGAACGGTGAACCACATTGTCTCCATCTAATGCACTAATAGGAATAAAGCGAATGTCTTTAATAATCAACTTAGAAGAAAATTCTTCAAACTGACTAATAATGTTATTATAAACCTCTTCTTGGTAGTCTACTAAATCCATTTTATTAATGCACACAATGATATGCGGTATAGCTAACAACGAAGCGATAAATGAGTGACGTTTGGTTTGCTCTATAACTCCATGACGGGCATCAATTAGAATTACAGCTGCATTGGCCGTGGAGGCTCCTGTGACCATATTACGGGTATATTGAATATGCCCGGGAGTATCTGCGATAATAAATTTACGCTTAGGTGTCGTAAAATATCTATACGCAACATCAATGGTTATTCCCTGTTCTCGTTCATCCCTTAATCCATCAGTAAAAAGTGCCAAATCGACTCCTTCGTGCCCTTTTCGTTTACTCGTGGCTTCAATAGCATCCAGCTGATCCTCAAAAATTGATTTTGAATCATATAAAAGCCTTCCTATAAGTGTACTTTTACCATCATCTACACTACCTGCAGTAGTAAATCGCAATAATTGATTGTTATTTAGTTCCATGTATTATTTGTTCTGGATTGATATTGAGATAATAATGTATCATCCCGATCCTCTCTCAAAAAGAGAATTAATTAATGTTGATTTTGTGATTTAGAAGTACCCCTGCTTTTTGCGATCTTCCATAGCACTTTCTGAGCGCTTGTCATCTGTACGATTACCACGTTCTGTTTTACGCATTGTTGAAACTTCGTTAGCGATTTTTTCTAACGTATCCGCATCTGACTCCATTCCTCCGGTTATTGTAATATCACCTAGGGTTCTAAATCTGATCTTTTTAGTAACGATCTCTTCGCCATCTTCTAATTTTAAATATTCACTGTTTGGAATCCATGAATCACTTCTCCACACGCATTCGCGTTCATGAGCAAAATATAATGAGGGAATCTGGATCTCTTCACGTTTGATATAGTTCCACACATCCATTTCTGTCCAATTACTAATCGGAAATGCTCTAAAATGCTCTCCTTCAAAATGTTTACCATTAAAGATATTCCATAATTCTGGTCGTTGATTTTTAGGATCCCACTGTCCAAAATCATCTCTATGTGAAAAGAAACGCTCCTTAGCTCTTGCCTTTTCTTCGTCCCTACGACCTCCACCGATCGCACAATCTACTTTATGATCTTCAATAGCATCCAAAAGTGTCGTAATCTGTAGTGCGTTACGCGTAGCATTTTTGCCCTTTTCTTCGGCCACGCGACCTTCGTCAATGGATTTTTGTACTGATCCCACCAACAATTGAACACCTAACTCATCCACTAGTTTATCCCTAAAGTTGATCGTTTCGGGAAAATTATGCCCGGTGTCCACATGGAGTAATGGAAACGGAATCTTAGCCGGATAAAATGCCTTTTTTGCCAAATGTGTTACTAAAATAGAGTCTTTACCGCCTGAAAATAGGATTACCGGATTCTCAAACTGCGCCCATACTTCACGTAAGACGTAAATAGCCTCAGATTCTAATTCGTCTAGATAGTTTAAATAATATTTACTCATGATTCGTCTTCTTCAATTTCTGTAAAATAAATACCATGACCTTTTCAGCAGACTCCTCAGGTGACTCTGTTTCGGTTTTTATGGTTAGATCAGGATTATCTGGTGCTTCGTATGGTGCAGAAATACCTGTCATATTTTCAATCTCGCCCTTACGTGCTTTTTCGTACAAACCTTTAGTGTCTCGGCGTTCGCATTCTTCCACCGGTGTATCAATATAAATTTCTAGAAACCGTTCGTCTCCCACAATAGTCCTAATATCGTCTCGGTCTTTTTTATAAGGAGATACAAATGCAGCTAACGTTATTAGTCCTGCATCCACCATGAGGTTTCCCACCTCTGCAATACGACGAATATTTTCGGTTCGATCTGCGGGAGAAAAACTAAGATCTTTATTTAATCCGTGCCGAATATTATCTCCATCTAAAATGAAAGTGTGTATTTTTTCTGAAACCAGGCGTTGTTCCACAATATTTGCAATCGTAGATTTACCTGATCCCGAAAGTCCTGTAAACCAGATTAACATTCCAGGATGCCCATTGAGATCTTCGCGATCTTGTTGCGAAACTTTAAATTGATGCTGAACAATATTTCTTTGCATTACCTGCCGAAAAATTTATACACCGAATTTCTTATTTTCCCTAACGGAAGCGTAAGCCAAATTCGCTCATGTACGTAATAAAGTGCAAACTTAGTAAATAACTCAGTCACCGCAATGATCATTGCTATCTCATCAAAGGATTCTAATACTGCTCCTGAGATAATAAACGTCATTGTGGTAGCTACTGCACGCCATGAAAGTGTTTTGTACAAAATTGCATGCTTTGAAACTATACGGGCATTTGACCTTCCCTGCCAAAGTCGTTCATGTACGTAATACACAGCCAGTTTGATCAAAAACTCTGCTGCTCCAATAGCTATGGCACTTTGGATGCTGCATTGACCAAATAAACAGGTAATCAAAAGAACTACTAAAATAGTATCTGTTGTAGCAATTATACGCCAGGAGATTCCTTTAAGTAAACTGCGTAGGTGTGATTCTTTTTTGTAGGTTGCCAATGAATTCTAGATTAAAGTTTGAGGATTGTCATCTTATTAATTTAAGATTCTCACTTAAAAAATTGTTTGTTTATAAGATGAGATTCGTAATTCTTCCTTTCATCTCCATGTGTAATTGCTTTTATTGGTGGTTTACCTTATTGGTTTTAGGAATTACCACATTGAGAAGTGTAACTCATTTTTGTATGATTAAATCACTTCTGTTTTCTCTTTTCTTATACCTGCACGTTACCCACGATAAACCATGGGTTCAATAAATTCTCTTTATTGTATAACATAGGCTGCTGAGTTTCTTGAGAAATTACATCTATACCCAAAGCATTACAAATAGCTTGCCCCGCGGCAGTATCCCACTCCATGGTTGGTGCAAATCGAGGATATATGTTGGCATCGCCCTGAGCTACTAGACAAAACTTTAAAGAACTTCCTTTAGACACCACTTCAACTTCTTTTCCTCTCTCTTTAAGTTTTTCCATGTAATCTAAGGTTGCCTGGCTCATATGAGAGCGGCTTCCTACTACCTTAACAGAGGTCACATCCTCAATTCTTTCAGGCCTAATTGATCTTCTATACTCATTGATATCTTTCAAAGAGGTAGAATGTTTTAATAGTTTTACCCGATAGGCTTCTTCCTGATCAACATCTGCATAATACAGTTCTTTTGTAGCAGGAACATAAATCACCCCCAGTTTTGGCAGGCCATCTTTGACTAGTGCTATGTTAACTGTAAATTCACCGTTACGCTTAATAAATTCTTTGGTTCCATCCAGAGGATCAACAATCCAGCAGGTATCCCATTGTTTTCTTGTAGCGTAATCAATTTGTTTGTTTTCTTCACTTATGATGGGATAATCAGTTTTTTCTAAGAAAGACATGATTGCTGCATTAGCTTTTTGATCAGCTTCAGTGAGGGGCGAATTGTCCTTTTTAGTTTCTACTTCAAAGTCTCGTTCATAGATGTTCATGATGATCTCACCAGCTTTGAGTGAAGCTTGAATAGCTATTTTTATATTATTATTCATGAATATGTTTAAGTAGGGTTGAAATAGTATGCACTACCTCTGGTTCCAGATCGTAATAAAGTGGAAGACATAAAATTCGTTTTGAAATATTTTCAGAAACAGGCATAGATTGATATTTAACGTATTTTAATGTATTGAGGGATGGATAAAAATACCGCCGTGGATTTATATTATTTTTTTGTAATTCATTAAGGCAATGCAACATAGTTTCTTCATTTTTTAAAATTACAGGATAGTAAGCTGCATTCCAGGTAGTGCCTTCCCTGATTTTTAATGTTCGTATTGATGAGTTTTCAAATTCTTTAGTGTACAATTTTGTAGAACGTGTCCTGTTTTCGATAATTTCATCCATATAAGGAAAAACAGCTAGCCCCATAGCACTTTGTAGTTCACTTATCTTCGCATTTATACCTAATCCATAAAAAGTGTATGGATCTATATGACCAAAATTATGATGATAATAAAGATGCCCTTCAAGTTCTTTATCGTTACAAAACAATCCACCCCCTTCACCAGTATGAAAGAGTTTAGTAGCATGAAAGCTACAGGTGCTCACATCACCATAATTAAAGATAGAGTTTCCTTTATATCTTACCCCAAAGCAATGCGCTGCATCGTAAATAACTTTGAGGTTATGCTTTTTTGCAATTTCTTCAATGGCCTCAACATGACATGGGTTTCCAAAAACGTGAGTAGCCATAATCGCCGAAGTATTAGAAGTGATTTTTGCCTCAATTTTTGTCTCATCAATCGTAAGATAATCCGGATCAATGTCAACAAAAACCGGTGTACAGTGTTCCCAAACGATAGAAGAAGTTGTAGCTACATAACTAAATGGAGTGGTAATTATCTCACCGGTTAATCCTAATCCTCTAATGGCAATTTGAATAGGAAGTGTCCCGTTGGTGAGTAACAAAATATGATTAACACTTAGGTATTCTTTTAGTTTCCCTTCTAGTTCTTTTGTAAGCTCTCCCCTGTTGGTAAGCCATGCATTATCCCATGCTCGTTTCAAGATAGCCTGGTATTCTTGTTGCGGGGGTAAAAAAGATTGGGTTACATTGATCATTAGCGAGCATTTTTATGAGGAAATTTATCTCGTAACTTAGGTTTATCTAAAAAACTACAGAGCTTACTGTAAGCATCGTCCTTTGATACATCCAAGACTAATAAATTATTCTTATCCCTAAAAAAATGCTGAACGTCTTCGTTATGCCTTCTATAATTAGCAATCAGCATATCCTTCTTATAAATGTCATCCTCTGGAGTTTTCCAGATCGCACGATTTGCCTCCCACAACCAACCCTTGTAAATATAGGTCACTTCTTTCATATCCTCCTTGGTCAGCGGACCTTGAGCATTTTTAAATTGTTTAGAATGAAAAGACACCACAGATTCATACCATTTTTCTTCATCCCTAACGGTCAAAATAAATTTTGCATTAGGATAGTAATGGTACAAAATCAGCCAAGTATATGGCCATGAAAAAGGAGCATCTTGAAAAGCATCAGCAGTTTTACATAGCTTCAAAACGGGTTTGAAATTTCCGTTAGCATACTCATTTACTAATCGCTCTCCCAGCTTTTGATCACCCATTCTATATTTGAAATCCTTAAGTGCTGCTTCAAGGCTGGTCGTTCCTGTCTTATTCCTACCAATGCAAAATACTTTCTCTTTTTGTGCGAACCATTTCATTATTGAGAAAGTTGTTTTAATTTCCAATTGAAGCTGGGTTTTAAAGGCCCGGGAGATTTCCCCATCCATTGTCCCAATTCTCTTGAATCTTGTATTACTACAAATTGAACAATATCATTTTCACTAAAAATAGATTTTCGTCCATTAGTGAGCAGGAAATCAACGTAGAAGGTTTCCTCATTTAGAAATAGTTTAGGAATAACCAATTCTGTTTCTAAAGGGCCGGTTTGCTCTTTGATCTCTCTAAAGTTTGTCGTAAAGAGAAAATTCCCACTGTCATCCTTAAATTTTAGGACAATGTTAATGTTATCAGAGGTTTTCTTTATCATAGAGCAGGTAAAGACAATATCATCTTCTCTGCTGATTGGATCTCCGACATCTTTATTTCTTGCCTGAACTTTAAAATGTTTAAGCTCAAAATCCGTATTACTAGCAGATAGATTATGCGCAAAATCATAGTTCGTAATTCCGGAAGTGTCATTTCCGCCATTAAGATGGTAATTGACGGCCTGATCTACGTTTCCATCAAAAACAGTAGTACCGTTATGAAGTACGATTGCACGAGTACATAAACTCTTAACGCTAGCCATGTTATGACTTACAAAAAGAACGGTACGCCCACCTCCGGTAGAGATATCCTGCATTTTACCGATGGCCTTCTTTTGAAACTCGGCATCACCAACAGCCAAGACTTCATCGACTACCAGTATATCTGGTTCTAGATGGGCCGCTACTGCAAAAGCAAGGCGAACCCTCATCCCGCTTGAATAACGCTTGACCGGAGTATCAATAAACATTTGACATCCTGAGAATTCTATAATTTCGTTAAGTTTTGAAGCAATTTCTGGCTTTGTCATTCCTAAAATAGCCCCATTTAGAAATATGTTTTCTCTCCCGGTGAGTTCCTCATGAAATCCTGTTCCTACTTCTAAAAGTGACGCTATACGCCCCCTTGACTTTACAGTTCCTTCTGTGGGGCCGGTAACTCTTGAAAGTATTTTAAGCAATGTCGATTTTCCTGCACCATTACGTCCAATTATCCCTAGTACCTCGCCTTTTTTTACTTCAAAATTAATATCTCTTAATGCCCAAACATAATCAGTATCTGCAGATTTACTGCGGTCATTCTCTGCCCCCACTTTCGAAAAAGGATCTTCCTTACCTAACGCTTTAAATACAAAACGTTTCACATCATCATTCAAGGAGCCTGTTCCTACTTGCCCTAGACGATATTGCTTTGATAACTGATCAACTTTTAAGATTGTTTCTCCCATATCCTAACTACTAATTTGCAAATATACTTTTGTTCTTGAAAATAATGTTCGTGAATAGACAAATTAGTATCCTTGATGTATACTAATTCAAAAAAGTGCTATTTATATTGGCGACCTTTTAATTGTCTAGTTTACCTTTATGTATTAATTTTTTTCCTGATCGTTTGAGTTCACTTCCTATGGATGTTAGGAGCGCAGAACGTGTACGAGTTGACGCTGATTTTAATGTCATCAAGAACTCCGCAGTATAGTATTCGGGATATTTTTTTTGCTGAAGATCCTGATTAGCGGTAAAATTCTCAACAATTGTTGAAACATTTTTTTTGGAAAATGAGTTTTTTGGAAGTGGGCCTTTCTCCTGAATATCATTGAGATGAAACAATACTTCTATTTCTTCTTTTTGAAATCCCGGGGTAAGGAATAGTGGTCCCTCATAGTATTTTGCTACACGACTGGCAAGCAAGGCTATCGTGTAGTCCCGGTCCATTGTCGCATTATCTAACCAGTAATTACTAGCCATTCCAAGTACATTCAAATGCTTTTTAGAGTGCAGAAAAACTTTACGGTATATATCACGATAGTACTGTTCATAATCATGTACACCAACAATATTATTGGTGCGTAGTTTTTGATACCCCTTTTTAAGCATGCGATCAATTAATTCTCCCTCAGGTCGCAATGCCTCGCCGTCATTAGGAATAAGAGATAAAGCCTGCTTTAAGACCTTATTTCGATACATACCATTTCCTGCAGTTCGATAAATAGGTATGAACTTATCAATAGTCACTCCCTGTACAGAAAATACAGTAGTATCTACCTGATTAACTTTTGCGATTAGTTCCTCGCATCCTTTCATAGAGATAAGAACATCTGCATCAATATGAATTGACCACTCAAAAGTACTGTCTGTACATAGCTGAAAACTCTTTTTAAGAGCTGCACTAAATGGTCTTTCATTAATTAGTACCACATGATCACTCGGAACACTGGCTTCTATGAGCTCTTTACATGCATCAACCGTTCGTTCACCGGCCGATCGTATTACCCATAAAATATTTTGAGAGGTGATCACTTATTCAAGTTTTTTGTTTATGAACACAAGATTTTCACCTTTTGGATAGAAATAGAAATCATAAGAGCTAATCACATTGAAAAAGATTTTCGACGTGCCCGGATTTTTGAGATCATGCAATTCTATCACCAAACATTTTACTTTTGGTAACCACAAAAAATAGTCTTTTTCAAAAAGTTCCTTTTCAGCTCCCTCAATATCTAATTTCAACACATCAATGGTTGACCATCCGTACTCTTCCATTATGTCAGGAATACTTAGGGTGTATACGTTATTTTTTTTAGTTTTATTTGAACTTTTAAGCTTTGAAAAAGTTGTGAAACCCCAACTTCCTGCCCCATTATCTATGACTGCAATTTCTTTATTACTTTGGTATGCCAAAGCATTATGATGACAACTTATTTGTTCATAAGAAGCTGTATTAGTCTTAAGCATATTATAGTTGTTATATTCAGCTTCAACTGCTACTATATGCGCTTTCTTAAATCTATTTGCCAGATATATTGCACTAAAACCGGTATTCGCACCAGCATCGATTATTGTTAACGGCTTATAGTTAAGAGAAATCTCATACTGCTTTTCAAAAAATATCTGGTAAAATGTGGGTATATCTGTTGAATTAGGCCTAATTGAGATAGGATACTTAAATCCAGGAACACGTATAGATTTTGTATTTCCTGATTTCATTGCATAAAATATTCGTGCCCCGGCAATCTTACCAAAAACCGTAATATGCGAAAATAAATTTGGTATATATGATGTAAATTTTGAAGTAGGTTTATTCATTGGGATTCGTTAAGCGAAGTTGTAAATTAATCATTTTTCTTCCCAGAACAATTAAAATCTTTCCAAAAACCCTCTTCATAAAGTTTACTATACGCTCTCTACTATTAACTTTTTTAATGGATGGGAAATCTTTCAAATAAATTTGCTCTACTCTTGGATTTTTTAACTTAAGCATAGCAGAATCAATTTCAAAACTTCTAATAATCATTTCTACTTGCCGAGATTCAAATACACTTATATCAATGGCTTTCTTTTCCTGAATAGCTTTAAAGCTTAATAATTTTTGAGCTGCTTCTCGTTGAAAATTTTGATCTATAATTAAATCACCTTCATGTGACTTCCCTGCCAGTCCCCCTAACCATGCGGACTCAAAGTCATTATCTTCAGCACGATTTGCGTACCAGTGGTCTATAATTAAGGGCACCAGTGCTTTCTCATGTTTATTCACATGTATAAAACACTTTCTAAAAATATCGCTGTGAAACTGCTCAAAATCATGAATACCAACTAAAATATTTGTTTGATACGTAAAATATCCAAGCGCTTTCATTGCACGGGTAGTTTCACTTTCGGGTCGTTTAAGTGTAACATCTGCGGGAATAACTTCCAAAGCTTTGAGCATTAGTAAATTTCTATAGATATGATTACCGGCAGCACGTTTTATCGGGATCAGCTTATCATAAACCTGTCCTTGAATACAAAATATATGCTCATCAGTATCTTCGGCAAATTCGAGTAATGAAAGAATCCCTTCCTTTTCTAGTAGTACGTCTGCATCAATACATATTGTCCACTTTACACCACTTTCAGCGCCAAGCGAAAAACTCTTTTTTACTGCGGCTGTAAAAGGTCGTTCTGCAATAGTAACCAGATGATCTGGATTAAAATACTCTTTGATCAAATGCGCACAAAGTTTGGCGGTTCGCTCACCTGCACTACGTACAATCCACAGCGTATCATACTTTGCAATATGTAAACTATGATTTTTGATTATAGCGGGTTGTGTTTATTAAACCATCGTTCTAAGATGAGCAGATGAAATGCTAATCTTCCTCCCATTTTTTTAAAATCTACTTTTTTTGTTATAATTCCATGTTTTACAAGTTGACCTTGATTGACGAGATCACTGTAAAAATTTGTCTCTAGCTTTGTTAAGTGTTGCCAGCTAAATCCCCGTTTAGGCATATCCAACACTTCTTTTGGAATTCTCTTTTCAAGATTTTTAAAAAGGAGGAATTTTTTAATTCCTTTTTTTAAGTATACCGAGGGTTTAAGATTAAATGTAAATTCAAACAATTCATGATCTAAAAATGGCACACGCACCTCTAATGAATGTGCCATGCTGCTTTGATCTGCACGGACCAGGCAAGATTCTAGCATAAAGGTCTTTGTATCCAACCATTGAAACTGCTTTACGGCATCTAATTTGGCAGAATAAAACTGATCGTAGTACCAAAATTTTCGGTTCTTCATTTTCGTAAGCAAATTCTCATTAATCACCTTATGCTGCATCATGTGCTTAAATACTCCGGTCATCGCAGCATAATATTTTTCAATCAAGATTTTTTGACGATCTCCTTTAATAACACGTTTTAATCTGTATTTCCACGATCGGGATTTCTCAAATTCATCAATTTCATAATGCCAGCGATACCCTGCAAATACCTCATCTCCTCCATCGCCTGCCAGGGCTACCTTTCCATTCTTAGCAGCTAACCTAGAAATATGGAAATAGGGAATCATGGATGACGTTGCATAAGGCTCATCGTAATATTCCAGTAAATTATCAATAAATGCGATGAAATTTTCTTCTTCTCCCAACATTTCGAGATGATTTTGTACTCCAAAATGTTCCGCGATTGCTCTAGCCTGTATATGTTCGCTATTGGATGAATTCTTAAACCCCAGTGAAAATGTATTTACCTCTTGCGCCTCATCCTTCATGTGCATTAATACGCTTGAAGAATCGTACCCTCCGCTTAAAAACAATCCTACCGGAACATCACTTACCATATGTTCTTTTACTGCTTGGCGCAACAGTACATCTGTTTGCTCAATAGCAATATCTTCATCCAGAACTTCATTATTAACCTTTAGCTCCCAATATTGCATTTGTTCGATTTCATTGGACACAAGATCAAAAATTAAGTAATGCGCAGGCTTTAATTTTTTTATTCCTTTCCAAATGGTATTAGGGTGTGGTACGTAACTATAGGTAAAATAATCGGCCAGTGCATCAGTATCAATTTCCTTAGAAATAAAAGGTGCGCTGGTTATTCCCTTGATTTCAGAAGAAAATACAAAATGATCCTGATCTTTATAGTAATGAAATGGTTTTATACCGAAACGATCTCTTGCCGCAAAAATCTGGTGCTTTTTTTGGTCATATAGTGCAAACGAAAACATCCCCTTTAGCTTTTGCAGCAATTCCTGAAACCCCCACTCTTCATATCCATGAATCAATACTTCAGAATCTGAATCTGAGGAGAATGTATGCGATGTTTCTAATGCCTTTTTAAGTTTCTGAAAATTATAAATTTCTCCATTGAACGTTAACCATACCGTTTGATCTTCATTAGACATGGGTTGATGTCCTTTTTCGCTCAAGTCTATAATGGATAATCTGCGGTGACCAAAGGCTAAATGACTATCTTCAAACACCTCTGTACCACATCCATCTGGTCCACGATGTGTCATCGTATCACGCATACGATTGAAAACACTTGCGTCGATTTTAGTTTTACTTGAATAATGTCCTATGATTCCACACATACTCCTACGGTCTTAAAGTTTTATGCGCAACGTGTCTGAAGACACTATATATTCTTCAAAATTAGGAAGTATTGCCTTCTCCTGATAAAGCACCATAAGCTCTGTCGCATTGTCAAATGATATATTTTGTTGATTCTCGCCTTGCGCCATGTGTAAAGGAACATCAACGTTGCTTATAAATTTAGGATCATACCTAAGCTTATTCGTAGTAAACTCTTTTAAAAAGTAATTAAAACGTTGCGCTTTATCTACATTAAAATATTTTCGCCCTTTTTGATCTCTGTAATCAATAATCTGCGCGGTACTTTTTTCATTTCCTTCGCTTTGCCAGGCTTTAATGATATTGATAACCTCAGCATCTCTACATTGTCCTAGTGTATTTGAGATGAAATTTCCATCGAGAGTGTATGTAAATCGATTTTTAGCAAAACCGACATCGTAAGGAGCGAAGAAGGAGGTGTCCAATTTTTTTGTTTCACCTTCTGCGTTTTTAACGAAAAACGTATATGCATTTAAGTAACCGCAATCCAACCAGGCGAGTTTTATTACATAAACAAACGTGGGGATCAGTAGTAATAGAAAATAATAAGTTACTGCATTTTTTAGTTGAAAAAACTGTTTTGCAAAGGCTGAATTACTGACTAGTACGTAAATAATAATTCCCTCAATGACCATCCATTGCCAAAAGAATATCCCGCTTAAAGCGAAAACTAATCCATGAAAACAAATAAATGCAAAAAAGCATACGATCGCTATTCTACGATTCAGAAAAATAACCAATGGCAGGATTAACTCTATGATAAGCCCTAAATATTGGATCACGATATGATTTTTGGTAACCAATTCACCTAATGCTATTAATGATTCGGTAGGTATCGTATAAAGCCATCCGGCGTCATGAGATGCGGCTAATAAATAATACAAATCATTATCATTTTGCCAATTAAGTTCAAACTTTGCCATACCCGCTTGTAGATACCAGGTACATATAATTGAGATCACAATTATTGTATAGACATAAGAAGGTAACCTGTAAGTTAATACTTTTTTAGAAGAGGCGAACAACCAAAAACACAGTAATAAAGGAATGACTAATGATTTATGAGTTGAGTCATAACCAATGATATTTGGAAATTCTAACTGACTTGTGAGTAATACCAGTTGAAGAATATAGAACGGTAACAATACCGGCCTCCAAATAGCTAGTATACTTAGTAGAACCAGTATGATTCTGTCAATCATATACCATTGATCGAAGTAATGATTGTAATCCATAACTGCTATCGTATAGGTTTGAATTACCACTACCGCTATATATATGTACCTGGAAAGTCCAACAACGTGCTCCCGTGGTTTTGATGAGCTAAATTCTAAGTATACCGCACCCGTAAAGAGAAGTACAAAAGCTAGAATGTATTTTAAGCCGAACTCTTTGACACGAAGAACTAAAAATGAATTTGAATAATAAGACTCTTTTAACGGCATTTGAAAAAATGCATAAAGCGCATATTGAAACAAAATGATTAAAAATACAATCAAGAGCTGAAACCCCAGTCCTTTAAACCAAGAATAGGGACTGCTTCTTAAACTTGTATCGCTATAAGTAGCCATTTTCGTCATTCTCAAGGGTATTTTTTATCTCTTCAAGATTTGGGATATGACTATAATCTTTGATTAACTTTTTGGTTTGAGGTTTTTTTTGATTTAAAGGTGATACCTCTAAATAATTCCAAACACGTTTAAGATCGAATGATGATTGGGTGATTTCTTCATACGTTAACTCAAGAATATCTTTTTGATCTTTTTTTGCCAGAGACTTCCAAAGTGCCACGTCTGATTTTGTTTTCTCTATAAACCAGCTTAAGGTATCTATATCCATCGAGATAGACTGCTTTTCTACTTTTTCATTTGATCGTCTCATCCATTGATTCAATTCTCTTGCTTGATACCAGGATATAGCCGCAGCCAATAGATTTTCGCGATGTAGTATAATAATTTTTCTCGTTGCGTTGAAAAAATTGCGTTCTAATTCATCTTGATAAAGTGTTCCTCCATGAAATTTTATTCCCAGTCTTGTAAAAGCTGTTTTTTGGCAGTAATTTTTATAAAATACATCTAGAAATTCATCGGTGTTGCGTTCTTCTCTTAACTCTGGTGAAATTTCTAATTCATCAAAACGTTCTCTAGATTCAATAACATCATCAAATAAGTTACCCTTGAATGGTATGGGAGATATAGCATTTATTTTTTTTTGAAAATTCTCATCATCTTTAAAAAGCTGACCAAAAACATCAACTTTAGGATGTTGATTAAGAATACTGCTTAACATATTACTGCCACTACGCTGATGGCAAATGAGCGCAAAATTTATCGCCTCCTTGTGAGTAGTGCTTGAAAGAACTTGTCTTAGTTTACCAACTATTTTGTTAATCATTTAATAAAAGGTTTATTCCGGAATTTTTTCTAATATTTTCTTTTCCCAAATGAACTTTGGCTTTAAGATCCCTTTAGACTTACCCATCCAATCACCTAGTTTTCTTTTTTCTTGTATCATAACCATTTCAAGAACATCTGGTTCAAAAAACAGCGTATTTTTTCCTCTGGTTAATAATAAGTCAAAGTAAAATGTACCCTCATTAAAAAAGTATTTAGGCAGATGTAAAGTTTGTTCCCGTATCCCACATTCTTGTGGAGCATCATCAAATTGATTTGTAGAAAATATATAATTACCAGAGTCATCTTTCATCCTAACGATAACATTGATTTCTCCAGGTTCTTTTTTATCTATAATTGTTGTCACTAAAATATTATCTTCACGTGTAATGGGATCGGATAACTCCTTTCCTTCTGCTGTGAGATACATTTTATTTAACGAAAATTCCGCAGTATTAGCATTCTGGTCATCAGAGAAAAATCTGTTGGTCATTGATCCACCACTATTACCATCTGATAGATAGAAATGAACCCCTTCATCTACATTGCCTTCAAAAGCAACTTTACCATTTCGTAAAACTATACTACGCGTACAAAGGGATTTTACGCTTGCCATATTATGACTTACAAATAATACAGTTCTACCCTCTCCCTTTGAGATGTCCTGCATTTTTCCTATAGCTTTTTTTTGAAATTCTGCATCTCCAACGGCTAAAACCTCATCAATAATCAGTATATCAGGTTCTAAATGAGCTGCTACAGCAAAAGCCAATCTTACACGCATCCCGCTAGAATATCGCTTTACCGGAGTATCAATGTATAATTTACATCCTGAAAATTCTATGATTTCGTCTAATTTGAGTTCTATTTCTGCCTTAGTCATTCCCAAAATCGCCCCGTTGAGGAATATATTTTCTCGCCCGGTAAGCTCATTATGAAATCCCGTACCTACCTCAAGCAAAGAGGCTACTCTACCGGCACATTTAACGAAACCTTCAGTTGGACTTGTCACTCTGGAAAGTATCTTTAGCAAGGTAGATTTACCTGCTCCATTTCTTCCTATTATCCCTAAAACATCTCCTTGATGTACCTCAAAACTAATATCTTTTAAGGCCAAGACATAATCCCCGCCTGATGTTGCTTCTCTGTCATTTTCAATTCCAACTTGGCTAAAAGGATCCTCTTTTCCGCGTAAGCGATAATAGAGCCTGGTAAGGTCATCTTTTAAAGAACCTGTACCCACCAGCCCAAGCCGGTACTGCTTAGATAAATTTTCTACTTTTAATATTATATTCTTTTTCAAAACGTTAGTGTATTCAAATATAGCTGGGAAGTAATGCACATTGCTCACTCACTGATGCCGTTATATTAAAATCTCCATCATTATATGCATCTATCCAATCAAACATGTGTAATGGAGTCCAGGCTTTTCTTGTTTCGACACCCGATTTGTTTGATATAGATACAAATATATCCCTGCTGTAGGCATCTTTAAAAAATAGGGCGTTCAACCAGTAATTTGGAGTAATGTTAGGTTGGTTGGTTGTACATAAATCGATCTGATCATAGGAGTCAAAAAAAAACTTATAGCGCTCATGCAGTAGTTTTTTCTTTCTTAATTTATCGTTTAACTGTTCTAGTTGAGCTAATAAAAGTGCTGCATTTAAATTATTCATTTTATAATTGTAACCCAGTGCGTCATGATCGTATCCCAGACTGTTTGTTTTAGCCTGAGCAGCAAGATGTCTAATTTGATTAAATAGTTTTTTATCATTCGTTAGCACTGCACCTCCTCCTCCCGAAGTGATAATCTTATTTCCATTAAAGCTTAAAATACCAAGATGACCAAATGTGCCTACATGTTCTTTTGATATGGTACTTCCCAGTGCTTCTGCTGCATCTTCAATTATGCTAATGTTATAAAGGCCGCAAACTTCTCGAAGTTCTTTTATCTTACACGGGTTTCCAAATGCATGAACAGGAATACATGCTCTGATGTTACGATTTGTTTTTTTATTATAACATTGTTCGTCTCTTATTTCTGTATGATTTTCTAAAAAAAACTTAAGCTTTTTAGGACAAATCCCCAGAGTTTCCCTTTCAATATCAACAAAATGAGAAGTGGCTCCAACATAAGAAATTGCGTTAGAAGTAGCTACATACGTAAAAGAAGGCACTAGCACTTCGTCATTCTTAGTTATTCCCAATGCTAAAAGAGATAAATGTAGGGCCGAGGTACCTGAGTTAGTCAACACTACATAATCTGCCGATGTAATTTTTTTTAATTGATCTTCAACTTTTTTCAAAAATCTGCCATGAACTGAAACATACCCATCATTAATTGCTTGTGATAGATAAGCGATTTCATTCCCTCGAAATGAAGGTTCGTATAGCGCTATTTTATCCTTATTGGGGTAGCTTTCCTTAATAAATTCAACAATGTCTTTATACATGATGAGTATTATTACGATAAGGTCTGTTATCCCAATCAGATTTCATCCACTCTATTGTTCTTTTAAGTCCTTCATCCATTGAGATTATAGGTTTCCATCGAGTATAGTCATAAAGCTTTTTATGGTCTCCCACTAAATGCTGAATCTCACTTTTTAGAGGTCTTAACCTATCAGTGTCAAATGCTATATCAATACGTTTACCAAATAAGTCTCCTATCTTATATGCTAAATCGTTTATAGAAATGGCTTCATTGCTACATATATTGAAATCGTGTCCATAGGGCAGTCCATCTGAACAACAATTGATTAATCCTTTCACTGTATCCTCTACATATACAAAATCTCTTTTAGGTTTAGTATCACCTAGCTTAAGAACCTGTTCTCCATTGATATATTGAGAAATGACAGTTGGAATTATAGCCCTTAGTGATTGTCGTGGACCATAGGTATTGAAAGGGCGTGCAATTATGATAGGCAGATCAAAACTTTTAGCGTAAGAGTATGCTAGTGCATCTGCTCCAATTTTTGAAGCGGCATAGGGTGATTGTGGTATTTTAGGATGATCTTCTGTAATGGGGAGGTGTTGAGCATTTCCGTAAATCTCAGAGGTTGAAACACAGATAATCTTTTTGACTGACTCCCTTTTAGCCGCTTCTAAAACATTAAGCAAACCCAACACATTAGTTTTGATAAACGATCGGGGAGAAGTAAAACTATAAGGCACACTAATTAATGCGGCTAAATGAAAGATAATATCAATTGATTGAACAGATTGAGATACTATTTCTGCATCTCTTATATCACCAAAATTAAACTTGATTTTCTCTTTAGTTTCTTTAGGAATTAGATCCAGCCATCCTGCAGAATTAAAGGAATTGTATAAACAAAAAGCAGTAACATTTGCCTCTTTAGAAATAAGATATTCTACCAGATGCGATCCTATAAAACCATCTGCACCTGTAACCAGAATATTTTTCCCCTTAAGATTCATGTTAGACTGTATCTATAAATGACTTTTCAGTAATATTAAAAATCACTAAACCTACCAGGAATAATACAATCGAAAACACGCCGGCGTAAATTAATCCTGCCCATGAGAATATCCCTGTATCCAATGAGATATATCTAAATCCTTCGATGACCTGAGCAATAGGATTATATTTAAAAATGAAATAATATTCCGGTAAATCGTTTCTAATTTTAGACAAGGGAAATGGAACAGCAGAAATATACATGAGTAAAGAGGTCGCAAACCCTATGAGTACTTTAAAGTCCCTATATTTTGTCGTTAATGCAGAAATAGTCATACCCAATCCTAAACCTAGTAATGCTAGAATAATTACATAAACTGGGAATAAAAAAATCAAGTCATTAGGAGCTACTCCTGCATCTTTACTTAGATTGTAATACAGGTAGAATGATACAAAAATGACAATTTGAATACCCAATTTCAGTAAATTTGATACGGTCACAGAGATGGGCATAATAGCTCTTGGGAAATAAACTTTACCAAAAATATTAGCATTACTACTAAACGTATTTGATGTTTTGGTAAGACACTCTTTGAAATAACTCCATAATGTAATACCGGCCAGGTTGAATAAAAAAGGAGGAACACTCCCCGTAGAAATATTTGCTACATTATTAAATACCAAGGTGAATATAATTGACGTAAATAATGGCTGGATCAAAAACCATAAGGGTCCTAAAATAGTTTGTTTATAAACCGTGACTATATCCCTACGTACAAAAAGCATCAATAAATCTCTGTATCTCCAAATTTCTTTGAGATTGAGATCAATTAACTTACGTTTAGGAGTTATTTCAAATAACCATTTATCTGTTGTATCACTCATAACATTTTACAATTTCCAGGTTAATCTCAAACCTTCTTCTACACTGTATTTTGGATTATACCCAAGTAAATTCTTTGCTTTATCAATATTAGCAAGTGAATCTCTTACGTCTCCTTGCCGTTTAGGTCCATGAACTGCTTTTGCTGATGTTTTACCTGAAATATTCTTCAATATATTCCATAATTCATTTAAACTTATGCGATCACCATAGGCCACATTAAATATCTGGTTTGTTGCAGATTTATCTGAAAAAAAGGCCTTTATATTTGCCTGAACTGCGTTTTCTACAAAGGTAAAATCACGAGTTTGCTCGCCATCCCCATGTATTGTTGGTGAATGATTTTTTTGTAATGCCTCGATAAATAGTGGAATTACCGCTGCATATGCTCCGTTTGGTGATTGCTTAGGTCCAAAGACATTAAAGTATCGTAGGCCAACAGTTTCAATAGCATAGGTAGTAGCAAATACGTTTGCGTATAACTCATTTACATATTTTGTTACGGCATATGGAGATAGTGGTTTACCTATGGTATATTCTACTTTAGGCAACTCTGTGCTATCACCATAGGTAGAGCTAGATGCGGCATATACCATTCTTTTCACACTTTCACTTTCCTTTTGAGCAATGAGCATATTTAAAAATCCATTGACATTCGCATTGTGTGAGGCCAATGGATCTTTAATGGATCTTGGAACAGACCCTAACGCGGCCTGATGGGAGACAAAATCAATTCCTTTCATAACATCTACACAGTCCTCTAATCGTGTAATATCTCCGTCTACAAATTCAAAAGATGGATTGTCTATAAATTCTTCAAGATTCGATTGAAACCCTGTTGAAAGATTATCAAGAACCCTTACTTTCTTAGCATTATACTTGAGTAAATATTCTACCAGATTACTGCCTATAAATCCTGCTCCCCCCGTAATGAGGAAAGAAAAATCTGCTAAATTAATGTCATGATATTTAGAGGTATACATCATAATCTTCCGTCGACAATTTCTTTAGGTAAAATAGATTTTACATCAAAGAGCACGCTGTTTTTCTTTTGTAAGGTATTAAAATCTAACGTTAAGAATTCGTTGTGAGAGACAGCAAGAACAACACTGTCAAATGATTCTTTTAAATCTTGTATATCAGAAACTAAATCCAGACCAAATAAATTCTTAACTTCCTCTACATTAGCCCATGGATCTGCTACAGTAACATTTATTCCATACGTCTTTAGCTCTTCAATCACATCGATAACACGTGTATTTCTTGTATCTGGACAATTTTCTTTGAACGTAATCCCCAGAACTAACGCCTTGCTATCTTTAATTTTTATGTCTTTTTTGACCATCAGTTTAATTACCTCTTGAGCAACGTATCTGCCCATGCCGTCGTTCATTCTTCTTCCGGCAAGGATAATTTCTGGATTATAACCGGTTTCTTCGGCTTTTTGAGCCAAATAATAAGGATCAACGCCTATGCAGTGACCGCCTACCAGACCTGGAGTAAATTTAATGAAGTTCCATTTGGTTGCAGCAGCTTCAATCACATCTGTAGTATCTATATCCAAATTTCTAAAGATTTTAGAAAGCTCATTTACAAATGCGATATTAATATCACGCTGTGAATTTTCTATGACTTTAGCAGCTTCGGCTACTTTGATAGAAGACGCTTTATGTGTCCCAGCCTCAATGACAGAGGCGTACAACTGATCTACTTTTTCAGCGATTGCAGGAGTTGAACCTGAAGTAACTTTTAAAATCTTTGTAACTGTATGTTTTTTATCTCCGGGATTAATTCTTTCTGGGGAATACCCTGCGAAGAAATCCTCGTTAAATGTGAGCCCAGATTTTTCAGCTAAAATAGGCACGCATACCTCTTCCGTAACTCCAGGGTAAACCGTAGATTCGTAAATAACTAGGTCATCCTTTTTTAAGAACTCCCCGATCACCTCACTCGATTTTATTAAAGGAGTCAGCACAGGACGTTTAAATTTATCTACTGGAGTTGGAACAGTCACGATATAGATTGAAGCCTTAGCTATATCTTGTTTTGATGAAGTTGCAAAAAAGCCTTTTTCATCTGTAGATGAATTGAGTACTTCTTTTAGTTCATCGTCTGATACTTCTAACGTACTATCGTGACCTTCACTGAGTTCATCAATTCTGTCTTGATTGATATCAAACCCTATAACACTGTACTTCTTTGCAAAAGCCACAGCTAATGGAAGCCCTACATATCCCAGCCCTATAATTGCCAGTATTGGTTTATTCTCTTTCATTTATGCTAATGTTCTTATTAAATAATAACAATCTAATTTTAATGACCAATGTAAAAGATAATGAAGATTAATACGAACTTTATCTGGCCAAATTATTTCTCTGTTGTACACTTCTGGATTTTCTACCTGATTCAATATGTTTAATTCATGCTTATATTTTATAGTCGCAGGACCTGTAACACCTGGTTTTAGGAAGAGTATTTTTCTTTCTTCACCGCTTAGCTGATCTGCAAAACCTCTAACGTCTGGCCTAGGGCCCACCATACTCATACTTCCCATCACTACCTGGCATAGTTGAGGAAGCTCATTTAATTTCGATTGATGTAAAATTTTACCGTACCACGATATGTCATTCACAGCCTTATGATCTATGTGTTCATCTCCCGAGATGATTCTAAATTTAATAAGTATAAATTCTTTACCATATTGGCCTATACGCGCTGTTTTAAAAAAAGGCTTCCCCCTAAATTTAAAAAGTCCAATCAAAAAAATCAGACTCATTAATGGACTCAATACAAAAATTCCTGCCATGCTAATTATAAGATCAAATGTTCTTTTTACGAACCTCTGCTTTTTTGACAACATTTGATTCAATTAGATCTTTTTTGCCATGACTTTTTCAAACGTTGAAAAAAAGTTTTCTTTTTGTCAATTTCATGGTATCCATTAGCATATTGACCATACCCATATCCGTAACCATAGCCGTAGCCGTAACCATAGCCATATTTTGCCTTTTGTTGGAAGTAGTTCAAGACAAAACTTATATTTTCAATCTGACCTGATTTATACTTTTCATTGATTACACCTAACATCCCCTTTTTAGTATAATTTTGTCTAACCACATAAATCGAAGCGTCTGCGAATTTAGCTAAGGTAAGAGCGTCTGCTACTAATCCTATAGGAGGAGTATCCAAAATAATATAATCATATTCTTGCTTAAGCTCTTCAATAAGTTGAGCCATTCTCTCATTCATGAGCAACTCTGATGGATTTGGGGGGATGGGACCAGAAAGTATCACATCCAAATAAGGTATTCTCGTATGTTGAATCACCTCATCCATCTTACTTTGACCTATTAAATAATTGACTATTCCTCTATCATTCGTTAATTCAAAATCGTCAAAAATCTTGGGTTTACGAAGGTCCATTCCAAGTAAGACAGTCTTTTTTTCGCTTAGCGCAAAAACAGTTGCCAGATTAATGGAACAAAATGTTTTTCCTTCTCCGCTTACTGAAGAAGTAATCATAACAGTTTTAGTTCCCGAAATACCTTGCTGACGATACAAAAACTGAAGGCTAGTTCTAAGCGATCTAAAAGATTCTGCAATAGGAGACTTTGATTTATCAAAAACAACCAGATTAGAGGAAGATTTGCTCTTACCAATAACACCCAATACAGGAACAGGGCTTAATCGCGTTACTTCCTGAACATTATTGATCTTGTTACTTGCTAAAATCTTAATAAAGACGAGGAGAATCGGGATGAAGCCGCCAAATAATAGTGCCATCACATAATTAAGCTGAGTATTGGGCCCTATTTGTCCACCGCCGGTATCCTTGGCTACATCAATTACCTGTACGTCGCTTACATTAGCTGCTTTTATCAACTTCGCCTCATTTCTTTTAGATAGAAAAATACTATAATTGGATTCATTGATGGACAATTCCCGTTGGATCTTAAGAAGATCTTGTTGATCTTTTGGCAATTGCTTTATTTCCCTCTCTAATTGGCTTATCTGATTTTGTGTCGTTCTTATTTCTTGATTTAGTCGTCGTTGACTAGAAGAGATATTTTCTAGAAGTACGTCTTTCGCTGCATCTATTCTTCGATCAATATCAGTCAATAAATCTGTTCCCTCTCTTAATGTAAATTCGTACGCACTTCGTTCTGCAGCCAATTCTAAAATATTTGCTACGCCAGTGGCAATACTGACCTCTGTAATACCAGCAACAGTAGGAGCGGGTATATTTTCATAATTATTATGTGTAAGCAAATAATTTTCTAGATTTTCATAATTTTGTAATTGTTGTTGTGCTTCCTCTACAATGATATCCAACTCACTGATGCGTTGGAATAAATAGGCCCCTTCCTCATCCAGATTATATATCTTATTCTTAGCGAGAAAAGAATTTAGTTTCTGCTCCGTATCTTTAAGTTCGCCAGACTGTATTTGCAGCGTACTATCAATAAACTCAATGGTTTTAGTAGCAAAAAGATTTTTTCTTTTTAGTACATCGTCACTTAAGACTTGCACTGTTGTATTGAGGTAGTCTACAATTTTCTTCTTGTTATTACCCGTCATAGACAAAGCTAGTATAGAAGACCCATCGCTTTCAGGCTTTATCCTGATATCGCTCTCACTCTTTACAGCATCATAGAAGTTGGTGAACGAAAAGTAGTAAGGATAATCATTTTTGAAATTCTTCTTTACCTTCTCCAAAGTCCCAGAAAAATAAGGTGTCTTAATAAATTCACCTATTTTGAATTCCTGCTCAAACTGAACGGGCTTTAGTTCGATTCGTTGTGAAGATAATTTTGAAAAATTGTACTGTTTATACCTATCGGGCTCAGGAATAGTAATTGACAACACGAACGTATTTTCATCCTTGAAAATCACCTTAAATTGCTGATCAATAAGTTGATAAGAAGATGTATCAATGTTTACCTCAAATGGAACTTTTCCATAAGCATCTATCTGTTGATACTCACCATCTACCGCATAATTTATATAGAGATCAAGTCGATCTACCACTTTTTCATTATGAGATCGGGTTTGTAACGTCGTTATGGCTGTGTTAACCTTTTCAGAAGTTCCTCCCCAATTGAAGGTTAAACTGGTATTTGTGGTAAAAAATGGATTTTGATCATCTTTGACAATAATCAATGTGTCTAATTTATATACTGGTAATTTTCTGACATTAATATAGTAGGCTATACCCAATCCTATCAAAATACAAATAAGAAATAACCACCAATAACTTAAAAGCTTTAGTAAAAAGCCTTTAAAATCAAATGTTGTTCCTAACTCAGATACTTCAAACTCCTCTTTCTCCATTAGAGCCGTGTTGATAGTAAAACGATTGACGTAAAAAGAGTAACGATGCTGGCGATACTTTGAAATGTATTTAAGCCCGTAATCCCAAATCCGGTAGATTTTTGGGGTAAAGGATTGACGAGAATCAAATCATTAGGCTGGATATAGTAAACCGGTGAATTAACTGCTTCGATTTGGGTTAGATTGATATGATGAATTTGTTGACCCTCCGGATTTTGACGAACAATTACTACATCGGTCCGATCTCCCAAATCGTCAATACCTCCTGCCTGGGCAATCGCTTCCATAATCGTAATCTGTTCTTTATAAATAACTTGGCTGCCAGAGCCTATTTCACCAAGCGTCGTGTAGCGTATACCTGGTAATTTAACGGTGACAAAAATATTTGCGGTAGGCTTAAAAAAACTCGCCAGTAACTTCTCCTTTAATAGTTCCTGAATTTCTTCAGTAGTAAGACCTAGAACAAATACATTCCCTAATCTGGGAATCCTAATATTTCCCCTATCGTCCACTGTATATCCATTAAAAAAAAGCGCTTCCTCGGTTGTTGCAGTGCTTACTGTTTCATCTACAGGATTGAACATGCTCACAACCTCTTGATCTAGCGCTTTAACTCGTACACTGAGTAGATCATTTATTTGTACTCTATATGGTTTTTGAACACGATTTACAGATATAATACTATCCATTTTTGTGTCATCCTGTTGCAAATAGGTCAACCGTTTTGTTGGTATGCATGATGAAAATAGCCCTAACAGTAGCCCAATACAAATAATATGAGATAATCGCATGTAGTTTCGTACAAAGTAAGCCGCAAATATAGCTTTTTAAGTAATGAAAACGAAACTTTACCCATTGACAAATCCTAAGGAAAAGCTGTACTTTGCAGCAAAAATATATCATTGAATTTTCTATCGGTCGAAAATATTTCTAAATCCTATGGAGAACATACCTTGTTCTCCCAAATTTCTTTTGGTATCAATCAAGGTCAAAAAATTGGCTTTATTGCCCCAAACGGATCAGGCAAAACATCCTTACTCAACATTCTTTCCGGGCAAGAATCTCCTGATACAGGTCAGGTGGTTTATCGTAATGAACTAAAGGTTGAATTTTTATCTCAAAATCCTGTTTTTGAACCAAATATAACGATAGAAGAGGCTGTTTTTAGGGCAGAAAATGACACACTAAAAGTCATTGCAGCCTATGAAAAAGCACTCCTATATCCTGAAGATGTTGAAGCGTATCAGCAGGCGTTTGAGCAAATGGAACACACCAATGCCTGGGACTTTGAAACCCAATACAAGCAAATTCTTTCCAAACTCAAACTGGATGATCTGTCTAAAAAAATCAGTACACTTTCAGGAGGACAAAAAAAACGTCTTGCATTAGCTATAATTATCCTAAATAATCCAGAGTTTCTCATTTTAGATGAACCTACTAACCATCTTGATCTTGAGATGATTGAATGGCTTGAAGCTTATTTTGAACGTGAACAAATCACACTCTTCATGGTAACACACGATCGCTATTTTTTAGAACGGGTTTGTAATGAGATTATTGAATTGGATCAAGGCAACCTTTTCTCGTATAAAGGTAATTACAGCTACTTTTTAGAAAAAAGAGCACATCGTCTCGAAGCAGAATCTACTTCGCAGGGAAAAGCGAAGCAGCTCTTTAAAAAAGAATTAGAATGGATGCGTCGCCAACCTAAAGCACGCACCACCAAATCAAAATCGCGTATTGATGACTTTAGCGAAATCAAAGCAAAAGCACATACTAGGAGACAACAACATGAAGTCCAGTTAGAAATCAATATGGAACGACTTGGAAATAAAGTTGTTGAGCTTCATAACATCTCTAAATCCTTTGGTGAGTTAGAAGTGTTACAAAAATTCTCCTATAATATTCAACATGGGGACCGCATTGGTATTATTGGAAAAAATGGAACCGGTAAATCCACCTTTCTCAATATGCTCACTGGTGCTCTCCCTTCAGATACCGGCAAGATCGTTATAGGCGAAACCGTGAAATTTGGATATTACACCCAAGGCGGGATCAAAGTCAAGGAAGGACAAAAGGTCATTGAAGTCATCAAAGAATTTGGAGAATACATTCCATTAAAAAAGGGCCGACAGATATCGGCGCAACAACTTTTAGAGCGTTTTCTCTTTGATCGTAAAAAGCAATATGATTACGTAGAAAAATTAAGTGGTGGTGAACGTAAGCGCCTTTATCTTTGTACTGTCTTAATTCAAAATCCTAACTTTTTGATTTTAGATGAGCCTACCAATGATTTAGATGTAGTTACGCTCAATGTGTTAGAAAGTTTTTTGATGGATTTTCCGGGTTGCTTGCTGGTGGTATCTCATGACCGTTATTTTATGGATAAGATTGTGGAGCATCTTTTTGTATTTCAAGGTGACGGGATGATCAAAGATTTTCCAGGTAATTATTCTGATTATCGCGCTTACGCGGAAAATGCTCCAAAAACAACTAAAGCTCAAGTAGATAATTCAGTCACAGCAAAAGTAACGAAACCAGCTTCCCCTAAAGTCTCTTATCTTGAACAGAAGGAATTCAAAAAGCTTGAAAAAGAGATTTTCAAATTAGAGCAAAAGAAGCAAGAAATTCAGCATAAATTTTTAAAAGAGCTCTCACCCGAAGAAATTGAAAAAACCTCTATTGCACTAAGTGAAGTGGAGAATAACATTGAAGAAAAAACCGAACGTTGGTTTGAACTTTCGGCGAAAATGGAAGCATAACATGTGGCAGCGTATTAGATCTTATTTTAGATTTTTGCTCAACTCCACCAATCAGCATGGGGTACATTCCCCATTCGTGTTTCAGTTAGTGACTAAGTGTTTTTATGACAAAACGCATTATAAGGCTTACGATCAATTAAAAAAGTATCGCCACGTCCTGCTTGAAAACAATAAAATCATTTTTATTAAAGATTACGGGGCTGGAAGCAGAACATCATCTTCGGTAAAACGTAAAGTTTCAGCTTTAGCAAAAAAAGTGGGTACTTCTTCAAAAAGACAACAACTTCTCTTCCGGCTTGCTCAATATTTAAACGTTCACGCTAGCCTTGAACTTGGTACCTCGCTTGGATTAGCAACCTCCGCGTTAGCACAAAAAAAAGATAATAAGATCACTACGATAGAAGGGAGTATGGAAGTTGCTCACATCGCAAAAAACCTATTTAAAAATTTTGGTCTAAGTAATATCGCTTCAAAAACCGGTCAATTTGATCAGGTGTTACCATCGCTACTTGATAGAAAATACGATCTGGTGTTTATAGATGGTCATCATCAAAAAGAATCAACACTCCGCTATTTTGAACAGCTTATCCCCTGCGCTCATAATGATACTATTTTTATCTTTGATGATATCTATTGGTCAAGCGGAATGGAGGTGGCTTGGAAAGAAATCAAACAACATCCTAAGGTAAAAGTAACCATTGACACTTACCATTGGGGCCTGGTTTTTTTTAGAGCAGAACAAGAGAAAGAACATTTTACCATTAGAGTGTAACAAGATCAAGACGATCGCGTCTTATGAACAGACAACAATACAGACTCCATGAGTAGCGTAATTAAGATTAGAGACATTATTAGGGATTTTAAACTAGGCCAGGAAACAGTTCATGTACTAAAAGGGATTGACTTAGATATAGAACATGGAGAATATATCGCGATCATGGGACCTTCGGGATCGGGTAAATCTACCTTAATGAATCTATTAGGGTGTTTGGATACGCCAACCTCTGGCTCCTATGTTTTAAACAGTCAGGATGTGAGCCAGCTAAGTGACGATGAACTGGCTGAAATTAGAAACAAAGAAATAGGCTTTGTCTTTCAAACCTTTAATCTTCTCCCAAGAACTACCGCCCTTGATAATGTCGCCTTGCCTATGGTGTATGCCGGCGAATCTAAATCAGCCAGAAGTGAACGTGCGGCAGAAGTACTTACTCAAGTTGGACTAGCAGATCGAATGGACCACAAACCTAATCAGCTCTCTGGTGGGCAACGCCAACGTGTAGCTGTGGGGCGTGCATTGGTCAATAAACCTTCTATTATTTTAGCTGATGAACCTACCGGAAACCTGGATTCAAAAACATCTGTAGAAATCATGAAGCTTTTTGAAGAGATTCATGCAGCGGGTAATACTGTGATTCTCGTAACACACGAGGAAGAAGTAGCAAAAGAAGCACATCGTATCATCAGACTACGTGACGGAATCATTGAAAGCGATAAGCGTATACGATAAATAAGCATGGGCAATCTATCAGACAAAACTGAACTCCTCATAATCGGCATTGGACTGGTCGTGCTCTTTTTTGCCGTAATCGCTAATAGCCGAAAAAACAACACCTCTATTCGTAATCGTAAAACAAGAAAATTTGGTGAGCGAATCGCAAAACGAAAAGGCAGAGAAGAAGAATCTTAGGAATTTCCTTATTCGTTGATCATTATCAAAAAGTAATTTTCATTCCCCCTTTGGGGGTTAGGGGGATAATTCTCTACTTTCGCATTCTAATGCGATCTGCCCATGAAAATATATACTAAAACCGGTGATGAGGGACAAACTTCACTATTTGGTGGTACCAGAGTACCAAAACATCATCAACGTATAGAGAGCTACGGTACTGTAGATGAACTTAATTCACACTTAGGATTGATTCGAGATCAGCCCCTGGATCCCAGATCAAAAGAAATTCTCTTGCACATCCAAGATCGATTATTTACCGTTGGCGCAATTCTAGCGACAGATCCTGCTAAGTCAACGTTAAAAAGCGGAAAAGAACGTCTCAATATTCCAAAGGTAAGTGATGAGGACATTGTGCTTCTTGAACACGAAATGGATCGTATGGATGGAGAGCTACCTCCCATGACACATTTCGTACTCCCCGGCGGACATCCCACCGTGTCATATTGTCACATTGCGCGCTGTGTATGCAGGCGAACAGAGCGTAATGCGGTGGCGTTACATGAACAAGAGCCGTTTGATGAACGGGTTTTAAAATACCTCAACCGCCTATCTGACTACCTTTTTGTGCTGGCACGAAAGTTGTCAAAAGATAACCAAGCAGAGGAAATCAAATGGATTCCTCAAAAACAATAAGTAACCGCAAAGACATCTTTTTAAAAGATATATCGGTAAAAGTTTTCGCCTTATTGAACACGTTCATAAAAATCATGTCAAATTAGTGAAGCTTTCACTTGTCTATTTCAGTTAAAAATTTATTTTTGCAAAAAATTAAAACAGTTTAGTATGTACTGGACATTAGAATTGGCTTCGTATTTAAGTGATGCACCTTGGCCGGCAACAAAAGATGAATTAATAGATTATGCCATTAGAACCGGGGCGCCACTTGAGGTAGTTGAAAACCTTCAATCCATTGAGGATGAGGGCGATTCATACGAGTCAATTGAAGAAATCTGGCAGGATTATCCTACAGATGAAGACTACCTTTGGAACGAAGACGAGTATTAAACACATAACAATATCATCAAAAAAAGTCTCACTATTGAGGCTTTTTTTTATTCAATAAGTAACGAGACTTACCTCACACATTTTGCTGTTATTTCGTTATTTTTGAAACACAAAACAGATCGCATGGGATTATTAGATTCAGTACTTAAAGTATTTGTAGGAGATAAATCTGAAAAAGACATTAAGGCCATTTCGCCTTTAGTAAAAAAAGTTAAGTCATTTGAAGCCGAAATTGAGGCACTTTCAATTGACGAGATAAGACAAAAAACAGCCGACTTTAAAGCCCGTATCGCAGAGGCAACCAAAGAAGTCAATGATCAAATTGAAGCGCTTACTAAAGAGTCTGAAACCTCTGAAGATATCGCCCGTAAAGAAGCTATTTATAGCGAAATAGATACGCTCAAAGATCAGGCGTATGAAATTAGCGAACAGGTTCTCGCAGATATATTACCAGAGGCATTCGCAGTAATCAAAGAAACGGCTAAACGTTTTGTAGGGAATGAAACGCTTACCGTCACCGCAACAGAATTTGACCGAATGCTCTCTGCTGATAAGGCTTACGTTTCACTTGAAGGCGATAAAGCCATTTGGCAAAATTCATGGGATGCTGCTGGTAAGCAAGTCACTTGGGATATGGTACATTACGATGTGCAGCTTATTGGTGGTGTGGCCTTACACGAAGGTAAAATTGCCGAAATGCAAACCGGTGAAGGTAAAACTTTGGTGGCGACCCTTCCGGTGTATCTCAATGCACTTACGGGTAACGGAGTTCATGTAGTTACAGTAAATGATTACTTAGCAAAACGGGATAGTGCGTGGATGGCTCCTATCTTTCAGTTTCATGGATTGAGTATCGACTGCATCGACTATCACAAACCCAATTCCGCCGCAAGGCGTAAGGCCTATAACGCAGACATTACCTACGGTACAAACAATGAATTTGGTTTTGATTACCTGCGGGATAACATGAGCCACGCTCCAAAAGATTTAGTACAGCGCCCACATAACTATGCGATTGTAGATGAGGTTGACTCAGTTCTTGTCGATGATGCGCGTACTCCTTTGATCATTTCGGGTCCTGTGCCAAAAGGAGATTTGCATGAGTTTGATGAATTAAAGCCGAAGGTGGCAAACATCGTTGAAATCCAGCGTAAATATTTAACCGGGGTGTTAGCCGAAGCCAAAAAATTAATTGCTGAAGGAGACACCAAACAAGGAGGATTCTTACTCCTTAGGGTATACCGAGGACTTCCGAAGAATAAAGCCTTAATTAAATACCTGTCTGAAGAAGGGATCAAGCAGCTCTTGCAAAAAACCGAAAATTTCTACATGCAGGACAACAACCGCGAAATGCCCAAGGTAGATGAGGAGTTGTATTTTGTGATTGAAGAAAAGAATAATCAGATTGATCTTACCGATAAAGGAGTTGAACATCTTTCTGGAAAAGAAAACCCAGACTTCTTTGTGATGCCAGAAATTGGGATCGAGATCGCCAAGATTGAAGACAAAGGACTTTCTAAAGAAGAAGAGGCCGAAGAAAAAGAAGAACTTTTTAAAGATTTTTCAGTCAAAAGTGAGCGTATTCACACCATGCGCCAGTTACTCAAAGCCTACACGCTATTTGAAAAGGATGTGGAGTATGTCGTGATGGAAAACAAGGTGAAGATCGTAGACGAGCAAACAGGTCGTATTATGGATGGGCGACGTTATAGTGATGGACTCCACCAGGCGATTGAAGCAAAGGAAAATGTAAAGATTGAAGATGCCACGCAAACCTTCGCTACGGTAACCCTGCAAAATTACTTTAGAATGTACCGCAAACTATCAGGTATGACGGGTACTGCGGTGACCGAAGCTGGTGAATTATGGGAAATCTATAAACTAGATGTGGTAGAAATTCCTACTAACCGCCCTATCGCACGTGATGATCGTGAGGATTTAGTGTATAAGACCAAGCGAGAAAAATACAACGCAGTGATAGATGAAGTTGTGACCTTAACGCAAGCCGGTAGACCTGTGCTTATCGGTACGACATCTGTAGAGATTAGTGAATTATTAAGCCGAATGCTTTCCATTAGAAAAGTGCCGCATAACGTATTAAATGCAAAACTACATAAAAAGGAAGCAGATATTGTTGAAGAGGCAGGTAAAGCAGGTACTGTGACGATTGCAACCAATATGGCAGGTCGTGGTACCGATATCAAGATCAGCGATGAGGTGAAAAAAGCGGGTGGTTTGGCCATTATTGGTACAGAGCGTCATGATTCACGTCGTGTAGATAGGCAGTTGCGTGGTCGTGCTGGTCGACAAGGGGATCCGGGAAGCTCACAGTTTTACGTTTCGCTAGAAGATAATTTGATGCGCTTATTTGGTAGTGAGCGTATCGCAAAATTGATGGACCGTATGGGACTTCAAGAAGGTGAAGTGATCCAGCACTCTATGATCACCAAATCTATTGAGCGCGCGCAAAAGAAAGTGGAAGAAAATAACTTTGGGATAAGAAAGCGTCTATTAGAGTACGATGATGTAATGAACGCCCAGCGTGAAGTAATTTACAAACGTCGTCGTCATGCCTTATATGGAGAACGCTTAAGCGTGGACATTGCAAATATGATCTACGATACCGTAGAGGTAATTACAGAAACAAATAAAGCGGCTCAAGACTATAAAAACTTTGAGTTTGAGTTGATTCGCTTTTTCTCCATGAGTTCTCCTATAACGGCAGAGGAGTTTGAGAAAATGGACGTTGCTAAAATTACCGAAGAAGTCTACGACGTTGCCTATGAGCATTATGAAAAGAAAATGCAGCATAGCGCAGAGATTGCGTATAGAGTAATCAAGCAAATCCATGAAGATCCAAACAACAAGTTTGAACGTATTGCTGTTCCATTTACCGATGGTATCAAAACCTTACAGGTCACTACAGATCTTCAAAAAGCTTACGAAACCGAAGGTGAAGAGTTAATTACAGATTTTGAAAAGAACATCTCACTGGCGATCATCGATGATTCCTGGAAGAATCATTTGAGAAAAATGGACGAATTAAAGCAGAGTGTACAGTTGGCTGTGCATGAGCAAAAAGATCCGTTATTGATCTATAAATTTGAGGCGTTTGAACTGTTTAAAACCATGATTGATCAGGTGAACAAAGAGATTATTTCATTCTTGTTTAAAGGAGAATTACCTAACCAAAATCCTGGGCAGGTAAGTGAAGCGAGACAACGCCAGCGCGAACGCACTCAAACCAGTAAAGAAGAAATTCAGAATCTGGATGAGCGTGCGGCTCAAAGCAGAGCTGCAGGACAAACCCAACCTCAACATCGCCAAACGGTTGAGACTATCGTTAGGGAACAACCTAAAATTGGTCGTAATGATAGAGTAACCGTTAAGAATGTTATGAACGGTGAAAACAGAACCATGAAATATAAGCAGGCAATTCCACTTATTGAAAAAGGTGAATGGGTACTTGTTGAAGAATAAATATAAATGTTTTAGAGTTCATAATACCTGATGTGATGCATCAGGTTTTTTTATTATTACTATTTTTTTACTTTTAAACCTACTAACAACCACAGTATCATGAACAAATTTAGCATCGAAATTAAATGGGGAATCATTTTTATCGTTTCTCTTTTACTATGGATGGTAGGAGAACGTGCCGTTGGATTACATGATGAATATATCGCTAAACACGCCATTTATACTAATCTATTCTTCTTTGTGGCTGTGGCCGTTTATGTTTTGGCGCTAAGAGACAAACGCAAAAACTACTATGACGGCACAATGACCTGGCAGCAGGGCTTCGTTTCGGGATTAATCATTACTGTAGTTGTAGCCTTATTATCAGCTCCCGCCCAGTATGTCATTAGTGAGTTCATCACGCCAGATTATTTTAAAAATATTACCGCTTATGCCGTAGAGAATAAGGTAATGACACAAGCCGATGCCGAATCCTATTTTAGCCTGGAGAATTATATAGTTCAATCAGTAGTTTCAGCATTGGCGGCGGGACTATTGACCTCTGCCATAGTTGCTTTGATTATGCGAAAGCGAGAATCTTCAATTACCTAGCATCCTCGTCTAAAGCTTTGAGCTGTTCTTGCACGCTCAATGATTTTGTATCATGTTCTGATATCATATAAAAATAGATTAAGAACACTGCCAAGTAATGAAATATTCGATCAAATAAGTTGAGTGTAAAACTATTATAGTAATACGTCACTATGGCACTGATCACATCAGACATGATAAATCCCAGTGCTATAAGAAAATACAATATTGACTTGAGATCGTTATACTGATAAATATATCTCCCTGCGACGACGATCAATGTAAGTGCGGCTAAAGCATTTAGGTAAACAAAATATTCAGTGAATAAAGAAGTTTGATCATCGTCCTGAATGATCACGACCAGCTTATATAAATAGACTGCCGATATTAAGAATACCAATATCAAGTAAACTGTTGTAAATCCTTGATAAATTGAAGTCTTTAATCTAGATAACCCAAGATAGGCCAAAATGGAGTAAGAAAAGAAATAGGCTACAACACCCACCTCTGTGAAATAGGCAATGTTGTAAAGACTAAAACACAGTTCACCTATATAGATAAAGATAAACAGCAACAAGAAATGAATGGTAAAATTATAGTGCTTAGGCGTGTAAAAATAAATGAAAATCAACGGAGTGATCCAGGGTTTAAAGAAAAGATAGTTCTCTGACGGAATTAAAATTCCACAGCTAAAATATCCTACGAAGGAGATAATTAGAAGTGCTAAAACAACTTTCTTCAAGCTTGGTTCATCATTAGTTGGGATTACAAAGTAAACTAATAAATTTTTAAAAGTGTATTTGGATCAGGACAATTTGAAGAATAGAACTTTAATTCAGCTTTTGTACATACACCGGGATAATCTCCTGCGTGATTGTGCATATCTTTGATGAGTTGAAAGTGAAGATGTGGCGCATAATTACCATTGACTGTTGCATCACCAAGTTCACCCAGTTTCTCTCCTTTGACAACTTTTACACCCACGTTTAATCTGTCTAAAGACTCCAGACTTAAATGCCCATATAGGGTATAGAAAGTTTGTTCATTTTCTTGGTGCTCAACAATAATTGTAGGCCCGTAGTCTCCAAAATTTTTATTATTTCTAACACTATGAATCTTCCCGTCAAGCGGAAGTAAAACTGACGTATTAGCTGCACACCACACATCCATTCCAAGATGAATATTTCTTCTTTGAACTGAAGATCCCGAAGAAAAGTGTTCACTACGGTCGTAAATAGATCTTTTCTCAAGGTAACCGCCATAGGCCACTTTTTTTTGATTTTGGCGAAGGAAATTTTCTAAAAAAAGCTCAATGTCTTCTGCTGAAGAGAGATTAACCTGGTTCAACAAAGCATTTGAGGGAGAAAGGTCGACATGAATATAATCTTCCGGGTTGAATGAAGAATCAATCACCGGGGTAAATGAAGAGGTAAGTGAGTGTAAAAAAGCATCAAAGTTCATGATGCTAAAGTAAGAAGTGATAAAATGCTTTCCTAGGAGTAAGCTTCCGCGAAAGCAAAATTTTACTATTCTACCACCACATCACTAAATTTAGCATTAATGGTAATTAGGTTGTCCGAACTTCGGGATTTATAAAACCCATTTAACACCTCACTATCATAACTTTGTAACTGTTTTACATTGATGGTTTTAGGGTATTTTATCTTGCTGTGATTACCAATATAACTAAACGTAAAGGCAACTTGAGGCAGGGATAATAGCATATCGCTGTTCTCCAGATTTAACTCTAGCGCTTTAAATTGCTTCCCTACATTTGGTATTTGTAATCTACCAAAACTACCAAACACCTGGCCACGTTCATTTAATTGCTTGATCAGTACATTACTGGCATTAGAGTTGAGTTTAATCACATCTGCTGATTCAATTTCGCAGTTTTTTACATGTTTAGTAGTGAGTACGCCATTTTTCCAAGTAGTTATCTTAATTGGCGCATACGCCACTTTGACGGAAGTATTCCTCCCGTCAATGGCGTTGGCTAATAAGCTTGTGTGTGATAACACTGCTTTTAAATCTGTGGTAAGATCTGCTAATTTGACATTTCCATAGCGCACATTGAGATCAAGTGTAGCGCCTTTTGGCATTTTTACGATTATAGTTCGCTTAATATCTTTAGCATTTTCTTTTTTTGGATTTACAAAAAATACTCCACCAGATTGATTGGAGCTATTAGGAAATTGACGCTCTACATCCTTCTCAAAATCTGCTGCCCAGACCTCCATTCGTTTACCAAAATCCTCTCCCCAGACTTCCATATCTTTACCAAAGCTTTCTCCCCAAGCCTCCATGCTTTTTCCAAATCTAGCTCCAAAATTTTCGCCCCAAACTTCCATACGTTTTCCAAAACGTTCGCCCCAGGCTTCAACACTTTCTAACCATTCATCCATTTCTTTTTTAGAAACATTGGTGTCGTGTTTATCGTTCATCTTTTTTAACCAGCCTTTTGGATCTTCTTCATAATCACTGGTGTTAATATTGACATTATTGCCAAATGGACTTGCGGGAATCCCTAGAAAACGTTCGCGAACATCGTCGCTTTGCGCATGTTGTTTTTCCCATTTTTCCATGGCTTTTTCATAATCCTTACCAAAGCTTTTTTCTACTTTTTCATTGTATTCCTTTAGATAGGATTTACCTCTTTTTTTGTATTCATCGTAATCAAACTTCACTTTATTCATCTCACGATAATACTCTGGCGGTAATGGAGCTCCTGTTAGGCTTTCCATTAAAGGAGTAAGTACATTATTAATTGTAGGTTCTATAATTTGAAGTGATCCTGCAATAATATCCTCTAATCCACTGGTAGAAGTATCAAATGATATAGGATAGGAAGGGTTTCGCTTAGTAGATCGTATGTTGATTTTTGAACTGTTTCCTGTAACATTTACGTCCCAAGAATCCAACAACTCTTTTGCATCTCCATCTTCACTTTCAATATAAGCTTCTACTTCTACTTTATCCTTGTCCCATGTTTCAAAAACAATATTGGCGTAGCGCGTATCTACAGATACGGTAACCTCATCTTTTACTAAAAAGGTTTCTTTTAATTTTTCAGCTTTTTTTTGTGCTGTAATAGACGATACACTTGCTACTGCGCATAGTAGTGCAGCAGCGATTTTATGCAATTGTTTCATTTTTTTGGCTTTTTAATTCGTTTAGTTTGCTTTTAAGTTTGAATAGCAACTCTAAGCGCAACTTTAGGTTTTCGATCATGGCCTCCACATTTTCCTCTGTGATGCCGTATTCTGCAACCTCGGTATTTAATCGTGTATATTCTTCATCCAACTCTGCTAGCTGAGCCATAAAAGAATCGATTAAAGCTTTATTGTCTTCGGTAATTTCTAAGCGGGTCAATTCTGCATTGATTGTACCCATATAAAAATCTTCTATTTTCTTAAATTCTGGCGATACATCACTCAAGGCAATTTGAGTTTCTTCATTAATTCCTTTCTTTGCCTCTTTAGTTTCTTTGGTCACTACTTGTTCTACCTGATTGGTTGACGATGGCGGGAACAAAAACACATAACCAACTGTTAAGGCGACTACCAGAACAGCGGCTATCTTCATCCAAAAGAAAGAAGCAGTGCCGTTTTTATCTTTATTGCCTTGGGGTAATGCTAATTCTAGTCGTTCTTCAAAACGTGCCTGATGACCTTTTTGTAATTGTGGTATTGAAGACGTATCCTCTCCCAACTTGCTAATTTTATCTTTAAGATCCTGTCCCATATCTTACTTCTTGTAATGCATTTATTAATTTTTTCTTTCCGCGATGCACCAATGTTCTTGAGGTAACTTGTGTGATTCCCAGAATTTCTGAAATCTCTTCGTGATCATATCCTTCTACCAAAAAAAGCATAATGGCACAACGGTATTTTTCTGGCAGAGCTTCAATTTCAGCCTTAATGTGATCCATTTCAATACCTTCTGAAACTTCCCATCCCTGATCCTCTTCGGCCACAGCCATAACTCCTTCATCAATAGAAACTAACGTCGCTTTTTTTGCTTTTAGCTTATCAATGCTTTTATTGATAACGATACGCTTTAACCAAGCTCCAAAAGTTACATCGCCGGTAAACTGGTGCAGTTTTGAAAACGCACTGATAAAACCCTCCTGCATGGCATCTTCTGCCTCAAAAGAATCCTTTAAGAATCTGTAGGCGACATAATACATGCCTTCGCTATACTTGTTGTATAACGTAAGTTGAGCTTTACGGTCGTTTTCACGACATCGATCGATGAGTCCCGTTTGTAACAATTTTAGCTTGGTTAGTTGCTATTCAGTATAAAGACGATGCCAACTTTATCATGTTGCAAATCACTTTAAAATTTTTAGTAATTTTATTTTTTTAGATCAAAACGAATATATGAACATACGGGGAATTAGAGTTATCGTACTGATTACCGTCGTTACTATCTTGGTCATGGTAGGAATATTTCTCTTTATTAGCGGGTACAATGCAATTAGTCATTCTGAAACGACGGTGACCTGGAAAAACGGTGACACTCTGGTGAATACCGTTTTTTACAAACCTCACTTAGAAGAAGATCAAATCGTCTTTGGGGAGTACCTTCCTTATGGCAAAGTATGGAAAACCAGTGATAAAGAACCCGCTATTTTTAGCACCAATAAAAATTTAGTGGTTGATGGTTCTTATCTTAAAGCGGGGAATTACACTTTATGGAGTATTCCAATGAAAGACTCATGGAAAATCATGTTCAATACAAAAGAATATGACTTGACTGAGGACTTTATAGAAGAAAATGCCTATGACCCAGACTTTGATGCGCTGGTAATCCAGCGCCCAGTGACTAAAAACTATGCCCCTCTTGAAGAACTTACCATGTATTTTACATCTGCTTTTGATCAGCATATATTGATTATTGCCTGGCAAGAAACAGCTGTGCATATTCCATTCACATTTGCCGAGTAAGACTGATATACAGAGCAAAGATCTTATGACATAAAAAACTCTTTTAAAAGTCATTTGTTTCAACAACTTCTAAAAGAGCATCTCTTCACTACATTAAGTATAATCTATTCGTCCAGTAATAGATTGAGTGTAACGTCAATATTATCTCTGGTTGCTCTTGAATACGGGCATACCTCATGCGCCTCATTGATTAGTTTTTCGCCGGTTTCTAAATCAATCCCGGGAATATAAGTGTCTAATGTAACTTCAAGCAAAAAGTTATCATCGTCATCTTTACCTATCCCAACCTCGGCTGTGACTGTATAGTCCCCCAGATCAACGTCGTGATTTTTTGCAACTGCTGCAAGCGCACTGCCATAGCAAGCAGAATATCCTGCCGCAAAAAGTTGTTCTGGATTCGTTCCATCACCGCCTGGTCCTCCTAATCCTTTAGGGACCGTTAAATTCATATCAATGGTATGATCGTCTGACTGGACGTGTCCTCCACGTCCACCAGTGGTTGTTGCCTTTGCGGTGTACATCGTTTTCATAAGAAATAATTTATGTTGATTAATCAACTAGTTATATAAACATGAAAATACATGCTTTATGCGGGCTAGGCTTTTAATTATTTGTTAAGTTTAGGTGGAAACCTCGGCGTAAGGATGAGATTTTTTTCTATTGCTTTAAATTAAGAGAATATGACGTAATTTAGTCTTTAAATCAAGGTACACTTGAAAAAACAGCAATCTACATCAGCATTATCAAATGCCGCAGGCACTCCACCCCAAGACAACGTAAGTGCGACTTCATCGCAACGCATTAGGCAATTGCGAAAAAAAACACCCGAAGCTCAACAACTCGCTGAGCAAATCATTGCGGGAAACAAAACAGCTTTAAGTCGCGGAATCACTTTTATTGAAAGTCAGCAGGCTAAGCATCAGTATATTGCCGCACAACTCATCGAGTATTGCCTTCCAAAAGCAAATAAATCTATTAGAATAGGCATAACCGGTGTTCCCGGAGTAGGAAAAAGTACTTTTATTGAAGCCTTTGGAAACCTTTTAATTACGCAAGACAAAAAAGTTGCTGTACTAGCGGTTGACCCTACCAGCTCTGTGACTAAGGGCAGTATCCTTGGGGATAAGACTCGCATGGAGACATTGGTTAAAGAGCAAGATGCATTTATTCGTCCGTCAGCATCAGGAGAGACCTTAGGTGGCGTTGCCCGTAAAACACGTGAAAGTATTATTTTGTGCGAAGCAGCAGGCTTTGACCACATTCTCATTGAAACCGTTGGCGTGGGTCAAAGCGAAACTGCTGTGCATAGCATGACCGATTTTTTTCTGCTCTTGAAACTTGCCGGTGCGGGCGATGAATTACAAGGCATCAAGCGGGGTATTATTGAAATGGCCGATGCCATCATTATTAATAAAGCAGATGGCGACAATCAAAAAAAAGCCGCCCAAGCAAAGTCTGAATTTCAACGTGCCCTTCACCTCTACCCTACCAAAAATACCGGCTGGACTCCTCAAGTAGCCTTATGCAGTGCGCTAGAGAATACCGGTATTGATAACGTCTATGAACTTATTCTCTCTTATCTTGATCTTACCAAAGAGAACGGTTATTTTGAACAAAAACGCAGGGATCAAAATAAGTTTTGGCTGTTACAGACCATTGAAGAACACCTAAAACGTAATTTTTACCAACATCCTGACATCAAAAAAGAATTACCGCTTCAGCTGCAACTGATTGAAGAAGGAAAGACCACTCCTTTCGTGGCTGCTACGTTTCTGCTAAAATTAAAAGATAATTGATCCTAAAATTTATACTTCAACTTTTCAGAAAGAAATCCCCGGATCAAGCGATAGATAAGAAACCCAATCACTCCCCCAATCAAAAACCCTGAAATTACGTCTAGGGGATAATGTACACCCACATATATTCGGCTATAGCCAACGGTGATCGCCCATAACATCATTAAGGGTAAGACAGCTTTTGCGGTTGGTTTAAGTAGAAGTCCGCTGAGAATGGCTAAAGCCATGTTACTAGCAGCGTGGGCGGAGAAATAGCCAAAACGTCCGCAGCGTTCTGCTATAAAACGGGTAAACTCTTCCACACCATCTGCGCGGCAAGGTCTGGGCCGCTCAAAACTGTGTTTAAAGAGATTGGCCAGTTGATCTGTACAAGTAATCATTACGGCAACGCCAACGACAATTGTGAATAATCCCTTAGCACCAAATGTTCTATAGAGTAGAAAAAGTAAGATTACATAAATGCTTATCGCAGGAACGCCAAACTTATGCGTAATCATCAACCATAACCAATCCCAGTGTTCATTTCCTAAATTGTTGAGATAGAGAAACAACTCCTGATCGTATTCGATGAGACGTTCTAACATGACTTACTCCTGATATCGGGCTACTTCCCTGTCATAAAAAACTGAAGCTTCATCAATAAGTTTTGCAGATTCTTCCGTTAATTCTTCTTCATCACTGGGATCAAAATCTTCTAGCCATTCTACTTCATCATTTTGCAGGTTGATGATAAATCGAGGATATTCAGTATGAATCACAAAAATAGCTTCGGGGAAATCGGTGTTGTCTCCTAAAATAAAACGGGGTAAGGTCATGAGCTTATCTACATTACGCAGTAACTAGCTGCTGTTTGGTTCTGATTAATTTTTTGGTAAGATAATTAAATCGCACGTATAACATAATAGCAGATGCCGTTAACCCAGAAAGTAATCCTATCCAAATCCCGGTGGCTGACATTACTTCGGCTTTTCCTAAATAATAACTTATAGGAAATCCAATGATCCAATACGCGATAAAACAAATTAGTGTAGGAATATATACATCCTGTAATCCACGCAATGATCCTAAAATCACTACTTGGATTCCGTCACTTAATTGAAATAACGCTGCAACGACCAATAGTTGCGCAGCAATTGTGATTACTTCTGCATTATCAATATATACTTGGGGTAAAATATCTTTTGATAAAATGAAACCAACCGCAAAAAGAGACTCAATAATGAAAATGAGTAACAGGATAGAAAAAGCGATCGTTCTCAAGGCTACGTAATCCTTTTTACCTTTTTGATTTCCAACTCGTATGGTTGCCGTTACACTTAATCCTACAGCTACCATAAATGTCATAGAAGCAAGATTGAGTGCAATTTGATTCGCTGCTTGTTGATTGGTACCAAGCATCCCTGCCAAAAAGATAGAAGCTGTAAAAATAGACACCTCAAAAAGCATTTGTAATGCGGTGGGAAAACCAAGTTTAAATAAGCGTTTAAAGATGGTCCCATCCACTCCTTCCTTGCGTGACCAATTAAAATAAGGCTTAAACACCTTAAGATTCTTTAGAATAATATAAAGTAGTCCCAACATAAAAAATCGTGAAATCAGAGTTCCCAATGCAGCTCCTTCAACCTCCATACGCGGAAAAATCCAAAAACCGTAAATCAACACGTAATTAAAGCCAATGTTCACCACATTTGCCAGCAAGGTAGCATACATGGCATAGTTGGTTTGTGAGAGGCCATCTGCAAATTGTTTTAACGCTTGAAAAACCATTAATGGTATCATAGAAAACGCGACAATCTCCAGATAAGGGATGGCAAGTTGTACTACCTCAATAGGTTGATCTAACTGATATAAAATGGGCTTTGCCAGCAAAAGTAAGACAAACAACATCACGCCATTGATGGTACACATGATTACGCCATGATGAAAAAACTTTCGGCCGTTTTCTATGTCATCTGCTCCGTCAGTCTCTGCAATAAGTGGTGTAATAGCAAAGCTAAACCCAATGCCCAACGATAGCGCTATAAATACCAGACTATTCCCTAAAGACACTGCTGCCAGCGGAGCTGCTCCTAGCTGCCCCACCATTAAATTATCGGCAAAACCTACCAAGATATGCCCCAACTGCCCCAACATGATGGGATAGGCAATTTGAAGGTTTTTACTAAACTCTTTGGTGTAAAGTGAAAGATTCACTGTCAAGATTTATCGGACAAAGATAATTGTAAGAATCAAGACCGCTGCGCTTTTGGAAAAATGAATCAAGACAAATCTGAGCCAAAAACAGAAATTGCAGTTGCAAATAATAAGGATAAAGCTGAAACTTGATCCTTAAGTATCAGGAGAAGATGAATACGATACCAAATCACCGTGAGAAGTTTTTATTAATTAAATTTTATCATGGGCTTGGCCACTTTGTTGTTTCAGGCTTTTACGATAGGATAAATTTCAGAGTGTAGTAGAAATTAGCAAGCTCAAAATCAATACTAACGGAGTATGTGCTAAATTTAGAGAAGTAAACGATAGAAAAATCAGCAGTAGAAGTATTGGTGAATAGACCAATGTCCAGCGCCATATGTTATTTTTTATCATATCTGAATAAAATAACGCTATAGAATTTGGTATAAACACTGGAAAGGCAAGAATGAGTCCGATAACTACTGCCATTGCACCTGTATAAAATTCATCGTAAAATACATATCCCAATATAAACGTAAAGGTGATATATAAAAAATCGTGAGAATTAAAAAATTAAGATCCTTTGTAAAGATATATTTAAGGAAAATAGGTTTCATTTTTTTCAACTCAATTCTATTTACCCAATACAAACTAATCCCTAAACTATCCTTTAATCTTTGTCTTTTGAGGCGACTTTACAATACCATATGTATCCATGAGGTAAACTAAAGAAGTCATGGTCGCTGCTCCTAACTCCAGTTCTCTTTTATTGACATGTTCAAAGGTATCATTAGCAGCATGATGATGATCAAAATACCGCTGTGAGTCTGGTCTAAGTCCAGCCAAGACAACATTTTCTCCCTTTAACGGACCAACATCTGCCCCACTACCACCTTGTTCAAAATAATGAATGAGATAAGGCTTGAACAGTGGTTTCCAAGATTGTATTTGAACAAAATTATCTTTATCACAGTCAAATGAGAATCCACGTGGTGTGAAACCTCCCGCATCACTTTCTAAGGCAAATACATGGCGTTCATTTTTTTGTTGTGCGACTTGCGCATATTTTCGTGCACCTCGTAATCCATTTTCTTCATTCATAAAAAGTACTACTCTTAAGGTACGCTTTGGTTGTATACCGCTCTCTTTGAATAAACGCAATACTTCCATAGATTGAACTACTCCCGCTCCATCATCATGAGCACCATCTCCTAAATCCCATGAATCCAAATGACCCCCTACAATAATTATTTCATTAGGAAATTCACTTCCAGTAATTTCTCCAATCACATTATACGATTGCGCATCTGGAAACTGCTGGCAGCTCATGGTATAATAGAACTCCAAACTTGGATCTAAGGCTAAGGCGCTGCTTAAATATTCTGCATCATTTGTACTTATTGCGGCAGCCGGGATGCGGTCTTTTGGTTTGATATTTCCATAACTCATAGAGCCGGTATGTGGCAAATCATCTAAACGCAAGTTCATAGAACGTACAATAACACCGGCGGCACCATACTTTGCGGCTTCTTGCGCACCTGAATATCGTTGATTAACACAACCTCCATAGGCCGAAAAGGTCGAAATCAAGTCAGCTTGCATAGGACGATTGTAAAAGACAATCTTACCTTTGATTATTTCCTCTCCCAGTTCTTCAAGTTCTTCAAAACTACTAACCTCAACCACCCGGGCTTTAAGTCCGCCTTTTTTTGTTGCAATAGATCCTCCTAAAGCACAAATGTTGACATTTTTTGTCCCTCCGGTAGATGTAGAAACGTATGCATACTCCGGCGTTCCACGAGTCCATTTAGGAACCATAACCGGCTGAAGCCAGACCTTATCTAATCCCAGTTCTTCCAACTGAGCTTTAGTATATTCAACGGCCTTTTGTGCATTACTGCTTCCGGAGAGCCTTCCGCCGATTTTGTTGGATAAATGATCTAACCAGCTGTAGCTTTTTCCGTTTGTTAACGCCTCACTGTAAATTTTTCGCAGCATGGTAGAATCTGATGCGTTGGTTTGTTGTGCGTTAATTTCCGCCGTAAGGCAAAACGCCACCATCAAAATGAACATACTATATCTATACATCTTATTCTTTTTCTTTATTTAATTGTTCCTTATACAGGTGCAGGTTTTCCAGAGTTTCTTCGTCAAGTTCTGGTTCTTGAACGTCACTATATGTTCTAAGTTCATTACATAAAATGCTAGCTACAATAAGCCTAGCAGTAGGTTTATCGTCAGCAGGAATCACATACCAGGGTGCATGATCAAAACTGGTACGGTTGATGGCATCTTCATAGTATTTTTTGTATTCGTTCCAAAATTTACGTTCTTCTAAATCCCCCGCAGAGAATTTCCAGTTTTTACTTTTTTTGTTTAAACGTCTTAATAATCGATTGCGTTGCTCTGCCTTTGAAAGATGTAAGTAGAATTTGAAGATAATGGTTCCGTTCTCTGCGATGTGCCTCTCAAAATTTGTGATTTGCTCAAAGCGCTTGTCCCAAAATTCTGTATCGATATCTGAAACTTCATTTACATCTGGCAATAACTCGCCCGTGATATACTCTGGATGCACGCGGGTTACCAAAACATTTTCATAATGGGTTCTATTAAAAATACCAAATTTGCCGCGTGCCGGTAAGGCGATGTAATGACGCCATAAATAGTCGTGTTTCCTCTCTAATGGGGTGGGAACTTTAAAACTATGCACAACAATACCACGAACATTAAAGTCTTTAAACACCTCCCTGATCAAGCTATCTTTACCGGCGGTATCCATCCCCTGTAAACACACTAAAACCGCATACTTACCGTGCGCATATAGTTTGTCCTGCCATTTTCCTAATTCCTTTCTTACTCTTTTAAGTTCTTGCTCAATTTCTTCTTCGCCGGCACCCAGATCAACTAAGGTGGGCGTTTCATCTAAATGGACTGAATCTTTTACTTTATAAGCTGAGGCCTGGATTTCTTTCATGAGGTATGCGTAAGGGATAAAGGTATATTTATTTTTTTGAACAAAAAATCCTGTGGATGCATGCTATGGGTTTTTTATCTTAGCTTCAAATTTTCGAGTGTGGCTAAATCGATTGATAAAGATAATGTAATACGCATCGTCGCAGAAACGTTGAAGGAAACTCCATCTGCAGAAGAAACGGTGAAAAGTGTTGGAGACAGGGATAAACATTTTCTAAGATTGGCTACCCATATGGTAGAAAAAGCCATTAGAAAAGATGCGCTAATTATATCTGAAGATGGCCACGGGGTTGCTATTGTATTTAAAACCGTACCCGGTGAAAAAGACTCTTTAATAGATTTATGGGAAGACCTAAAACTTGCATGGCGCGTAATAGGGATCAAAAAAGTCTTCAAAATTCTCAAAAAACAAAAATATGTGAAGGCTCAACGTCCTGCTGATTCTCCTTATTTATACTGTTGGTTTTGGGGAATTGATACACCTTATCGCGGAGCAGAATTACAGGTCGGTAAAAAAATGAAAGATACCTTCTTTGAGATGGCTGAAGAGCAACAACTCCCTTTTTATGCAGATACACGCACCAAGCGAAATGTTTTGGTTTACGTGCGGTTAGGTTTTGAAATGTTTCATGAATGGACCATGGAAGATGGAAGTAAAATGTGGTTTCTACGCTACATTCCTCCTTCTTTAAAAAATTAAATCAGGGGGATCGTGTACCTCAATCCAAATCCAAAGGTATCAAAACGCTTTCCAAAGCTTTTAAAGTTATATTCTGCATAAAGTGATAAGCGATAAGAGAGTTGATAAACCCCGGTGAAATTAAGGACTAATCCATGATTAAAATCTCCAGATTGAACAAAGAAAGTAGCTGTATCTCTGGCATTTTCATTAATAAAAAAATTATTTCCTACATATCCTACACCTCCATCAATTTCAAATCCAAGTAAATCAATTAACTTGGTTTGTACCGTGGCAAGGACTTCGTGAAAGTTTTCAGCGTTTTGGTTACGCACATCGCGTCGAAAGTATAAGTTATAGGCTGCTCTAAAATCTACTTTTTCTTTAGGGGTAAAAATAGCCCCTACGCTAATTGCCCATTCATCCTGTAAACCTACACTGATTAGGGTACCTGCTGTGGTAGAGATTTGTTTTTGAGCGTAGCCAGTTAATAGACTTGCGCAAAAAATCAGTCCCCAAAGAATGTTTCTATTTACTGGCAAACAACTTAACTTCATCTTTAGTTACTTCATTTCCGCTCAAAATAATAAGACGTTCTACAACGTTTCGTAGCTCTCTTATGTTCCCTGTCCAATCGTATTCTTGTAACAGTTTTACAGCTTCAGTAGAGAATTCTTTTTTAGCAGAGCCTTGCTCTTTGGCTATCTTCGCTGCAAAAAAATCAATCAACTCAGGTATGTCTTCTCTGCGTTCGTTCAATCCCGGGACTTTGATTAAGATTACCGCTAGCCTGTGGTATAAGTCTTCTCTAAATTTTTTATCGGCTATCTCTTTTTGTAAATTTTTATTTGTTGCAGCAAGGACCCTTACATTTACTTTAATGTCCTTATCACTACCCACGCGTTGGATTTTACTCTCTTGCAGAGCTCTCAATACTTTGGCTTGCGCCGAAAGACTCATATCCCCAATTTCATCCAAGAATATGGTCCCGCCGTTAGCTGCTTCAAACTTACCTGCACGGTCTTTGTTGGCTGATGTAAATGCACCCTTGACATGACCAAAAAGCTCACTTTCAATTAATTCTGAAGGGATTGCAGCACAGTTTACCTCAATCATAGGACCACCTGAGCGGTCACTTTTTTGATGTAACCAATGTGCCACTAACTCTTTTCCTGTACCATTAGGTCCCGTTATAAGCACGCGGGCATCAGTTGGAGCCACTTTTTCAATCATGTCTTTGATCTGTTGAATCTCATTTGAGTCACCAATCATTTCATAATTCTTACTTACCTTCTTTTTAAGGCGTTTATTTTCGACTACTAATTCCTTTTTATCCAGTGCATTTCGCACAGTATTTAGCAGTCGATTAAGATCAGGTGGTTTTGAGATATAATCAAACGCTCCCAATCGCATTGTATTTACCGCCGTATCTAAATCACCGTGACCTGAAATCATAACAAAAGGAATTTCGGGCTTTATTTTTTTTGAAGCCTCCAATACTTCAACCCCATCCATTTTTGGCATTTTAATGTCACAAAGCACCAAATCATAATCGCTATTTTTTATCTTTTCGATACCGTTTAGACCATCTTCGGCTTCTTCAACCTGATAGGTCTCGCTTTCTTCGGCTAAAATCTTTACCAATACCCGGCGTATGGCGGCTTCATCTTCTATAATTAATATCTTTTGCATCTATAATTTAAATTTAAATCCACCTCTGACATATGCGGTGTTAACCTGATTAATAGTATAAATATCTTCGGTATTCTCATCCCGTAACCGTATATCATTTATAAAGGTATGACCTGCGTACGCGAAGAATAATAAGTTTTTGGTAAAATAATATTCATAACCTACACCACCCCAAAAGATAGTCATAGACATACTATCTGCCACTTGACCGTCGTCTAATTGAAGATCGTTTTGAAGGTTGGCAAAAAAACCATCTAAGGTTATAAATGCCTGCAATGTATTCTTTTTATTGATCGTATATTTAATTGCAGTTTTGGGGGCCCCTAGGGTATATGCCCATTTATCGTTTACCTCTTTATTAAAATTTACTACGGGTAATGGAAAAGGTCTTCCTGCAGCGGTAGAATAGCGTAATCCCAAAATTAAGCGCGTCTTTTTTTGTGTAATTGAAGAGTCCTTAGTTTTAATAAAAAAAATTGAACCAATCAAGAGCAGATCATCCCTTTCAATCTTGTCATTTTGGAAATCTGAAGCAATTTGCAGACCTGCCTCAACTCCAAGACGCCATGTTTCATTCAATTTAGTAACATATCCTAGTGAAGTTCTCACCGATTGAAAAGAGGTAAGTCTATCCGTATCAAATGGAGCAGGATCTTCAAACTCGAACTCAATGTTACGATATCCAAATCCGGGAACCAGGTAATCTTCATTCCAAATTTTTAAAGGGATATTTATAAATCCGCGCCATCGTCTAAACGAATTATCAGAACTTGATTGCGGAAAATGAGTATATTCCAAACGTGCCAAGTTAGTGGTTTGACTCTCTACACTTAGTGCAGTAACCATTACACAAATAAAAATGAATTTGCTCATAAACTATTCCTCATCCTTTTTAGGATACTGAAAGAGATGTACATCGCGTTGCGGGAATGGAATTGTAATCCCATTTTCTCTAAATTCTTTGTCAATTCTAAAACGCATTTCACTCTTAATTTTAGGATCAACGAAACTATCCCTAACGATAAAATAAATTGAAAAATCCAGAGATGAATCTCCAAAATCCTCAAAAAGAACAAAAGGTTGCGGTGATTTTAATACTCCGCGCTGCTCTGATGCTACTTTTAAGAGAATGTCACGCACTAATTCTGTATCACTACCATACGCCACTCCCACAGAAACATTTTCCCGAGTTTGCTTATGATTTTGAGTATAGTTAAATATAGTGTCACTTATAAATTTATGGTTTGGGATTATGATAATTTTATCATCTCTGGTCAATGCACGTGTTGTTCGTAATTTAATGTCTAATACACGTCCAACCTTTCCATCCTCTAACTCAATTATGTCACCAACCAATAAAGACTTATCCAAGATGATAAAAATGCCACCAATAACATCTTGAAAAAGTTCTTGCAGTGCTAATCCCAGTCCTAACAATAAACCTGCAGATGCTGCTAAAACGACTGTTACATTAACGCCGGCGATATTTAGCGTAATAAGAAATACCGCAATGTAAACCACATAGTTGATGAACTTGAACAAGCTGATAAACTTGTGCTTATCTTCTTCAACCATTTTGCGAGTGACCAGTCCCCGCACCCATTTTAAAAAGAAATTGGTTACGATTAAGGATATTACAAGAAGCAATAGAAGTCCTATAGTGAGATCAACCTGTTTATCTCCTTCACCAAGATGCAATCCCAGGTCTAAAAACTTTTTTATACTACCCCATATATCCTGTTCAATAACTTCGCCTACTTTTTCCAATCCCTCTTGTACCATACTTTGTTCTACGGCAGTGGTATCAACAGTAGAAATTGAGTCTTCGCTAATAGTTACGTTTTTTTGCGTTTGTAATGAATCTTGGATCATACTAATACTTTAGCCATTTATAAAGTTCTTTGTAAGAAGGCTTTTTTCCATACATCAAAATTCCTACGCGATAAATTTTAGCCGCAAACCAAACTACACCAAAAATTGTAATGATCAAAATTGATATAGATAATAGTATTTCCCATAAGGCAACGCCAAATGGTATGCGCATTAACATAACAACAGGAGACGTAAGCGGTATGAATGAAAAAATGGTCGAAACTGTACCGTGCGGATTCTCCACTACACTAAAGAATCCTACATAGATTCCCAAAATTAAAGGAATTAATACCGGAAGCATAAACTGCTGGGTATCAGTTTCATTATCTACTGCTGCTCCAATTGCCGCATATATGCTACTGTATAAAAAGAACCCACAAAAAAAGTAAATAAAGAAAGTAATGAATAGTGTAGTAAGCGGAAGTCTCGCAATGTCTGCAAAAACAAGCTCTATTTTTGATTGAGCGATAGCTTCCTCAACAACCTGCTGCTGCGGACTTTGTCCCTGGATGTCTATTCCCAGTACCGCGGAGCTCACAAATAATAAGATTAGTATCAAGATCGCCCAAATGGCAAATTGCGTTAATCCGGCTAAACTTGTTCCCAATACTTTACCCATCATGAGCTGGACAGGTTTGACCGAAGAAATAATAATTTCTATTATGCGATTAGTCTTTTCTTCTATGACACTGCGCATCACCATGTTTCCATAAATGATAATAAACATAAAGAGAAGATATCCCGCTGCAGCACCAAAACCCATTTTAATATATCCTGAAAGCTTTGAGGTTTTCTCTCCAGAAAAAGTTTCAATAATAAGATCAACGTTAGTTTGAGAGGACTCAATTTTTGAAAGATCGACACCGCTTTCAATAAGTTGTTGATTGGTAAGTTCATTCCCTATAGCCCGCTCTATTTTGTTTAAAATAGAGGCATTGGGAGTTTCGTCTACAAAAAATTCTATTTTCCCGGCGAGACGTTTTTCTAATGAATCTCTGGGAATATAGAGTAATGCGTAATATTCACTTTCTCGTACGGTATTCTTAGCATCTTCTAATTCTATGTTAGATAAATCAATGTAACGCACCTCATCAGTCTCTTCCAAAAAAACATAAAATCTGTCATTTTCATCATAGACCGCAACTACTTTTTGATCCCCTTTATTGAGATTACTTAAAAATGCAATCAACATGATCATACCCACAAAAATTAGCGGACTCACAAAAGTCATCACCACAAAAGTTCTGTTTCTAACTCTGGCCTTAAATTCTCTTTTTATAATGAGCGGAAGTTTATTCATGATTGGTTACACTTTGAATAAATATATCATTTACACTAGGAATCACTTCTTTAAAATGATTTATCCTTCCTCTGGATGATACTTCGTTTAACAATTGATTGGTCGATTGATGTTCCTTAAGTTTTACCTGCAACTTTACATCGTCATAAATACTCTTAAAATATGCAGGCTCTACTTCATAATTAGCAGCAAGTTGTTCGTTAAAGTACTCTTTATCTTGTGCTTCAATTCCCAATTCAAACGTATTAGATTTAAAATTTCGCTTAATTTGAGAAAGTTCGCCGTCTAGAATTTTATTGGACTGATGAATCAAAGCAATATTATCGCATAACTCTTCTACACTTTCCATGCGGTGTGTGGAGAAAACAATGGTTGCCCCTTTATCTCTTAGAGCTAGAATCTCATCTTTAATTAAATTCGCATTTACGGGATCAAATCCACTAAATGGCTCATCAAAGATCAATAAGCTAGGCTCATGAAGAACAGTAACGATGAACTGTACTTTTTGAGCCATTCCTTTAGAGAGTTCTTGGATTTTTTTATTCCACCAATCGCATATTTCCAATCGTTCAAACCATTCATTGAGTTTTCTTTTAGCCTCAAGTTTTGATAACCCCTTTAATTGAGCTAGATAGAGTGCCTGCTCACCAACTTTCATGGATTTATATAATCCCCGTTCTTCTGGCAAGTATCCAATATGAGCAATATGCTTTTGTTGTAAAGCTTCACCGTTAAATGTTATACTGCCTTTATCTGGCATTGTGATTTGATTGATGATGCGAATGAAAGTGGTTTTTCCTGCTCCGTTTGGGCCCAAAAGTCCAAAAATACTTCCCTTAGGAATCTCCAGTGATAGATTATTAAGTGCTGTGTAATTTCCGTAGGTTTTACAAACATCACGAGCAACCAAAAGATTTGACATATAGTGATAGTAGATTAAGGCTTAAAGATAACTATCTCTGGCAAACGGGATATATTTTAGCTTCTTTTTCTGCTAGGATCAATAAAATCTCTACTCTTTTTTGGGGAGGTCGGATTTCACTTAGGGCAGAGAAATGTATTTCATTTTTTGCACGGTTAATAAAAGTTACGTTCTACCCCATAATCGACGGGGCTGGTTCAACCCCTATATGGAATTTGCTGTTCCAGCAGTTTTTAATGTTCACTAAATGTTAGATGAGACACCGTCGTTTGACGGGGTTAGTTCAACCTGAAATAACTGCTATCGCTTAGCTTGTAGTTATTGGGTTTCACTAAAAAACAAAACCCATCCTTGGAAAAACCAAGGATGGGAAAAAAATTGCTATGAAAAAGAAAATATCACTTTAAGTAAAAGTGATGATCAAATATAAACATTTTTTTAAATATTGTTTAATCTTTGATTAAAAAAAATCATCTTGTAATTATGAGAACATATCTTTTACTTTTTCAAAAAAGGACTTATCTCCTTTTTCAGGTTTAGGAGAAAAATGATCATCTTTTTCCATACGTTCAAAAAATTCTTTTTGTTCTTTTGAAAGTGTTTTAGGTGTCCAAACATTTACATGCACCAATAAATCTCCTTTTCCGTAACCGTTGATACTTGGAATACCTTTTCCGCGCAAGCGTAAAATTTTTCCACTTTGTACACCGGGTTCTATTTTGATGCGCACTTTACCGGTGACTGTATCAATTTCTTTTGAGGTTCCTAATACAGCTTCTGAAAAACTCACATATAAATCATAATGCAAGTTATCTCCTTCACGCTGCAGGTATTCATGATCTTTTTCTTCGATCATGACCAGTAAATCACCTGAAACTCCGTTACCGGGTGCCTCATTCCCCTTTCCTGAAACTTTTAATTGCATCCCATCTACTACACCAGCAGGAATTTTAATGGAAACTGTTTCTTCTTCAACCTTTAATCCCTGGCTATCAGCATCAGCAGGTTTTTTATCTAAAATCTGTCCTGCACCACTACAGGTTGAACAAGTCGTTGCGGTTTGCATTCTCCCTAAAATCGTATTGGTGATTCGAGTAACTTGACCGGATCCATTACAAGTTGTACAGGTTTTGTATGTTACGCCCGCAGCCTGAACTTTACGTCTCACTTTGACTTTTTTCTCAACACCATTGGCAACTTCATCAAGGGTTAACTTTACGCGAATACGTAGGTTACTCCCTTTAACTCTGCGTTGACCGCCGCCGCTAAAACCTGAAAATCCAGAGAAACCTCCGCCGCCAAATCCACCACCAAAAATATCCCCAAATTGAGAGAAAATATCATCCATGTTCATACCGCCGCCATTGCCAAATCCACCACCTTCAAACGCTGCATGACCGTATTGATCGTAGCGTGCTTTTTTGTTTGGATCACTTAGCACTTCATATGCTTCTGCTGCTTTTTTGAAGTTTTCTTCTGCCTCCTTGTCATCAGGATTTTTATCTGGATGGTACTTGATCGCCATTTTGCGATAAGCCTTTTTAATCTCACCTGCAGATGCGCTTTTAGAAATTCCTAGTATTTCGTAATAATCTTGTTTCATTAGATGTTGTTAGTCGTTGATCAAAGGTTTACTGGCCTGTTACTACTTTAGGAAATCGTATAATCTTATCACCCAGCTTGTAGCCCTTCTCAACTACATCAATAATCTTACCCTTTAATTTTTTTGATGGAGCAGGAATTTGTGTTATAGCTTCATGTAATTCTGCATCAAAAGATTCACCTTCTTCTACCTCCATTTCAGTCAATCCTTTATTGGTAAGAATATTCTTAAATTTACTGTAAATTAATTCCACCCCGCTCAAGGCTTCCTTGTCTCCGCTTTTAGAAATTTCTTTAGCTGCACGGTCAAAATCGTCTAACACTGGCAACATAGCTTGAATAACCTCTTGATTTGCCGTTTTAAATAAATCTAATCGCTCTTTAGCTGTACGACGTTTATAGTTTTCAAATTCTGCAAAAAGACGTAAAAATTTATCTTTTTCTTTGGCTAACTCATTCTTTAGTTGCTCTTCTTTTGAAAGCTCCTCATGCACTTCGCTCTCTTGCTCATTTCCTTCATTTTGAACTTCTGCCGCGGCTTTATGCAATTCATTCTCTTCTTCTAAAGCGTGCTCTTTTTCACTCATGATAATTAAATTTTCTTCTAGAGGGCAAAAGTATTGCCAATAAATGAGAAATGTCAAAATGTCACATGTATATTTTTAATAAATATTTAAGACTGTCTCATCGCAGCAAAATTAATTTTGCATACTTAAACTAATCTATATATAAAATGAAAAAAGTATTTGTACATCTTTTTGTAGCCTCTTCTCTAATGTTAGGAGTAACAAGCTGTAAAGATGGGAATAAAGAAACAGAAACCAGTGCTGCCGAAGAAGTAGCTAAAGCTGAAGCTGCCGCCGTAGACTACACGGTAAATACAGACGAATCAATTATTAACTGGGTAGGGTCAAAACCGACCGAAGATCATACAGGCACCATAAAGCTTAAAGAAGGTCAAGTAAGCGTACAGGAAAATAAACTACAAAGCGGGATGTTTGTCGTTGATATGACTTCGATCAATGTCACTGATCTTGAAGGAGATGAAAAAGCATCTTTAGAAGGGCACTTAAAAGGATCAACTAAAGAAAAAGAAGATCATTTCTTTAACGTGTCTCAATATCCTACTGCTAAATTTGAGGTTACCGGTATTTCAGAAAATGACGGACAAAAAATGCTTTCGGGTAATTTAACTATGAAAGGAAAGACAAAGAATATCTCAATTCCTGTTACCACAACTTTTGACGGAAATAAAATGATGTTGACCAGTGATGAGTTTATGATCAACAGAACAGAATGGGGTGTAAACTACGCTTCAAAGTCTGTTTTTGATGATCTAAAAGACAATTTTGTCAATGATGACATCAAATTGAAAATTTCCCTTGTGGCCAATAAGGCATAAGAAAGAGACGTATATAAGTATAAGGACGAACCACTTCAACAGAAGTGGTTTTTTTTATTTTAGTAAATCTTGAAGTGCCTTGGTGATATTGGTATAATCAAATTCGAAACCTTCACTTTCAATTTTGTTACTGCTAATCAACTGGCTCTCCAGTACCACCGCAGACATCTCTCCCAACATCAGCTTTAACATAAAAGCGGGAACCTTAGGTAAAATAATAGGTTTTTCTAAAACAGAGGCTATTTCTTTTGTTAAGCGTTCATTCGTTACAGGGTTTGGAGATACACCATTAAATATTCCCGCAAAAGAATGCTGCGAAATATAAATAAAGAGACGTGATAAATCATTGATATGAATCCAGGACTGCCATTGCTTTCCGCTACCTAATGGAGCTCCCGCATAATATTTAACAGGTTGCATTAATTTTTGTAGCGCCCCGCCTTCTTTTGCCATGACTACTCCAATTCTAACTTTTGCAACCTTTATTCCTACTTGCATAAATTTATCTACGGCCGATTCCCATTTTACAACTACTTTTCCCAAAAACGATGAATTTATCTCCTGCTCGGTCTCATCATATATTTTATGGAGCGAATCTGGGTAGTAACCAATAGCACTTGCCGAAACTACATGAGTGATTTCGTGATCGATATTTCCTAATACCTCAACCAACAGTCCTGTTGTTTGAACGCGGCTTTTAATGATAATATCTTTGTATGCATCTGTCCAGCGCTCTGCAATAGATGCGCCGACTAGATGAATGATAGAAGATACTCCATAGAAGCAATCTTCGTCAATCTCTCCTTGATAAGGATCCCAATAAAAACCTTTGTAATTATCAGCTTTTTCAAGTTTGGATTTACTGGTAGTGAGGTAATTTACGTTAATCCCCTTGCTGTGACAATCTTTGACAATTTGGGATCCAATTAATCCTGTAGCTCCTGTGATGAGTACCCGCATTTTTAATTTTCAAGGTACGCATATCTCTTTTTTTGCTACGTGTAATTAGGAGTGATTTAACGCGGTCACTAAGGTTTTGTCGCCCGTAGCATTTCTCGTTTACCGGGCGGACCGGGTAAGCGTTCCACCACAAATCCTACTGCTTGCATCGCTCTGCGTACACTACCTTTGGCTGCATAGGTTACCAGAACTCCGTTGGATTTTAATGCTGAAAACATTTTTCTGAAAATTTCTTCTGTCCAGGCTTCAGGATGAACACGGGCTCCAAAGGCATCAAAATAAACAATATCTACCGCTTTGGTAAGATCGACTTGTGTAAAGTCCTTTTGTTCTTTTCTTAAACTGAAAAGATTATTAATACGATGATCTTCTTCCCAAGAAACAGCATGCATAGTTAAAAATTGATCTGCATACGCTTCAGCATTTAACTGCGCTACATAATTGAGAGATGTAATTTCTTCGGCGGAGACCGGAAATGCATCAATACCCTTATAATGAATAGTAATCTGACGTTTTTGAGCTTCAAACAGCGTTATGAACGCATTTAGCCCGGTGCCAAAACCCATTTCAAGAACAGTGATGTTTTGTTGATCTGAAAATTTTTCGGCATAATGAAACAAACCCATTTTCAAAAAGACGTGATAGGCTTCCTGTATCGCACCATGTTTTGAATGGTATTGTTCATCCAACTCGGGCATATGGATGGTGGTAGAACCATCCTTAGTGATGAGAATTTCTCGTCTCAATCTACTTTGTTAGTAGTACCCCTTGAGCTAAAAATTTCTTTTCCATTTTAGGTGTTGTAATGGCAGCAATTTCTTCGGGGGATTTACCCGCATCTTCAGCATAGTGACGCAGCGTCTCAACATCGGTCTCTTCCCAATAAGCTACTCCGTTGATAATAGCGTCTTCACCAGCAATATCCTTGGGCATAAAAAACCCATAATCTTTAAAGCGAATCATCAAACTGTCTTCACCAACAGTAATCCAACAACCTTTTTTTTGACAAACCTCGTTCACGGTAGCTTTGAATTTTACGGTCGTTGAGTCTCCCTTTTGTAAATCTTCATACATGGTAGATACCTCTTTCATGCTTTTAAAATTTTTAGCATTGAATGACTCACCAAAAGACTCGTAATCAACCTGAGCAATTTCTTTCTCTTGATTTGAAGATGTTTTTTCGTTTTCAACTTTTTCGTTACAGGCTGAAAATAAAAGCACTACTATTAAAATTGAAATAATACGTTTCATACATTACGATTTTGACAAAATTTAAGTCAAAAATAGGGATTTTACAAGCATTTTATTTTGTCATTTATGTTATTTTTGCAGAAACTTCAAAAAACACGGTAAATGCACTACGAAAACGTTGTAGATTTAAAAGTCACACAGGTAGATCAATCCAGAATTGATCAAGTCGATTTTGACAACCTCATGTTTGGAAAAACGTGCAGTGACCACATGATGATCTGCGATTATGAAGATGGTGAATGGAAAACACCAGAAATCATTCCATATGGCCCTATGCTCATGGAACCTTCTGCTAAAGTTTTTCATTATGGTCAGGCAGTGTTTGAAGGTATGAAGTCCTACAAAGATGGGGATGGAAAAGTATGGCTCTTTAGACCACAGCAAAATTTTGAGCGTATCAATACGTCTGCAAAACGAATGGCGATTCCTGAATTCCCTAAGGAGTATTTCTTTTCGGCATTAGAAAAATTACTAAACCTGGATTACGAATGGATTAAGCCTGGGATTGGCAATTCACTTTACCTACGGCCTTTTGTTATTGCTACTGAGAATGGAGTATCTGCTTCTCCCTCTAATAAATATCGCTTTATGATCATCACGGCGCCTGCAAAAGCATATTACGAAGGCTCTGTAAAAGTTATTTTTGCTGAAGAATATAGCCGTTCGGCTGATGGTGGTGTAGGTTTTGCAAAGGCCGCGGGAAATTACGGTGCCCAGTTCTACCCTACTAATCTTGCTAAAGCTGAAGGTTTTGATCAAATTATATGGACAGATGCTGATACACATGAGTACCTGGAAGAAGCAGGTACCATGAACATCTTTTTTAGAATAGGAGACAGTTTAGTTACTGCGCCGACCAATGATCGTATTCTTGATGGCGTCACTAGAAAAAGTATCATCGCCCTAGCAGAAGAAAAAGGAATTGATGTACAGGTGAGAAGAGTATCTGTAAAAGAAATTAAAGATGCAGCACGCGCGGGTGAACTTAAAGAAATCTTTGGCGCAGGCACAGCTGCTGTGGTCGTTCCTGTTTCTGCCTTTAGACATGGTGGAGAAGATTTTGAATTACCACAACTGGAAAATTCTTATGCCAAGCAGCTTAAGGCAAATCTGCTGGATATTCAATATAACCGCGCTGAAGATCCCTTTGGCTGGAGGTATGAAGTCGAGATTGAGAAGTAATGGTGAGTGGTGAGTGGTGAGTGGTGAGTGAAATTATAAAAAGTTACACTTCAGACTTATTCGCTAATTGCCCACAGGCAGCATCGATATCCTTTCCTCTTGAGCGACGAACGGTAACCGTAATATTATTTTGTTCCAACATAGTTACGTACATATCAACCGCTGTGTTGCTTGCTTGCACGAATCTGCCCGCATCTGTAGGGTTGTATTCAATTAAATTCACTTTACTGGGTATCCCTTTACAAAAAGCAATTAGGGCTTGCACATCTTCTTTGCGATCATTGATACCTTTCCACACCACATATTCGAAGGTTACTATCTTTTTTGTCTTAGCGTACCAGTAATTCAGTGCCTCCTTTAGTTCTGTCAAAGGGAATCGCTTTGTAAATGGCATGATATCGTTGCGTATTTCTTCAATAGCAGAATGTAATGAAACGGCAAGATTAAATTTGACTTCTTCATCTGCCATTTTTTTAATCATTTTTGAGACTCCGCTGGTGGATACTGTGATTCTACGTGGTGACATTCCTAAACCTTCTGGTGATGTAATTTTGTCTATTGCCTTGAGGACATTATTGTAATTCATGAGGGGTTCGCCCATTCCCATAAATACAATATTAGAAAGTGGCATACCTTGATACAACCTGCTTTCACGATCAATTGCCACTACCTGATCGTAAATTTCATCTGGATTAAGATTTCGCATACGCTTTAAGGTTGAAGTGGCGCAAAACATACAATCTAAACTACAACCTACTTGTGAAGATACGCAAGCAGTTGTTCTGGTTGGTGTTGGGATCAATACAGATTCTACGGTTAATCCATCGTGAAGTTTGACAGCATTTTTAATCGTGCCGTCGCTACTGCGCTGCATTTGATCAACCCTAATGTGATTAATCACAAAATATTCATCAAGCATGGCGCGGGTCTCTTTAGAAAGATTGGTCATCTCCTCAAACGTATGTGCCCCTCTTTGCCACAACCATTCGTACACCTGGGTTCCTCTAAAAGCCTTATCGCCCTTTTCTACAAAAAATGTTTGGAGCTCTGGTTTGGTCAATCCGCGTATGTCTTTCTTGTCTATTTTCACAGTGCAAAAATACTGGGTTTAATTGGAGATACCTAAAATGAAAAATCCCGCTTGAAGCAGCGGGATTTTTTAAATTTATCAACTTCTTGATTATATAATCAACATAGCGTCACCGTAAGTGTAGAACCTATATTTTTCCTTAACGGCTTCAGCATAGGCCTTTTTCATTAAGTCATGACCCGCAAAGGCACTTGTCATCATCATGAGCGTTGACTTTGGCAAGTGAAAATTCGTTACCATACAATTCGCAATGCTAAAATCATATGGTGGAAAAATAAATTTGTTCGTCCACCCTCCAAATTCATTCAACGTATTGTCTGAACTTACAGAGCTTTCTAGTGTTCTCATTACAGTTGTTCCTACTGCGCAGATTCTGCGTTTTTCAGCAAGGGCTTTATTGATCGTTTTAACGGCTTTAGATTCAATGTAAGCTTCTTCACTGTCCATTTTGTGTTTAGAAAGGTCTTCTACCTCAACCGGGCTAAAGGTTCCTAGTCCAACGTGCAGGGTAACCTCAGCAAAGTCAATACCTTTAATTTCAAGACGCTTTAATAAATGTTTAGAAAAGTGAAGTCCTGCTGTTGGTGCAGCAACTGCGCCTTCTTCTTTGGCATAAATAGTTTGATAACGTTCCTGATCTTCGGGCTCTACCTCACGCTTGATGTATTTAGGTAGTGGTGTCTCTCCTAATTCTGAAAGTTTGTTTCTAAATTCCTCGTAAGATCCATCGTATAGAAAACGTAGTGTTCTCCCTCTTGATGTGGTGTTATCGATCACCTCGGCAACCAGACTTTCATCATCACCAAAATAAAGCTTGTTCCCAATTCTTATTTTTCTCGCCGGGTCCACAAGCACATCCCAAAGCTTAGTTTCAGGATTTAATTCTCTCAATAAAAAGACTTCAATACGTGCTCCGGTTTTTTCTTTATTTCCAAATAACCTGGCTGGAAACACCTTTGTATTATTGAGTACCATCACATCTTTCTCATCAAAATAATCAATGATATCTTTGAAAAGTTTATGTTCTATGCTACCCTCTTTACGATTGACAACCATGAGTCTGGATTCGTCACGATTTTCGCTGGGATATTCTGCTAAAAGTTCTTCAGGGAGGTCAAAGCCAAATTGAGATAATTTCACACGTATAGGTTTTAATTAAAAGATGGCAAATATACGATCTCAACATAGGGGTTGTCAAGTCTTTTAAGGTTTATCTCAAAATCAAAAGCTTTGAGAAATACTCTATACATAAAATAGCTTCCCTATTGCAGGTATTTGAAACTTAGTCGATCAAATTTTAACGCTATCTACTCATCTTCGGCATATTGAAAACCGAGTTTTTTAAGATCATTCCAAAAATCTGGATATGATTTTGAAACTACATTCGCATCGTTGATTTGAATTGGAATTTTTAATGCCATCGGAGCAAAAGCCATGGCCATACGGTGATCATTATAGGTTTCTATGGTAATATCTTTACGCAAATTACTAACGCGGTGAAGCGTAAGCTGATCTTTTGTTATATCTACAGCTGCACCTAATTTTTCCATTTCAGTTTTTAGCGCAACTAAACGATCCGTTTCTTTAATTTTTAAGGTGTGCAAGCCAGTAAGCCTGCATGAAATTCTCAGCCCCAGACAGGTCACAGCAATGGTTTGAGCGATATCTGGCGAATCCACCAAGTTTAATTGAATATCTACCTTGGCATTATTTCGCTGTAAGCGGAAGTCAGCTTTCTTTATAAGACGCACACGCTTATTCCTATAATCAAACGAAGTTTCTACTCCAAAATGCTTGTAATATATTGAAAGCACCGAATCTCCCTGAAGACTATCTGCTTTATAATTAGACAAAATGATATCTGCTGAAGATGATAAAGCAGCAATGCTGTAGAAATAGGAAGCCGAACTCCAATCTGATTCAATGATGAAGGTTTGACTCTCTATGGTGTTGGTGTGAGGAACAGTGATTTTATTTTCTATCAAATTTGCTTTTACGCCAATTTGCCGAAGTAATTTAAGTGTCATTTCAATATACGGCATACTGGTGATTTGCTGTAACAAGCTTATCTCTAATCCTTGCGGCAAAGATGGTGCTATAAGCATTAATGCGGTCACGTATTGACTACTTACATTTGCACTTAGCTCTACTTTTGACGTTGTGATGTTTTTACCTTTTATTTTTAGAGGGGGATAGCCCTCTTGTTCCAGATAACTGATATTAGCCCCTAAAGATCTTAGGGCGTCCACCAATATTTTGATAGGTCGCTCCTTCATTCTGGAGCTACCGGTAAGGATCACCTCTGTGCCCTCTTGTACCGCAAAATAAGCTGTTAAAAATCTCATCGCAGTACCAGCGTGATGGATGTCAATGACTGGTGACGAAGGCAATAGCGCTCTTTGCAGGACGTTCGCATCATCACTGTTAGAAATATTCTTTAACGACAAATTTTTAAACAGAGCACTTAAAATTAGTGCACGATTACTTTCGCTTTTAGAACCTGTTATTTCTAACGATCCTTGAGTATCCTTAGATTTTTGTATGATTTTTTTGAAACTCACTTTTTTTGATTGTTTCTAAGTCTAAGAAATGCCATGACCATTCCGTAGAAAAATCCCATTGCGGTATATACGCCAACGACTAAAGCCCAGTTTCCTGCCTTAATATTATCCACTAAACTGGACTGCCATCCCATCAAATCCATGATAAATGAAATCACTACAAATAAAGCCAAGAAACTTAATCCAAATTTCAAGGTAAGTTTCCAAAAGATCTTTGTCTTAAGCATCTTATTTTAGTTTTTTATTGGAGTGATGTCGTTTGTGATCTCTTTTTGTTTTAAGATCAAGCTTTTTGTCAAAAGCCTGTTGCAGATCAACACCTGTTTGATTAGCCAAACACAATACTACGAACAATACATCGGCGAGTTCTTCTCCCAAATCCTTATTCTTATCACTTTCTTTTTCACTTTGCTCTCCATAGCGTCTGGCGATAATTCTAGCAACTTCACCAACTTCTTCGGTTAATTGAGCCATGTTGGTGAGCTCATTAAAGTAGCGAACCCCATGTGCTTTTATCCAGTCGTCTACTACTTTTTGTGCGTTAGTGATTTGCATTATTCCTTGTGTTTTGAATCTATGATAATCGTAACAGGTCCATCATTTAAAATATTCACCTTCATGTCGGCCCCAAAAATACCGGATCTAACAGGTTTAGCCAAGACTGCTTGTAGTTGTTTTATAAAATTCCTGTATAACGGTATAGCTGAATCAAACTTAGCTGCTTTGATGTAAGATGGACGATTACCTTTTTTAGTAGAGGCATGGAGTGTAAATTGACTTACCACAAGGATTTCACCACTCATATCAAGGACTGAGCGATTCATCTTACCCTCTTTATCACTAAAAATTCTTAAGTGAATAATCTTATTGGTTAACCATGAACAATCCTCTTCTTGATCATCCTGCTCAATCCCAACAAACACCAATAGCCCCTGAGAAATACTTGAAATAATCTTTTGATCGACTTCTACCGAAGCATTCAAAACACGTTGAATAACTACCCTCATCTAATCTGTCTTGTACGGGTCTATGCGATAACCCTCGTCATCGCCTTCAATCAACTGCAAATAACTCTTATACCTTGACCAAGCCACTTTGTCTTTCTCTAATGCGTCTTTAACCGCACAGCCTGGTTCTTCCACATGCAGGCAATTATTAAACTTGCAATCTTGCTTCAGCTCAAAAAACTCAGGAAAATAATCAGTGACTTCCTCTTTTTCGATATCTACGATTCCAAAACCTCTAATTCCCGGCGTATCAATAATTCTTCCGCCGAAAGGCAAATCAAACATTTGCGCAAAAGTTGTGGTATGCTGTCCTTGCTGATGCTGCTCTGATGTTTGAGCTGTTTTGAGGTCAAGTGTTGGATCAATCGCATTAATTAGCGTGGACTTACCTACCCCACTATGACCAGAAAACATACTGGTTTTGTCCTTCATCTGGTCAATCACTTTATCAATGTTTTTTCCGGTCTTCGCCGAAATTCCTATGCATTCATATCCAATATCACGATACATAGCTGCTAAGTATTTTGCTTCCAGCAGCTGACCTTCAGTATACTGATCTAATTTATTGAATAGTAGGACTGCCTTAATGTGATATGCCTCTGCCGTAACCAAAAACCTATCAATGAACGTTGTAAATGTTTCAGGATTCACAATGGTAACCAGTAAAAATGCTATATCAATATTAGCTGCTATAATATGAGTGCGTTTAGCCAAATTTACAGATCGCCTAATAATGTAGTTTTTTCGATCTCTAATCGCATAAATCACACCAATAGTTTCGTCACTTTCTTTATCCAGATCAAATTCAACCTCATCACCAACAGCCACGGGATTGGTGCTTTTTATTCCCTTGATCCTGAATTTACCCTTGATCCTGCAATTGTAGAACGTACCATCTTTAGCCTTGACGGCATACCAGCTTCCGGTTGATTTATAGACAGTTCCTAACATGAACTACAAAGATGAGAAAGTTTAACCATTCCCCAGCTTTTTTTGATGATTGATCGATTCTTGATGAATTGCTTTAAAAACCCTCAAAATAAATTCTTCACTTAAATTAGCCTCTTCACCCATTAAGATCATTTTACCTAAAATTTCATTCCAGCGCTTAGTTTGAAGAATAGCCACATTATTTTCAGCCTTGAGTTTACCGATTTTATCTGCGATAATCATACGCTTTCCCAGTTGTTCAATGAGCTGATGATCTACCACATCTATTTGAGTCCGTAGGGTATTGAGTTTATTTTTAAACTCCTGATCTTGGCTTTCTGTCTTTCTAATTTTAAGATCAACCATCATTTGTATTAATGTAGCTGGAGTAATTTGTTGCTTGGCATCGCTCCAGGCGTTATCCGGATCGTAATGGGTTTCAACCATCAACCCGTCGTAATTTAGATCCAACGCAGTTTGACATAAATCAAAGATTAAGTCCCTGCGTCCTGCGATATGAGAGGGATCCAAAATTAAAGGTAGATCCGGGAATCGCTGCTGCAGGTCGATAGGAATTTGCCACTCTGGATTGTTACGGTAACGTGTTTTTTCATACGTAGAGAACCCTCTGTGAATTACTCCTAACTTAGAAATATCAGCACTATCTAAACGCTCCACGGCTCCTAACCATAAAGCAAGATCAGGGTTTACCGGATTTTTAACCAGTACAATTTTATCGGTTCCTTTAAGCGCATCTGCAATGTCCTGTACGATAAAAGGCGAAACGGTCGTCCTGGCTCCTATCCAAAGGATATCAATGTCATGCTCTAATGCTAAATCTACGTGGTTTGCATTCGCCACCTCTGTGGTTGTTAGCATGCCAGTTTCTTCTTTTGCACGTTGCATCCATTTTAAACCCAGCGCTCCTACCCCTTCAAAATTTCCGGGGCGTGTTCTAGGTTTCCAAATTCCTGCACGCAAGACAGTGGCATCACTGTCTTTTAATTGATGCGCAATTTTAACGACCTGATCTTCAGTCTCTGCACTACAAGGTCCGGCAATAACCAGTGGATGGCTTAACCCAAAGTCATCTAACCAGCTTCTAAGTTTTGGTGAATTATTCATAGTTTTTTTATTTCATTCCGTTTAAGATTGTTTTAATATGATTAGTATCATTCATTTCATGGTATAGTGATTCAAAATCATCCTGCTCCATCAGTCTTTTGAACTGAACCAGATTTTCAATGTATTTATCCAGCGAATGAATTACATTATCTTTATTCTGTTTAAATATCGGCGTCCACATGGCGGGCGAACTCTTTGCCAGGCGAACAGTAGATTCAAATCCGCTGCCGGCCATATCAAAAATATCTCGTTCATTTTTTTCTTCATCAATTACAGTTTTTCCCAACATAAATGAACTAATATGCGATAAATGAGATACAAAGGCGATGTGTTTATCATGAGATGCAGGATCCATATATCGAATTCGCATCCCCAGTTTTTGGAAAAGCTCCAATGCTCTTTCCTGTAATGTAAACGCCGTTTTTTCTACTTCGCAAATGATATTGGTTTTATTTCTGAAAAGATTTGCAAGTGCAGCCTGAGCTCCAGAAAATTCTGTTCCGGCGATGGGGTGAGCCGCTAAAAAGTTTCTTCTTTTGGGGTGATCCCGAAGCACATTACAAATATCAGCTTTGGTAGAACCTGTGTCAATGACAATCGTGCTATCTCCTACCTGGTCGAGAACCTTCGGCAATATATTGACCGAAGCATCCACAGGAATTGCTATAATCACGATATCTTCTTCAAATAAGGATTGAAAATCTCCTTTTTGATCAATCACATGTAGTTCCATCGCTTTCTGCAAATTATTTTTATCCAGGTCAATGCCAGAAACTACTGCGTTAGGGTATACCGCTTTGATATCAATTGCCATTGATCCTCCTATCAAACCTACTCCTACAATTGTTACCTTCATACTTTTTTTTGCGTTAAGCGTTTAACTGCTTTTTCAATTTTACCTGCAGGTGTACAGAGTGAAAAGCGTACATACCCTTCTCCATTACTACCAAAAATTGATCCCGGAGCAATAAAAATATGATGCTCATCCAATAAGGCATCGACAAATTCTACCGAAGTTTGATTATTGGTCAACTCTGCCCAGATGAACATTCCTGTTTTTGAAGCAACGATATTGCAACCCAACACACGTACCAATTTCTTCATGGCTTTAAAGCGTGATGTATATTCTGCATTAATCATTCTTAGCCAGCTTTCATCTAGCTGTAATGCAGCTACTGCCCCTTGCTGAGAGGGATAAAACTGGCCGCTATCCATATTGCTTTTTACCTTTAAAATCGTATTAATCAACGTTTCGCTACCTATTAATGCTCCCATGCGCCATCCTGCCATATTGAACGTTTTGCTTAATGAAGTTAATTCAAGACAATGATGGCTTGCTTTTTTGGCATTAAAAATTGAGAGCGGATTGGTAGTACGAATAAAACTATAGGGATTGTCATTAATGAGTAAAATATTATTCTTCTCTGCAAATTCAATGAGTCGTTCAAAATTTTTGATGCTAGCTTTTGCACCCGTCGGCATATGCGGATAGTTGAGCCACATAATTTTTACGTTTGAAAAGTCGTGTTGAGACAGCCTTTCAAGATCTGGGAACCAGTTATTCTCTTCATTTAGATCATAATATAACGGATTAGCTCCAACCAATCGAGTCACCGAAGAATAGGTAGGATACCCAGGATTTGGAATTAAGGCACGATCACCCGGATTAAGAAATGCCATTGAGATATGCATAATCCCCTCCTTACTGCCAATTAATGGAAGAATCTCTGATTCGGGATTCAGCCAAACGTAATATTTTCGTTGATAAAAATCTGCGTAGGCCTTTCTAAGCGCCGAAATTCCTTTATATGACTGATATTGATGTGCGTTTGGATGCTCCAATGCTTTTACCAAGGCACTGCTTACTTCTTTTGGCGGTGCAAGATCAGGGCTACCAATTCCAAGATTGATGATTGGCTCACCGTTTGACATGCGCTGTCCAACTTCTCTAAGTTTTTTTGAGAAGTAATATTCTGTGATATGCTCTAAACGATCTGCAGGTTTCATGGCCTGGAATTTTTATAAATGCCTAAAACTTTTAATTCGGTTGCCATGATATCTAAAATAGATAAGGCCTTCTCTAATTCTTTTTTATCTTGAAATGTAGCATCGATAAATGATGAATACGTCCATGGTGTTTCAATAACCGGTAATGATTGAATTTTAGTTAAATCAAGGTTATAATCACTCAACAAATGAAGTACTGTAGCCAGATTACCGTGGTTGTTAGGTAATTCAAGTTTAAGGGAAATTTTGTTTCCATGGAGTTCCTCATTTTTTGCGTTTTCTAAAATCAAAAAACGAGTTACGTTATTTGAGATGGTTTGAATACCCTTTTTTATAATCTCTAGCCCGTAAATATCTGCGGCAATTTCGCTAGCAATGGCTGCGATATTCTTGAGTTTATTCCTTGAAATACGTTGAGCGGCTTCAGCAGTGTCTACATCTTCCACCAATTTTATATGAGGTTGCGATCTAAAAAACTCTTTACACTGGAGTAATGCCATGGGGTGTGAGTGAACTTCGGCTATGTCATTTAGAGATCGACCGGGAATAGTCATCAAATCCATACGAATAGGAACATAATGCTCCCCAGTGATAACAACCTGATTTTCATCAATCATAGCGTAGTTAGGAAGTATAGTTCCTGCCGTGCTATTCTCAATCGCCATTACTGCATGGCTTGCATGTCCTTCTTTGAGTTCTTTTACCACATCCATAAATGAACGACACTCCAGTACCTCAATATTTACCTCAAAATACTGTTGTGCAACAAGATGGTGAAATGAACCTTTAATCCCTTGTATGGCAATATTTTTTCTCACTTGGTTTAAATGAAAAATCCCGAACAAATTGTCCGGGATTTTTAAAATTTTCAATTATGTTAATGCATAATCCACCCGGCGTCATCTCTTAAAAAAGAAATACACATAATACCAGGCGTTATATACAGTTATTGTTTTCATATATAATTAAGTGGCTAATGTAATCATAATGTCGAATTTACAAAAGAGAATGATAAAAACTTTATATGTAGGTTTAACCCGATTTTTCAATTTAGTATTTTAGCACAACTCAATACCACCTCTATGTCAATTACTGTTAATCGAATATCCAAATCGTATGGCTCACAAAAAGCATTAGATCAAGTTACATTTGAGATAAATCAAGGAGAAATAGTTGGTTTTTTAGGACCTAATGGAGCCGGCAAGTCTACGTTGATGAAGATATTAACAGGTTATCTGTCCCCTTCGGAAGGTGAAGCAACTGTGAACGGATTTAACATTACTACAGAACAATTAAAGGTTCAGGAAAATGTAGGGTATCTCCCAGAGCATAATCCATTATATCTGGAAATGTATGTTAGAGAATATCTTGCTTTTAATGCAAAAGTATATAACATAGATAAAAACAAAATTGAAGAAGTAATTACTCAAACAGGCTTAACACCTGAAGCGAACAAAAAAATTGGGCAGCTCTCTAAAGGATATCGTCAACGGGTAGGATTAGCCCACGCGCTTTTGCATAATCCCGGCGTTTTGATCTTAGATGAACCAACCACCGGATTAGATCCAAATCAATTGATTGAAATTAGAAGACTTATCAAAAAAATTGGGCAGACTAAAACCGTTTTTTTGTCTACCCACATTATGCAAGAAGTGGAGGCTATTTGTGATCGAGTGATTATTATCAACAAAGGTGAAATAGTCGCCGATAAAAAGTTAGCCGATTTAAAAGACAATAGCCAGCAAATAATTGTGGTAGAGTTTGATTACAGGGTAGAAGAAGTTGCCTTACAGCAAATCCCAAATCTTAAGAAAGTCATTAATACTAATAGCTTTGTGTATGAACTTCATTTTGATTCTTCAATAGACATGCGCCCTGCCGTATTTGATTTTGCTCACGACAATCAACTAAAAACCTTACAGCTTACGCAAAAAAACAAAACCTTAGAAGATTTATTTGTGGAATTAACAGGGCTTTCTGACTAGTACCGTAATTTCTACTAGTTTATAAATTCAAAAGTTTACGAATCACTCAAAAATAAGTCGTCCAGTATAAAATTCTTCTACCTCAACGATAGCAGGTTCATTTTTAGCAATAACATCTCCTGTACTGTATAATTCTCCTTTGATTGAAAGTAAAGGATTAACAATCATCTTATTTGATCCACGGTGAAATAGCTCTAGATCATCAATCAACAAATTCCCAGCTTCAATACGGGTATCACCACTAAAAATGCCAAATGATGCCTGAGCAACGGTGCCATCTAATATATAATTACCATTACCATTACTTGTTATACGTAAGGTTTCAACTTCTAGTGTAAGATCAAAATCACCATTCGTATGCTGCTCTTCTTCTTCCTGATTATCTTCAGTTAACAAGCGAAGATTATTACTTTTTATGGTATTGGTTGACGTAACCGTAAACTCACTAAAATGACGAATTTCTGTAAATTCTGGTAATGTGACGTATACTTTTGTAACCGCATAGTCTCTAAAAATATTACACCCGTTAGAATTGGTCATGATCAATCGGTCTCCTTCTACACGCAGTTCGATCTCATTTAATAAATTTTCTCCGGTTTCTAACGTCACCAGTTGATTTTCACCATAAGAGACAAATAGTTGTATTTTCTCATTGACCGTAATCTTACTAAAAGGAGGAAGATCAATCTCTTTTTCAATAATATCCCCTTCCACTTGAAAGCAGTCAGGAGCGGTCTCTGTATCACATGATATCAATCCTGAAAATAGTATAACAGTAATGAGCGCGTGAACCCTGTTTACAATATTGTTATCTGTTATCCTCCAGCTCATTATTTTATCACTTTTTAAAACGATACCCTAGTGTCAATTCAACTGCTTCGGCATTCGCCGCGTGGGACTTTACACTAACCGAAGTAAACCATTGATCATTTATATCGTACTGTAGTCCAAGTCTTGTGTAAAATCTTCCTTCAAAATCTACCGGATAATAGACATAGTATCCAGCATTAGCATACGTTGAAATTTTATTAAATATGAGTCGATATCCAATAAATATTCCCGCACGCTTGGCATCTTCATCTCCTTGTATGTTATCTTCGGGAAAAGCAATCCCCCTGTAGCGTATGAACTCTTCTAACATCTCGCTAAAAAAAATCTCGGCCCCGGCTTGCACGGCGCTTTTTCGGCTTAATCTCTTTTCTGCCATACCCGTAATGATATAAAAAGGATATTGACCGCTCCCAATTACATCACTGGAATGAAATCCGCCACGCAAGGCTGCAACTAACCTAATTGGTTCTCTGTATGATGTACTATCTTCTTTTTGGATATAAGCTTTATTATCCTTACCTAGTACATAGTTTAATCCAACGTTAAATAAGACACTATTCGTACTGTTATTAGGTGCTTTAAAATTTCCGTTGGAGTAATGAATCAACGTTAGACCACCTTCAACACCTAGATTTTCTAAAAGCTGCTCTTTCTTCCCCACCAACTTAATATATGTCGAACCTGTAAAACGGGTTCCATATGCTGTATTTCTAAAATTATCATCTGCGTCATAAGGATTGGTGGCATATGCCATCCCTGTACCCAGACCGAGCATTAAGTGACGCTGAAAAAAGTAAAAATTAAAATGACCATAAAGTCCATATAAATCTCCAAGAGAAACATTCCCTGTATTTTGATACGCAAATGACGCGCCAAAATCTGGGTAATTAAATGCCTGCGACCAATTATCATCCCCAAAGGTTTTGCGATCATAAGACACAAAAAGAACGGTAGGATGTGCGGTAATGAGGTGACCAATATCTGGCGAATGTTCTAATAGGGTTCCATATCCATAGGATGCTGTAATTGAAAACGGATTTACCTTTTCTTCTTGCGCGTTTGCAGAAAAAAACAGCACTCCTAGTAGTAAGGAAATAAAACGATTCATTATCGCAAATGTAATAGAATACTTTGAACATTTTATTGTGTACTTAAGCTTGATCTCCAGACAACTTTTGTAACACATTCTCAATTTTCTATCTAAAACATATAAACTAAAATAAAATGCTTAGAATTCACACCTTACTTAACTTTATTACAGCACTACTTGTTGTTTTTACCTTTAAGTGTACCGCTCAGTCAAAAGATCAAACCCCAATCACAACCAATGCAGAAGAAACTATTTATGCTGATGAAAAAACTGCCGTCTTAGCCATTACGTTAGTTAAAAAACCCTGGTACGCATGGCGAGGAATTATTAAAAACAGAATGAATAAAACCATTGAAAAATTTAAATCCATTGAGGGATTAAATCATAAGTTCTATACATTATTAGATGGTGAGCCTAACTTTGGCGGAATTTATTTTTGGGAGAGTAAAGCGTCTGTAGAGAATTGGTTTAATAAGCAGTGGCACGAACGCATTGAAAAAGAATATGGAGAAACCGGCACAGTGCTTTATTATACATTAAAAGGAAAATATCAATTTGGCAAAATATCCCAATCCACCTACGCTGTATTAAGCGCCGAAAAAAGCAGCTCAAAAATCTTGGCTAATCCACCAATAGGTTTAAATACCATCTTTACCTTATACGATTCCAATCAAACAATTTACTATCTTTCTACCTGGACAGATTCCAGTTACGCGCACTACCACTTTTCAAATGAAGAATCAATATACTTTTTTGACCTGTTGCTCTATTTTTAATCTTCTTTATGATATTTAAATCCACATATGACGATTTAAATGATCAACAATTGATCACAGCTTCTTTAAGCGGCAACAAACAGGCACTTACCAGACTTATACAAAATCATCAAAATTATATCTATAATATTTCTCTCAAGCTTTTTTTAGATCCCGAAGACGCCAAAGACGCCACCCAAGAGGTAATTATCAAAGTGATTACTCATTTGAAGACTTTTAAAGGTAAAAGCCAATTTAGAACATGGCTCTACCGCATTACCTTTAATCATTTTTTAGCAATGCCAAAACAAAAAATGGAGTCCTTGGAAACATACAAAAGATCTGTTTACATAGAAGAATCAAGTCATGAATTTATTCCCGAAAAAGTTATAGAAGAAGTGCGAATTCTATGCTCTACCGCCATGTTGATGTGTTTAAATCGAGAACAACGTCTGCTATATATTATTGGCGAGGTGTTCAATGCAGACCATCAGCTGGGAGCAACTTTATTTAATATAAGTCCACAGAATTATAGAGTAAGATTATATCGTGCCAAGAAGGACCTATTTCAATATGTTTCAGGCAGGTGCGGTTTAATTGATTCAACAAACCCCTGCCGCTGTCCAAAAAAGACTAAAATATTACTTCAAAAAGGAATAGTTGATAAAGCCACATTAAGATTCAATACCTCTTATAGGAACTCTATTAAGGAAGTAATTGACTTAAAAAAGGACGATGTTAGTGATCGTATACAATTAGAATTAGCTGAGCTTTTTAGAGAAACTCCTTTTCAAATAAAAAAAGAACTGGATACTATATTGAACGAAGTTGTTTCTTCAGCATTGACTAACCACCTTTAGAATATCATTAAAAACGCCACGTGCTGTCACTGCTCCTCCTGCACCCGCACCTTTAATCACTAGTGGATGTTGATCATAATCCTTTGTATAAATTTCGACCACATTATCTGCTCCCTGTAACTGCCCGATGGCACTACCGGTATGTTCATTTTGCAGAGAGACCGACAGCGCTTCTTTACTTACATCTAATTCGCCAATATACCGTAAAACCTTATCTGTTGAAGTTGACTTCTCCTCGCCATAGAGTACATCTAGTTCATCCATTCGCTCTTCAAACTGTGCTACTGTAGATTCTCCATTGAGGTGAGGCGGAATAAGCGATTGAATCTGTACATCCTTAAACTCTTTTTCAAGCTGAAGTTCTCGCGCGAGAATTAGGAGCTTTCTACCCACATCTTTTCCGCTTAAATCATCACGCGGGTCAGGCTCTGTGTAACCGTTTACTTTGGCATCTTTAATCAATTGTGAAAAAGGAACCTCTTCAGAAGAAAATCGATTGAATAAATAACTAAGTGATCCTGAAAATACCCCTCTTACCTTTGTGATTTCATCTCCACTTTGATGCAATTTTTTAACTGTTTCGATCACCGGTAGACCGGCACCAACATTCGTTTCATATTCAAATTGCCTTTGGTGTAAGGATAATTTTTTTCTCAAACGAATATAGAAATCGTACGAAATGGTATTGGCAATTTTGTTGGCAGAAACTAAGTGACATCCGGCTTCAATCAAAGTTTCATATTTGTTTACTACCTCATCACTTGCAGTAGCATCGATAGCTATTATAATTTTGTCTTCAATCTTTTGAATATGTTTTAGTACATCATTAAATGTATAAGACATACTATTCTCCTCAAATGATGCTCTCCATGATGATGTTAAATTGTGACTGGGAAAAAAAACGTTACTTGAGTTCAAAATAGCTGAAAATTGAAGATCTATATGTTGCTGCCTTAATTTCTCTTTTTGCGCAATAATCTGATCGATCAATGTACCACCTACATTGCCGATGCCAAATAAAATAAGTTGTATGTTTTTCATGAGGGATGAGTGTTAGATCGCTTCTGCGTGATGTATTGGTTGAAAAATAGGTTTTAGGATAGCACTTAGTTGATGGTACTCCATTAAAAAAGCATCATGACCATGAATGGATTTAATTTCTGAAATATGAACATTATCCATTTTTTCAGAAAGGAGTACGTAGGTATCCCAGTTTTCTTCGGGGAGAAAAAAACCATCTGTGTTCACGCAAATCATTTTTAGTCGACCTTTAATTTTTTCCGCGGAAGCGAAAATATCGCCACTACCGTTAGTAGCATCTATCGTCATTAAGAGGTGATTCATTAGTTTGTATGCTGAAAGTTCAAAACGATCCTTAAGCATTTTGCCATGATGAAGCAACCATTGTCCCACCTGAAAATTTCCTTTCTCATCCTTCTCTGCCCGAAACTTTTGCTGAAGCGATTGAGGCGTGCGATAAAACGTCATCGCATGCATGCGTGCATCATGAACCGGCTGATCTGAGTGTAACAAAATCTGCTCTTGCACCTTGCATTGCGCAATAAGCCAGTCTGTTGCCTTCCAATCTGTCGCGATGGGTATGATATGCTCAAATAACGCAGGTTGAGTTACCGCCAGATGCCACGCCAGTGCACCACCAATCGATCCACCAATCACGGCAAAAATGCTATCAATATTAAGTTGATCAATGGCAAGTAAAAACAGCTGAGCCATATCCTGTAAATTAAAATCTGTATAGTTTTCTATTAAATCAACCGATTTACCGGCATAGCCATTACCCGGAATATTAAATGCGAGAACAGTAAAATGATCTGTATCGATGCACTTTTGAGTACCTATCAGGTCTTTCCACCATCCCTTTTCACCGGTAACAGTGGAGTTTCCTGTCAATGCGTGGTTAACCAATACAACCGGAGCCTTACCCAGTGGAGGACCAAAGGTTTCGTAATATAATGTGATATCTCGTTCAAAACCCGTGTGTGTTGTAAAGGATGAGATATAAATTTCTTTAAGCATAATGAAATAATTAAGCCATTTACATTGTAAGCCCTCACCTCAATCCTCTCCCGGTGGGAGAGGAAGTAAAATGAGATTTTATGTGTTAATTAGTTACCAGCGCACTTTTATTGATCGTAGTGAAAGCTTCTCTTAAATCAGCTTTTAGATCTTCTATATGCTCTAGTCCTACGGAAAGCCTGATCAAATCTTTTGTAACACCGGTTGACAATTGATCCTCGTCTTTAAGCTGCTGATGCGTTGTACTAGCAGGATGAATAATCAGTGATTTGCTGTCACCTATATTGGCTAACAGTGAAAACAATTTGGTCTCATCTGCAATTTTTTTAGCAGATTCAAAGCCCCCTATAACTCCAAAGGTGACTATACCACTTTGCCCAATTGGGAGATATTGTTTGGCCAGGTCATGATAGTTGCTTTCTTCCAATCCCGGATAATTGACCCAGCTTACAAGGGATTGCTCCTTTAACCAATGTGCAAGTGCCAGGGCATTTTCACTGTGTTTTTTCATTCTAATTTCTAAAGTTTCCAATCCTTGCAGAATTTGAAACGCATTAAATGGACTCAATGCAGCACCGTGATCTCGTAATCCTTCAATACGCACTTTTGCGATAAATGCTGCTTCTTGTAGTGCGTCATGATAGACCAAACCATGATATCCGGGAGAGGGTTCTGTAAATTCTGGAAACTTACCATTGGCCCAATCAAACGTTCCGGCGTCAATAATGATTCCGCCCAGCGCGGTACCATTTCCATTGATATATTTGGTCAAAGAATGGATCACAATGTTAGCACCGTGCTCAATGGGATTCAGCAAAGACGGTGTAGCAACGGTGTTATCTACAATCAGCGGAACCTTATGATCTTTTGCTTTTTGAGCAATTGCTTTGATATCCAGAACATCTAACTTTGGATTCCCCAAGGATTCGATAAATACTGCTCTGGTATTTTCTTGAGCGGCAGCTGTAAAATTTTCAGGATCACTGGGATCAACAAAAGTAGTTGTTATTCCAAATCTGGGTAAGGTGACACTTAATAAGTTATACGTGCCACCGTATAGACTGTTTGACGCCACAATATGATCCCCAGCCTTTAGTAATGTTAACAATGTGGTATTAATAGCAGCTGTACCAGATGCGGTTGACACCGCTGCTATTCCACCCTCCAGTGCCGCTAGGCGCTGCTCTAAAATATCATTTGTGGGATTGTTTATACGGGTATAAATAAACCCGGGTTCAGAAAGATTAAACAAATTGGCGGCGTGCTCTGCGTTATTAAATACATAGCTGGTTGATTGATAGATAGGGATGGCTCTTGTACCTCCGTTAGTCGTCACATCATGACCGGCATGAAGTGCATTGGTTGAAAAATGTGTAGTACTCATTACGTTGCTTTTTAAGAGTTAAAAATGAAATAAAAAGCCAAACGCCAATGCTTTTGTAAGCAATGGTATTTATAATGTTATGTAGAAAGGATATGTTTTTTCAAGAAAAATGAAAAAACGTTGTTGTTATCTTTCCACGCGATGCGCGGTAGAATGTAGCACCTTCTTACTAAATCATTAGATTAATGTAAGGGTTGCTAAGGCTTCAATGGGTCTAATCCCTCTGCCTTTCTTTATAACAGTCAAAATGTGTTTGAACTTTATTGGACAAATATTGCAACACAAAGTTTAGAAATCAAAATAAAACTTTGTTAATTTTTAAATTAATGGAGTTACTAAGCTTTTGTGAAAAGAGACTCAGGCATTTTGAGGTCAGGCAGTTTTTATTACTTTTGCTCCCATAGAAAAAGAGGACGGATTTGACTGATTGCAACCTCGTTAAAAATTGCTAAAACAGACTTAGGCTGTTAGGAAAATTCAATTTCTACGTCAAATCCATCCGATTAAATTTACAGTATACATGGCATATTTATTTACTTCAGAAAGTGTTTCTGAAGGACACCCCGATAAAATCGCAGATCAAATCAGCGACGCATTACTTGATAATTTTTTAGCTTTCGATCCATCTTCAAAAGTAGCCTGCGAAACCTTAGTCACCACAGGGCAAGTTGTTCTTGCAGGGGAAGTAAAATCTAAAACCTACCTGGACGTTCAACAAATTGCACGAGATGTTATTAATGACATAGGGTATACCAAAGGAGCATATCAATTTAGTGGCGATTCTTGTGGGGTAATTTCTCTAATTCATGAACAATCACCAGATATAAACCAAGGCGTTGATCGCGGAGAAAAAGAAGAGCAAGGTGCCGGGGATCAAGGGATGATGTTTGGATACGCCACCAATGAGACTAAAAACTACATGCCACTGGCATTGGATATTTCCCACAAGATTCTCATTGAATTGGCCAAATTAAGACGTGAAGGAAAAGAGATAACCTACCTACGTCCAGATTCAAAAAGCCAGGTAACCATTGAATACAGCGATGATAATAAACCTCAACGCATCGATACGATTGTTGTTTCTACGCAGCATGATGAGTTTGACAGTGATGACGACACCATGCTTAAAAAAATTAAAGAGGATATTATTTCAATCTTGATTCCACGGGTAAAGGCGCAATTACCAGATTATGTCAAGGACTTATTTAACGAAAATATTCAATACCATATTAACCCTACCGGTAAGTTCGTCATTGGTGGACCTCATGGAGATACAGGATTAACCGGAAGAAAGATCATTGTCGACACCTACGGCGGGAAAGGAGCTCATGGCGGTGGTGCATTTAGTGGTAAAGACCCTAGTAAGGTAGACCGAAGTGCGGCTTACGCCGCCCGTCACGTTGCGAAAAACCTGGTCGCAGCAGGCGTAGCGTCTGAAGTATTAGTGCAAGTAAGTTATGCCATTGGTGTGGTTGAGCCTACTTCTATTTTTGTGAATACCTATGGATCTGCCAGTGTTGACCTCAATGACGGTGAAATTGCCAAAAAAGTAGCCGATATATTTGATATGCGTCCTGCAGCGATTGAATCCAGGTTAAAATTACGCAATCCGATATACAGAGAAACTTCGGCATACGGTCACATGGGTAAAGAACCCAGAACCGAAACTAAGGTATACGAAAGTCCATATTCAGGAAAAGTGTCCAAAGAAGTTGAATTTTTCACATGGGAAAAATTGGATTTTGTCGATAAGGTAAAGAAGGCTTTTAAGTTATAAAAGACGATCTACGCGCTATACAATCAAAAGATAGGCAAAGTGAGGAATAGTTCTTACCGAAAATTCTGAAATCAGCTTGTCAATAAACTTTTGTACATTTCAGGAGATATGAAACATGTCCTGATATTCTTACTATTCGCTACAAACGTTGGACTTGCTCAAGATGTCTTGGTGCATTCTGCAGATACGATAACCCCTCTTGATGCAGATATATTCGTTGGCATTGATGATTTCAATAATCTTTTCTACGTAAAAGAAAATACATTTTTTAAACAACAAAAAAACCAAAAAACACAATTCGTAGACCTGCAACTCGGTGAGCTTACAAGTGTTGACATATTAAACCCATTAAAAATTTTACTGTTTTACAGGGATGTTAATACGGTAGTAATCCTGGATAATCGCCTCAATGAAATCACCCGTATCAACTTTAATGAATTGCCGTCAATCAAAGCGGTTGATTTTGCAGGATCCGGCAAAGGTCAAACGATTTGGATCTACAATACGCTTCTCAATCAAATCGAACTCTTTGATTATTTGCAGCAACGATCTGTAGCAAATACACCGCCGCTAAAAGAAGCTGCTTTACTATTCGATACAGGATATAATTATGCGTATAAGATCACCAAAGATCAATTACTCACCTATTCTCTTTATGGAGTACTTACGAATAGTATTCCTATTCCAAATATCGTTCAACTTTGTGAACGAGATCAGCAGCTTATTTTATATAGCAAGGATACCGGATATTCTTTATACACCCGTAAAGACGAAAGCCTAAAACCTTTAGAAAATTTAGAAGTTATCCCGCAACAGTTTTACCTAAACGGTGAAAAATTCTATATTTACGACGGTAATGCGATCCATTACTATACTCTTAACCACTCCAAAAAGTAACACAAAATGATGCATGTTGCCATAGCCGGAAACATTGGTGCCGGTAAAACCACACTTACAGGATTACTCGCAAAGCACTACAAATGGAAAGCTCTTTATGAAGATGTGTTGGATAATCCCTACCTGGAGGACTTTTACACCTCTATGGAGCGCTGGTCATTCAATCTTCAAGTCTACTTTTTGAAAAGTCGGTTTAACCAAATGAAAGAAATTAGAAATGGTAAAAGAACGGTCATTCAAGATCGAACCATTTATGAAGATGCACATATTTTTGCTCCTAACCTTCATGCGATGGGACTTATGACAAATCGTGATTATGAGAATTACAAGTCACTTTTTGACTTAATTGAAGGATTGGTTAAAGGACCCGACGTAATGATTTATTTGAGAAGTTCCATCCCTAATCTGGTTTCGCAAATCCAAAAAAGAGGCCGCGAATACGAAAATTCGATATCCATTGATTATTTAAGCCGTCTCAATGAGCGCTATGAGGCCTGGATTTCAGATTATGATAAAAGCAAGTTGATTGTTATTGATGTTGATAATGTCAATTTTGTGGATGAACCCGAAGATTTAGGTAATATCATCAATAAAATCGACGCAGAGGTCCACGGATTATTCATTTAATGGGCAAGGCTTTCTTCATGTATGGGAACCTGGCTTTCTGCTATATATTTTCGTTATGATAATTTCGACAAGCTTAATCGCCACGATAAAAAGAATGCCGCTTTAACTTGTCTGACCGTTGGCCGATCCCTGCCTAAAAAAAAGATTGGTATTCTTTCACAACTTAAGTAGCTTTACTTCAAACTAGTTGCATGAAAAAAATGAAGCATTCAAAAATAGATTGGAAATCTAAAATCATAGATTTTTTTATCGTTATTATAGGTATTACGATTGCCTTTCAACTCAATACCTGTCGTGAAGGAGATCGAACCAAAGCTCAGGTAAGACATTATACAGAGAGTTTTTTTAATGAAAATCAAGAGAATATATCTACGATTAGTACATCATTGGCGACGTTAGAGTATAGAAAGAGTCAAATGGACACCCTGCAAAAACTCTTTAGAACCAGGCAATATGCTAATCCTAAAATTGGTAAAATATCAGCTACATTAACTAACAATATTGATTATAGACCATTGACAATTACGATGGACTATATCACAGAATCTGGAGATCTTGATCTTATAGAAGATTTTGAGTTGAGAAAACAACTGGTTAAAACGTATGAATCTTTAGAACGACTGGATCGAACTGAAGAATTATTTAATGATTTTATCAAAGAATACGTGACACCCTATTTCTTCAATAAAGTACGATATACTACGCTCTATCCTGTTGATGAAATTGATTTCATTACAGACCATAGACTTGAAAATATTATCACAGCGTATTATGGCTACCTAGAATCACAAATAAAACAAAATGTTTACACGCTAAAAGAGTTAAAGACTCTTGACAGATTATTAGAACAATAAAAAACCTGTTTGCTTAAGCGTTAATAAATAATTAATCCTGAACTATGAGGTTGAAAATTTCTCATTTTCAAACTACTTTGGGAATTCAAGGAACTATTCTATGGAAAAAGACACCTCACAAAAGAAAATCGTTATTTTCGGCGAAAGTCAACTGGCTAGCTTGGCGCATTTTTATTTTAAACATGACTCGTCACACGAGGTTGTAGCTTTTAGTGTAGACAAAGCGTACAGAAAGTCTGATCAATTTGAAAATTTACCGTTGGTTGATTTTGAAACCGTTCAGGAGCACTATCCACCTTCAGAATATTACATGTTTTTGCCCATTAGCTTTAAACGCATGAGTCATTTACGACGAGAAAAGTTTGAAGCGGCTAAAGAAAAAGGGTATTCTTTGGTAAGTTATGTAAGCTCAAAGGCCACTACCTGGCCCGGCCTTGATATAGGAGAGAACTGCTTTATTTTTGAAGACAACAATATTCAGCCGTATGTTAAGATAGGAGATAATTGTATTTTATGGAGTGGTAATCACATAGGCCATCATACCGTAATAAAAAACCACGTATTTATTACCTCCCATGTAGTAATATCTGGAGCCTGTACCATTGAAGATCATGCTTTCTTTGGTGTTAATGCTACCATACGGGATGAAACTATGATTGCAGAAGCCACACTGGTAGGGATGGGAGCTATCATTACAAAAGATACTGAGCCTTACCAAATTATTTTAGGAGCAAGGTCTACCGTGATGCCTAAGAAAAGTATGGATCTGGATAGTATTTCACATAAATCCAACGGATAATATGACCTGGCAAAAAAAAGGAGTCATTTTTAATACCAACAATCAGTTTGACTGGATGGTGTCGCACGCCTGTACTCCTACTGTTCATATACTCAATGAAGACGTCTTTAGGATATTCTTTTCTCCCCGAAATGAAAAAGGGCAAAGTATGGTCGCCTACGTTGATGTGGCCGCAGATAATCCTAAGAACATTCTTGATATCAGTTCTAGACCAATCATGTCACTGGGCAAACGCGGAACCTTTGATGATGGTGGTATAATGCCGTGTAACATTGCCCAAAACGACGGGAAATTATACCTCTATTACGTTGGTTGGAACCCTAGTGTATCAGTTGCTTATCGAAATGCGATTGGATTAGCGGTAAGTGAGAATGACGGAGAAACATTTGAACGCTTGTTCGACGGAGCCATCGTTGATCGCAATATGAATGAACCCTACTTTACGGCCTCTCCTGCGGTGATGAAAGAAGGTGATATATGGCACATGTGGTACTCAAGTAGCACAGGATTTGTTGAAGCGCTGGGTAAAATTGAACCAGTGTATATCATTAAATATGCTCAATCAACAGACGGAATTCACTGGCGGCGTGATAATGTCACCTGCATAAAGCCCAAGGATAAGTTTGAAGCCAACGCACGTCCCACAGTAATCAAAGAAGATGGTATATATAAAATGTGGTATTGCTATAGAGGAAGTGTTGACTTTAGAGACGGTCCACAAGCGTATCGCATCGGTTATGCAGAATCAGAAGATGCCATAAACTGGACCAGGAAAGATGATGAAGCCGGAATCTCATACTCTAAGACGGGTTGGGATTCTACCATGCAGACCTATCCCAATGTCATAAAACATAAAGGAAAAAAGTATTTATTTTATAATGGAAACGGTTTTGGAGCTACCGGATTTGGATATGCTATAGAAAAATAATATGACCAACGCATTTAATATACATGCATTTAATGCTAAAAAATACAATTTCCATGAAATCATTTCTGATTTTATAGGGATTGATGATTTATCTCAATTGAAACTTAATGAAGAAGTAAGCCAAGATAAATTCGATGATTCATATTCCATGTATAAGAACATGGAACAATCTGAAGCCTATAACAAACTCTATCAAAAGCTCAATTCTCCCATAGGCGATCAATTCTATACATTGTATGGAAAATTTATTCGTGAAGTGATCCAACCACAGTACGATGAACCTATTTATTTTCAGGAAAAACCGACCCACCGTATTATTTTTGCAGATACCCCCGGAGTATCCAGATTGCATAGGGATAGTGATTACGGTCATCATCCAAAGGAAATCAATTATTTTTTACCGCAAACCAAAGCATTCGATACCAATACCGTGTGGATAGAAAGTGAACGAGGAAAAGAAGATTTATCCCCTATGAATGTTAGGATGGGCCAATATGCACGATTTAACGGAGCTTCACTATTACACGGCGCCATGCCGAACACAACAAACGCATCCAGAGTTTCGTTTGATTTTAGAATATTGAAAGCATCAGATTATACTTCTCAACATACAGATCAATCCAATTGGGAAGAAAAAGACAAATCAAACCCATTGTTTAGAAATGCCCATGGTTTTGTTTTATGTAAGTAACCGATGAAATAAATGGATTAAGGCTAACTCTTTACAGCTGAAATTTCTCGCTCTAAGTCCTGTTTAAACTCCGCAACAATTCTACTATAATCATAATTGGATAAAATAAACTCCTGCCCTTTTTTTGCAATGGCTTCTCGCTCTTCTTCTTGCGATAGATAATAGTTGACTTTTTGGATAAAGTCCTTCTCATCGGTATAGGTTCCAAATATTCCTGGCGGAAAATCTTTTTCAAAGTTTGGAGCTTCACGGGTAAGCATAAATGCACCACTCCCCATGACTTCAAACATACGTTGATTAAAGCCTATTCCATTAGCGGTATCCACGTAATCATTTGCCACTATTTTTGAATCTTTGTACAACTGAAACATTTCAAGACCACTGGTGGACCCTTTGAATGTTTTTGCTAAAGCAGGGAAATCCTCCAGTGTCCTGCCATCTCCCCCACCGTGTCTCCACCAATATCCGCACCACGTAAAGTCAGTTTCTTTGGCGATCGTATTAAAGAAGTGAGTTCGTTTGGTGAAGTTCTGCATTCCCAAACCACCTACAAAAATAAGATCGTGCTTCTTAGGACGTTCGATCAGTTCATCCACAATACGCTTATCAAATCCCTGATCGTTGATGACCGTGGTAACCCCGTGCAATTCAAAAAAGGTTTTAAAATCTGGTTGATCGGTATAGATCATGTCCCAATCATTAGGATGCCAGCGCTTTGGTAAACGCGCAGATAGTCGCGCTACCAGCAAGTTGTTTTCACGGAATCTTTTCCAAAATGAACTTGGTAAAGGGTGTGATCGCACAAAGATGACATCTGGTTTAAACTGGGCGATGTACAAACGTATCAAGTGTTCATGCCAAATTCTATCTGTCACCTTAAACCGTTTGGTTTTTTTTAGGGCAAACTTTAGTCGTTTGAGTTTGGCCTTATTACCTAATAATTCCTGCTCGACTTTTTCCATAAAGACGTCATCCATCAAGAAAAATTCTTCGGCAGTCCAATCCTCATATTTATTCAGGTGATAGGTGTAGAAATCTGAATAATTACTCCGCAATTTGATTAAGCGCTCTCTGTATTGGGCTAAAGAAAGCTTATCCAGATCTGTCCATTCTTTTTTCTTTTGATCCAGATACTCGGTAGGATGAATTATATCAAACTTAAGTAAACGATGCTTCATTAGGCAAAAAAAGCTTTTATTTGATCACATACGTAGCTATGCTGCTCTTTCGTCAATTCAGGGTATAACGGCAGAGATAGAATTTCATCTTGATATTGATACGCTAATGGAAAGTCATCAGATTTATAATTCATTTCGGCGTAACATGCTTGAAAAGGCAATGACAATGGATAGTGAATTAAGGTTTGAATCCCTTTTTCAGCTAAAAAGTTTTTTAATTCATTTCGCTTTTTGGTACGGATTACAAATAAGTGGTACACATGTTTACAATTTGACTTGACCTTAGGCAAGTGAATATCTTTGCAATCTGCTAATTCTTCGTTATACCAGGCTGCCCGTTCGATGCGCTTACGGGTCCATTCATCTAAATGTTTTAACTTGACTGATAATACAGCGGCCTGCATACTATCTAATCTGGTGTTTCTACCGTGCAATTCATGATGATGTCGCGTTAACTGACCGTGATTATGAATTTTTCGAACCGTTAATGCAGTTTCCTTATCGCTCAGTACTATGCCGCCTGCATCTCCCATGGCACCCAGATTCTTAGTGGGGAAAAAGCTAAAGCTTCCGGCATCTCCCCAAGTCGCTATTTTCTTTCCGTTTACTTCTGCACCGTGTGCCTGAGCAGAATCTTCAATAACCTTTAAATTATGCTTTTTAGCTAACTTCATAATTGTCGGCATATCCGCAGGATGACCGTATAAATGAACGGCAATAATAGCTTTTGTGTTCGCTGTGATTTTTCCCTCCATCTTTTCCGCAGAAATGCAATAAGATTCTTCATCTACATCTACAAAAACAGGCGTAGCTCCGGCGGTCGCCACAACTTCACTGGTTGAAATCCATGACATTGAGGGAACAATCACTTCGTCGCCTTTTCCAATCCCATAGGCCTCTAGCAACACCTCAAGAGAATCTGTACCGTTCCCACAGCCTATGACTTCATTCACTCCAAGATAAGCCGCAAATTCTTGCTCAAATTTTTTGACAGAAGGACCGTTGATATAACTCGATCGCTCAATCACGTCGGCTATAGCTGCGTCTAATTCGGTCTTTATATTTAAATATTGCTGATTTAAGTTGATAAAAGGTACGTTCATGAGATAACTTGATTTTTTTCTAAAGAGTAGTCTTCCGGATGTTTAATTCTTAACGTTAGTATTCTACCATCTTTAGAGGTAACTAGAATACCATCTGGATTGACCTTAGTAATAGTAACCTTCGATACGGTTTCCGCTTTACCTAAACTCATTTCAGCATCAAAAATAGGAATCTTCTGTTCATTTAGATGAATAAATGCAGGATGATCTTCGCTTTTTAGCGCATGGATTTTTCGGTAAATCATAGCTCCATCATTCCATTCAGTCAATTCACTATCTGCAGGATAACGTCTTTTAATGTAAGTAGCTTTTTCCCTAGGATTCGGTATGGGTATGATTTCCTCATGAATATATCGCTTTAAGAAAGATCCAAAATCTGATTCTAACTCCTTCATCAAACGCTCCCGCAGCAATTGAACTGAACAAGCTTTAGGAACCCTTATCATTTTTTGCCAGTATATCGCACCTGCATCAAAGTCTTGGGTCATTTCATGGATACTAATTCCAAAGCTTTGCTCCCCATTGATAAGTGCCCAATGCAATGGATGTCTACCTCTATATAAAGGCAATGGCGAGGGATGAACGTTCAACACAATATAATGATCTAATAACTGAACAAACTTAAAATTACAGAAACAATTCATGATCAGATCAGGTCGTTCATTTAGGGCTGTTAAATGTTTAAGTAGTTTTTCTTCTTGGAAATTGGTGTTTAATTCTATCTCTACTTCTTCTTCATACCTGGATAAAACAGCAGCAGAAGGTTCTTTTTGTAATCCTACAAATACCGGTGTTAACCCTACATGCTTCATGGAGTTGTACAAACGCAAAGGCCCATCATTATTTCCAACCAACGCTATTTTCATACGAAATAGGGATATAAAGTTTCCGCATATTTAGAGAGTTCACGAGGAGTTGGGCTCTTAGCAATGATCCCAGAAGTTATTTCCCCCAAACGCTTACTAAAATTTGTCTCTGCCTCCTGGTCATATTCTTCAGGAGTGTGGGTGATGTAATGGATGGGGTTCTCTTCGCCTCCCATACTGGCTTTAAATCTTCTTAATCCTTCATAGGCTGTAGAGCTTCCGCTTAAGCCTAAATCTAAAAATGCCACATCCTCTTGCTGAGCTTTCTGTATAATCATATGAAAAAGTAGATTATTGGGTCGCACCTCCAATTGATCCAGGGCAGAAGCGCCAAATTTATAGTACCATCCATCACCGGACGCCAGCACTATTGCTGAAGCAACAACCTTATCTTCATACCTAGCTTCTACCATCCAACCTTTATTCTTTTTTACAAACTCCTCAAAGATGTGCAGAAAGAAAGAAAATGCCTGCGGAATACTATTAAACTTCTCTAGCCTCAATTTAGCATAAAGCGTATAAAAACGTTTTAGTGACTCTGCTTCATTAGTGAACTTAATGGTAACTCCTGTCTTTTTTGCTTTTTTGACTCCGCGTTTAAACGATGAACTACAATTTAAATGATTGTTTAAATCTACCCGATGATAGACTGCTTTACGGCTAATTTCACCAATTTTAGATAGGTTATGCTCTTCCTTCAATGTGGTCTTGAAAATAAGTTTTGCCTTCGGAAAGTTTTGCTGAAGCATTTTTTTAACCTCCACCAACTCATCAACTTGAACACCATCTGTGTTCACATAATCTGAAAAAGGCAAGCTAATCATTTTTTCACCATATGGCAAAGTAACGTGAGCAAACACCAATTGCTTTGATCCTTTCCTGAAGATAACCCTGTAAAAAGTAAAATCATATGTTTTTTGGAGCACGTTGAGCCAATGCGAATCATCAAACAGGTGCGTACCAACAGCAGAATTTACATCAAGCTCTTCTAAAATAACACTCAACTTATGCGTTTTGATAAATGGTTTCTATCGCCTGGATGCTTTTTAAACCTTCATCTCCCTCTACAACACCTTTGCGGCTATCGGTAATATGATCGATCAACTCAACGATAAGCTTATCATGGTTTGAACTGGATCCTTGGTAGGTTCCGTACTCATTAGGCTTGTCGTCAAATTCCAGATCTGTAGGAACGGGATAGGACTGGACATCCCAAAATTCTAATTCATTTAAGTATTTGCCACCAATTTTGATCGTACCCTTCTCTCCAATTATGGTGATACTCCCTTCGTAATTCACGTTATACACACAGGTAGTCCACAGCAAAGAGCCTATGGCACCATTTTCAAATCTCAAGGCAGAAACTCCGCAATCTTCAATTTCAATGTCGTGATTGAGCGTATCCATGATGGTTTTAGCTTCTGTGATATTACCAAACCACCACACCAGCAAATCTAAGAAATGACTCACCTGCGTTTGTAAGGCGCCTCCCTCTGAAGCTTTTTTCCCCCGCCAGGGTGACTGATTGTAATATTCTTGATGGCGATTCCACATCACATTACATTGCACCATAAATAGTTTACCCAACTTTCCTTCTTTAATCGCCTTATTGACATGCAAAATTGGAGTGTTATAGCGGTTTTGCTTCACCACAAACAAGCGTACATTATTTTCTTTTGCCACTTCAATCATTTTTTTGCTCTGCTCACTGTCTAGCGCCATTGGTTTTTCAACCAATATATGATGACCAGCTTCGGCCGCCTTAATGCTCATTGGGGCGTGGAGTGCATGTGGGGTGCAAATACATATCACATCCAGCTCCTCGTGATCTAGTAGATGATCGAACGATGTGTAGGTCACTACGTCTGGAATATCTTCGGCTAAATCAAATAAAATCTCTTCCTTAATATCACAAATTGCTTTTAAATTGGCCCCGACAGTTTCTTCAATAATTTTAATATGTCTTTTACCAATATGACCACAACCGATTACTGCAAAATTGAGTTCCTTCATAACGTCTACTTCTGTAAAAGCTAAGATAAAAAACTTAATCGTTGCAAAGCCTGCAATAACAAACCCTTAACTAGAAAAACAACCACTATAATTTAACTCAAAAGAATATTGACTTTTATAGGTTTTGTGTTGTTCTAAAAGAGTACTTTTGCACCGATTTTAAACAGGTAATCATGCAGTTAAGAAATATCGCAATTATTGCGCACGTTGACCACGGTAAAACTACCTTGGTTGATAAGATCATGTATCATTGTCAGCTGTTTCGTGAAAACGAAAATACGGGCGATTTGATCCTGGACAATAATGATTTAGAACGGGAGAGAGGGATTACCATTACCTCTAAAAACGTATCTGTCGTTTACAAAAAAACGAAAATTAATATTATCGACACGCCCGGTCACGCCGATTTTGGTGGTGAAGTAGAGCGTGTACTTAATATGGCCGACGGAGTTTTACTTTTAGTAGATGCCTTTGAAGGTCCCATGCCGCAGACGCGTTTTGTACTTCAAAAAGCGATTGATTTAGGCCTTAAACCTTGTGTAGTGATCAATAAGGTAGACAAAGAAAACTGTACGCCAGATGAGGTACACGAGAAAGTTTTTGACCTAATGTTTGAATTAGGTGCCGAAGAATGGCAACTTGATTTTCCTACAGTTTATGGTTCTGCGAAGAACAATTGGATGAGTGAGGATTGGAAAAATGAAACGGAAAATATTGAGCCCCTACTCGATATGGTGATAGAGCATATTCCTTCGCCTAAGGTAGAAGAAGGCTCTCCTCAAATGTTGATCACTTCCTTAGACTTTTCATCCTTTACAGGTCGTATTGCTATCGGAAGACTCCAACGCGGTACGTTAACTGAAGGCATGCAAGTTTCTTTGGTCAAAAGAGACGGCACGATCAAAAAGACTAAGATCAAAGAACTTCATACGTTTGAAGGCCTAGGCCGAAGAAAGGTCGACAAAGTTGAAGCGGGTGATATTTGTGCGATTGTAGGGTTAGAAGGCTTTGAAATTGGAGATACGATTGCTGATCTTGAAAATCCTGAAGGATTAAAAACCATTGCCATTGATGAGCCCACCATGAGCATGTTATTTACCATTAATGACTCTCCTTTCTTTGGAAAAGACGGTAAGTTCGTGACCTCAAGACACATCAAAGAGAGACTTGAAAAAGAATTAGAAAAAAACTTAGCGCTTCGAGTTGAAGAAACCGACAGTGCAGATAAATTTATGGTATTTGGTCGTGGAGTCTTACATTTGTCTGTGTTGATCGAAACTATGCGACGTGAAGGATACGAATTACAAATCGGGCAGCCACAAGTAATTATCAAAGAGATAGACGGAGTCAAATGTGAGCCGATTGAGGAATTGACGATTGATTTACCAGAGTCTGTATCTGGTAAAGCAGTAGAGATGGTGACGATGCGAAAAGGTGAAATGTTAAGCATGGAAGCCAAAGGAGATCGTATGGTGTGTGAATTTATGATTCCGTCACGTGGTATCATTGGTTTACGTAATCAATTGCTCACCGCCACTGCGGGTGAAGCAATCATGGCACACCGCTTTAAGGAATATCAGCCCATGAAGGGTGATATCCCGGGTAGAAATAATGGTTCCTTAGTCTCTATGGAAAAAGGGTCTGCGATCCCGTATTCTATAGACAAACTACAAGATCGTGGAAAATTCTTCGTAGATCCGGGTGAAGACATCTATGAAGGTCAAGTGATTGGTGAAAATTCACGTAGTGATGATATGACTGTGAACGTAACCAAAACAAAGAAGTTATCTAACGTGCGTTCTTCTGGAGCAGATGATAAGGCTAAGATCGTTCCGGCGATTAAATTCTCGTTAGAAGAAGCTTTGGAATATATCCAGAAAGATGAGTACGTTGAGGTAACTCCTAGTCACTTAAGACTACGAAAAGTATTTTTGAAAGAGGTGGACCGCAAGCGAAATAAAATCGCTTAATCTCTATATTGACCATAAAAAGAAAAGCTTCTGATTTACATCGGAAGCTTTCTTCGTTTTACACTATTTTCAAGGGATTACCTGCGTCTGTTGTTTGCGGGTTTTCTCGAAACATTTGATCGATTCCGGTTGTGGTTTCTACCACGCGAATTATTCTTGCGATCTGAACCATGTTTAGGTTTGACAAAAATCTCTTCTTCGGTAGGTTCATACCCTTCTACAATTACTCGATTTATTTTTTCTTCCAAGAGTTTTTCAATACCTTTTAGGTAGCCCATTTCTTCTCCGGCTACTAAGGATATAGCTTCTCCTGTCTCCCCTGCTCTTCCGGTTCTACCGATACGATGCACGTAATCTTCTGCGATATTAGGAAGTTCAAAATTAATCACATACGGTAATTGAGGTATATCTAGTCCTCTAGCGGCGATATCTGTCGCAACTAAGGCGTTAAATGAACCGTCTTTGAATCCTGCAAGGGCTTTTGTTCTGGCATTTTGGGTCTTATTGCCGTGAATAGCCGCGGCTGAAATTCCGGCATTGATCAACTTTTTGGTCAGGTTATTCGCCCCGTGCTTTGTCCTGGTAAAAATAAGCACTTGGTACATTTCATTGTCATCAATGAGCTTAATCAATAAAGCTGTCTTTTTGGGCTTATCCACCTGATAAACGCTGTGCTCTACTTGTTCTGCCGTAGAATTTTCCGGGGTAACCTCAATGGTTTTTGGATCATGCAAAAACTTGCCTGCCAAGGCCTTTATCTCTTTAGAAAAGGTAGCCGAAAACAACAGATTTTGTCTTCGCTTAGGAAGCATCGCCATGATCTTATTGATATCACGTTGAAAGCCCATATCCAACATACGGTCTGCCTCGTCTAGTACCAAAAATTCTACTCGTGAAAGCGATAAGGCGCCCTGTTGTTGTAAATCCAGCAATCTACCGGGGGTAGCAATTAGTATATCTACACCTGCCCGAAGCTTTGAGATTTGCGGATTAGCATTGACTCCGCCGAAAATGACTACAGATCGAATGTCTAAAAATTCTGAATACTCCTTCACGTTTTCAAAAATCTGCGCTGCAAGTTCTCGTGTAGGAGTTAGAATAAGTGCACGTATAGCTCTTTTCCCTTTTACTGGGCGCTGATCACTCAACAACTGAAGCATAGGCAGCGTAAACCCCGCTGTTTTACCAGTACCGGTCTGGGCCGAAGCTAATACGTCTTGTTTGTTTAAAATTGTGGGAATTGCTTCTTCCTGAATAGGAGAAGGTACTTCGTACCCTTTTTTATCGACTGCTCTTAGTAAAGGCGTCGACAAGCCTAAGGCTTTAAATGTCATAAATATAAATTAGTAATGAGGATGGGAAAAATAATGAAACCTGAAGGTGGAGTCCTTCGTAGCTTTACCTAAGTGAACTCATGGATCATGATTGATCCTACATGCAACAATCTTCAAAAGCTTTAGCAGCCTCTTTTAATAAACGCCGAAGGTAGGCTTATTTATTTGATTAACGGATATAAATAGGATTTTTCCATAGGACACCATTTATAACTCAATTTGTCCTTCCTGCCTCCGCGTGTCGCAGAAGCTTTAGCGGAGGAGTAAGGCAGGAATCTCAATTATGAGTAATACCAAATACGCTAAAAGATTCCTGCTCTGCTATTATACTGAAGCCTTAGCGACATTCGGACGCAGTAATGATCATACTATAAAAAACCGACTCATCACTGAGCCGGTTTTGAAATTATTAAAAAGAGAGCGTCTTAGCTTTTCTTCACATCTTTTTTAATGTCTATCTCCATAACTTGAGCACCTTTTGCTGTTTTAAACTCTTCAACCGCTTGCTCAACTTCCTCTAAAGTTCCTGTAAATTCTTTTTTGGTCATTTTCTTCTCACCATCTACATTTTCTTCAAACGTAACTACAGCTATAGCAACGTCATTACTTTCGGTATTCACCTCAACATTGATTTGCATTTCTTCGGCTTGACCCAGAACCTCATTTTCTTCAGCATGATTTCCTAGAATCGGAGCAATCACAAGACCTACTAAACAGGTGAGTTTGATCAAAATATTCATTGATGGACCAGAAGTATCTTTAAAAGGGTCACCAACGGTATCACCGGTTACAGCTGCTTTATGCGCATCTGATCCCTTGTAGGTCATCTCTCCATTAATTTCTACTCCGGCTTCAAAGGACTTCTTAGCGTTATCCCAAGCACCACCTGCATTATTTTGGAAAATAGCCCACATCACACCAGATACACACACTCCTGCCATGTATCCGCCAAGTGGCTCTGCGCCAAAAATCAAACCGATGATGATCGGAGTGATGATCGTAATAAGACCGGGTAAGATCATTTCTTTTAGTGCAGCTTTAGTTGAAATATCCACACACTTACCATATTCAGGAGTGCCGGTACCTTCCATAATCCCCGGAATTTCTCTAAACTGTCTACGTACTTCTTCTACCATTTCCATCGCAGCTTTCCCTACAGATTGCATGGCTAAAGCCGAAAAGATCACAGGTATCATTCCGCCAACAAATAACATCGCCAACACATCTGCTTTAAAGATGTTAATTCCATCGATTCCCGTGAACGTAACATAAGCAGCAAATAAAGCTAGTGCAGTTAATGCAGCCGAAGCAATCGCAAATCCTTTACCTACAGCAGCAGTCGTATTTCCTACTGAATCTAATATATCTGTACGCTCACGAACGTGATCTTCAAGTTCACTCATTTCTGCCACCCCACCTGCATTATCTGCAATAGGCCCAAAAGCATCAATTGCCAACTGCATCGCAGTAGTAGCCATCATCGCAGAAGCTGCTAATGCAACCCCGTAAAATCCTGCTAATGCATACGAACCGTAAATCGCGGCTGCAAATAACAATACTGAAGCAAACGTAGACTTCATCCCAACAGCAAGACCCGCAATAATATTAGTCGCTGCTCCTGTTGAACTGTTTTGAACGATGTCCATCACCGGCTTCTTTCCTAAACTTGTATAGTAGGCCGTTACAAATGAAATCAAAGCTCCCACGGCAAGACCTATACAGGCCGATAGGAATACATTAAGTGAAGGAATTTCTTTTACACCTTCACCAAAGAACTTCATGCTCATTACTTCTGGCAGCATCCAATCGATCAAGAACCAACTAGCAATTAAGGTAAGAATGATTGACACCCAGTTACCGGTATCTAAAGCTTGCTGTACTTTTGCCTCTTTTGCTTCATTGCTAGAGATTTTTACCAAGAAGGTCCCGATGATAGAAGCTAAAACACCTACACCTGCAATAACCAAGGGTAATAAGATAGGTCCCATATTATTAAATGGATCCGTAAAGGTTTCTCCTGTTGCAATGGACATATCATTAATCAGGTAATTACCCAATACCATGGCTGCAAGCACCGTAGCTACGTATGATCCAAATAAATCTGCACCCATTCCCGCTACATCACCAACGTTATCACCCACGTTATCTGCGATAGTTGCTGGGTTACGAGGATCATCCTCTGGGATTCCTGCTTCTACTTTACCTACTAAATCTGCTCCAACATCGGCAGCTTTGGTATAAATACCTCCACCTACTCTAGCAAATAGCGCAATACTTTCAGCACCAAGAGAGAACCCAGCAAGGGTTTCTAAGACGATGGTCATTTCCTTATAAAACGACTCACCTCCTGTGATAAATTGACTCATGAAGAATAAGAACAATAAGCTAAGTCCTAATACCGCGAGACCGGCGACCCCTAAACCCATTACTGTACCTCCTCCAAAAGAAACTTTTAGCGCTTGAGGCAAAGATGTTTTGGCAGCTTCAGCCGTACGGGCATTCGCATCTGTGGCGATACGCATCCCAATATTTCCTGCTAACGCAGAAAAGAACGCTCCTGCGATAAATGCCGGAACAATCATCCAACTTGTTGTATCCACCAATAATGATATTCCGAATAAGGCAACAGAAGCAATAACGACGAATATAGCTAAGAGACGATATTCTGCCGCTAAAAAGGCAAGTGCACCTTCTTTAATACTTTTTGAAATTGATTGCATACGTTCACTCCCGGCAGCTTGTTTTTTAACCCATGCCATTTTGATGAACATGAAAATTAATCCAACTATTGCTAGCCCAATAGGCACATAGATTATTGATGATTCCATAAATTATGTTGTTATTTTTGTTATCGGTTTGTTAAATCCGGCGGCAAAAGTACTAAAAACCTCAAACATAAAAAAAGAGGCCTAATGGCCTCTAAAATTTTCTGTTGAATGTTGTCGCGTGAGTCTAATTAACTCACTTAAAAACATGTATTTATTTTATACTAACCTCTTCCACAGGCACATTACTTTCGCGAAAGCGAGTAATACACTTGGAAACGATATCTTTGGCTTCACTGACATCACCCCAACCACCAACATCAACTTTCTTTTTTTCCAGATCTTTATATACCTGAAAGAAATGTTCAATTTCTCTAATTAAATGTGGATTAAGCTCTGATAGATCTTCGACCGTATTAGCGATTGGATCACTCACGGGTACGCAGATTACTTTTTCATCTGGACCTTTCTCATCCGTCATATGAAATACTCCAATCGGCTTAACCTCAATAACACATCCAGGGAACGTTGGCTCTGTCACCAACACCAATACATCTAATGGATCTCCATCTAAGGCTAGAGTTTCAGGTACGAAACCATAATCCGCGGGATACATCATAGAAGAAAATATCATGCGATCATACCTGATCTTTTTTAGTTCAAAGTCGTACTCATATTTATTTCGGCTTCCTTTAGGAATTTCTATCAGAACGTCAAACGTAGAGATTTTTTCAGCTGTCATCTTCTTCAAAATTTAGGAGTGCAAAAATAGCCTAATACAGGGTTAGAAAGGGATTTGAAATGTTAAGATAACGTAAAATATAATTAGAAATTAAAGCCAAAAGCTCCAGTAATCCCCCAGGATCTGGCATCCGGATTATCAAAGTAATTCCCTCTAAAGTGAGCGTCTAGCCTAAATACCTTAAAAATATTACTGATTCCCACACTGTACGACCAATATATTTGATCATCTGGCGCTCTTAAAACAGGATTAGAAAATGAAGCATTTAGAGCTTGATTCTCTTCACTAATTTCACCCCACACTCCGCGTACTCCTATTACCTCTCGCCAATTAAGTTTTTGCATAAACGGGATACGAGAAAACAGTCGTCCGTTAAAATTGTGTTCTATATGTGTACTCACGTAGGTATCTGTGACAAACTCGTAAAAATTGAGTAGCGGAAAAGTTCCAAAAATAGAAAACAAGGTTTGGTTACCGGGCACCACATTCAATAATCCTAATGGAACTTCTCCAAATGTTTTCCCAGCCTCAAAGGTAGATGTAAGCCTTCCTAACCCACCAACCAGAAAAGGCTGACGATAATAAAACTGCAAGCGCTGATAGTCAAAATCACTTCCAAATAATCCTTTTACTCCGGTAGAATAGTTTAGAAACAAACTGGGAAAATCTCCGCTATTCACAACGGTTCGCTCCACCCCGTAGCCCGTAGTTTTTCTTTTTGGCGTATAGCGAATTATGGTTGAAAGCTCAGTTTGCTCCACAGTAGCTACAGTATCTGTTGCTCCTGGCCGAACATAACTTAAGTCAAATTCATTTGAAGCAGAAGTCAATGTGCGATAAGACCCCCCAAATCTAACCTGAAAATTCTTTGCTGGCTCCAACTCAAGTGCCATAGTAGTTAGGTTAATATCGGTAAGACTGGTGTTTGCTCCAACGGTGATAACAGCAGAAGATGCTAAACTACGCCCCAACACATCGCTGGTGTTAGTTAGGCTTGCACCAAGTTGCTCAATATCTCTGCGGTTTCCACCAGAAACGGTCAGACGTAATTTTCGGTCCAGTAACCATTTTCCTGAAATCCCGTATTTAAATCGATCGTCCCTAAATCCATACGCCAAATATCCTTCAATTCGCCAAGGGTCGTTTTGACCAAAATAGGTCCTTCCGCCCCCGCGAAGTCTTACTCCCTCTACTTCATTAAATCCAAAAGTGGAGAAAATAGGTCCGTAATCCCACCCGTCAAATTCCACATAACCCGAAGCTAAAATTGTCCCTACATTATACAATCGTTTAAATGCTTTAACTGTTTTAAGTGTATCCAGCATTTTATAGACTCCCGTTTCGTCTTTATTCAAACTTTCAAGACGATTGACCTCCCAAAAATTATCATCTCTGTTATAGATCTTTTCATTATAGGGGTCTACCTCTTGATCATAAAATCCTTCTCCTTTAGGTTTATCAAATTCATAATTATCGTATAACGTGGTGCGCTTACCGTAGACTCCACGGGATTCTTCTTTCTTACGGAAGGCGAAGTCTGACATGAAATAATCCTTTTTAATTAAAAAAGTAGAATCATTGAGAACATCAAATTCTTGTTCAATATAAATTTCTTTTACCCAGTTAATATTAGCACTCTTGGATGCCTGAAGGTTAATTTCTTTGATGGCCCAGGTTGAATCGTTCACCCAAAAATCTCCTTTAAACGTGAGTTCACCTTTTCTACGCGGATAGTACACAATATTATAACACCATTTATCTCCTATATAGGCACTATCTGAAAGTACATAGTTGTACACATTGATCCCGGTGGTAGACAACGGACTTATAAAACTCTTATCAAAAAACTTGAGATAATTGTCATACACATTATAATCTGCATATAAGTCCTTAATGAATGCGATTAGCGTTTGATTACTGTTGAATCCAGAGTTTTTATTCCCGCGTAAATCTTCTTTCTCTTTATTTTCGACATTATCTCCATAGACTTTAGAGACAGATTCATTGAGAAAAATAGGGAGATAGGTTTTACCGGTGACACTATTCGTATCGGTTTGATCAAAGATGAACTCCATCCCGTTAAAGACCCTGCTGTTGATGACGGAGCTATCAATGGTATTGAGGTCAAATTCTATTTTTTCGTATTTATTATACTCATACTGGTTGAACTTTTTCACCCCGTTTTCTCTTCTATTTTCCCAGATCTTGCGCAGGATATCAATAGCGGGATTATTCTTTTTGGATGTTTTTCCTTTGTAGATCACTACTTCATTTAGGGTAGCTGCTTCGGTAGTAAGTACAATTTCAAGATTGTAATTTGCTCCTTTCTCGATATCTACTATTTTGGTTTCAAAGCCAACAAAAGAAACTACAATTGCCTCATAATTTTGATCAGACTCTAAGTAGAAACGACCTTCTTCATTTGTGATAGTCCCTTCAGAAGAATCACTAAAAAGAACATTTGCATAGGGAATACCAAGACCGGTATCATCCAGCACGACACCGCTTACCTTAGTTTGACCTAATGCAATCTGGGCAAGCAATACCAATAAAAGAGAAAAAAAACTTTTCATAAGTGCTTACCTAGGTAACGCGTTGGGTTTATTTAAAGTGCAATAATAAAAAACCATCTACTATTATTGTAGATGGTCGAAGGAAAGTTAACCGCCTTACAGCATTTATGTCTAATTATCTTTATACAAGACTTTTTTTACGGCTTTCACAACATCATTAGCGTTTGGTAACCATTCCTTCAATAAAGCCGGTGAATAAGGCGCTGGGGTATCAGCCGTATTTATTTTAACGATAGGCGCATCTAAATAATCAAAGATATTTTCTTGAACCTGATAGGTGATTTCTGTTGCAATATTTCCAAAAGGCCATGCTTCTTCAAGAACAACCAATCGATTTGTTTTTTTAACCGAAGTGAAAATAGCTTCATGGTCCATAGGTCTTACCGTTCTAAGATCGATGATTTCACAAGAGATGCCTTCTTTTTCCAATTCTTCGGCAGCGGCATAAGCCTCTTTTATAATTTTTCCGAAGGAAACAATAGTCACATCATCTCCCTCACGTTTGATATCAGCCTTTCCTAGTGGTATCGTATACTCTTCTTCAGGTACCTCACCCTTATCGCCATACATTTGCTCACTCTCCATGAAAATCACAGGATCGTCATCTCTAATCGCTGTTTTTAATAAGCCTTTAGCGTCATAAGGATTAGATGGTACTACTACTTTCAAACCCGGACAGTTCGCAAACCAACTCTCAAATGCTTGAGAATGTGTAGCCGCCAATTGCCCTGCACTTGCGGTAGGTCCTCTAAAGACAATAGGAATATTAATTTGACCGCCACTCATTTGACGCATTTTAGCTGCATTATTGATAATTTGATCAATACCAACTAAAGAGAAATTAAAGGTCATAAACTCAATAATAGGACGATTATCCAGCATGGCACTACCCACTCCAATTCCTGCAAAACCAAGTTCAGATATTGGGGTATCTACCACACGTTTTGCTCCAAATTCATCCAGCATTCCTTTTGAAGCTTTATACGCACCGTTATATTCTGCCACTTCTTCACCCATCAAATAGATCGATTCATCACGACGCATTTCTTCACTCATCGCTTCACAAACCGCTTCTCTAAATTGTATTGTTCTCATATAATGTTGTCTTTATGCTACAGGAGCTGAGCAAAAATAACAATTCAAAGATGGTTTTTCTAATGCTAACCGACAAAAATTTATTATGCGCGCATAGGAAATTTAGTTTTTAAGTATTATCTTCGTCGACTCGTATTTTTTAGCAGTATTTTATGCAAAATCGGCAAAAAAGAGCCCTATTTTTAGACTCTTAGTAATGATTCAAGAATTTTTAGTCTTAACTCAATAAACATTCATACCTTAATATGAAGATCTTAGTATGTATTAGTCATGTTCCAGACACGACTTCTAAAATCAATTTTACAGATGGTGACACCAAATTTGATACTAATGGTGTTCAATTTGTCATTAATCCTAACGATGAATTTGGTCTTACACGTGCCATGTGGTTTAAAGAAAAGCAAAGCGCAAGTGTAGATGTAGTTACTGTTGGCGGTGCAGAAGTAGAACCTACCCTTAGAAAAGCACTAGCTATTGGAGCAGATAATGCCATTCGTGTTAATACACCCGCTCAAGGCGGAATGCAAGTCGCCAAAGAACTAGCAAAAGTTGTCCAAGATGGAGGTTACGATTTAGTCATTGCCGGTAGGGAATCTATCGATTATAACGGCGGGATGGTCCCCGGAATGTTAGCAGCAATGATAGACGCTAATTTTGTAAACACCTGTGTTGGTCTTGAAGTTGACGGAACTACCGCCACGGCAGTTCGCGAGATTGACGGTGGTAAAGAAACCTTGAAAACTAGTTTACCTTTAGTCATTGGAGGTCAAAAAGGTTTAGTGGAAGAAAGTGATTTACGTATCCCAAACATGAGAGGAATCATGATGGCACGTAAAAAACCACTTAATGTAGTTGAACCTGTGGGTGCAGTCCAAGCAACAGATATTACCAGTTTTGAAAAGCCTACTCCAAAAGGAGAAGTAAAACTAGTAGATGCAGATAATATTGATCAATTAATCGATCTGCTTCATAATGAAGCAAAGGCAATATAGATAAGTCGACCAGGATTCCTGGCTTGCTCCTCCGCTAATGCTTCTGCGACACGCGGACGCAGGAATGACAAAATTAATCTCTTGAAACAAGTTCAGGATCAATAAAAAATAACTTATGTCAGTTTTAGTTTATACAGAATCAGAAAACGGAAAATTCAAAAAAACAGCTTTTGAGGCGGCTTCTTATGCCAAAGGCATTGCAGATATGTTAGACACAAGCGTTAGTGCGATTTCATTTAACGCAGTAGATGCTGATGTATTAGGAACATACGGTGTTTCTAAAGTTCTCAATGTCGAACATGATAAATTAAAGAACTTTAATGCAAAAGCTTATGCTGATGCAATCACACAAGCTGCCAAGCAAGAAGATGCCAAGGTTGTAGTGGTAAGTCAAACAGCAGATGCTAAATTCTTAGCTCCTATACTGGCGGTTCATCTGGAAGCAGGGTACGTTTCTAATGTGGTGGCTTTGCCAGAAAGCGCAGATCCTTTTAGTGTAAAGCGCACGGCATTTACCAACAAGGCTTTCGGGATGACAACGATTTCGACCGATGTAAAAATCGTAGGAATTGGTAAGAATGCTTACGGACTTAAAGAAAATGAAACAAATTGCGCAGTAAAGGCGTTCTCACCATCCTTGAATGAGGGTGATTTTTCAGTCGAAGTTGTTTCGGTCGATAAAGCCACAGATAAAGTAACCATTGCAGATGCCGAGGTGGTCGTATCTGGCGGTAGAGGTCTAAAAGGTCCTGAGAACTGGCATCTTATCGAGAATCTGGCTGAGGTTCTTGGAGCCGCTACCGCGTGTTCTAAGCCGGTAAGTGATATGGGCTGGAGACCCCACGGTGAACATGTAGGACAAACCGGTAAGCCGGTTGCATCTAACCTTTATATTGCTATAGGAGTATCTGGTGCTATTCAACACCTTGCAGGAATCAACGCTTCTAAAACTAAAGTGGTCATCAACAATGACCCGGAAGCTCCTTTTTTCAAAGCTGCAGATTATGGTATCGTAGGTGATGCCTTTGAAGTTGTCCCTAAACTCACTGAAAAGTTAAAGGAATTTAAGGCGAATAACGCATAATTTTGTTAACTTGCCGCCCTTGAAGAAGAGGGCTGAATGCTATTAAAAACAGTCCTTTACGGACTGTTTTTTTTTGAATATTCTATGAGTCTTGTGCGATTGAACATAAAAGGTATTTCCTATAGCCAAACCCAAAATGGTGCCTATGCACTCATTCTCAATGAGGTAGACGGCGAACGACAGTTGCCTATCGTGATCGGAGCTTTTGAAGCTCAATCCATTGCAATTGCACTTGAAAAAGATATTAGACCACCCCGACCGCTTACACACGATTTATTTAAAAGTTTTTCTGATCGATTTGATATTGTGGTAAAACAAGTGATTATTCACAAATTAGTAGATGGTGTGTTCTATTCGAGTTTAATCTGTGAACGAGATAAAATCGAAGAAATCATAGATGCCCGTACCAGCGATGCTATTGCTTTAGCCTTACGATTTAAGGCTCCAATATTTACCTACAAGAATATTTTAGATAAAGCAGGGATTTATCTTTCAAACGATCAAACTACCGAAGAGAAAACAACTAAAAAAGAAAAGGTTACGTTAAAGTCACCAAAAGAAGGTAAGGTAAAGGAAAGTGATTTCAAAAATAAAACGCTTGATGAACTCAACACCCTCTTAGGCAAAGCTGTAGATAGTGAGGACTACGAACGTGCTGCTAGAATAAGGGATGAAATTTCTAAACGTACCTCTTAACGCATAATGATCACTTCACTTTTTGCGTTAGTTACAACGCTAAACATTCAACCAGATCAGGTTCCATTAAAAGAATTAATTCCAAGTCAAGGCTTTTCACTTGAAAGTTTATGGCGAGGCGTTCTTGGGATGATCACACTTATTGCTCTGGCCTTTTTATTTAGCAGTAAAAAAAGAGGTATTAACTGGAAAACAGTTGGGATTGGATTAGCATTTCAATTGATCATCGCCATTGGGGTACTTAAAGTTCCCTTTATTCAAAAAGGTTTTGAATATGCCGGGAAGGTATTTGTACAAATTCTTGAGTTCACCAAAGCAGGAAGCAAATTTCTCTTTGAAGGTTTAATTGTAGATACTGAAACCTTTGGATTTATATTCGCGTTTCAGGTATTGCCAACGATTATATTCTTTTCTGCTTTAACTTCGGTCTTATTTTATTTAGGTATAATCCAGAAAATCGTTCAGGCATTAGCCTGGGTATTGACCAAACTCCTTCAGATCTCCGGAGCCGAAAGTTTATCAGTTGCCGGGAATATTTTTCTAGGTCAGACAGAAGCTCCCCTCCTTATCAAAGCTTACTTAGAGCGTATGAATAAATCTGAAATATTGTTGGTAATGACCGGCGGGATGGCAACTGTAGCAGGGGCTGTTCTTGCAGCATATATTGGATTTCTGGGTGGTGATGACCTGGCACTCCAACTCGTCTTTGCTAAACATTTATTAACGGCCTCTGTTATGGCGGCACCTGGTGCAATTATTATTTCAAAAATACTGTACCCTCAAACTGAACCCATTAATAATGAAGTGAGCGTTTCTCAAGAAAAAATAGGTTCAAACATTCTAGACGCTATCGCCAATGGTACTACCGAAGGGTTGAAACTCGCCGTGAATGTAGGTGCGATGTTACTGGTATTTGTAGCCTTTATAGCGATGATCAATTATGGTCTTGGGAAAGCCGGTTTGATAGGTGGCTTTAACGATTGGCTGGCCGCGAACACCCCGTACCAGCAATTTTCTCTAGAAGCCATTTTAGGAACCGTCTTTGCTCCACTCATGTGGTTGATCGGTATCGCAAAAGATGATGTGATGCTTATGGGCCAGTTGCTGGGGATCAAATTAGCTGCAAGTGAATTTGTAGGTTACATCCAATTGGCAGAACTCAAAGACATGAATAATATTCTAAGCTTAAACTACGAAAAATCAGTTATCATGGCGACCTATATGCTGTGTGGTTTTGCGAATTTTGCTTCGATCGGGATTCAAATTGGAGGGATTGGTTCTTTGGGCTCCAGGGCAACGTAAAACACTTTCAGAGTTTGGGATAAAAGCCCTAATTGGCGGGACCATTGCATCATTACTTTCTGCAACTATTGCCGGAATGATTATTGGGTAGTTTCCCCTTCAGCTGAAACAAAAAATCCGATCTGCCTATACAAACCGGATTTAGTAATCACTTAGCCTCTTTACCATTTTACTACTTTCATATTTTTCTTGGTAAAGGTCTGGTCTTCGGTCTTAACGATAAATCTAAAGTCCATTAACTCAACCTTACTAAAGTCAAATATTTTACCGACTTCGGCTTTTCCCTTTATCGTTTCAGAAAAAACTCTATTATCGTGATGATCAAAAATTGTTATCGTCACCTTCTCCTGAGATAAATTAAGATAAGTAAGATAAATCAAATCATCTGTAATTCGCATGACAGGAACCTGTTCGCTTTTAGTTTTACCCTTTCCCGGGTTCTTTTCGGTAGCCATACCTGTTTGAGCAAGTAATAATAACGCTACCATGACTGCACTTTTTCTAATTGTGTTCATACATCTTGTTTTTTGATTACGATACAAAGCTATGGCGAGAGATTGGTCATGAAGACCACAGGATTACCCTGTATCTGTATTATTTTATCAAATATTAAGTATTAAAAAATGCAGCATGGTAAAATACCACATATTCAAGGTAAATTTGTATAGTAGTTGTGATAAAAAGCGATCTAATTTAGTCGTTAAATTATATAGATATGGCACAATATAAACCCACCTTAGAATCTATTGAGCCAAATTTTGGTCACTCCTTTACCTATGCACGCTATGATGCCTATAACCATAATGAAAATATCTTTTGGCATTATCACCCGGAAATTGAATTAGTCTACGTTAATGGAGGCAACGGGAAGAGGCATATTGGCAGTCATGTTTCGTATTATAAAAATGGTGATTTGATTCTTATTGGAAGCAATCTTCCTCATTGCGGCTTTACCGATTCGCTCACCGGTAATCGATCTGAAACCGTTATTCAAATGAAAGCCGATTTTCTGGGTGACCAATTTTTTAGCATTCCAGAGATGAAACAAATCGCTACTCTTTTTGAAAAGGCTCAGGGTGGTATGGCATTTAGAGGTGCATCTAAAGATAGGATCGGTGCGAAAATTGAGGCGCTACAAGATGAAAGTGAGTTTAACCGGTTACTTGGCATACTATCTATCCTAAATGACCTGGGTCAAAGTGATGAGTTTGCCATTCTTAACGCTAATGGCTTAGCTATTCAAACTGTTGCTGGGGATAACGACCGTATTGAAAAAGTTTTTAATTACGTGCATGAGCACTACCGCGAAGAAATATCCCTTGAAGAAATCGCCGGTTTGGTAAGTATGACGCCGCCTTCTTTTTGTCGTTATTTTAAAAAAACAACCAACAAAACTTTTGTACAATTTGTCAATGAATGTAGGCTGGTACAAGCCTCAAAACTTCTTACAGAGCAACGTTTAAGTATTACCGATATATGCTTTGAATCTGGATTTAATAATTTTTCGCATTTTGCAAAATCATTTAAAAAATTTACCGGTCAAACCCCCTCTGCATATAGAGGTACACTAAAGCGGGTGCTACAATAAATCATAGTCAAAATAAATTTCGTTTTCGTACTCATATGTATTTAACACCACGTTGATAACTTTTAGCTTCTTTAAGTGGCAAGATTCGTGGATAATCCCTCTTTTCTTTAATTTTCGGCAGATTTATAAGGAACTGTTTTTAAAAATAGTTCAGTAATTTTCAGTCGAATTTTAGAAAAGGTTACTTACGGAGAATAGTTTACTTTCCGCTTGCGCGGAAGTAGAATTTGAGTATATAAACAACAGATCTCCTTTTTTACGTGAATGACACAAAAAGATTCCCAAATCTGTGTTGAATTTTTGATAGAATTAATAGACAAGCAAAAAGTTAATTTAGAAAGGGATCCACAAATTCTATGCTGAATTTTTAATGGGTTTATAGACAAGCATGAAGTTAATTTAAAAAGATCCTGAAACAGGTTCAGGACATGATATGAAACAATACCACGACTTAGTACGACATATTTTAGACCATGGCGTTGAGAAAAGCGACCGCACCGGAACCGGAACCAAAAGTGTATTTGGGTATCAAATGCGCTTTGATTTGAGTGAAGGCTTTCCCATGGTGACCACCAAAAAACTGCATACAAAATCCATCATTTATGAATTGCTTTGGTTTTTAAATGGAGATACTAATGTAAAATACCTACAAGATCATGGCGTACGCATTTGGAATGAATGGGCAGATGATAAAGGTGATCTTGGACCCGTTTACGGACATCAATGGCGTAATTGGAATAGTGAGGGCATTGATCAAATTAAAGATATTATCCAAACCCTAAAACACAATCCTGATAGCCGCAGGATGTTAGTCAGCGCCTGGAATCCAAGTGTCATGCCAGATACTTCAAAACCATTTTCTGAAAATGTAGCCAATGGTAAAGCAGCGCTTCCTCCCTGTCATGCTTTTTTTCAATTTTATGTGGCTAATGATAAACTATCCTGTCAACTATATCAACGTAGTGCCGATGTATTTTTGGGCGTGCCCTTCAACATAGCTTCTTATGCACTATTCACCATGATGATGGCGCAGGTGTGTGGCTATGAGGCCGGTGATTTTATCCATACATTTGGAGACGCACATATCTATAGTAATCATTTTGAGCAATTAGAGCTTCAGTTAAGCAGAGATATTAGACCATTGCCTACCATGACGATTAATCCTAAGGTAAAAGATATCTTTAGTTTTACATTTGAAGACTTCACGCTTACCAATTACGATCCTCATCCACATATCAAAGGAGCAGTTGCGGTTTAAAAAGGCGTTTTAACGTTGAGTTAACTATGGATTTCCTTAGCCGAAAATAAAAAATGCTAACTTTGAAAGAAATCGATCTTTTCAACTATGGTCGCTACTGACGAACTCTTAGCACTTTTTACTGAAACCCGCGCGCATTCTGAAACAATCTGTGCTCCACTAAAAACCGAGGATTATGTGGTGCAACCCATCGTAGATGTTTCGCCACCTAAATGGCACTTGGGCCACACTACCTGGTTTTTTGAAGAGTTCCTGCTAAAACCTCATTATCCTGGTTATACGCTATTTGATAAAAATTTTGCCTTCGTTTTCAATAGCTACTATGAAAGTGTAGGGAAGCGAGTCGTGCGTACCGATAGGGGAAACCTCTCGCGCCCAACGGTAGATCAAATCTACGCATACAGAACTTATGTGACCAAGCATATGGCTAGTCTGATAAAAGAGCATATGACTAGCGAACTTGAGTCTGTATTAGAAATTGGCATTCATCATGAAAAGCAACACCAGGAACTGCTGTTGACCGATATAAAATTTATTCTAGGAAACAATCCATTATTACCCGCATACAATAGAGCTTTCAAAGAAAACATATCAGAATCACACGAATTAGAATGGATTTCTATTGAAGAAGGAATGTACACCATAGGTCATCAGGAAGAAGATCAATTTTGTTATGACAATGAAAAGGGAGTTCACAAGGTATATTTACATGACGTTGAAATCAGTAATAAACTTGTGACCAATCAAGAGTATTTGGAATTTATTGTACAAGGCGGATACCAAAACGCGATGTTATGGCATGCCGAAGCTTGGGACTGGATCAATTCAAACCAAATGAAGCATCCTTTGTACTGGCATAAAATTAATGATAACTGGCATCAATATACCTTAAGTGGTCTTGAACCCTTGAATCTATCTGCTCCGGTAACACACGTATCGTATTTTGAAGCCTTTGCTTTTGCTCAATGGAAAGAAATGCGGCTACCAACAGAATTTGAGTGGGAAGTCGCCAATGGATATTTTAATTGGGGACAACGCTGGGAATGGACAGAAAGTGCCTATTCCCCGTACCCTAATTATACCAAGCCAGAAGGTGCCCTTGGTGAATACAATGGCAAATTTATGGTGAATCAAAAAGTACTACGTGGTGGTTCTGTCGCCACACCATCTAAACACACGCGCTGTACGTATCGCAATTTTTTTCAACCCAATCTGCAATGGCAGTTTACCGGCATACGCCTGGCTAAATAATATATGAGCTCAACAACCACATTCGCTTCGGCATTTAAAAAGGATGTACTTGAAGGATTAACTTCATATCCTAAATATTTACTTTCAAAGTATTTTTACGATAAAAATGGAGATCAACTCTTTCAGGATATCATGAATTTACCGGAATATTATCTTACTAACTGTGAGTATAATATTATCGATCTGTATAAAAAAGAAATGGCATTGGAGTTCAACCACGACCATGGATTTGACCTTATCGAGTTAGGTGCCGGGGATGGTAAAAAAACTAAACTTCTTATAGAAGAACTCATTCATCAAAAAATTGATTTTAATTACCTGCCTATTGACATAAGTCAAAATGTCTTAGATCAACTAGAGGCATCCTTAAAAGAGTCTTATCCCGCGATGAGCGTTAAACCTCAGCAAGGCACATACTTTGAAATCTTAGAACAAATTGCAGAATACAATACCCGTAAAAAAGTAATCCTTGTGTTAGGTTCTAACATAGGAAATCTCTTGCACCCGCAAGCGATCGATTTTCTTAGAAAACTCAAAGAGGTGATGAGCGATGAGGATATGCTATTTATGGGTTTTGATCAAAAGAAAAATCCGCAGACTATTCTTGATGCTTACAATGATCCCACAGGAGTAACCGAAGCATTTAATAAAAATATACTTACGCGAATTAATAATGAATTAAACGGGGATTTTAACTCCGATCAGTTTTTACATTGGGAAGTATATGACCCTGAAACGGGTACAGCAAAGAGCTTTTTAGTAAGTAAAATAGACCAGGAAGTAACGATCGAAGATTTGCAGTTGACTACCTCTTTTAAGCAATGGGAAACCATTCACACTGAAATTTCTCAAAAATACGATGATGATGTGGTCGATTGGCTGGCTGATGAGGCGGGATTAAAAATTACCCGACAGTACGCTGATCCAGATCTGTACTATAAAAATTATATTTTTCAAAAAAAATAAGATATGAAAGCAGTTTGGAATGGTGAGATAATCGCCCAGAGCGACAAAACAGTAGTAATTGAAAATAATCATTATTTCCCGCCAGAGTCGGTAAATAAAAATACGATCGTAAAAAGTGACACCAGTTCACACTGTCCGTGGAAAGGTGATGCTTCCTACTACACGCTAAAAGTTGATGGAGAAGAAAATAAAGACGCAGCCTGGTACTATCCAAATCCCAGCCACGCAGCTAAAGATATCAAAGACCACGTGGCGTTTTGGAAAGGTGTTAAAATAGAACCCTAATCTATAACTCGACTACACTGTTATCTGCAGCTGCAAAATCATTCCACTGGTAGCGATCTGCTTCAGCGTCATTTTGCCACTGCCCATCAACAACATACTTGTATTCATACGCTTGACCTGCGGGTAAATTAAGGGTTGTTTTAAAGGTTCCGTTCTTTAATTTTTTAAGCGCAGCTTCTTCCACATTCCAGTTATTAAAGTCTCCGGCAACAGCTACAGTGCTTGCCTCTTTTGCAGGAATAGAAAAGGTTACTTTACAAACCGGTTTCGATTTTAAGAATTGTTTTTTAAGTGCCATAATTATGAGTTTAATTGGTAGGGTAAAATTAAAACTCAAAACGGTTGTCCCGCCAAAGCCTATTGATTTAGCATAATTTTTATGAACTCTTAAAATTATACCCGCACTTTTTGATAAAAATGAGAAATAATACCGCCCAAAGTAATAATCCTTCAGTTTTAATGTGCCTTAAAATTAAATATCTATCTATCTGAAAATCAACGATAACGTTTGAGCAAATCGTAAATAAGATCAATTTCTTCTAACGTATTGTAAAAATGAAAACTTAAGCGAAGCCCATCACCTCGTTGTGAACAAATCACTTTTTCTTTTGACAGATCGTCAAAAAGTTGTTGGTCTCCTTTAATGTTGAATATGGTAGAGTGATTCGCTCTGGCAACAACCTCATCTTCTAATAATCCGAACTCAGTAAATTTTTCTTTGGCATACATTGCTAGGTTATAATTTTGCTGTTGGACTTCATCACGCCCTATTTTGGTATGAAGTTTAAGTCCTTCAACCAAACTGCCATGATTTAAGGTGTCTTGATGACCGGGTTCTAATCTACCTATAAAGCTACCATCTTCAGGTTTATATTTTCCTTTAACCGATCCAAATCCCAGTGATCTGGGAAAGATTATAGCAGGAATGTGCTCTTTGAAGAGCATCAAGGCATTGCCGTAGCCACCGTTCATCCATTTATAGCCGCTGGCGATAAGTACATCTATTCCGCTTTCGCGGAAGCTAAATCGTTCTGTACCCAAGTACTGCGTTCCATCAGCAATAATGGAAAGATTAGGATAGTTCTTTTTGAGTTGATCCAAAAAGTGGAAGTCTATTTTTATGCCATTAATATATTGTACTAAGCTTAAGCATAAGAAATCAGGTTTTTCGGATTTAACAGCTTCGGCGATGTTCTGCTCCAGATTTTCATCCAGATTGGCGTATACTACTTCAAAGGTCCTAAAGGTAACTCCCCAATTGACCGAGGGGTAATCCCCGGTGAGCAACAATATCTTTGAACCTTCCTTAACTCCTTCCATCAGCATATTATACCCAAAAGAAAAATTGGGCACTAAGGCTACTTGATTCGGCGGACACTCAAAAAACCTACCTACCTCTTCTCTATACGTAGTTAAGAATTCAATTTGTTGATCCTTAAATAAGCTCCCCCGTTCAAAAAAGGACTGATCGTGTTCACGTCTAAAAGCTAGAACTGGTTCTGGCAACAAACCTGCACTCGCCGTATTCACGTAGATACAGTCGTTTAGGATAGGGAAATGCTTTCTTAAATTATTCATAAGCGATAAAGGGTAAGGGGGTAAAAACGCTACATTTGATTGAACGAAATATAGTCCTTATTATGTTTTCAAAAAAGAAAAAGGAAACCGAAATTGATCACGAACAGCGTATCCTTTTTGAACACGCACAAGAACGTATTAAGAAAAAGAAAAATCTTTACCGGCACTTTATCATTTTTCTAGCCGGTGCTGTGCTTCTTATCGTAGTTAATCTCGTATTAGGATATGGTAAAGACTTTACTATTCTAAATACAGATTGGTTTGTATGGGCTATTTTGTTATGGACATTTGTCTTTTTAATACACCTGCTCAATGTCTTTGTTTTAAATCCTTTTATCGGAAAAAAATGGGAAGAAGAGCAGCTGGAACGTTTAGTAGCCAAGCAAAAAAAGAAAATAGCAGCACTACAGCAAGAAGTAGAAAAAAATCACCCTCTCCCTGAAAAAAAAACGACCAACGATCCACAACTCCCGCTTCCAAAAAACGATTCAAACCCTTCATGAGTACAACCATCACAATGATTGCCGCTGCAGCTGAAAATGATGCACTGGGAAAAGAAAATGATTTAGTCTGGCATCTACCAGATGATTTTAAGCGCTTCAAACAAATTACATCAGGACATTTCATTATCATGGGGAGAAAGACTTTTGAATCTTTCCCAAAGCCATTACCCAATCGTACACATATAGTCATAACGCGTCAAAAGGATTACCAACCAGAAGGTTGCATCGTAGTTCACCACCTGGAAGATGCATTTAAATTAGCTGAAGATGAAAGTGAAGTTTTTGTGATTGGTGGAGGAGAGATTTATGATCAAGCTATGCCCTACGCTGATAAAATTGAACTTACCCGTGTTCATGGTACGTTTGAAGCTGATACATTTTTCCCTAAAATAGACGATAAAAATTGGGAAGTAATCCGTGAACAACATCACCATAAAGACGATCGTCACGATTACGCATTTACATATTTAACATATAGAAAGAAATAAGTATTTTTACCCTCAAATAAGAATAGTATGAAAGCATATATTTTTCCAGGTCAAGGGGCGCAATTCACAGGAATGGGTTTAGATCTGTACGAGAAATATCCAAAAGCTCAAGAGCGATTTGAAGATGCGAATGATCTCTTAGGGTTTAATATTTGTGACATTATGTTTGAAGGCTCTGCAGAGGATTTAAAGCAAACTAAAGTTACTCAACCCGCTATTTTTTTACATTCTGTTATTCTTAGTGAAGTTATGGGTGATGATTTTAGACCAGATATGGTTGCGGGACATTCCCTGGGAGAATTCTCTGCCTTAGTAGCTAATGGCACGTTGACGTTTGAAGATGGACTTCAGCTTGTCTCAAAGCGGGCAATGGCCATGCAAAAAGCATGTGAAATGCGTCCTTCTACCATGGCTGCTGTATTAGGACTAGACGATAATGTAGTTGAACGAGTGTGTGAAGAAACCAATGGCGTTGTGGTGGCCGCTAACTATAACTGTCCCGGTCAACTTGTAATTTCTGGAGATGTATTGGCGATTGAAGAAGCCTGTGAAAAGATGAAAGAAGCGGGTGCGAAGAGAGCTATCATTCTTCCTGTTGGAGGAGCTTTTCATTCTCCTTTGATGGAGCCTGCGCGAGAAGAACTAGCTTTAGCTATTGAAGCCACTATCTTTAGCAATCCATCATGCCCGGTGTATCAAAACGTAACCGCCAGCGCAGTTACTTCTCCTGAAGAAATCAAAAAGAACTTGATGGAACAACTCACAGCTCCCGTTAGATGGACCCAATCTGTACAACAAATGATTGCAGATGGGGCAACTCTTTTTACTGAGGTTGGTCCAGGAAAAGTTTTGCAAGGACTTGTAAAGAAAATAGATAGATCAGCAGAAACCAGCGGAGTAGAAATCTAATTTTTTTTGCAAAATCTTAAGAATCCTCGTTAATCCTTTACCAAATTACAGGCTTTTGACAATCAATTAATTAAAGCCAAATCATTTTTCCCTACTTTAGAATACAACCATAAAATTATAACATTATGAGAAGTATTCTTTGGCTTATCGCCGTAGTTTGTATCGTACTCTGGTTACTTGGATTTTTCGGCATTATTGCCGGCATAGGTTCAAGTAGTCTAATTCATATTTTGCTGGTAATAGCAATAATTGCAATACTGTATAATATTATACGGCGAGCATAATATCCTAAAACAAAAAAGTGCCTTCTGAAACATTCACAAGGCACTTTATATTATTAAAGTGTTGTTTATTTTTTATAGATCTCACCATTCTTCATCACAAACACCACATTTTCCATTGTCTCTATCTTTTTGGTAGGATCGTCATTCACTGCGATAATATCGGCTAAAAATCCTTTTTTGAGCTGACCTAACTGGTCATCCATTTCAAGTACTTTCGCGTTTACTACAGTTGCCGATTGAATAGCTTCCATCACCGGCATGCCTGCTTCAACCATATACCCAAACTCTTTGGCATTTTCTCCATGAGGAAATACCCCTGCATCTGTTCCAAACGCAATTCCGACTCCGGTTTTATAGGCGTTTTTAAACGTATTCTGAATTTTAGGCCCAATTTCTAAGGCTTTAGGAACTATAATCGCAGGGTAATAGCCTTCAATTTTAGCTTTTCCTGTCACGTATTTTCCTGCGGTAATCGTTGGAACGAGATAGGCATCTTTTTCTTTCATCAACGCCATAGTTTCGGCACTCATAAGCGTTCCATGTTCAATGGTCTTCACTCCGGCTCTCACCGCTCTTTGCATGCCCTCATCACCGTGCGCATGTGCAGCTACCTGCATGCCATAATCCTTTGCTGTTGTAACAATAGCCTTCATTTCCTTCTCGGTAAACTGAGGGTTTTTTCCACTTTTAGCTACGCTTAGTACACCACCTGTTGCAGTGATCTTAATCCAGTCAGCTCCATTTTTATAGCGTTGACGAACTGCTTTTGCAGCATCCTCAATACCATTTATTACTCCTTCAGCAGGACCGGGATCTCCCATCAGTTCTTTGCGTCTTCCATTTGTAGGATCAGCATGACCTCCTGTGGTACCTATAGCTTTTTCGGCAGTAAAAATTCTTGGCCCCTCTACTTTACCGGCATTAATGGCATTTCGCAGCGAAACATTTACACCACTTCCACCTAAATCCCGAACAGTTGTAAAACCCGCAAATAAGGTACGTTTTGCAATTTCCTGTGCGTTATAGGCTACATCGGCATCATTTAACACAAACGGCTCTAAATACTTATTTTTACTTGTCTCACTCTCAATATGGACGTGCATGTCAATGAGCCCTGGCATAACGACCTTATCGCTCAAATCAATAATCGTTACATCGTTTCGCCTGGAAGTTGATTTTCCATCCTCAATGTTTATAATCATGTTCCCTTCTACGATGATGGTTTTATTTGTAAGAATTTTACCAGATTGGGTATCAACGAGTTTTCCGCATTGAATATAAGTTTGTTGACCATACATCGCTGCGAAAGACGCAAAAAGGCAAAATGTTATTAGGAGATGTTTCATAGTTGGTTAAGTATCACTAGTGAGGTTTAATTTTGGATAAACTCTTTTACTTTAGCAGTAATAAATTCAATTTGTTCATCATCCAGTTCGGTATGCATGGGCAGAGAAATTACTTCATCACTAATGGTATTAGTGACCTCAAAATTCTTCTCATCATAATGTTTATCGGCATATGCTTTTTGTTTATGTAGCGGAATAGGATAATACACCCCGCAAGGTATTCCGTTTTCATTCAAATGCTTGACCAAACCATCCCTATCTACATCTTTCACTTTCAAGGTGTATTGATGAAATACGTGGCAATCACAATCGTTGCAGTAGTTACTGCTTCCGCTTGACGGGCAATGTTGTTCTACCTTAGGAGTAATAATTTGCTCAACCTCTTTAAAAGCCTCATTGTATTTTCGCGCAGCACTTCTACGCGCGTTGTTATATGCTTCTAATTTAGGTAACTTAGCTCTTAATACGGCAGCTTGGATGCTATCCAATCTTGAATTCACTCCAACCACATCGTGGTGATAGCGCTCATACATCCCGTGATTTACAATACCGCGAATCGTATGAGCTAAATCATCATCATTGGTAAAAACAGCTCCTCCATCTCCATAACATCCCAAATTTTTTGAAGGAAAAAAAGATGTGGCTCCAACATGACCTATTGTTCCTGCTTTTTGTTTTGAGCCATTTTTAGAGCGGTAGGATGCTCCAATAGCTTGCGCGTTATCTTCTATCACAAAAAGATCATGCTCTTTTGCGATATTCATGATCTCATCCATGTTCGCTACCTGACCAAATAGATGGACCGGCACAATCGCTTTTGTTTTAGACGTAATGGCGTGTTTGAGTTGGTCTATATCAATATTGAACGTATTTGGATCAACATCAATTAATACAGGCGTAAATTGAAGCAATGCGATAACCTCAACAGTAGCTGCAAATGTAAAGTCTACTGTAATTACCTCATCCCCAGGTTTTAACCCCAAGCCCATCATAGCAACTTGAAGTGCATCTGTCCCATTGGCACAGGGAATAACATGCTTTACACCAAGGTATTCTTCTAAATCTTGTTGAAAAGCATGTACCTCTGGACCATTAATAAAAGCCGCAGAATCAATTACATTGAACACAGAATTGTTGACTTGATTTTTAATTTCTTCATATTGACCTTTAAGGTCGACCATTTGAATTTTTTTCATGAGGGATAACTAGGATTGATTGAAACGAAAATACAAAATAACATTTCCATCTCCATCAAATTAGCGCTAAAGAAGTATTTTAGCAGTCAATGAAGCTCCTTTACGACCTATCCATACATATTTTTGATGCTTTACTGCCTTTATTCAAAGGAGTCAATCCTAAACTAAGGTTGTTTGTAGAAGGTAGAAAAAATATTTTCAAAACGCTTGAAAATAGCGATCTCACTCAAAAAAAAACCATCTGGGTTCATGCCGCTTCATTAGGTGAGTACGAACAGGCCGTTCCTGTATTGCAAGAGATACGTCACAGATTAAGTGACCATTTTATAGTACTTACGTTTTTTTCACCTTCAGGGTATGAGAATAAAAAAATGAGTCCGTTGGCAGATTTGATTACATATCTTCCACTGGACACTCCTAAAAATGCTGAACGGTTTATGCAAATAGTCAACCCAGACCTTAGTTTTTTTATCAAATATGATATCTGGCCAAATTACCTTCAGCAATTAAAAAAGCTCAAGGGCAAGACCTATTTAGTCTCTGGAGCATTTAAAAAAACTCAGCTTTATTTTAAATGGTATGGAGGATTTATGCGGAAGGCGCTCAACGCGTTTGACTACATTTTCCTGCAAAACCAGGCTTCTCAACAACTATTACATTCCATAGATATTACAGAAACCATTGTAAGTGGCGATACACGATTTGACCGAGTAGCGCATCAAATTGAACAAGATAATACACTCTCATTCATAGAAGATTTTGTAAAAGATCAACTGTGTATCGTATGCGGAAGCACTTGGCCTGAAGATGAAAAGATTTTAATAGATTTTATAAACTCTCCTATTGTACAAGAAAATCGTATTAAAATTGTTATTGCCCCGCATCAAATTAATGATAAGCATATCAATCAGCTAGAAGAAAAGCTAGCTGTAAGCAGTTTTCGCTACTCTAACCTTAACGGTCAAACACCCCAGCAAGTTAATGTGTTGATTATTGATGCCATTGGATTTCTAACACGTGCGTATAGTTATGCAGATATTGCTTATGTAGGCGGAGCGATGGGAGATACTGGTTTACATAATATTTTAGAACCGGCTACCTTTGGAATCCCTATAGTAATTGGACAACATTTTGATGATTTTCCTGAAGCTAAAAAACTTCGGCAACTAGCAGGATTATACAGCGTAGCTTCGGCAAAAGAGCTTCAAGATATTATGATTAAGCTCATCATGGACGAGAAGTTTCGGCGTCAAACCGGTATGATCTGCGGACATTACATCAATAGCAATACAGGTGCAACCAGGATAATAATGGAGCATGTAATGAATCAAACAGAAACCGCCTGATTGAGATACTGTCTAAATGGTAGCATTTCTTTATATACCTTGATCACATAGGTCTTAAAATTATCATCCATCACTTGTTTTTGAGTGACTTGATGTGAGACCGCAAAACTCTTGTGTCTTAACAAATCAATATGTTTATGATCACTTGAAAAACCTTTAGGAGATGTTTTCAATAGTTCTTCATCCATAAGCTCTCCAAACATTTCCTTAAAAGACGATTTAGTTAGAATACTCTTCAATTCATCCCCATTATAATCAATCGCATCTCGAATACTATCCAGGATTTCCTTTTTTGGTTTATAGTATCCGCCTGCGATAAATGATTCTGAAGTTCCTAAGTGAATATAAAAATCGCCTTGCTTTGATGCCTGATCTAAACCCGCTCCAAAATGGTCTTTATACGTAGGTTTATTAGGATGATATAGGAGATTATTATTGATCCTATTGATCGCTTTCTTTCCCGGTGTATCCGTATAATCCTCATGGATCGCAGCTAATTCTTCATTTAACTCATTAAGCCATTCTATATACCAATCCCTAACTTCGTGATAGCGTTTGCGATGCTTATCCATCCATTCTTTACTGTTGTTTTTTTGAAGATCTCTTAAGAATTCATAAAGGGCGTGAAAACTCATTTTTTCTTTTAAAACTAGGTCTTCGATGGCAAATTGAAGATGATTTATGATAAATTTATATCAAAATTTTAACAATTAAAATAATTAGTTTATTATGTTTGTTGTCTAATCAATAATTAACACTAATGAAAAAGTCAATTTTTAGCCTTGTAATCCTTGCATTATTAACTGTTTCTGTCGTTTCATGTAGAGAGACCGCAAAAGAAACCAACGAAGAAGTAGAAGAAATAGAAAATGGTATGGAGGAGATGGAAAATGACGTAGAAGAAGCGGCAGATGATGCCGAAGGTGCTTTTGAAAATGCGGGAAGAGAAATCGATCAGGAGATTGAGGAAGGCGCAAACGAAGTTAACGAAGCAGCAAATAACGCAGCAAATGAAGTTAATAAAGCAACTGAAAATGCACAACGTGAATTAAACGAAGAAATCAACGAAACAGACGATAACTAGTCTAAGCTTGATCTTACTATTAAAGGACGTCTCTACGAGGCGTCCTTTTTTAATTGTCTAAATTCTTCCTTGAGCTCCTCCATTGATTGTTGTAACTCTTTAAGCAGAGCTGAATCGTTATTGGTATCCAGTGAAAATGTGAGCTTACTACTCACTGCCCATACTTCTCTTATATCCATCATATTGACCGGCATGGGTGCATATTCTTCATTCAATGAAACTAAAATAACTTGTAATGCATTAGGTACTTTTTGCAATTTCTTGATCAAAACAGCATCCTGTAATACGAATACATATATACTTCCAGATTTAGCTTCACTAAAATTTTCAATTGCTTTGGCAATAACCCAATCACCAGGATAGAATTGTGGCAGCATGCTATCTCCTTCTATTTGAAAACCTCTGTAAGTCGCATTTCGATACTCTTTGATCGGAAATTCGAATGCTGGCAGCTGTTCGATCCATGAGGCATCAGTAATATTTTGAGGATAACCGGCGGCTGCTTTTTGATCAACCAATAAGATATTTTCATTTCCCTGATTGTCCACCACAACAGACTTAGGTGAAACATTAAGTCCTTTGGGATCCAGGTATTGCTGCATACTATATCCATAAATCCACAGGGGATTAATATGGTATTTTCGTAGTAATTGTGTAATTACTCTACCCGAAATCTTTGTACGGCCCCGTTCAATCTCAACCGTAGAATTCTTTATGCCCAGCTCCTGAGCAAATTCGGCTTGTGTGAAACCCAATTCTTCTCGTACAGCTTTAAAATTCTTAATATGAATATCTGTTTTTTTCATCATGCGTTAAATATACATATTATGGATTATTTCCACAACTTAATGGAATAATTCCTTATTGAATTGTAGAGAACAGAAATTTTAAATCTCTGTTTATCCATTATTCTGAAAATGAATACCTTTGATGAAATATAATTTCTAAAACCATTAAAGATGAAAAAACGTTACGTAGTTCTTGCCCTTAGTGCATTAACCCTGTCTCTAACATCATGTAGAGAAACTGCGAACAAAGCCGAAGAAGCTGCGGCAGAAGTCGAACAAGCCGCAGATGATGCAGCTCAAAAATTAGAAGACGCCGCCGATAAAGCCGGTGATATTATGGAAGATGCTGCTGATGATGCTGAAAAAGTAATGGAAAATGCCGAAGATAAGGTAGACTCTATTATGCATAAAGCCGCAGATAAAGCCGAAGAGGTTATTGACAAAGCAAAAGAAAAAACGACTGATGCAGTTAATAAAGCTGGAGAAGCTGTAAAAAAAACGACTAATGACGCCGTAAAAAAGATGAATCAGTAGAACAAATTCACTTTATAAAAAGGCTTTTTGATCAATTTAGTAACGATTAAAAAGCCTTTTTCTTATCTGCTATTTCTTTATAAAACGCTTAAATGCACTGCGTTCGTTACTCTCAACCTTTATAACATACACACCTGCTTGTAACATAGAAACGTCCAAAGGTATGCCAGCATTAAACTGAATTCGTTTCCCGGTCAAATCAAAAACTTGCACTCGTGCTATTTCATCTTCGCTTGTAATGTTTAGCTCTCCATGCGTAGGATTAGGATAAATAGAAAACACAACACTGGTAGAATCTTGTATTCCTAAATCCTCCTCTACAGTTAATTCAAACGTATAAAGTGTTGTATTGCCATTATCATCTGTAATAGTGATTGTAATGACGTAAACGCCCATTAATAGTTCTGTTCCTGCAGCAACATCTTGCGTTATACTATCTACTCCACAATTGTCTGTGCCGGTAATGTTTTGTGTGAAATCAAGAACTTCATAACCGGTATCTGTGGTATAGTTTACGGTTTGATCTACAGGTAGAGTATCAGCATCAAAGGTTGGTGCTATATTATCTTCTATGGTAATTTCTACCGATGTAGTAGAGGTGTTTCCGTTGACATCTGTTACAGAGAGTATAACCGAATTCGTTCCTACATCATCACAATCAAAACTGTCGTTATCCACGCTAACATCTGCTATTCCGCAGTTATCAAAAGAGGCTACATCAAGATTAGCTGCATCTAAAGTAGCCTCACCATTTTCATCTAATGCTAATGTCGCGCTGGTAGAAATGATCACCGGAGCCAAATCATCCACTACGGTTACAATCGCATCACTTTCACTACTGTTCGCATTCGCATCAAAAATGGTTAAGGTCACTACATTGTCCCCTATATTACTACAATCAAATGAATTAATATTCAATTGGAAATTTAACGAATCGCAATTATCAAATGAACCGTTGTTGACATCTTGAGGATCTATAGCTGCCTGCCCATTAGCGTCTAGACTAATCGTAATGTCCTGTGTAATAACGGTTGGAATGATATTATCCTCAATCGTAAAATCAACATCAACATTTGTTTCATTTCCACTTGCATCGGCTACCGTTAATGTCATAGTATTTAAACCAACATCTGCACATGTATACACCGTTTGCGGAATAGAAAAGAAAAGCTCATTACAGTTATCGGTAGAACCGTCATCAAAAACCGTTGGATTAATAGTTACCTCACCATTTTCATCTAAATCAAAGACTAATGATTGTATTACTGAAGCGAAAGGCGCTGTAACATCCTCAACGGTAACAACTGCCGTTTGAGAAGATGTATTTCCATTTACATCAGTGGCAGAGAGAGTAACTACATTATCTCCAATATCATCACAGGTAAAATCAGACACGTCCACGGAAAGTTCGTCAACGGCACAATTATCTGATGAACCGTTATCAATATCGCTTACGTTGATAGAAGCCGTACCGTTTTCGTCTAATACTGCAACAAAATCTTGTGTGATTACTACAGGTGCAACATTATCTGTGACCGTTACTGTAAAGGAACATGCTACCGTATTATTATCGCCATCGGTAGCGGAAAAAGAAACTGTGGTTTCTCCTAGCGGAAAAAGTGAGCCACTTGCAGGTCCCTGTGTTTGAACCGTGATCAACGTTCCATCTTGAATGTCTTCGGCTGTAGCAGGATTGAACGTTACTACTGCTCCACATGCATCTGCATCACTACTGACATTCACATCATCAGGACATTCAATTGTAGGTTCCTGAATGACAGAATCAAACATGTAAATGAAAAGGTTTACGCGCCAGTTTCGGCTTTCTGTGAATGGCGAGTGAAAGGAGTTGCGCGTCATCCCACCAAATAATACCTTACCCAGTCCAAGATTCTTTTCTGCTAAAACGATATTTGAATTATTAAGTTGATCACTCATAATCGTCGTTAGACCTGGTCCTTGAACTCTTGCATTAGCGTAAAATGCACCCCCCATTGGTGTAACTGTGGGTGTATTTGGCCCTACAAATGCGGGGAAATTAGTATTTACGACATCTGCAGAACCTATGAATGTGTTGGATATTAATTGAGTGCCATCAAATCCCAAATCTACATTTGGACTGGCTGGTGAAGGAGCTGCGTTGATTAAAATGACTCCGCCATTATTTACCCAAGTTTCTATTAGCGCAGTATTCGCGGTAAGAAAATCTTGAAATGCTGTAACCTGATCCCCGCTACCATCCATAAAAACAACGGTAGTGGTCGATACGAAAACTGTCGTGGGATTAAGCGCCTGATAAGTTGCTTTAGTCCAATTTCCGGCTCCGTAAGCTGAATTCATTATTTGCGTATTATCAAAATCGTCTAAAAAGGTAACATTATCAGATTGTAGATAATAAATATCACTTGCCTGAGCTTTATTCGCTCTGTCAGCGATTAAATCTGAACGATATGAATTAATCCGATCGATAGCAATTTGATCACATTCGGCAGGATTATATTCCTGCGAAGTACACTGTGCGTTTAAATTTGTGCTGATGGCTAGAAATCCCAGTAAAAGGAAACTAATTAAAGAGAATTTGGAGATAGAGAAGCGTATTTTTTTATCCATGTAGCAGTAGTTTATTGTACAAGATCATGAAATTAAGCAAATTAACTTAAATAAAGATTGCTTTTGCATTAAATCGTAACATGATCAAGAAAGAAAACAAAAAAATCTTCAAAAAGCAGCTATGTACCATTAAGTGCCACGTATTGCCTTCTCCTTACATCCCACAAACCAGCTCTATCCAATACATTTTTACCGAATTACTGTAATTTCAATAAAGATTCCTGGAATGCTACAGGATAAATCCAAGCAGCATTATTGAATATGTTGCGCTGCGACTATTCAATTGTGGATTTCATGAACAAAAAACCCCCACACTATGAGTAATAGCTTCTCCTTACTCAGAGGGGCTCACCAACTTCTTGGGGGTGAACACAAGTCCCGTGTTTTACTCCGTAAAACAAAAAACCCCCACGCTATGCGTGAGGGTTTCTCCGTACTCGGAGCGGTCCCCCAACTTCTTGGGGAGTGAACACAAGTCCCGTGTTTTACTCCGTAAAACAAAAAACCCCCACGCTATGCGTGAGGGTTTCTCCGTACTCGGAGCGGGACTTGAACCCGCACGAACTAATGTTCATTGGATTTTAAGTCCAACGTGTCTACCAATTCCACCATCCGAGCAACTAATATTGTTAAGCTATTGAGCGAAAAACGGGATTCGAACCCGCGACCTCCACCTTGGCAAGGTGGCGCTCTACCAACTGAGCTATTTTCGCAAAGTATATGAACGTTACCTTTGTTTTCAAAGGCGGATGCAAATTTAATACTTTTCCCGTTTCAGCAAAGTCTTTTTTAGAAAAATCACCGCACTGTTTATGCATTTGTTTTTTTTGGTCGTAACATGCGTTTAATCTCATTTAATTTGATCAAGGCCTCTACCGGAGTAAGCGTGTCAATATCAATCCCTAATATCTCTTCTTTGATCTCTTCTAACAAGGGATCATCTAAGGTGATAAAACTTAATTGAGGTTCACGCTCTGTGGCAGATTTGATGTTTCCGCTTAGTTCTTCGCTGCTGTGAGACTGCTCAAGCTTTTTTAGGATTTTATTTGCCCGATGTAGTACTTGTTGTGGCATTCCGGCCATTTTGGCTACATGAATCCCAAAACTATGTTCGCTCCCGCCGGGAATGAGCTTTCTCAAAAACAGTACATTATCTTTTAATTCTTTTACTGAAACATTGTAGTTCTTGATCCGATCAAAGGTTTCGGTCATTTCATTGAGTTCGTGGTAATGTGTTGCAAATAACGTTTTAGGTCTGGCAGGATGTTCATGCAAAAATTCACTTATCGCCCAGGCAATAGAAATCCCATCATAGGTACTTGTTCCTCTTCCAATTTCATCCAACAACACCAAACTGCGATCGCTTATATTGTTTAAGATACTGGCCGTTTCATTCATCTCTACCATAAAGGTAGATTCGCCCATAGAAATGTTATCACTCGCTCCCACACGGGTAAATATCTTATCTACTCTACCTATACTTGCCTCTTTAGCCGGAACAAAAGAACCTATTTGGGCCAGTAAAGTGATCAAGGCTGTTTGGCGCAAGATGGCTGACTTACCACTCATGTTTGGACCCGTGATCATAATCATTTGTTGATCTTCTCTATTAAGAAAAACATCATTAGCAATGTAGGGGTGACCGGCAGGTAATTGTTGTTCAATTACGGGATGGCGACCATCCACTATTCGTAATTCATAAGAATCATCAACACTCGGTCTTACGTAGTTTTTCTCTCGTGCCAGAGCGGCAAAACCGGATAAACAATCCAGCTGTGCAATTCCATGAGCATTTTGTTGAATCGGCTTTACGTATTCTATCATCCACTCTACCAATTGCTGAAATATTTGCTGCTCCAGTAAAGCAATTTTTTCTTCGGCACCTAGAATCTTAGCTTCATACTCTTTGAGTTCTTCAGTAATATAACGCTCTGCATTGACCAGAGTTTGTTTTCTAATCCAAGCGTCAGGCACCTTGTCTTTATGGGCATTTCTCACTTCAATATAATAGCCAAATACATTGTTGCTGGCGATCTTTAAAGACGTAATTCCTGTAGCCTGGGCTTCCCGCTCCAACATTTGATCCAAATAATCTTTCCCGCTGAATGCGATATTACGCAAGTCATCCAGCTCTTCAGAAAAACCTTCGGCCACCACATGTCCTTTCAAAATATTAACTGGCGCATCTTCGTATAGGGTTTCTTTGATTTTTTGTCGCAGCAAGTCACAAGGTTGTAATTGCTCTCCTATAATCTGGAGCGATTCATTTTCCGCAGAAACAGCCAGTGCTTTAATGGGAACAATTGCCTCCAAAGAGTTTTTAAGCTGAATGACTTCACGAGGTGAAATTTTAGTGGTTGCCACTTTTGAAATAAGCCGTTCTAAATCTCCTATTTGCTTAATGTAATTCACCATTTTTGCCGAAAAAGGAGTATTCGACACAAAAACCGCTACTACTTCATGACGCTTTTTGATGGATTCAAGATTTTTTAGCGGAAGCGCCAACCAACGCTTAAGCATACGCGATCCCATGGGAGAAATTGTCTTGTCAATCACATCAATTAAAGTAACCGCCTGATCGGCATGCGAATGATACAACTCCAGATTGCGTACGGTAAACCTATCCATCCAAACATACTGATCTTCGACAATGCGATTGATCGAAGTGATGTGTTTTAATTGGTTATGATGCGTCTCATTGAGATAGTATAAAATCGCCCCGGCAGCAATAATTCCTTCTTCCAGATGATCTACGCCAAAGCCTTTTAAGGAAGATGTATTAAAATGCTGATTAAGTTGTTCATGAGCGTAGTCAATTTTAAAAACCCAATCTTCAACGTAGAAAGAGTGATATTCTTTTCCAAAATTTTCATAGAAAGAAGCTTTGCGCTGTTTCGCAATAAGCACCTCACTGGGATTGAAATTTTGAAGTAATTTATCAATGTATTCTCGATCGCCCTGTGCAGTAAGAAACTCACCTGTAGATACATCTAAAAAAGAGATACCATAATTTTTTTTTGCACAGTGTACAGAACATAAAAAATTATTCGATCTGCTTTGAAGCACTTCATCATTAAAGGCTACACCGGGTGTGATTAACTCGGTCACCCCGCGCTTTACGATCGTTTTAGTTTGTTTAGGATCTTCTAATTGATCACAAATCGCAACCCGCTCACCTGCCTTTACTAATTTAGGCAGATAGGTGTTAAGAGAGTGATGAGGAAATCCTGCAAGTTCTGTTCGTTCACCACCGTTATTTCTATTGGTCAGTACAATATTAAGAATGCGGGCAGTGCGCACAGCATCTTCACCAAAGGTTTCATAAAAGTCACCGACTCTAAACAATAGTAAGGCGTCAGGATGCTTTGTCTTGATCGCATTGTATTGTTTCATTAAAGGAGTGACTTTCCCTTTTTTAGCCATAGTAAAATATAAGTCGTATGATGAACTGCTAATGTAAAAATAAGCCTTTAAAATTACCTTTAAGGCTCATAAGAGTTATCCCCTTTTTTCAACAAATTACAGCCTAAAAAATGTATTTTTAAGCCGTGAAGTATCAAAAAATCAAAAACCACGAACTGGACAGAAAAAGTCTGGAGGAAGTCAAAAATGCGTCTAAGACTCCGCTGATTGTTATCCTAGACAATATTCGAAGCTTGAACAATATAGGTTCTGTCTTTAGAACAGCCGATGCCTTTTTGATTGAGAAAATTTATCTCTGTGGTATCACGGCAACTCCGCCTCACCGCGATATTCATAAAACTGCCTTGGGAGCAACAGATACCGTGAACTGGGAGTACCGTGAAGATACGATTGAGGTAGTTAAAGAATTGCAACAACAACACATTTTTGTATGCGCCATCGAACAAGCCCGTGATGCTGTAATGCTCAATAATTTTGAACCAAATCCGAAAACGACCTACGCGGTAGTCTTTGGTAATGAGGTAAAGGGAGTCCAACAACAGGTGGTGTCACAATGTGATGGGGCTATAGAAATCCCTCAGTTTGGACATAAACATTCGCTGAATATTGCAGTGAGCGCAGGAATGGTGATGTGGGACTTTTGGGGCAAAATAAATGCAAATTCCTAAATCACCCAATCTCCTCCAACACCGCCAAATAATCTTTTCTTTTCGCCACAAAATCCAAAGCTGACACATCAATGATCTTAACATTCGCATCCTGCTTAGATTTGATGTAGGCTAAATAATTTTTATTGATTTTCTCAAGATATTCAGGTTGGATATTTTGTTCGTATTGACGACCGCGTTTTTTGATGTTCTCTAAAAGTCGTTCAGTATTTTGATATAAATACACATAAGCATCAGGCTTGACCAAATCCTTGTGGATAATATCAAATAGTGTTTTATAAAGACTGTATTCATCTTCAGCCAGCGTGATTTTTGCAAATATGAGTGATTTGAATACATCATAATCACTCACTATAAAATCCTTGAATAAATCGTATTGAGCCAATTCATCCTTAAGTTGTTGATAGCGGTCTGCCAAAAAAGACATTTCCAGCGGGAAAGCAAAGCGACTCGCATTTTCATAAAATTTAGGTAAGAAAGGATTGTCTTTAAAACGCTCTAATACCAGTTTAGCATTATAATCCTGTGCGATCATTGTCGCTAAGCTAGTTTTTCCGGAACCAATGTTTCCCTCTATGGCGAGATACCTAAATTGAGTTAAACTGCACGAATTTTTAGATGATTCAAGTATTACCTCTACTTCTTCGATAGGATCTTTATCTGTTGTTTCCTCCAGCAGCTCCACGATAGACATATCAAAGGCAGGATGGTTTAAGCTTTCATCCAGATCCATCATTGGCTGTAATACAAACCTGCGATCTTGTAGAGTGGGGTGCGGAATCTTCAGGTAGTGTTCGTTAACTATAGTATCACTGTAAAAAAGAATGTCCAGATCAATCAGCCTGTTTTCATATCCTTTAGGTGTGGACCTCCTTCGGCCTAATGTAGTTTCAATAGCCAATAAGGCCTCCAGCAGTTCTTTCGGCGAAAGCCTGGTCAAAATTTTTAGCGCGGCATTAAAAAAAGTATGACCTTCAAAACCCCAACTTGGAGTTTGATAGACTTTAGATATCCCAACAACTTCACCTGCGTTTAAATGAATTTCCCCGATTGCTTGCTGAAGATTAAGCGCTTTATCACCAAGATTAGTGCCTAAAGAAATATATGCGATCTGCGGAGTATTCAATGTATTAAACCTAATTTTCACAACAAATTAAGTAAAACAAATGCACATGCCACTAACTTTGACACCACTAACTAAATAAAATTTATATTGAAATTTCAAGACCGCCTGGTTGCATATCGAATCTACATGATTTTGAGTGCATTATTCATCACCTCTCTGGTAGTTTCTAATTTAATTTTTCAAAAGTTTTTTAGCTGGGATTTTTTTGGGATATATACGTTTGAAATTTCGGTAGGAATTTTACCCTATCCCATTACCTTTTTAATCACAGATTTGATTAGCGAGATTTATGGGAAGAAAAAAGCCAATCAAGTGGTTACCGCAGGAATCTTCGCTTCGTTCTTTTCACTACTAATCGTCTTTGTGGCAGATGCCACACCGGCAACGATCTGGTCGCCCATTGGTAATGAGGTTTTTACCAACGTTTTTGGAGCGACTGCAATCGCTGTATTCTCTAGTATGCTGGCCTATTTGTTAGCTCAATATATCGATATCTATATTTATCATTTTTGGAAACGCCTTACAAAGGGTAAACATCTTTGGCTAAGGAATAATTTTTCTACTTTTTTATCTCAATTTGTAGATACTGCCGCCATTTTATTACTCCTGTGCGGCTTTGGTGAAATTAAATGGGAACTATTTTGGAGCCTGCTATTAAGTGGATTTTTATTTAAAGTTTTAGTCGCTGCATTAGACACACCCCTGCTTTATCTTGGCGTTTATTTATTTAACAAAAGATTTGAATTAAATGGAAAGGAAATTGCGTTTATAGAAGCAAACGAATCAACGACATTATAACAACCACATATTCATGAAAAAGGCATTAAAAATAATTGGTATTGTACTGGGAATTCTCATTATACTCCTAATTGCCGCTCCATTTATCTTTAAAGGAAATCTGGAAAAGATGGTAAACAAAGCTATTAACGACAATTTAAATGCGCGCGTGGCATGGCAGGATCTAAGCTTGAGTCTACTCAAAGGATTCCCCAACGCAACATTAACCCTTGATAGAGTTAGCGTAATTAATAATGCTCCTTTTGAAGGCGATACGTTAGCTTTTGTGAAAAACCTTTCTTTAAAAATGTCTGTCAAAGAGCTGTTCAAAGGTGCCGAAGAAGCCATAAAAGTAGATGAACTCATCGTCAATAAAGCCGACATTCTCATTAAAGTAGATTCTTTAAGTAATGCAAACTACGATATTGCCGTTACGTCTGATGCACCTCAAGTAACCGAAGGTACGCAAGCTTCTCAAAGTTTTACCTTTGACGTTAATCACTATGAGATTAATGAATCCAGTCTTGTCTATGATGACAAAGCCTCCACAACGTATTTGACGCTATCTGATTTTACCCATGAAGGAACAGGTGATTTTTCGGCAAATGAATTTATTCTGGAGACTACCTCTAGCGGAAATGTATCTTTTGCTTTTGACGGCATTAACTATTTAAATGAAAACCATCTCGACCTAGATGCTAATTTTCAGCTTAATTTAGAGAATCAAACATATACATTTCTTGAAAATAGTGCGCATATAAATGATCTTCCACTTGAGTTTGATGGATTCGTGAAGGTCAATGAAGATAATAATGAAATTGACCTCAGCTTTAAAACACCTTCTTCTGACTTTAAGAATTTTCTTGCCGTTATTCCCGAAGTATACCGAAAAAACCTTGACGGAGTTACTACCACCGGGGACTTTATCGTAGATGGAAAAATTAAGGGTATTGCAGATGAAAATACGATACCCACCATGGACATTGCCATTACAAGTAATAATGCATCCTTCAAATTTTCAGACTTGCCCAAGCGAGTAGAGGATATCTCCATAGATACGAAGATTATCAATGAAACCGGAAAAATAGATGACACCTACGTCAATATTAATCAAGCCACCTTTAGAATTGATCAAGATGTATTTGCGCTTCGCGGAAGTCTAAAAAATCTAACTCAAAATATGTTAGTGAATCTAGGGGTAAAAGGAACACTTAATTTGGCTAATCTTGACAAGGCGTATCCGCTAGAGCTGGAACAAAAATTACAAGGAATTTTAAATGCTGATCTCACTACAAATTTTGACATGGCTTCTCTTGAAAATGAACAGTATCAAAATGTCAAAAGCCAGGGTTCTGCATCGATTAAAGGATTTAGTTTTTCTTCGCCAGAAATTCCGAACCCCGTGCAAATAGCTGCTGCTGCACTTTCTTTTACTCCGGGAACATTAAAATTGACAGAAATGCAATTAACCTCTGGCAGTACTGATATGAGAGCGACGGGTACAATCAATAATTTGTTAGGGTATTTATTTACTGATCAAAATTTAAAAGGAGTATTTGATGTTTCATCCAACACGTTTGCCTTAAATGATTTTATGATTGCAGAGAACAATCCTAAAAAATCTGGTGATTCATCTAAAACCTCTGATGGTAACAATACATCTGATTCTTCTGACAAGGCGATTAAGATTCCGTCGTTTTTAGATGCTACGCTAAACTTTAGGGCAGATAAAATTTTATATGACAATCTAAGCCTTACCAATGCAAGAGGGACTGCAATTATTAAAGATGAAAAAGCTGAAATCAAAAATTTCACCTCAGATATCTTTAAGGGAAAAATCGCAGTAAACGGAAACGTTTCTACAAAAAATGAAATTCCCACATTTGCCATGAATGTAGATTTAAACGCGATCAACATTGCCGAAACTTTTGAGAAAATGGAACTTATAAAAGGATTGGCTCCTATTGCAAAAGCATTAGCCGGCTCATTCAATACCACTTTATCATTAGATGGAAATCTTACTAAAGACCTTACTCCAGTACTAAATAGTGTAAAAGGGAATGCGCTGGCCACCTTATTAGAAGCAAAGGTAAACTCTTCTCAAACACCATTGTTGAGCAAGCTGGATCAACAATTAAATTTTGTGGATTTAGATAAGATAAACCTAAACAACCTTACGACTCAAGTAGCTTTTGAAGATGGGCAGATCAACGTTAAACCCTTTGATTTTGATGTTAAGGACATTAAGGTTAACGTTAGCGGTGGTCATGGCTTTGATAACCAATTGAACTATAATGTGGCGTTGGACATCCCTGCAAAATACCTGGGCGATGAAGTTGGTGGTAAATTAGCTTCATTAAGTCAAGAAGAGGTTAATACGATGAAGGTAGATTTGCCCATTCAGCTTACAGGATCGTTTTTAAACCCTACTGTAAAACTAAATACAAAAGCTGCGATTACAAATCTCACGCAACAAATTGTTGCTAAGCAAAAAGAAAAACTCAAAGAAAAAGGAGAAGATAAGCTCAATGAGGTAATTAGTGACATCTTTAATAAAAATAAGAAGGACAGCACTGCGGTGAAACAAGATTCTACCAAGGTAAAACCCGAAGACGCTGTAAAGGATATCGCTAAAGATGTTTTAGGAGGACTTTTTGGAAGAAAGAAAAAAGCTGCCGATTCAACGAATAAAGGAAATTAATTCTTCTCATTACTCACCCCCTACCGTGGTTACTTTGAGCTCATAATTAACATAAATAGTGATTTTAATTTAATGTTAGAATAAGGTTATTGAGATTACTTGAATATTAAATATACCTGTTCATAACTAAACTTCAGTAATGAAATCTTAATAAAATTAACATTGTAATAGTTGTTTGATAAACTATGTGTAAGACTGCCCTAACAGTCTGCTTCTACTTTAGCCACACGTAATCAAACAAACTAAACAATGAAAAAAATTATCCTTGGTACTGCGGCGCTGATAGCATCTGCAGTATCGTTTGCTCAAAACACATTTGAGTCTCAATTACAAGTAGACGTAGACTGGGAGGCGACTGAAGTGGTGATGCCTCCATCTCCTTTTCAATTTCAAGTGATCTTTGTAGGTGGGGAAGACCAGGTACAAACCGGCATCAATGAATCTGTTCCTGCCAAGCAATGGCATGACTTTATTGGTTTTACTCCATTTAATGATAATGATGACTGTACTGATGATCCTAATGTTTTAGGATGGGTAAGTGTAAATCATGAGATGATCATTTCTGACGATAAGATTGGAGATGGTGGCGGTATGACCGCTTTTCTCTTGGGAAGAGATCCGGTAACCGACGAACTATATGTTATCGATCAAAAACTGACTGATGGTCGTGAAGGTTCATTCTTTAATGTGGACTTTGCCAATGTGGGTGAAACAGGAATGAATTGTGGTGGTATCAACTCTGGAATTGACGGTCGTATCTGGACAGCAGAAGAATGGTTTAGAAATTCAAACGACGATATCACTCCTGCAGTGCGCGACTTATCAGACTATACCATTAAGTATACTGAGCTTGAATTTGCAAACTTTCAAACCATCGAGAAATACCAAAACTTCAACTGGATGGTAGAAGTTGATCCCCGCCAGGCTAAAGCCATACGAAAGCAGTATAACTGGGGCCGCCAACCCTTTGAAGGTGGAACCGTAGCCAATGATAACCGAACTGTATATACAGGTGCAGATGCAACCCCCGGGTTCTTCACAAAATTTGTGGCCGATATTCCGGGAGACTTCACAAATGGATCGTTATACGTTTATAAACATGACGCAGCTGGTGGCGACGGTAATTGGGTTGAAATTGACAATGAGGATTTTGACAAGATGCTTAACTATGCCGATGAGGCAGTTGCTGGTGGAGCTACCATGTTTAATCGTCTAGAGTGGGTAGCCTATAATAAAAATACTGGGAAAGTATATATGACTGAAACAGGTCGTGACAACCCGGCTTCAAGATGGGCTGATGAAGCTGCTGCGGGAGCAGTATACGCTCCTCATCACATCGCCAGAGCTACTGAGCAAGGCGCAACAGGACCCGATGATGATAACTACTGGGATTACTACGGTAGAATCCTTGAGTATGATCCTGCAACTGATGAAGTAACTGTTTTCTTTGAGGGAGGACCATTCTTTGATGAAAGCCCTACCCTAGCGAACTATCCAGATAAACATATTTCTAATCCTGATGGGCTTAATTTTTTATACACCAATGTTGATGGTGAGGATAAAACGTTCATGCTTGTCCAAGAGGATCTCAACGGAACTTCCTTTGGTAGAACACCGGCAGAATATCCTAATGATAGAATGTGCGAGATGTACATTCTTGACATGAGTGTAGACAATCCTACGATCGATAATATGATCAGGTTAACTCAAACTCCGCGTGGTGCAGAAATCACTGGAGCGGTGGGAACACCAGATGGTAAATCAGTCTTGGTGAACTCTCAACATCCTTCTACAGATAATCCTTTTCCATACAACAACAGCTTAACCTTTGCCATTACTGGCTTTGATAATGCAGATGCGATTGGCGCACTTTCAACGCCAGACTTTGATGGAAAACCGGAAGAAGGCTTTAGTGTGTACCCTAATGCAGTAGAAGAAATTCTGTACTTCAATAAGGTCACCGATATTGCGATTTACGATTTGACCGGTAAGCGAATTGCTGTGAAACGTCAGGCTAAAAGTTATGACACACAGCATATGAGCGCAGGAACTTACTTGATAAAGACTGCAGAAGGTGAAGGTGTAAAATTCATCAAAAAATAATCCTTAGGCATTGCAGTTGATTAGTACGAAGTGAAGTCGGGTTCCTGTAATTCGGCTTCACTTTTTTAATTATTACAAAATTCTTCAATTATGAAACGTTTATCCATCGTAATGTTGGTAATAGCCACATTATTGGCAAACTCTTGTTCTTCACCTCCAAAAGTTGATCATACATACGCCTCTAAAGCACTTCCCCTCATCCAAAAAAAATACAATGAAGATTTTGATGCACTAAGAACCGAGTCCAATTTGTTTGTCAAGCTATCTCAATCGTATCATGAAAAACAAAAATCTTCTCAAAAACTACAGCAGGCTTATGCCTCTTTAAGGGAAAAATTTAAAAAAGTAGAGTATATCGTTGCCTACCTGGATGAAGAGGCATATGAAAAAACACTTAATGGTGCTCCTTTGCTCAAAGTTGAACCTAAAACAGCAGATTTTATGATCATTTCTCCCAAAGGCTTTCAAGTTCTGGACGAACTCATGGCAAATCCCGTAGATAACAGCGAAGAAATTGTAGATGTTTCTACACAGCTGGCAGGGGATATAAAAAAAATGCAAAGCTATATAGGGTCGTATAAATTTTCAAACAGGCAATATTTTGAAGCTTCACGACAAGCATTGGTAAGGCTGGCAGCACTAGGAATCACAGGATTCGACACTCCTGGAACACTCAAGGGTATTGAGGATGCTGTCTATCTTATACATACGCTTCGGGAGACCTTTAGCTTCTATGATCATGAGTTGCATACTATAAAGCGACCTGATTTAAAAAATGATACACAAGAGGTTTTTGCTTCCGCGGAAGCGCAATTAAGGCAAAACAAAACGTTCAACTCTTTTGACAGACTCTCCTTCATAAAAGATGTTATCAATCCACTGTATCGCAAGTACAAGCAAGTACACGTAGCATTGGGGTATGAAACATTGGAAGAAATTAGCCCATATGCTTCTTCGCTTACCTATGAAGCCGAGAATATTTTTGATCAGGATTTCCTTAATAAATTTTACTATGTTAGTTTACAAGAAGACGAGCAGTTTGAGTTAAAAGCAGCCCTAGGGAAGTTATTATTTTACGATCCGGTTTTATCAGCAGATAATACTATGTCTTGCGCAACCTGTCATAATCCGGAAAAAGCATTTACAGATGGTAATGTTTTAAGTTTAGGGTCTGATGGTAAACCTTTGAAAAGGAATACACTTACACTAAATTATTCCGGATTGGCAACAGGCTTTTTTCATGATTTGCGCGTAGAGCGTCTAGAAGATCAATTTGAGCACGTAATCGTTCATGACAATGAGTTTAATACGACCTATAATGCCGTTATTCAAAAATTACAACATAGTCCTACGTATACTAATCTATTTACAGAGGCCTTTCCTGAATATGACGGAGTTGCAGCACATACGATAGATTATGCGCTTACAGCCTACATACTAAAACTCAATGCGTTTGATTCTCCTTTAGATTTATACATGCGTGGTGAACTAGTAGACTTACCAAATGATGTTAAACGTGGATTTAATCTATTCACGGGAAAGGCTGCATGCGCGACCTGTCATTTTATTCCCACGTTTAATGGTACCGTTCCCCCACTCTATACAGAATCTGAGTCTGAAGTTCTAGGCGTTTCTGAAGCGTTTGAAGATAAATCCATTATGGATGATGATTTAGGAAGATTCGCTAACGGTAGAGAGACAGCTAAGGCAGATCACTTAAAAAATTCCTTTAAAACCCCTACTTTACGCAATATTGCCTTAACCGCTCCTTACATGCACAACGGGATTTACAATACACTTGAAGAGGTCATGGATTTTTATAATAAAGGTGGTGGCGCAGGTCATGGGATGGAAGTGCCGCATCAAACCCTAGCACCAGATGCGCTGGATTTATCTGAACAGGAAATTAACGACCTCATTGCATTTATGAATGCATTGACTGATCAAACCAAGTTTAAAGCACCCATAGCGTTACCCAGTGATTTTACTCAAAAGGAATTAAATGATAGAGAAATGAAAATAAAGTAATAGATTACCCTGCAAGGTTTGAGACCTTGTAAGCTTTCATTATGCAACCAATGATACTTAACGGGCAGATTTCAACCTTGCTGGCGTGAATTAGAAATCAGCGTCATTAGTGGTATAGTACTACATTTTGCGGTTTGTTATACCCATACTAAGAATTCACGGTTATCGCGACGACATACCCTTCCCAATTACGTACATTAAACACGGTATCATCTTCAAAAATCAAGTATTGACCTTTTACTCCCTTTAATGTCCCTTCAAATTCTGGGGTTTTGTCTAGGTTTAGGCTTTTAAGTTTTTCGGGGTAACGCTCCACCGGAAAATCGATAGCTGTTTCGGTATTATTTTCTATATAATATTCCTGAGCTTCGGCGGGTAAGAATTGCTTCAGCTTGTTGCGCCATTCTACTAAATCTTCGTCCTTAATCTCATTTTTAAGCATCGTACGCCAATTAGTCTTATCAGCCACATGATCTTTTAAGGCAACTTCTGTAATTCCAGCTAAATAACGGTTAGGTAATTCTGCTATTTCTATAGCTTCATGAGCCCCTTGATCGATCCAACGTGTGGGAACCTGAGACTTTCGTGTCACCCCTACTTTTACGTTACTGGAGTTGGCTAAATAAACTACGTGAGGTTGAAGCTGTACTCGTTTTTCATAAGCCAGATCACGATCCTCTATGTCAAGATGTGCTTTGCTTAACTCTGGATTCATAATCCAGTCTCCTGCCTGAGGTTGATTAAAAAAATCATCATAGCAATAGCCTTGGCGATATATCTTTTTATTCTCTCCACAAGCAAGGCATTGATATTTTACGAAGGCAATGCCTATTTTTTTATTGATGAGTTGGTTAACGTGAATAAAATCATTTTCAAACACGAGATAATATTGAATCGGTGAGTCATAAGAAGTTTGCATCTTTTTAAGTACGCCCTGGTATTGCATTTTTTTTTATTTTTAACCGAAGATTTTTACATACATTTCAACACTAAAGATACGCGTTTAATGCCAATTCCTATTGTAAATTCTATTGCTTCCTGGTTTTTGAAAAAACGCATTCACCAAATTGAACTTTTTCTAAAATATCCAAACGAAGTACAGCACGAACTGCTTAGCCAGTTGCTTTTAAAAGCATCTGAAACCGAGTTTGGAAGAAAATACGGCTTTTCAAGTATAAAGAATTACGATCAATTTCAACACCAGGTACCTATACAGAATTATGAGGATTATCAACCAGCTATTGAACGAAGCAGACGTGGAGAGCATCATATTTTTTGGCCTACACCTATAAAATGGTTCGCTAAATCCAGCGGAACTACTAGCTCAAAAAGTAAATTTATTCCGGTAAGTGCAGAATCACTTGAAGCGTGTCATTTTAATGCAGGGAAGGATTTGCTATGTATGTATCTCAACAATAATCCAGACTCTAAATTGTTCACCGGAAAAAGTTTACGTTTAGGCGGCAGTAAAGAATTGTATCAGGAAAACGGGACAGTCTTTGGAGATTTATCTGCTATTCTTATTGCTAATATGCCATTTTGGGCTAATTACAGCAGTACTCCAAGTAACGATGTATCTCTAATGAGTGATTGGGAGATTAAAATGCCTGCTATTGTAGATGAGGCCGTAAAAGAAAACGTGACGAGTTTAGCTGGAGTTCCCTCATGGATGATGGTCTTACTTAACAATGTTTTAGATAAAACAGGAGCCACAAATTTAAAGGAAGTCTGGCCCAATCTTGAAGTGTATTTTCACGGCGGAGTCAGCTTTGAACCTTATCAAGAGCAATATAATAAGCTAATGGGCAATCATGATGTGAAATATTATGAAATTTATAATGCTTCAGAAGGTTTTTTTGCTGTACAAGATCAAAACAATAGCAAGGATCTACTCTTAATGTTGGATTATGGGATCTTCTATGAATTTATCCCAATGGAAACCTATGGTACTCCACACCAGCAAGTTATACCACTTTCAGCAGTTGAGTTAGATAAAAATTACGCCATTATCATTTCTACCAATGCAGGACTGTGGCGATATAAAATTGGTGATACGGTAAAGTTCACCTCATTGCATCCATATCGCATACGAGTTAGCGGAAGAACAAAGCACCACATTAATGTATTTGGTGAAGAACTTATCATTGAAAACGCTGAAAAAGCACTTCATATTACTACAGTAGCACTCAATTGTGATATCGTGGAATATACGGCAGCTCCCATTTTTATGGAAGGAACAGAAAAGGGAAGTCATGAATGGATCATAGAGTTTAGAAATCCGCCTGAAGATATGGCACAGTTCGAAAAGAGGCTGGACAAAACCTTACAAGAGCTAAACAGTGATTATGAGGCTAAGCGACATAACGATATCACGCTTACCAATCTAAAAATAAACAATGCAAGACCCGGCTTATTTTATGATTGGCTAAAAGCAAATGAAAAATTGGGAGGTCAACATAAGATTCCTCGATTATCGAATAAACGTGACTATTTGGAGGAATTATTAAAAATGAATAAGTAACACCGTTGTCTTACCCTCATGGATATTGGCCAACAAATACTCTTCTTTTTTAGTGCAATCGGCGCCTTTAACGGACTTTTTTTAAGTGCGTATTTTGCATTTTTTATTAAAAATAAAAACCGATCTACTTATTTTCTAGCAGCACTGTTGTTTGTAGTAAGTGTGCGTGTCACTAAATCTGTCTTCCTCATCTTTTATGAAGGGATATCGACGCATTTTATTCAGGTGGGGCTTTCTGCCTGTATGCTTATAGGCCCTTTTTTGTACCTCTATGTAAAAGAAGCTACGTCAACCGTAAAACAAAAATCTTATCAATGGTTATGGCACGTGGTACCCGTAATTATTGGAATGACGTTGATAGGAATATATTACCCTTATAAAGAACACAGGTATTTATGGATGCGGACTCAATCAGGCTACTTATGTTGGTTTCTATTCGGGCAGTGGTTTACCTATGTACTTTTATCTTTTATGATGCTAAAATCCGAGTTAAAAAAGCTGATCTTTAAAAGAGTAGAGCTTACCAACAAGCAGGTTTGGCTAATCACAATAAACACTGGTGTTTTCATAATTTGGCTGGCTTATTTCACCACCAATTATACCTCTTATATTGTAGGTGCGCTCTCATTTTCATTTGTATTGTACCTAAGTATACTATTTTGGATTCTCAAAAGACGTAAGTCGGATCTTTTCTTTGAAGAACCCCAAAAATATACTTCAAAAAAAATAACCGCATCCGAAGCCGAAACTATTATTGCACAATTAAATATCATTATGCAAAAGGAAGAATTACATAAAAAACCCGAGATAAAATTGAAACAACTTGCGGAAAAATTGAATATTTCTTCGCATTTCCTTTCTCAATTGCTCAACGATAATTTAGGGAAATCTTTTTCACAGTATATCAATACCTGGCGTGTGGAAACCGCTAAGAAATTGATTCAAAACAACGACCAGTTTACGCTTGAGGCTATCGGTTTTGAAGCGGGATTTAGTTCAAAATCTTCTTTCTATAGTACCTTTAAAAAAGTCACTGGCACCACACCTTCATCTTTCAAAAAGCAGATTTCGTAAGGATTTTTAGTCCAAAATTATAATCTTGCACCTTTCTGATAGTAAATAGGAATGGATTTTTATTTTGTTTTCTGAGTTTTGGTAATGGATTCAAAAACACCGAAAAATGAAATTCAACATCCTAGCTTTTTTACTTTGTTTTGTTTCAGGATTATCAGCGCAAACTCCTTCAGAAAAAAATGGTCATAATAAGATCCTTTTTATAATGTCCAACGCTAAAACCTATGGCGATTCAGATATTGAAACCGGAACCAGTTTTGCCGAAATCGTCTATGCATATGATGTCTTTGTCAAAAATGATTACAGAGTCGATTTTTTAACACCTAATGGTGGAAAGATTCATTTGGGGCATTACTACAAGGCAAAAGACACGCTTCAATATCGGTATTATAACGATGTCAAATTCATGACGCGCCTTAATTCAACCTTGAAACCTACGGAAGTTATAGCTTCTAATTACGATGCTGTCTATTATGTGGGTGGCGGAGCGGCGATGTACAACGTTCCTGTAAACAAGGCTATTCAAAATATCACGATGACTGTTTATGAAAAACAAAATGGCGTCATCTCAGCAGTATGTCATGGTACAGCAGGAATTGTAAGCCTGAAAACTCAAGATGGAAACTACTTAGTCAAAGGAAAGAAAATAAACGGTTTTCCAGATGCCTTTGAGAAAAAAGACAGACCGTATTATCAATATTTTCCGTTTTCGATTGAAGAAAAAATCAATGAACACGATGGCTTCTTTACCTATTCAGCTGATGGTTGGGATGGTTATGCCATTGCAGATGGTAGGGTAATTACGGGACAGGATCCCACGGCTTCTGCTAGAGTGGCGGAATTAGTTGTAGCGAAACTTAAAGAGCAATCAAATCAATCTACAAACAAATAAAATGAGACTTTCACTAATTACAATTACCTTGTTATTTTTTTCATCTATTTCTTTTGGACAAACGATCGAAAGTGATTCCGAAATTGAACAAATCTCAAAAACACTAATGCTATACATCGACGGTACAGCCAATGGCCAACTGGAAAAACTCAAAGAAGCCTTTCATCCCGACTTTAATTTGTATTCAGTCACTCAAGAAGATAGTTTGCGCATCTGGAAAGGTTCGGACTATACTTCAAAGATTAAAAAGGGTCAAAAATCCAATAGAGTTGGACGAATAATTTCCATCGACTTTGACCAGAATGTAGCCACCGCAAAAGCCGAAATCATCATCCCGGAACGTAGAGTATTTACCGATTTTTTTTTACTTGTAAAATATCTCGGGAAATGGAAGATCGTGCATAAGAGTTATACGTATAAATCGATGCAATAAAAGTTAAAATGATCAATTCAATATTAAAACTGCTATTAACAACAGTTATATTAACCGTTTTCAGCTGTAAAAACTACCAATCCCTTGATGCCTACCTCGAAGAAATGCATCAAAACGGAAAATTGAACGGCAATATATTGGTCGTGAAAAATGATTCTATAATCATCAATAGTTCATTTGGATATATCGATGGGAGTAAAAACAGCGAGTTAACACCAGATTATAGATTCAACATAGGCTCTATTTATAAAGAATTTCCTGCGGTTGCCATTATGCAACTTCAAGAACAAGGAAAATTACAGCTTAGTCATTCGCTCAACACTTACATTAAAGAATTGCCAAAGTGGTCAGAAGAAATTACAATTTTGCATTTATTACAATACACCAGCGGACTGCCGAAAGTAGATTGGAATAAATACTTTGAAAATGATATCAAGCTTACAGATGACAAAATTTGGAAAGACCTTTTAAATGTCGGCGCACTTCAGTTTGAACCTGGCACAGATTACATCTACACCAACTATAGCCCAATACTACTGATGAAAATAGTTGAGCGGATTAGCGGTTTGTCTTTTAAAGACTTTGCAAACAGACATTTGTTTATACCTTCAGAAATGAAATCTATAGTTTTAAAAAACAACTTTCCGTATGAAAATAAGGACTTGATGGCTATACCTTTTGATGAGAATTTTAAAGAAGACGCGTACAGGATGTCAACGAAAAATCTTTTGTTCTTAGCATCGACAAAGGATTTATATCAATGGCTTAAAACACTTCATCAAGGTAAAATTATAAACAGGAATTCTCTGAAAAAGCTATCAGAAGAGTATGATGGATTTGGAAATATATCGGCGCCTATCGGTTATTGTGAGTGGCAAGATGACCAGGTCATAGAACATTCGCACCATGGGTCAAGTGTCAATTACGAAGGCATTGTTCGGTATTTCCCAGATGAGGATTTATACATCGTTGTGCTTACCAATCAAAAGCACGGTAATGTTAGAGAGATTTCAGATGAACTTAGGACAATTGTCAATAAAAAGACTAATAGATGAAACCAACTCTATTTTTCGTAAATGCTGTTTATATAATCGTTTCCTTAAAATACTAAAATGAAAAAAGTCTTTCAGATCTCACTTATAATCATATCTCTTATAAGTTTTAGTTGTGGCGAAAAAAAGAATAAGCCGAATACACCCAAAGAAAATCGAGTAGTTGACAACTATTCTGCAAAAATTGATAGTTTAATACAAACCACCAACCCAAGAAAGTTCAATGGTGTTATTTTAATAACCCAGAAAGGTGAAATTAAGTATTCCAAAGCCCACGTTTATTCAGATTTTGAAAATAAGACACCCATTTCTTTAAGTGATAATTTCCGTATTCAATCGAACAGTAAGCAAATAACTGCAGTTTTGATTTTAAAAGAATTCGAAAAGGGAAATATAAATCTTCACACCTCCATAAAACAATATTTACCAGGCTTAAAGGCAACTTGGGCTAATGCTGTCACGGTACATCAGCTGCTGAATATGTCTTCAGGAATTTCAAGTATCGAGGATCCGTTACTTTTTGAGCCTGGAACAGATTTTTATTATAGTAATCCTGCATACGGACTTTTGGGGAAGATCATTAAGAATGTTACTGGTAGTGAATATGTTGAGATCGCAAATGAATTATTTAAGGAATTAGGAATGAATCGTACGTACTGTTATGAACTAGGAATGATTAATAATGAATTAATAAATGGATATGGAAACGACAATGAAACAAAAAAATTTATGGTAAAGGACATAGATAAGAATTTGTCACCCCTACCTAATCCTAAAGAATCTTGGAAAAACTTTATTCCTGCTGGCGGTATTATTTCAAACTTAAATGATCTGAGAATATGGGACGAACACTTGCATAAAGGGGATTTGTTAAAACCAGAAACATACAAATTAATGATAAGTAGCGATGATAGAAGAACAGACTATTTTAAAGCGTATGGTGAAGAGAAAATAGGTTATGGCTACGGGGTATGCATTAGTAACGAACCTTTATTAAATATAGGGCACCCTGGAAAAGGTCTTGGTTTTGGTTCTTACAAATTCTATGTCCCTGACACAGATTTGAGCGTAATCGTTTTGCAAAATCTATTTTATGATGATAGTGAGATCTTCTTTCATTTTGAAAAAGAGATAAGAAAGATAGTGTTGAATAGTAGCTTGGTGAAATAATTAAAAACTTATTTGTATAAACACTACAATGAAAAAAATCTTTCAAATCTTACTTTTATTTATCCTACTCCCTATTACTGGTTGTAGCGAGAAAAAGAATAAGCCGAATACACTAAAGGAAGATCAAACTATTGATGATTACTCTGCTAGAATCGACAGTTTGATACAAACCAAAGAACCTCATTTCTTTAACGGTGTTATCCTCATTACCAAAGACGATGAAGTCGTTTATAAAAAGGAATATGGCTATTCAGATTTTGAAACTAAAAAACCGATATCGTTAGATGATAAATTCAGAATATGGTCTAATAGTAAACAAATAACAGCAGTACTAATTCTTAGGGAAGTTGAGAAAGGAACTATCGATTTACAAAAACCCATTAGTGAATATTTACCTGATTTTGACCAATCTTGGGCAAATACTGTAACGGTTCATCACCTTTTAAATATGTCCTCTGGAATAACAGATATCGATCAACCTTTAGCCTTTGAACCGGGAACGGACTTTTACTATAGTAATCCGGCGTATGGTCTTTTAGGTAAGATTATCGAGAAAGTCACAAATAGAAAATTTGCAGCAATGGCTAATTCACTTTTTGCTCAATTAGGAATGGAAAATAGTTACGCTTTTGAATACGGTCATACTGATGCTGAGTTGATCGATGGTTACTGGATTTTTGAAGATGATTTTAGAATTGCCACCTTTGAAGAGTATGAATACACTAAAGAATCCTGGCAAGAAATGCTTCCAGCTGGCGGAATGGTTTCTAACGCCTATGATTTGAGTCTCTGGGACAAAAAACTGCACAATGATGATATTCTAGAAAATGAAACCTATAAACTTATGACTACCTCTGATATTATTGATACACATCATATTGACAGCAATGTGAAGTATGGTTATGGAGTTAATTTATGTGAAAATACGCCCATAAAATACATTGGTCATCGCGGTAGGAGAATGGGTTTTGTTAATTTTAAATTCTACGTCCCGGAGAAAAAATGAGCATAATTATAGTAGAGAATGTGTATCACGACCACGAAGACCCAAGCGTGGTGTACCATTTTGAAACAGGAATACGAGATATTGTGATAAATAGTAGTTTAGTGAAGGAATAGTAATTACAAACTATAAGACCTTTGCAACCTGTCCCACAGCATCAATAGTTTTATCCAGATCCCGATAAGAAAGTGCATCGGTCAAAAACCAACTTTCAAATGCACTAGGAGCAATGTAAATTCCTTCATTCAACATACCATGAAAGAATTTGTTGAACGTATCATTATTCCCGGCAGCTGCAGTTTTAAAGTCGATAACCTCATCTTTAGCAAAATGTACAGAAATCATCGAACCTAATCGATTGATGGAGTGTGTAACGCCATGTTGGGTGAGCACCTTAGCTAAACCTTCATGTAGATAAGCCGTTTTTTCTGCCAGACTTAAAAATACTTTTGAATGCGTATTTAAATGTGTTAGCATGGTTAATCCTGCTGCCATTGCTAACGGGTTACCGCTAAGCGTACCTGCCTGATATACGGGTCCTACCGGAGCCAAATAATCCATAATTTTACTGTTGGCGGCAAATGCCCCAACCGGTAAGCCACCACCTATTACTTTTCCGAAGGTGACTATATCTGCTGTTACTCCTTTAAGCTCCTGTACACCACCTTTTGCCAGTCTAAAACCGGTCATCACTTCATCAAAAATGAGAAGAATATTATGATCATCACAGAGTTGCCTTAATCCTTCTAAAAAACCTTCGGCCGGCGGAATACACCCCATATTACCTGCGACAGGTTCAAGAATAATGGCTGCTATTTCGCCTGGATTTGCTTCAATTAGACGCTTCACATCAGCCAGGTTATTGTAATCTGCCAATAAGGTGTCTTTGGCGGTTCCCTGGGTTACACCAGGACTGTTTGGAGAACCAAAGGTTACTGCTCCACTGCCTGCCTGAATCAAAAATGAATCACTATGACCGTGATAACAGCCTGCAAATTTGATGATCTTATCCTTACCTGTATAACCGCGTGCTAATCGTATCGCGCTCATGCACGCTTCTGTACCACTGTTGACAAATCGTATTTTTTCAATACCAGGAACCATGCTAACAGCTAATGAAGCAATTTCTGTCTCTATGGCGGTTGGCATTCCAAAAGAAGTGCCTTTTTCAGCTTTCTCTTGTACCGCTTTTACCACAGGGTCAAAGGCGTGACCCAGAATCATAGGACCCCATGAGTTGATGTAGTCGATGAGTGTTGTGCCATCTTCAGTATATAAATAGGCTCCCTTAGCACGTTCTACAAATACAGGATCTCCTCCAACGGCTTTAAATGCACGTACGGGAGAATTCACTCCGCCTGGGATTACTTTTTGCGCTTCACTAAATAAAGCGCTACTACGCTGATATATCATGGATTATTGAGCTTCTTTTACAAATAACATTTGACCAATGGCCAGACTATTTGAGGTCAATTGGTTCAATCGTTTAAGTTCTTCAACTTTGAGACCAAATTTTCTGGAAATACTATAGAGCGTATCTCCCTTTTTAACCTCGTATTGTTCACTTTCTAAATCAGCAACAGTATTCCCTGATTCTCGTTTGCTTTTGGAAACACTCTTGCCTAATACCTTTGCATCATACTGATCTAGTTGATAGCGTTCAATCAAGCTGATCAATTTTTGAGGATATTTTGGATCTGTGGCATAACCTGCCTTTTTGAGGCCCTTTGCCCAACTTTTATAGTCGTCTGCCTCCAGCTGAAATAAGGGCGCATAGCGCTTAGCATAGTATAAAAATATAGAGTGGTCCCTAAAAGAAAATTTTGGATCTGTGTATTTTCTAAAACACTCCTGCTCTTTATCATCATCATGATAAACGCGAGCACCTTTCCAATCCTTACACTTTATGCCAAAGTGATTGTTCGCTTTTCGACTTAAATCGCCAATTCCTGCACCAGATTCTAAAATACCTTGTGCTAAGGTTATACTTGCGGGGATATCGTATAATTCCATTTCAGATATTGCCGCTTGAGCGTAATCATCTATGTAATTTTTAATGATCTCTGAATATGGCCTGTCAATTAGACTTGAGGCATCAGTTTTTTTCTCTTTCTTACTTAGCCCGATAGTTTTAGTACGTTGCTGAACTGTCGTTGTTTTAGTTTTTGTGTCACTCGTTGTAGAAGTAGTGGTATTTTTCTTTGCACCACAAGAGATGATGGTCATCGCCAATAAAATGGCAATAATCATTTTAAAATTATTCATAGTTTGTATTAATTAATGTTCGCCCCCCAGCTTTCAATCGTGTGTTGATTGAATGTATTCCCTGGATACCGCCAGTATGAATAGCCAGTATCTTAGAATGTGGTGCAAAATACTCATTTTTAATCAAATCAATGATCCCATAGAGCATTTTTCCTGTATAGATCGGATCAAGAAGAATGCCGTAATCACGTTTAAAATCATTTATAAAATCTACTAGCTTGACGGGTACTTTTGCATATCCTCCAAAGTGGTATGATGTCATTAATTTCCATCGTTTTGAATGAGTGAATTTTTCTATTTCCCGTTGAAGAAAATCCCCTTTCAAGGCAGAAAAAGCTAGTACCTGTTGATGTTTTTGTGCTGAATTAATAATGCCTGCAACAGTACCTCCTGTTCCCGAAGCACAAGTGACATAATCGAAGATATAGTCCTCTTTAGTCAATATTTCTTCACAACCTTTAATCGCTAGTGCGTTTGTACCACCCTCTGGCAGAATATAGGCATTGGGATATTTTGCATTGATATTGTCTAAAAATTCCTGGGTTTCTTTGCCCCTATACGCGGCTCTTGAAATAAACCTAAGTTCCATCCCATTTTCATGTGCTTGCTTTAGGGTATGGTTATTTTGAAATGTCTTTGCGATATTATTACCCAGCTCTTCACCTCTGATTATACCTACGCTCTTAAAACCACAGCGCTTAGCAGCTTCGGCCGTTGCAGCAATATGATTTGAAAATGCTCCGCCAAAGGTAAGTAAGGTGCTGAAATTTTTTTCTTCGGCGTAAGCCAGATTATAATTTAATTTCCGCAGTTTATTGCCAGAAACCGTGGGATGAATTAAATCTTCTCGCTTGATATACAGCGAAACATGATTTTTTTTATCGGTATAAATAAATTGATTTAAAGGTTCCTGCTTATAAGGAATCTTCATGCCACAGGTATTGAATATGTGCCCAAAATGATCTGTTCTCTAAATAGCTTAAATCCCATTCTTTAGCATAGGCCTCACGCTCAAAGGATATGTTACGATAGGCTTTGTAGAAATCTCTGAATTGAATTAGTCTAAAAATATACTCCATAAAATATAGGAGATAAAAAGGTACAATGAATAACTCAAGCTGTTGTCTAAGATGAATATATTCATGATTCATAAACCTGCGGTCTTGTGCCAGCTCTTTTCGCTTTAAAATGATAAACGGCCATAAGGTTACACCTGCAAAGCGTCTACCAATCAGATATTTATTAGTAATCACGAACATGGTACAAAGATAAGTATTAAAGGTTTTTAATGTATTTTTGACGCATGAGTTTTTTCAAGAAAAAAATTCCGCTAGAAAAAGGTGACTATTACCTCACCCCAGAGGGATACAAATGTTTTACAGAGCAGTACCACCTAAAGCGTGGATATTGTTGTGAAAGCGGCTGTAGACATTGTCCTTACGGCTACGACAAAAATCGATAAACTACCTTTATTAAAATCTTTATCTTGAGGTAGGTTATTATCAATTAATTTTCCTTAAACTTCTTTTAAATTAGTGTTCCTTTTTACTTGTATCCAATATCTTAGTAATGGATTTACAAGTCTATTGGCATATTTCTTGATGAAGTAAATTGTAAATGTACCCGAAGGCTATAATCTATTAAATACGTAACGCAATGAATAAATTTTTCACCTTACTAAGTATTGTTGCACTTATTGCTTTTACCTCATGTAATGCGGTGAGAGTAACTAACGATTATGATACGCAAGCAAATTTTAATGAATATAAGACCTTTGCTTTTTTTAAACCAGGCATTGACCAGGCCGAAATCTCTGATTTAGATAAAAAAAGAATTTTACGCTCCATTGAAGCTGAACTTTCTACACAGGGAATGATCAAATCTGAAGATCCAGATCTTTTGGTAAGCTTCTTTACAGAAGAACGCGAAAATGTAAATGTATACAACAACAACTTTGGCTGGGGAGGCTGGGGCTGGGGTTGGGGCTGGAATCCCTGGTGGGGTATGGGCGGCACAAATGTCACCACTACAACAGAGGGCTCACTCATCATAGACCTAATCGATGCTGAAAACAAAGAACTGGTCTGGCAAGGTGTTGGAAACGCTAGATTATATGTAGAAGATATCGCAAAAAAACAGGAGCGTATTAATTTAATTGTGAAAGAAATTTTAGCAACCTATCCTCCTGGAAGAGAGGATAATTAAACTTCATCGTGCTTTATCGTGTTAAACTCTGCCTATTGGCGGAGTTTTTTTGTTAACGATTTTGTAACATACAAAAATACAACCTATCATGTCACCCTGCATCTAGTAATAAATGTACAAATGAAATTTTTCTATTACCTGCCGTTAGCAATCTCATTTTTAATGTCTGATTGTAGTGAAATTGACTTAAATGACAATCAAAGGCTACTTGTTCAAACGACGATAAAAGATCAAAACAATGATCCTATTTCTGGTATTGAAACAACGGTTTATGCAAAAGGCTTAGGATATACAGAAATAATTGGTAGAAACGTTAGCGATGAAAATGGGGATTTGGTAATTATCACATTATCACCATCAGACGAAGAATTCATAGAAGTCGTCATCAATGGCGAATCAAATGAAGAAATTGAAGAAAATTCAACCTTAGAAAAGATTATTTATCAGGTTGACCCTGAATAATTTATGAATCTAGCATTAGTGCTACCAGAAATTAGATTAAGACCAAGAGCACAACTTCAAATAAATTTTAATAACACAAATGGAATTGCCGTTGAACTTCAATATGAAGTTGATTATACTCCAGCTATAAGAAAAATTGATCTCTCTACAAATCAGTTGATTTCATACTTTCCTGCTCAAGGCACGACCTCAGAGGAAAACTTTACTAGAGCTATTGATAACCTAATACTCAATTCTATGGCAACCATAAATTACAGCCTCTATGATGAAGATGGTAAGATCATATCAGAAGAGTCTGAAGTGATAATGATAAATGAACCAATTACAAATTATGAAGTTATCTATTAAATCAATTCTTCTATTTATTTTATTATTCACATTATCACTGTCTCTTTACTCCCAAAAAGAAGTACAACCAGAAGTAGAAAAGCCCTCAGATGATTTTTTCTTTATTCAAATAGGCTTATCACATCCTTTTCTATATGGAGACAATTTTGCCACGAATGCCTATCGTGGAAAAACAGGAGTGGAATATAATATGGGATTTTCTGTATTGAGTAAGATCATCTTTGAAGGAGGATTGTCCTGGAATAATCTGAGCGTAAAAGATGACAGATTTACAGGAAATTTACAAAGATCTAGAATAAGCAGAGCTAATTTAAGAGCAGGTTATATGTTCCAAATTACTCAAATGATGTCAATCACTCCAAAAATTGGATATTCCCATGTCAAATATAAGAATACAAAAAACTCAAATTTTAAGGATACAGGCAATTCTCTAAGTTTGTCAACAACAATCCAAGCACATTTTGACAAAACAATCTCGATTTACTTAAATCTAATTAATTACACTGATTTTTTAGATATTACAACAAATGATCTAATACAAGATCAATTTGACCAATCAAATAGTTTTATTGTATCTATTGGAGTTCAATTAAATATTCTTAATAACTCAGCAACTCCTCAATTTTAGCCTTGACCTTCTCCGTCGAAGGTATCATGGTTTTTTCTAATACATTATTAAGCGGTATAGCCGGCATGTTTTCACTACCAATCACCATGACGGGTGCATCTAAGTGTTGAAAACACTCCTCTTGAATTTTTGAGGACAGGGCTCTGGCAAAAGAATTATCGCTGGGCTCCTCTGTTACCACCAAGCATTTTTTACACTTTTTTACCGATTTTATGATCGTTTCTTCATCTAATGGATGTAACGTTCTCAAATCCACTACTTCAATCTGATCGGTCATACCTAATTGTTCTGAAGCATTAAGCGCCCAATGGACGCCCATGCCGTAGGTTATGATGGAGACTGTCTCATCCTCATCACTTGGCCAAATTTCTTGAATTACATTTGCCATGCCAAAAGGCAGCACGTAATCTTTATCTGGTTCTACGCTGGTTGCTCTTTTGGTGCCTTTAACCTTACTCCAATACAAGCCTTTATGCTCAAAAATCACCACGGGGTTAGGATCATGGTAGGCTGCTTTCATCAGGCCTTTTAAATCTGCACCATTACTGGGATATGCAATTTTGACTCCGCGAATGTTGGCAACCACACTCTCCACACTAGACGAGTGGTACGGCCCACCACTCCCATAGGCCCCGATAGGAACCCGCAAAATCATGGATACGGGCCATTTACCGTTAGAAAGATAACAGCTACGGCTTACCTCAGTAAAAAGTTGGTTGAGTCCCGGCCAGATGTAATCGGCAAATTGAACCTCAACAATAGGTTTTAAACCCACCGCACTCATTCCGGCGGTAGATCCAATGATAAATGCCTCTTGTATAGGAGTATTAAACACACGTTCTTGCCCAAATTTTTCGGCTAAAGTGGCTGCTTCTCTAAAAACTCCGCCTAGACGTATGCCGACGTCCTGCCCATATAATAAACATTCGGGATGTTCACGCATGAGTTCTTCTACCGCAAACAACGCACAGTCCACCATCACCGTAGGTTCGCCGTCCTGAGGAGATCGGGTTCCCTCTTCTTCGGTGATGGATGTAGGTGCAAAATCATGGGTAAATAGATCCTCGGGTTGTGGATCTTCAGCCTCTTTCGTTCGGTCAAAATCTGCCTGAACCTCTTGTACTACCTCGTGTTCTATGTGCTCAATCTCTTCCGAAGAAAAATCATTCTGCAACAAAAGTTCTTTAAGTTTTGGATAGGGATCTTTGCTTCTTGCTTCTTCCAGATCATCTCTGTACCACTCCATTCTAACGCCTGAGGTGTGATGGTTTAGTAAAGGTACTTTAGCATGGATAAGAAATGGACGACGTTCCTTTCGCATGACTTTTAGCACGTTCCCAATGGTGAGATATGACTCCTCGGCATCAGTTCCATCAATGCTTATGGCTTCTATGCCGTGAAATCCTTTAGCGTATTCAAAGGCATTTTGAGCTCTGGTTTCTTTAGCATTCGCCGAAATATCCCACTCATTATCCTGAATCAAATATAAAATTGGCAACTGTTTTAAGGCCGCCATTTGAAATGCCTCTGCTACCTCCCCTTCGGTGACCGAAGCATCTCCCAATGAACATACCACCACCGGATTTTGCTCAGAAACGTCAAAAACATTCTTGCCTTCTTTGTTATTAATCACCTCTTTGTACCACATCCCCATCGCAGCTCCGGTTGCAGGAATCGCCTGCATGCCTGTGGCACTACTTTGATGCGGAATTTTTGGTTTATCCTCATCTCGCAAACTAGGATGACAGTAATAGGTTCTCCCGCCAGAGAAGGGATCATCCTTTTTTGCCAGCAACTGCAGCATTAAATCGTAGGGCGTAAGTCCCATAGATAATAACATTGCATCATCCCGGTAATAAGGATAGACATAATCCTGTGGCAAAAGCTGCATCCCCACTGCGGTCTGAATAACTTCGTGACCCCTGGACGTCGCGTGAACGTACTTTGAGGTGACCTTGACTTTGGCTTCATACAATTCTGCCATGGCTTTTGCCTTGACCAGATTGATGAACATTTTTTTTAAGGTATTTTTTGTCACTGCGCTTTGATTGATGGTCGTTGTTTTAATAAATTATGGTGAGTATAGGTGAGATGGCCTAAACTTGTTCTTGTTCAAAATTTTCTAAATGATCTGCGATACGCCTTAAAAAGCTCCCTCCTAAATATCCATCGACGATGCGGTGATCAAAACTTAGAGAAAGATACATCATTTGTCGTATTTCAATCGAATCTCCTTCGGGTCGCTCCATGACCTCTGCCCTCTTCTTTATGATTCCGGTTGCGAGAATTGCTGCCTCTGGTTGATTAATGATAGGTGTTCCCATTAAACTGCCAAAGGTGCCCACGTTAGAAATCGTAAAGGTACTGCCCTTAATATCATCCCCGCCTAAATTGTTTTCTCTGGCTTTCGCCGAAAGTTGATTTACATCTTTAGCAATCTGCAGTAAGCTTTTTTGATCTGCATTCTTTACCACAGGCACAATCAAATTCCCCGAAGGTAAGGCTGTTGCCATTCCTATATTGATCTCCTTTTTTACGATAATATTGGTGCCATCCACCGATACATTGATCATGGGGAATTCTTGGATCGCTTTAGCTACTGCCTGAATGATTAGCGGAGTAAATGTAAGTCGTTCTCCATGTTTTTCTTGAAACTCCTGCTTATTGGCCGTACGCCAATTCACTAAATCGGTAAGATCTGCCTCTACATAGGCGGTAACATGCGGCGAAGTGTGTTTGCTGTACACCATGTGATCTGCAATCATCTGCCGCATGCGATCCATCGCTACTATCTCACCCGTTCCTTTGTCTAATTTAATTTTTGGAAGTCTAAACGCTTCTTCATCTATTGGCGCGACGGGTTGAGCGAACTGAGCCGGCCTTCCCTCCTCCAAGTATTGGTATATATCGCTCTTTCGTAACCTACCATCCTTTCCTGTTCCCTTTATTCGGGCCAGTTCTTCATAACTGATGTGTTCCTTTCTAGCAATTTGATTCACTAAAGGAGAAATAAACGTATTTTGGTTTGACGGAATGGAATAATTCTTACTGGATGAAGACTTTTGCTCAGTTTTCTTAGTTGTAGACTTACCCGAAGCTTTATTACCCTTATTGGCTTTCGCAGAAGTGTTAGGGCTACTTATTACAAGTTGTTTTTTGATCTCATCTGTATTTCCAACCTCTGCTAGTTCAAGTCGTGCGATTGACGTTCCTACCTCAACCACCTCATTTGTATCGCACAAAATTTCTGCCACTCTCCCGGAAAAAGGGGCTGGTATCTCATTGTCTACTTTATCGGTGGCTACTTCGACTAAAACATCGCCTTCTTCAAACTCATCTCCCACGGCCACCAACCAGTTGATAATGGTACCCTCAGTAATACTTTCGCCCATTTTAGGCATTTTAAAGTCGGTGGTTGTTGTTTTATCTTTGGTTTTCATTATAATCTTATTTAGCACTCTGCAACTAAGTTCATTTAGTGCTTTTAAAGTTAACTTTCCGTCTTCTTAAATTCGTTAAGTGTCTTATAAAAATCTTCTTGAACAGGTCTGTTCGCCGGAATTTCTCTCAAGGGCTCTACTGCCCTTAACGACTCATGGCAATCTGCAGGCAGTTGTTGATATAGTTTTGTCCCTGCAGTTTTCCAGGCAATCATCTCATCGGTTACTTGTTTAACCACTTTTGCAGGATTACCCACAATAAGACTTCTTTCTGGAACCTGAGTTTCAGCTTTTATAAAGCTCATGGCACCTACGACACATTCTGCTCCAACACTAGAGCCATCCATAATCACACTGTTCATTCCGATAAGGCAATTTCTTCCTAAGTTTGCTCCGTGGATAATCGCTCCATGGCCTACGTGAGCACCTTCTTGTAAGCGTATAGATTTACCCGGGAACATATGTATCGTACAGTTTTCCTGTACATTCACCCCATCTTCTAAAATAATCTCACCCCAATCGCCACGTATCGCAGCCCCAGGACCAACGTAGCAGTCTTTACCAATAATTACGTTGCCTGTCACTGCAGCAAATGGATGCACAAAGCTGGATTCGTGAATTACCGGGATATGTCCTTTAAAGCTGTAGATCATAGTTCGTGAGTGATGAGTGATGAGTGATGAGTTTTGAGTTATTTCGTTTTCAATCTCTTTCGTAGAGAAGAAATTATCTTTCCTATTTCTGTTAGTGCGGCTCTATTCATTTCAAATTCCTCTTTCGTGATATATATTCTTAAATATGCCTTTGTGTTCCAAGTAACGCATTCGTGACTGCTATCCCAAGCCATCTTGAGATAACGATTAAAATTTGGGTCCGTATTAGCCGAACCTTCAGAAATATTGGCAGCTATTGAATCTGCTACCCTACAAAATTGAGAGGTTAAACGAAAGATTTCTTTTTTAGGAAAGGATTCTGTAAGAACGTTAATCTTCTCTCCAAAATCAATCGTTTTTTGATAAACAATCAAATTCTCAAAACTAAAATGATATTTACTTTCGAAATCCATATTTAATATACTCAAAGCTAACGGCTAAAATCTAATCAGCTCATTATAATCTACTTGTAGGTACTTAATTCATTTTTAGTAAATTCACTGAGCACCAATCGACCACTAATTTTCGCACGTTCTGCCAAGAGTTCATCCCAATCCTCTGTGCCTTGCCAGAACATTCGTTTCATTTCTTTCATAGCCTCAGGATTGTAGGAACATAAATCTTTCGCAAAAGCCTCTACTGCTTCATCAAGTTCTTCGGTCGAATCATACACTTGGGCAAATAATCCTTTTTCCTTGGCCCACGCTGCGGAATAAAAGCTATTGGCGTCAATCGCTATTTGAGACATTCCGCTTGTTCCTAACTTTCGTTCTACGGCGGGTCCTACCACAAAAGGACCAATTCCTACATTGAGCTCACTCAGTTTTATGGAGGCAAATTTAGTTGCCATACAATAATCTGTCGCTGATGCTAAACCTACTCCACCACCCACGGTTTTTCCCTGAATTCGCCCAATGATAAACTTGGGGCATTTACGCATAGCGTTGATCACGTTGGCAAATCCCGAAAAAAATACTCTTCCGGTTTCTTCATCGTCGATATTGACGAGTTCTTTAAAACTGGCTCCTGCGCAGAAGGTTCGGTCGCCTCCACTTTTTAATACAATTACTTTTACCTCATCGTTCTTTCCGGCTTGTTCAATTTTTTCCGCTAGTTGGGCTAACAAATCCCCAGGGAGCGAATTATGTGCGGGATGAAAAAATTCTATGGTTGATATTCCGTTGTTTAGGTGTTCTTTTACGTATGGTGCTGTCATATTCATCTTCCGCGAAAGCGGAAGTCTTTTTAATTATTAAATCATTTTTGTTAAATCGATCCAATCAGAATTCGTTTCTTCAATTAGCTGTACTTTCCAATCTCGATTCCACTTTTTTAGCTGTCTTTCCTTTAAATAAGCTTTTTCTTTAGACTTAAACTTTTCAAAATGTACCAACTTACTCAAATTATAACGTGCTGAAAAAGTTTTAGGACGTACTTTATTCTTATGCTGATACATCCTTCTTTTTAAATCCTTGGTCACACCTGTATATAATGTCGTGTTCGTTTTATTTGTAATAATATACACCGTGCAAGTTTCTGAATCACCTGCTGTCATATCACGAAATCTTTCTCACAGAACAAATTTCTTCAGCTTACTCATTAAATTTGACTCTCGTTTTTAAGAAAATACAATTTTCCTGTTGGTTAATTTTTTAAACTCCCGTGTTCACGGGAATCCAATTTTTCTAATTGTTCATTTTTTAGACTCCTGTTTTCACGGGAATCCAATTTTTCTAATTGTTCATTTTTTAGACTCCCGTTTTCACGGGAGTTTCACACAGTTTGGTCAAAAAAGACCAAACTGTGTGAAATGATGATTCACGTGTTTGCGATCTAACAAATACCACTCAAATTTATTCAATTCTCCAAACACTGCATTTTTAAGCGTAGCCTTGGGATGTTCTTCAAAATAGGCTAAATACGCGTCTCTGGCTTCTACTAATTTCGCTTTCGCGGAAGCTAAATCAGGATGTTTTAGCTCACTCATCTTGGCCTTGTCTGCCAACGGAAAATCATAGTTTCTCGGCATAACTTCGTACTGATAAAGCGTTTCAGCTACTTTTTCAATGTATTTTTCCGGAGTCACAATATCAAAATCCTGAATTTCTCCCGAAGCAATGCGATAACTATACTCTAAATGTTCTATCATCTGCTGAGCGCTCATACTTCCCCAAACCGGTTCGCTATCTTCGTTCAATTTAGCAAGTGCCTGATGGAGTGATTCTTCGGTGATTTCAGTGAAAACATTCTGCTTTTTTTGAACCAAGGTCAAAATGGTAGCAATTGCCGCCAGCTCATCTTCTTGATCAAAAACCTCTACAAACCATTTTACCACACCGGCCGGGAGTTCTCTGCCGCGTTGATCGCGATCAATTTTCTCTTTGCATGTCAGTCGTACATATACCGTGTCATTATGATACAGCGGCTTCAAAAATCTACATTCTTCCAGTCCGTAATTGGCTGCTACAGGTCCTTTATTAGGATACACAAAAAGTCCTGCTGCTGCTGCCAGAATAAAATATCCATGAACAGTGCGCTGTTCAAAAATGCTCCCTTCTAGTGAAGTGATGTCGGTATGTGCGTAGAAATGATCCCAGGTAAGGTTGGCAAAGTTTACGATGTCTCCATCAGTCAACGTACGCTTATGTGTTTTGAGCGACATGCCTTGTTGGATATCTTCCCAATGGTATGAAAAGGGGTGCTTTTCTGCTTCTTTATAGGCAGCATTGGCCTGATAAATCCCGGTAATTTCTGAAATTGTGGTCGGACTTCCCTGGATAGCACAACGCTGCATATAATGCTTAATCCCGCGCATACCACCCATTTCTTCTCCGCCGCCTGCTCGTCCCGGTCCGCCGTGGACTAAATATGGTAAGGGTGAGCCGTGACCTGTACTTTGCTTGGCGTTTTCACGGTTGAGCACTAAGATTCTACCGTGATGTGTGGCCGCTTCTACTGTAAATTCTCTCGCAATTTGATCATCAAAGGTCGCGATAGAAGAAACCAATGATCCCTTCCCTTTATGAGCTAATTCAATGGCATCATCTAAGGTTTTATAAGGCATGAGAGTACTCACCGGACCAAAAGCTTCGGTGATGTGGGCAGCGTCATTGTTAAACGGATCATCTTCTCGTAATAATATCGGACTGATAAACGCACCTTTTTCAGCATCAGCACCGGTAAGGTTGAGTGAATCCATCGATCCGTACACTAGATCTGCTGATTTAGCAATTTGAGCAACTTGACGTTTAACGCTTTCTACTTGATTTTTGTCCACTAATGCTCCCATGCGAACTTCTTTCAGCCGTGGATCACCTATGGTTACCTTATCTAACTGCTGACCCAACGCGATTTGAACATCTTCCAATACATTTTCGGGAACGATGATTCGGCGAATTGCAGTACACTTTTGGCCGCATTTTACCGTCATTTCTTTGCGCACTTCCTTGATAAAAAGGTCAAACTCAGGGGTGCCTGGTACGGCATCTTTTCCTAGAATCGCTGCATTAAGCGAGTCTGCCTCCATGGTAAAGGGTACAGATTCTTCAATTAATCTAGGATGAGCTTTTAGAATTTTACCCGTACTGGCAGATCCTGTAAAGGTTACTACGTCTTGTGAGCTAACAGTATCTAAAATATTCTTGGCGGTACCATTGATGATTTGCAGGGCACCTTCAGGCAAAATACCCGATTCAATCATAGCTTTTGCAACAGCTTCAGCCAGATAAGCCGTTTGTGGTGCCGGTAGCACTACTGCGGGCATCCCAGCCATCCAGTTTACTGCACATTTTTCCAGCATGCCCCAAACGGGGAAGTTAAACGCATTAATATGCACTGCCACGCCGCGCTTTGGCACTAAAATGTGATGCGCCATAAATCGACCACCACGGGAGAGATCAATGGGATCTCCCTCCACATGAAAAGGTTGATTAGGAAATAGTTTACGCAGCGAAGCATTGGCAAACAAATTCCCAAAGCCTCCTTCAATATCAATCCAGCTATCCACGCGAGTTGCGCCTGTACGATAACTTAGTTCATAAAACTCTTCTTTTCTTTTGGTGAGGTAAAGCGCCAGCTTTTTAAGCATATTACCGCGCTCTTGAAAGGTCATTTTTCTAAGCGCTTTATTCCCAACTTCACGGCCGTAATTCAAGATGGAAGGTATATCCAATCCTTCTACCGAAACTGAAGTAAAGGCTTCGCCGGTAACTGAATCGTGAATAATTGTACCCTCACCTTCTCCTTCACGCCAATGGCCTTGGATATAATGCTGTGTTTTCTTCATCGATTATTGCTTTTGATTGGTATTTTCAATAATTGCTGCATACCCCTGACCCACGCCTATGCACATGGTGATAAGTGCGTAGCGTTTATTTTCTTCATTAAGCTGAAGCGCTGCGGTGTGCGCTAATCTGGTTCCCGTCACTCCCAAGGGATGACCTATTGCGATAGCTCCACCGTTTGGATTTATTCTGGGGTCATCATCGTTTAAATCCCATGCTCTAATACAGGCTAATGCCTGAGCTGCAAAGGCTTCGTTCAATTCAATAACATCCATGTCTTGCATGGTTAATCCTGCTTTTTCTAGTGCTAAATTGGAAGCTTTTACCGGGCCTATCCCCATAATTCTGGGTTCTACACCTACTACAGCAGAGCTAACTATTCTCGCCAATGGTTTGAGGTTGTATTGATCTACTGCTTCTTGAGAGGCAATGATTGTCGCTGCTGCTCCATCGTTTAGTCCGCTACTGTTGCCTGCGGTGACTGATCCATCCTTTTTGAAGGCAGGGCGTAATTTTGCCAGCACTTCTTTTGAGGTAGTTGGCTTTATAAATTCATCTTGATTAAATACGATGGATTCTTTTTTGCGCTGCGGAATTTCAACCGTCATGATTTCTCTAGCCAGTCTTCCGTTCTCTTGCGCTTTTGCTGCTTTTTGTTGACTGCGATAGGCGAATGCATCTTGATCTTCACGTGAGATGTTATACTTTTCTACCAGATTTTCGGCTGTGACCCCCATCCCATCGGTTCCGTAAGCCTCGTGCATTTTAGGATTTATAAACCTCCATCCAAAGCTGGAATCGTACATCTTACTATCGTTCCCGTAGGCAGTAGAGGCTTTTGACATCACGTAAGGACCACGCGTCATATGTTCCACTCCGCCGGCAATAAACAAATCTCCGTCACCTGCTTTAATTGCTCTATTAGCATGTATGATTGCTGAAAGTCCACTACTACATAAGCGATTCACCGTTTCTCCAGGAACGCTATAAGGTAATCCTGCCAATAGACTAGCCATGCGCGCAACATTGCGATTATCCTCACCGGCTTGATTAGCACAACCTAAAATTACATCGTCATATTTCTCTTGCGGAATATTGGGTTGTTGCTCAACCAGATGTTTGATCACCATCGCAGCCAGATCATCTGTTCGAACAGGCGATAAGGTTCCTTTATAATTAGCTATAGGCGTTCGTACGCCGTCGATTATGTATGCATTTTTCAAATCACTTTATTTTTTTCAATAATAATACTTGAGAAATCTCTTTGGCTAACTCCTTTACATTTTCTAACATTGTATACCTAGTTTTTACCAAGAATTTTCTTTTTAAAACTACTTCGTTTGTATTTGTATCTAACAATTTTAAATACAAATAATAATTAACTGGTCTTTGGTTTATATCTGTAAGGCTCTTATTTCTTGTTCTTTCTACAACAATATTTTCCCCAATATGTAGAAGACATATAGCCGGCATCTCTTTTGAAATTAAATCACTATTTACATTCAAATCATCGAAACTGTTAACAGTAAAAATTTCTTCCTTTTCTAATGAAATAGTGTGTTGAATATTAAGGTGTCCAATATTTTTTAATTTTTTTGAAAGCTTTCTGAAATAAGTAGAAAATTCTCTGTGTCCCAAGTAAATTATCTGTACGCCTTCAAATGAGGAGGCGTTGGAAGCGTTAAATTCTTCCACTACATATATCCCATCATCTTTATCATCATTTTGCGCATAAAATATATGCGTACTAATTATTAAGATACTTATTAAAAAAAGAATTTTCATACTTCCCATTTTTTGTTCGTGCGATATACTACACCTTTAAACAAGGCTACGATTTCATTTCCACGTTTTACTTCCACTATATTAAATCCCAGTTTGTTTTTTGAAATATCGGTTACTGCCTCTGCGGTGATATAATCACCCTCTTCCAAGGCCTCAATATGATTAATGCTGGTTTCTATAGATACCGCATAATTACCGTGCGTATTTGCACTAAATCCAAACGCAGTATCGGCTAAGGAATAGCTAATTCCGCCATGAGCTTTATTCATACTATTCAACATATCCTTTCTAATGATCATCCCAACTTTACACCTTCCCAACTCTACCGAAATAATTTCAATACCTAGCCATGTGCTGAATGCGTCTTGTGAGAGCATTTTTTTTGGTATGAGTAGTGAGTCCATGAGAGGTGAGTTGATGAGTGTTTTTATATTAAAATTTTTTCTTCAAGTGAGTTCTAAGCGCAGAAATCATTTTACCAATTTCTGTCAATAACCGTCTATTTTCTTCATCTTGGCTAAAAGATATATATCCCCTTAATCTCGCTTTCGTAGAGGCTGCAACACATTCATGGGAACTATCCCAAGCCATTTTCAAATATCGATTAAAATTTATGTCTGTACTTGCAGATCCTTCAGCAATATTATATGCTATAGAGTCTGCGGCTCTGCTAAATTGACTAGAAAGCTTGTACATTTCTTCTTTTGGAAATGTCATCGTTAAACCATTTACATGTTCGCCAAAGTCAATTGCTTTTTGATACACCTGTAAATCTTCAAATCTAAAATGATAATTACTTTTACCCATAAGAATTTTTACTCACCACTGAAAGACTCAAAACTAACTCCCTCTAATGCCATCTTTCTAAGCAAAGGACTACACCGATAGCGATCTTCTCGATACGTATCATACAGTTGATCCATTTCTTCTATACACCAAGCTATTCCTTTTTCGTTTGCCCAAGCCAGTAATCCTTTGGGATAATTTACGCCCTTAGTCATGGCATTATCAATATCCTGTGCTGAAGCCACGTTCCAAAAAAGCGCATCTGCGGCTTCATTGATGAGCATAACCAGAATGCGATTCAAAATCTTTTTTGCTAACGCAGGATCGTGAGATTCTTCACTTGAAATCGAAATTACTTTCGACCCGTTTTCATCATAGTCATAGTATCCTTTACCCGATTTTCTACCAAAATAGCCGGCTTCTGCCATACGCTTTTGCGTAAATGAAGGCTTGTAGCGGGGATCAAAGTAAAAAGAGGTAAATACCGTTTCAGTCACCACATAATTCACATCATTCCCAATGAAATCCATTAGCTCAAAAGGTCCCATTCTAAATCCTCCCAGCCTTTTCATGGCATCATCGATTTGCGCAAAAGATGCGAAGCCTTCTTCATAGATACGCAAGGCCTCTCCATAGAAAGGACGTGCAACACGATTTACGATAAATCCGGGCGTATCCTTAGCCACGGCTACGACTTTTCCCCAGTCCTCTATCGTTTGAACAGCTCGTGTTGTAACTGTGGATGAAGTTTGAACTGCTGGAATTACTTCTACCAATTTCATCAATGGGGCCGGATTAAAAAAATGAATTCCGATACAGCGCTCCGGGTGTTTTAATGCAGAAGCAATAGAAGCGATAGAAAGGGATGAGGTGTTAGTTCCCAAAATGGTTTCTTTAGAAACCAATTGCTCTAGTTCCTTAAAGAGCTTTTGTTTTACGGTAAGATTTTCAACGATGGCTTCAATCACTAAATCTGACTCTGCCAAATCCTTTAGGTCGGAAACATAAGTGATATTCTGTTCAATTTCTTCTTTTTTGGCTGGACCTATGCGGCCTTTTTCTACCAAACGCGCAAGAATTTTACTTAGCTTGCTTCTAGCATCTTGAAGAACCGTTTTATTGGTGTCATATACATGAACCTTGCATCCGGCAGTTGCTGCCACTTGAGCGATACCGCTGCCCATGGTTCCTGCGCCTATAATTCCGATATTTTTTATCATTCTATTTTTTCTTTATTCTTTCTCCATTGATGAAAAAGAAACAAAAAATCTAGGCTGCATAACTCTTGCCTACATTATTCAAACGAAACTGAAAGCTCTATAAAGCCATTTTTTTTCTATTTGCCGATAAAATTTGGTTTCCGTTTTTCTACAAATGCATTTACTCCTTCTTCATAATCTTTAGTTTGAGCAGCTTCAATTTGAATCTTCGACTCTAGGTCGAGTTGCTTTTCTAACGTATTACTCATTGATTGATTGAGTAAGCGCTTGGTTAAACCCAGTGCTTTTGTAGGCATATTTGCCAGTTCTAATGCTGTTTGTTGAACTACTTCTGTAAACGCTTCTGCGGAAGCGATTTTATAGATCATCCCTAATTCCATGGCATCTTGAGCCGAAACTTTATCGCCAAGCATCATTAAGGCTGAAGCTTTTTGAAAACCGATTAATCGCGGCAAGAAGAATGTACCGGCACTATCCGGAATAAGCCCAATTTTACTAAATGCCTGAATAAAACTCGCTTCCTCATGCGCAATCACTATATCGCATGCCAAGGCTAAATTTGCTCCCGCACCGGCTGCCACCCCGTTAACGGCAGCTATAATGGGCTTTTCAATCGCCCGAAGCCGTAGTACGATGGGGTTATAATGCTTTTCTAAGATTTTTTTGAATCCGGGATTCAGCTCTGGACTGGTGACTTCTTTTAAATCCTGACCTGCACAAAAGGCTTTTCCGTTCCCCGTGAGAACTATCGCTCTTACCTGTTCATCAGATTCGCATTGATCTAACACATCCTGAACACGTAGCGCCATTTCTCTGTTAAAACTATTGAAGGCTTTAGGACGATTGAGAGTAATGGTAGCGACCTTATGTTCTATCTGTAATTGTATGGATTCTGTCATTTTATATTAATTTGCCTTCACCCCAACCCCTCTCCCACCGAGAAAAAGGGCTTTGTAACGGCATCATTTTAAACATTTAAAATAATCAAAAGGTTCTTGGCAGTCTTGACATTGAAACAGTGCCTTACAGGCTGTTGAGCCAAATTGACTTACCATGGTCGTGTTAAGCGAACCACAGTTGGTACATTTTACGATACGTTTATTCCCCAGTAATGCTTCTTTGTCTGCATGTTCTTCTAATGGAGTTGCTATTCCATATTCTTCTAAAGCCTTACGACCTCTTGGGGTGATCCAATCTGTTGTCCACGCAGGAGAGAGCACCAACTTCACTTTCACTTTTATATTTTCTTTTTCAAATGCTGCGGTAATATCATCTGCCATCACATCCATTGCCGGGCATCCACTGTAGGTTGGGGTCAAGTTGATATAAACCTCATCATCTTGCCAAACAGCTTTGCGCACCACACCCATATCCAAAATTTTGAGTACAGGAATTTCTGGGTCTGAAATTTCTTCCAGTATTGGAATCAATGACGGATCAATGTTTTGACCAGTATTTGTGGTTGTTATGTTCTTTAAATCACCCAAATTGACTTTTTATTTTTTTGCTTTCGCGGAAAATCCTACCAGCTCATATTAGGATAAGTACGCTGCATATACTGCAGATCTGCCAATATATACCCCATATGTTCTGTATGCACTCCTTGTTTCCCTCCTTTTTTAAACCATTTGGTTTCCGGAATGGTTAAGGTGGCCTCTGCGAACAATTTGCTTACACGTTCCAGATAAATAGGTTTTATTTTCTCCAGATTCACGGCTATACCTTCTTCTATCAATTGTTTTTCATATTCCGAAGGATCAAATAATTCTCCTGTATATGACCATAATGCATCTAAGGCTTCTTGGACTTTTTCATGGCTCTCTTGTGTGCCGTCACCTAATCTCTTTATCCAATCTCCTGAAAAACTCACATGATAATTAGCCTCTTTAATGCCCTTGCGGGCAATGGCTGCTAACTGCTCATCTTTACTTGAAAGTAGTTCTGTAAGAAAAAGCTGATGAAACACATCAAACAAGAATTGTCTCATAATAATATAGCCAAAGTGCTTGTTTGGATATTCAACTAAAAGAACATTTTTATATTCCCGCTCTGTTCTTTGGTAGGCTAGATCATCTTCTGTTACATCGTCATTTTCAAGAGAGGCAGCATACTGATAGTAACTTCTGGTTTGTCCCAAAAGATCCAATGCGATATTGGTGCAGGCGATATCGGTTTCCAGACTTGGTCCATGCCCGCATAATTCTGATAAACGCTGACCTAAGATCAAATTGTTATCGGCTATTTGGAGGATGTAATTTTTAAGGTTTTTCATGAATCTTTATATGAAGATGAAGTCTTACTTAAGTCTTAACCCTGCGCTTCGACTCCGCTCAGCGTGACAGCTTTTTCGATTTTAAATTGATCTTTATTTTAAATTGTAAATAAATTAGTTTTCCCTTTTCATGGGAAATGTAATTTGAACAAGTTCAACTTACATATGTTTGACTTCATCTGGGAGATCGTAAAAGGTAGGGTGACGGTATACCTTATCTTCTGCCGGATCGAAGAGTTCTTGATTTTGGATTGGGTTTGAAGCCGTGATATGTTTGGACTCCACCACCCAAATGCTTACGCCTTCATTACGGCGGCAGTATACATCGCGTGCATTTTTCAGTGCCATTTCGGCATCTGCTGCATGCAGGCTACCAAAGTGCCGATGCTCTAATCCATTCTTACTGCGAACAAATACTTCCCAAAGTGGCCAATTTTTTTTCATCCTATCCCTGACCCTTTCCTAAGGAAAGGGAATTTTTTGTTAGTTATAATTTTACTGTTAAGCACCATTTTGTCTCTAACCACAAGTTTTGGAAACCTGCATGTTAGAAGTTATACTGCTTCTTTTAAATCGTCTTTCTTATTCTCTTGCTTCTCGGCGTATGCCATGGCGGCATCTCGCACCCATGCACCATTTTCCCAAGCATCTACTCTGGTTTGTAAACGCTCTTTGTTACAAGGTCCTTCACCTTTGACTACCTGCCAAAATTCATCCCAATCAATCTCTCCAAAATCATAATGCCCTGTCTCTTCATTAAATTTTAAATCTTGGTCAGGAATAGTGAGTCCAATAAGATCTGCTTGAGGAACGGTTTGATCGATAAATTGTTGACGGAGTTCGTCATTGGTTTTTCGTTTAAGTTTCCACTTCATGGATTGCTCTGTATGCACAGACTCTGAATCTGTGGGTCCCAACATCATAAGCGATGGCCACCACCAGCGATTAAGCGCGTCTTGTGCCATAGCTTTTTGTTCTGGTGTGCCTTTTGCTAACTTCATCATGATTTCAAATCCCTGACGCTGGTGAAAGCTTTCTTCTTTACATACACGTACCATTGCTCTGGCATAAGGACCGAATGAGGTACTACACAATGGCACTTGATTGATAATTGCTGCACCATCGACCAACCAACCTATGGCTCCAATATCTGCCCAAGTGATGGTGGGGTAATTGAAAATACTGGAATACTTTGCTTTACCTGAATGAAGTTGTTCGTAGAGCTCTTCACGAGAAATACCCAAAGTTTCGCAGGCACTATAGAGATAAAGTCCGTGGCCGGCTTCATCTTGTACTTTAGCTAGTAATGCTACTTTTCTTCTTAACGAGGGAGCACGGGTAATCCAGTTCCCTTCGGGTAACATCCCCACAATTTCTGAATGTGCATGCTGAGAGATTTGCCTAATGTGTGTTTTTCTATACTTCTCTGGCATCCAGTCTCTGGGTTCAATCTTCTCATCATTTGCGATGCGTTGATCGAAAATCTTTTCTAAATCTTTAACTTCTTTATCGCTCATAATTTCTTTTTTTCTTAATTCTAACTATCGCACCAGGCTATGCTACTATTCTTTTAGAAGCATTGCATATTATTCAAAACTTCTTTTTGCGTTAGGGATTGAGGCTTTGTTGAAGCTCTCCCGATCTAATCGGGAAGCGACTGCTGAAAGCCCGACTCCCCAAATTTTGGGGAGGAACGCCCAACTTCTCAAACCTTACCCCTTCAAAAAAAGAAGGGAGTTACATTACACATCAAAATCAACCACCACCTTATCAGTTAGTGGCACTGCCTGGCAAGAAAGCACCAATCCCTTGGCGACCTCATCTTCTTCAAGCGCGTAATTGATTTTCATCTCAACTTTTCCATCTACAACCTTACACTTGCAGGTGCTGCAAACCCCACCTTTACAGGCAAACGGTAAATCTGCACCGGCAGAGAGTGCGCCATCGAGAATATTATCATGTTCATTGGCCATGACAAAATGGAATTGCTTTCCTCCATCAATGATGGTTACATCAGTTCCCTCTACACGACTTTGAGCTAGTTTTTTTACTCTTTCTTTATCTTCTTTTGATAAACCGGTCACAAACAACTCGTAGTGGATGTGATTTTTATCTAATCCTGCCTTTTGCAATTCATCCCTGATGAGAAAAATCATCTCCTCTGGACCACAGATAAAACATTCGTCCACGGTGTCTACATCAATAATATGCTGGGTTAAGAATGCCAGTTTTTCTGCGGAAAAGCGTCCATTTAAAAATTCTATATCTCGCTCCTCTTGGGTGAGAAAATAAAATACTTCAAACCTACCAAAGAACTGATTCCTAAGCTGTTCAATCTCTTCTTTAAAGATAATGGATTTTGCCGTACGATTAACGTAAAACAACTTAAAAGTGGACTTGGGCTCTAGTGCCAAATGGGTTTTGATAATCGACAGAATGGGCGTAATCCCACTACCGGCGGCAAATACGATATAGTTTTTAGCATTTTCTTGATGAACGGCTGTGTTGAATTTACCACTTGGTGGCATGACCCCTAAGGTATCCCCAGCACTCAACTTGTTATTTACAAAAGTTGAAAATTTACCCCCTGGAATTTCTTTCACCGCTACTCTCCATAAATCATCCACCGGACTTGAACACAAGGAGTACGATCTTCTTACTTCTTCTCCATCAATCTGCGCCTTGAGCGTTAAATGCTGTCCCTGCTCAAAGGCAAAATTCTCTTTTAATTCCTGCGGAATATCAAACGTGACCACGGCACAATCTGCTGTTTCTTTATACACATCTTTTACTTGTATGTCATGAAATTTAGCCATGTACGATATCGTTTGAGCAACAAAACTAACGCTTGTTAGTTTAATGTTCAAATTTTTTACGTTAAATTTCGTCTCACCAGCCCATAGAGCAGCGTATCGACCATTTGTTCTTTAAGAATTTCTGCCTTAATTTTCTCCTTTTTTGGATACCACAAATACAATGTTCGCAGCGTTGATAAAATGGAGAACAGCATGATCTCCTCGTTGTAGTGCTGTATAGAACCTTCTTCTATTCCTTTTTTAATGATCGTTTTAAAATTATCTTCATAGCGTTGGCGCATCATCAAATAATCCTCTAGCTCCTGATTTTCAAGATGCATCCAATCATTATTTAATGACGCCAACACATCGGTATAGGATAGGGTAATGTCAATATGAAATTCTATTACCTCTTCCAGCTTTTCTAGCGCAGGGTTTTCTTTACAGTCAATTTTATCCATTCCCTCTGTAAAGCGCTGGGCAACTTCTAGAATTAATTCTGACAGAATTTGCTGCTTTGAATCTATATGATTGTATAAACTGGCTGCTTTAATATCCATCTCTTTGGCCAGGTCACGCATAGTAACGGCGTTATAGCCTTTTTCTTTAAAAAGACCTGCTGCTGTTTTGAGAATTTCTTTTTTGCGAATTTTCTTTTTCATTGAGCGTATTGGCGCTTGATGGATTAGAGCTTTATCTCTTCGAGGTTTTGAATAGGTTGTTGTTTATACACTAAGGTCCACCCCATCGTATTGGTAAGTAAATAAATTTTTTGTAATTCTGAAATCAATCTGTTTTCTGCATTAGAGATAATGCTTGATTGCTCTATTTTATTTTCAAGACGGGCTTCGACTTTCTTTTTGATTGTATTGTAATCTGAAGCTTCAAACGGATTTAAATAATCCTGCTTGACATCGTAATAATTAAAATCTGGATTGATGTCTAGTTCTTTTTCTGGAATGTAAAGAATCCTCAACGTTTTGTTTTCTTCATCAACAATAGTCTGAATCTTACTCAAGTCATAACTTACTGTAACTTTTGCATTGACGACAACAAGTGCTTTTTTATCGGCATGAATGTATCTACCGAATAACTCTTTGGAGTTTTTATAGGTAAAGACTTCAGAAAAATACCCTTCGGTCACAATGAGTTTACCTACATTTTTGATTTGTTCCTGGATAAGCACCGAAGATTCTTCTAACTGTTCCCGATCATCTTTTTGCTGTTCGCAATATCGAAGTCCAAACACAATGATTAAGGCTAATACGGCACCGAATAATATGTTTCTCATGTCCTCCCCTTATCCCTGTCTACTTCGACTAGCTCAGTATGGCAGGTGTTTTTTTATATTTAGTTTACAAGATAGTAAATTCTACTCTTCGGTTTTCTTGTTTGCCTTCTTCGGTATCATTTGTGGTAACCGGTTTTGCTTCGCCGTATCCTCGTGCTATGATTCGGCTGGTATCAATTCCCTTTTCCACTAAATAATTTACCACTGCTTGGGCGCGGTTTTGAGAAAGTTCCAAATTATACTCTCCGTTCCCTACATCATCTGTATGTCCGGAAATTTCTATGGAAACTTCCTTCTGCTTAGTTAAAAAGGTCACTAATCGATCCAACTCTGGGTATGACTCTGACAACAATTCATACTTTGCTGTTTCAAAGAAAATATTATTCATTCTAAAGGTTTCCCCTTTTTCAATGGGTGCCAAATACAAATCGTTAACTACTTCTTTATAATCACTCACTTGGGTTAAATCAAGGTTTTTACTAATGGGGTAGAATCCCGAAACATTAGCACGATATCCATAATTTTCTCCATACGGCAAGATCACTTTATAAACACCATTTTTAGGATCTGAAGCCGCCACACCCTCAACCTGCCCGTTTTTAAGTAGTTCGTAAACCACCTCTGCACCTATGGGCTCATTGGTCTTTTGATTTAATACTCTACCTGTGACTAACACTACTGGGTTTGGTTTCACTTCACTAGTCAACTTAATCTGAGCAATGTCTGCCTTGCCGTAGGTATCTGTCGTGGTGACCAAATAGCCATAATCTCCTTTGGCCGAAAGACTAAAATCTGCATCGTAACCCGGGGTGTTAATGGGTGCGCCTAAATTCACCGGAGTACTCCAATTGGTCCACGTATCATCTAAACGTTTCGTGACGAAAATGTCATTGCTCCCTCTACCGCCGTGACCATTTGATGAAAAGTAAAGCGTTTTATTATCTGAAGCTAAAAAAGGAGTTACCTCATTGGCATCTGTATTGATTGTGTTCCCCATATAAATGGGTCTGCCGTATTTATCTTCTTTCTCTTGAAAAGAAACGTACAAATCTAAGTGCTTACCAGACTTGGGATTTATCGCCATAAGCAGGTATTTTTTATTCTGTGACATAAACATGGATACCTGTCGCACCTTAGTATAATATTTTTTGATCTCTATATTTTTGGGCACAGACCAGCCTGAAGCCGTTTTAGTACTGTATGAAATGCCCGCGCCGCTGGGTCGACCATACTTATCGTAATGACCGTACAAATAAATTGTTTGTTCATCTGGTGAGATGCTTACCGGAAAGTTATACACCTCATTATTGATGGGCTCTCCCATATTTTGAGCTTGCTGCCACTCGCCTGTACTATTTTGAGTACTTACCCAGATATCCTGATCATCTTTATTTTTCCTAATCCCTACATTTTGAGGGTGCGAATCGCGTACAAAATAAATGGTTTTACCATCGGCCGAAATGTGCGGTGCCAGATCGTCCACTCCATCGTTTATTTGACTACCTAAATTTTGCAGATATACCGGCAATTCAATGTCATTCACTGATTCTATGATTCCTATTCCATCAATGGTATTTATTGCAGTATCAAATCCTGTATTAGCTTCAATACTCACTGCACTTACATTGTAATTAGTGAATGGCAGATCTATTTGCAATAAACGTCGTGGTTGATTTACTTTTTTTGCCTTTTCCGCATATACCTCATACGCTTTATCTGCTTCATCATATACCGTGACTTTGGTAATGCTACCGGGGGCATGACTTTCTGCAATAAAAATCTTATTAATTTTTTGCGGACTGCAAAAGCCGACTTTTACTCTCGAAAATGGTACCTCTTGTGTAAACCCTTCTTTAAAGCCTAAATGAAAGGATTGATCAGAGAGTCCCGCTTTAGACATCATAACATCTGGAGTCCCCGTTGCTTTTAGCGGGGTTTTAGCCTCTCGGGTGTAGGCTTGACTGGAAGAAATCACCTTACAAGCCCACTGAATATCGTCGTAGGTTTTAGATTGCGCATTAGCAATGATACCGGTGAACAGTAAAAAAAAAAGGCTCTTTTTCACGATTAATACATTTGGGTAAACCAAAGATAAGGTTTAAAATGAGATCTGTGGAACCTCCTTTTGAAGCGTGCTTATCTTCTCGTTAAGCTGAGCTAAAAAGCGTTGATTAGCTTCGCTATTTTCATTAAAAGGTCGATGCGCTAATCCCTTTTGTATGTCCAACACCTTGCTCATAGTTTTATAGGCCAAAGGCGCTATACAAGCTTCTTTAAAACGCTCAAAAATATAGTCAATTGCCGTTAAGTTGGGATGAATCATATCATCTTGATAAAACCGATAATCGCGTAACTCATCCATCATAATCTCATATGCCGGAAGGTAGCCTATACGCGGCTCCTTTTCTCTTGCCTGATGAATCCCGGCAATTAAATGTGCCTTGCTAAGCGTGTTTTGGACAACACCATCTTTTAGGTGTCGCACCGGTGAAACGGTAAAACTGACTTCTGCTGATGGATTGAGGTCTTTTAGCAAAGTCACAATCTCTAGAGTCGTTTGTGTTACCTCCTCTACGGAGTATAATTCTTTGGCAAAATTTTTCTGCGGAAGCTTATGGCAATTGGCAACAATCTGATCTTTTTCCAGGTGTTTATATCCCCATGCGGTACCATAAGTGATAAAAACATGAGTCGCCGACTGAAGTTTATGCCTAAGTACATCCAACTCATGATTTAAATACGTGATTAGCGCTTTCTGTGAGCCTTGGTTCAAGGATGAGTGCACCTCCAACGAATGCCATTGTTCCAGATGCTCAAAACAATCTTGGTTAAAAAAATACAATTGATTTACAGCCCGCGTGACAAGGTGTTCTAATGGCTTTGGATGAAATACAACACCAAAAGGATTGATCAGCGTAGGGATTTTATGATATCTAAGTTTGTTACCTATATGTTCAGAAAAACAAGAACCTATAAAAAGGCATTTAGACTCATAGTCAATTTTAATTGACAGATCAGGGATTGGAACGGGGGTTTGTAGTATCATCTCGCAAAGTCGCTAAGGCGCAAAGTATTATTTTAAAATAATTCCATAGATTATTATTCAACCTCCCAACCAGTAAAAAAGGCTGAGAAATAACACAGTATTACTCCTATTTCTGTTAATTATAAGATAGATTTTTCTAGAATTTATATTTTCTTTTTTTCTAAAAATTTAATGAATGTGTCAACTAACGTGACCACTATAAATCTATTCCACAGAAAAACAAAAAGTAAAATACATAATACTTGCAAAAGTTTAGCTATCATGAATTCATTCTTGATAACTATTATAAACCATTAACGATTCTCTTAATCCCATTTTTAATCAGAGATTCATTGAAGTTAATCAATAATCCCAATTTTAACCCTGTTAGTTTCAAGTATGTTAGTAATTGTTTTGAATGCACAGGTAGAACATGCTCAACAGATTTAATTTCTATAATGACTTTATCATTCACTATCAAATCTGTTCTAAATCCAACATCCATTTTAAGATCCTTCCAAATTACAGGAAGCGGAGATTGTCTTTTAACATTATATCCCAATTCGTCAAGTTCATAAAATAGTACCGATTCATATACTGACTCAAAAAGACCTGCACCCAATTTCGTGTGAATGTCGTAACAAGAATTCACAATTACTCTGGCAAGTTCATTTTCAGTCATATACATCTCTCTGCGCCTTAGCGACTTTGCGTGCTAATTAATATAGGTTTCGGCTTTATCCAATGCCTCCTGCAAACCAGCCGGGTTTTTACCTCCTGCAGTTGCGAAAAAAGGTTGTCCGCCGCCGCCGCCCTGAATGTACTTCCCTAATTCCCGCACAATTTGCCCGGCATTTAAATTCTTTTCGTTGACCAGGTTTTTAGAGATATAACAAGAAAGAATTGCCTTGCCGTCTTTTTTGCTTCCCAACACCAAAAATAGATTCTCAACTTCTCCACCCAGTTGAAATGCTACATCCTTGATTGCTGCAGCATCTAAATCGACTTCTTTAGCTAAAAACTGAACGCCATTTTTATCGCTCAATTCACTTTTCAATTCACCTTTTATATTGGCTGCTTTATCTTTTAAAAGTTCTTCGATTTGCTTTTTTAAGTGCGAATTTTCAGATTGTAGATCTTCAACAGCCTTTATGGTATCCTTTGGATTTTTTAAGAGAGATTTTATCTCTTCAAACTGCTCACTTTCTTTTTGAAAATACTCTTTTGCTGCATCCCCGGTGATGGCTTGTATTCGTCTGATCCCGGCAGCGACTGCACTTTCTGAAGTGATTTTAAAATGCCAGATTTCTCCGGTATTTTGCACGTGGGTTCCCCCACAGAGCTCCATAGATTTTCCAAATTTTATGGTTCGCACAGCATCCCCGTACTTTTCTCCAAATAAAGCAATCGCTCCATCTTTTATCGCCTGATTATAGGGGATAGCGCGTCGTTCTTCTTTTTGTAACTGCTCTTCTATTCTAGCATTGACAAAATCTTCAACCTGTTGCAATTCTTCATCTGTAACCTTGCTAAAGTTTGAAAAATCAAATCGTAGCGATGCACTGCGCACCATAGATCCTTTTTGCTCTACATGGGTTCCTAGAATTTTTCTCAGCGCCTGATGCAACAAATGCGTGGCTGTATGGTTACTGGCAGATCGTTTACGTTGTTTTTCATCCACGATTGCGCTAAAGGTTTGGTCTAATTTTTTTGGTAAGTTTTTAGTGAGATGAACCGTAAGGTTATTTTCTTTCTTTGTATCGATGATGTAGACCACATCCCCGCTGGCACCTTCTAAATATCCTTTATCTCCTGTTTGTCCTCCGCTCTCTCCGTAAAATGGGGTGATGTTAAATATCAACTGAAAGAGATCACCTTCTTTTTTTGAGGTGACCTTCCGGTAGCGGGTAATTTTCACCGGAGTTTGAAGTGTGTCATATCCTACAAATTCCTGCTCGTTATCGTCAACTAGGATGGTCCAATCTTCGGTAGAGGTTTCAGAAGCAGCCCGTGAACGATTTTTTTGTTCCGCAAGAGCGGAATTAAATTCAGCCTCATTGAGCGTTAGTCCACGTTCACTTAGAATAAGCGCAGTTAAGTCGATGGGGAATCCATAGGTGTCGTATAATTCAAAGGCTTTTTTCCCTGAAATCTCTTTCCCCTTAGCCGAAGAAATAACATTTTCTAATAAGATCAATCCTTGATCCAAGGTGCGTAAAAAGGACTGTTCTTCTTCTTTGATCACATTTTGAATAAGGTGCTTTTGAGCTTTAAGCTCTGGAAAAGCCTCTCCCATTTCCTGACTCATGGTTTCAACCAATTTGAAAATAAACGGCTCCTGAGTATTTAGAAAGGTAAAACCATACCGTATCGCGCGGCGTAGTATCCTTCTAATCACGTAACCGGCGCCGGTATTACTGGGCAGCTGACCATCTGCTATCGAAAAGGCTACTGCTCTCACATGATCTGCCACCACGCGAATGGCAATATCTGTCTCCTCATTTTTACCGTAGGTTGATTTGGTAATGGTTTCTATCTCCCTTATGTAAGGCTTGAATACATCTGTGTCATAATTAGATTGAACGCCTTGCAAGACCATGCAAAGTCGCTCAAACCCCATCCCGGTATCTACGTGTTTTGCCGGTAGTTTTTCTAGTGAACCGTTTGCTTTTCGGTTAAACTGCATAAAAACCAGGTTCCAGATTTCGACCACTTGGGGATGATCCATGTTGACCAAGTCTTTACCCGGTGTTTTAGCTTTTTCGGCGTCAGACCGAATATCGACATGAATTTCAGAACAGGGGCCACAAGGTCCTTGATCGCCCATTTCCCAAAAGTTATCCTTTTTATTGCCCATGATGATGCGATCTTCAGGAACAATTTTTTTCCACAAATCATAGGCTTCTTGATCCATATCAAGTTGATCTGCATCAGTACTCCCTTCAAAAACGCTCACATAAAGACTAGCAGAGTCTATTTTAAATACATCAGTCAAAAGCTCCCACGCCCATTGAATCGCTTCTTTTTTGAAATACCCCTTTGATGCGTCGCCCGGGTCTCCAAAACTCCAATTCCCTAACATCTCGAACATGGTATGATGATAGGTATCTTTTCCTACTTCTTCCAAATCGTTATGTTTCCCACTAACGCGTAAACATTTTTGAGTGTCAGTTACTCTGGAATGCTTAGGAGTTGCATCACCTAGAAAATATTCTTTAAACTGATTCATGCCTGCGTTGGTAAACATCAAAGTAGGATCATCACGCAACACCATAGGTGCAGAATTGACAATTTGATGTGATTTGGAGGCAAAAAATTCTAGAAACGTAGAGCGTATTTTATTGGATTTCATGCAATTGAGTCGAATGTCGTAATTAAGATCACAATGTTTAATAAACAATTTTTATATTTGCCTGTTAATAACTTTAAATATTAGTAGCTGCCAGAACAAATAAGGCAGTAAAAATAAGATAATTTAACTTATGTCGAAGGTTAAATATTACTACGATAGTGAGACGCTCACCTATCGAAAAATACAACATAGCAAAGGAAAAAAAATAGGCGTTGCGTTTGTATCTATCGCAGCCGTTTTCTTAGCAGCTTTTCTTCTATTGGTCATATATCTTAATTTACCCCAAATTCAAACTCCTAAAGAAAAAGAATTGAGAAGAGAACTCAATAATCTCTCGCTTCAATACGAGTTATTGGGTAAAAAAATGGATGAAGCAGAATTAGTCCTTAATAACCTGGAGGATCGAGACAATAATATTTATCGGGTATACTTTGAAGCAAATCCTATTTCTCAGGAGGAGCGAACCTCTGGTTTTGGTGGTATTAATCGGTACAGAGATTTAGAAGGTTTTGATAATTCAAAAATGATTATTGAGTCTTCTAAACGCATGGATAGACTGGTCAAGCAAATTTATGTCCAATCCAAATCACTTGATGAAATCGCGCAGCTTGCCAGCGAAAAAGAGGACTTACTTGAAGCTATTCCTGCGATACAACCTGTTCAAAACAAAGATCTAAGTAGAATGGCGTCAGGATATGGAATGCGCATGCACCCTATTCTAAAATATCGTAGAATGCACAACGGGATGGATTTTACTGCTCCTACGGGTACACCTATTTACGCTACGGGTAATGGTGTTGTAAAACGAAATACCGCTAACAGCGGTGGTTATGGTAATCTTATTGTGATAGACCACGGTTTTGGATACGAAACATTTTATGCGCATTTGAGTAAATCTTCTGTCAAAAACGGGCAAAAAATTACACGTGGAGAAATCATAGGATATATAGGTAACACAGGATTATCAGCGGGGCCTCACCTTCATTATGAAGTACATAAAAACGGTGTTCCTATCAACCCTGTTAATTTTTATCACGGTGATCTTACGGCGCAAGAGTACGATATCATGCTGACCAAATCAACTCAAGAAAATCAATCTCTGGATTAATGAATGTTAACTTGCCAAAGAAATTATATTATGGAATTGGCGAAGTCGCTAAAGCTTTTGACGTAAATACTTCATTAATTAGGTTTTGGGAAAAAGAATTTGATGTCATTCAGCCTAAAAAGAATGCCAAAGGGAATCGCAAATTCACGCCAGAGGATATCAAAAATCTTGAATTGATCTATCACCTGGTAAAAGAACGAGGATTTACCCTTGACGGTGCTAAAACGCACTTAAAAGAAAATAAGAAGAAAACCCTTACCAACTTCGAACTTATCCATAAATTAGAGGGTATAAAAAGTGAACTACTTTCACTTAAAGAAAACTTATAACCAATCAATACCTAGAATTATGAAAAAATGGCTCATCCCATTATTAATCATTGGCGTAATCGCTTTTGCCATATACAATTGGGCAGTAGGATTTAATAATCAAGCTGTGGTCTATGAAGAAGACGCAAAAACCGCTTGGTCTAATGTTGAAAGTTCATATCAACGCCGTAATGACCTTATCGGAAACTTAGTAAAAACAGTACAAGGAGCGGCAGATTTTGAACGTGGCACCTTAAAAGACGTGATTGAAGCGCGCTCTAAAGCTACCCAGGTAAATATTGATGCCAATAACCTCACACCTGAGGCAATTGCTAATTTTCAACAAGCTCAAAGTGGCTTATCCGGTGCGTTATCAAGATTATTAGTTACTGTAGAGCGCTATCCCGATCTTAAAGCGAATCAAAATTTCTTGAACTTACAGTCACAGTTAGAAGGAACTGAAAACCGTATTAACGTAGCTAGAGACCGCTACAATGAACAAGTGAGCCAATACGAAAAATACACCAATAAATTCCCTAATTCTGTTCTGGCGGGTTGGTTTGGTTTTGATGAAATGGCCAGATATTCTGCTGATCCAGGAAGTGAGAATGCGGTTGATGTAGACTTTGACTTTGAATCCTAATGGCAGACCTTGAAGCGTTTTTAACCCAAGCCGAAGAGCAAGAAATTATTGAGGCAATAAGGCTGGCTGAAAAAAATACTTCAGGTGAAATACGTGTTCACTTAGAACACTCTCACAAAACAACACCTCTTGAGCGACGTGCTTTAGAGGTTTTTCATTTGCTTAAAATGGATAATACTGCCCTCAAAAATGGCGTGCTCATCTACGTAGCTGTGGATGATCGTGATTTTATTATTTATGGTGATAAGGGCATACACGCTAAAGTGGGACAGGGCTTTTGGGACTCTACGCGCGATACCATTCAAGACCACTTTAAAAAGGGAAAATTCAAACAAGGTCTGGTCGCAGGTGTTTTAGAGGCTGGCAAGGCATTAAGTATCTACTTCCCCTGGCAACAGGGTGATATCAATGAACTACCAGATGAAATCTCAAAAGGATAAATGAAGGTATTGCAACATTTTTTGATATATCTACTAGTGCTTACGGGAGTGTGTTCTTCCCTCATGGCGCAGCGTGATATCCCGCCTAAACCATCTAAACAAACCAGCGTTTATGACGATGCTAATTTATTATCTGGGGTAGAGAAAAGTCAGCTGGAGCAAAAGCTCATACGCTATGCAGATACGACTTCGACTCAAATCGTAGTGGCAACCATCAATTCATTAGACGGCGAGTATATTGGGACGTATGCCGCACACTGGGCTGCTATATGGGGCATTGGTCAGGCAAAAGAAGATAATGGGCTACTTATCTTAGTGGCGAAAAATGATCGAAAAATCTGGATCACCACAGGGTATGGTCTAGAGGAATATATGACCGATTTACGATCTAAAGAAATCATCGACCAAATTATCACTCCGCAGTTTAAGCAAGGCAACTTTTACGCTGGATTGGATCAAGGAACCACTGCAATTATGCAAACACTTAGCGGTACCTTTAAAGGAGTACCCGTCAAGCGGAATGCTTCTGGCGATGGATTTCCATTTCAGATCGTGTTATTCATCATCTTTATAATTGTCCTTTTTGCACTAAGTAAAAATCGAAGAGGCGGAGGACGCAACGGCGGTCGCCGAAGTACTACCGCAACAAATATCCTAGAAGCCATTATCCTGAGCAATATGGGTCGGGGCGGATTTGGAGGCGGAAGTAGCTGGGGTGGATCATCAGGCGGCGGAAGCTTTGGAGGCGGTGGATTTGGAGGAGGCTTCGGTGGGGGCGGATTTGGAGGTGGTGGTGCCGGCGGGAGTTGGTGACCAGAGAACCGCATTTACAGTCGTAAATGTGTATGAATCGGTCATGCCGCCTAAAGGCGGTATCTTATTATCGAAATCAGATTTAATTATTTTAATGATATTTTGAATTTTAGCACATAGCTATCAGTCTACATTAGTTAGTAAGCAATTCATCCTACAAGACATAAATGAAACCCTACACTTTTTTATTAAGAGATAAGCCAAAATTAGCATTTAACATTGGCTCAAACGAATTTGAGGTTATTGACTTGGCTGATCAAAAAAATAGTGGCCAATATTTGTTTTCTCATCTCAAAAATGTAGTTTATAAAAAAGAAAGTACCGTCTATCTGGTTTCAGCCTTAAGTTATATTTTTGATTTTTTATCCGGCACGGGCGCAAGTGGTACATTTAAAGATAAAGCTAGATTGGAAATAGCTTTAAAAAACAAAACGCTTCATATTTGGTTAATCGATGCAGATAAAAGCAAAGCCCAAACCTTATGTCAAATGTTAAATAACAGAAAGCAAATGTAGTCGCTTAAAATATTCTTCCGCGTGAGCGGAAAATGGAAATCGTCTTCTAATAAAATAAAATCACGTCTTATGGTGAAAGATTCCTTTGTTTCAAACGGAATCAAAAAAAAAGAAAAAAGAGCTTCTACCGGCGTCTCCTTTTGATCCTAGAGTGTTGAACTTATAACTCAGGCTAACCATTGCATATTGGTACATTACTGTACTGAGGTAGTCTTGTATAATAGTATTATCGATATTACTAAGTAGTTGTCAAAAGCGGACTTTACTTTTTACGCATATATACCGATATCGGTACCCCTGTAAAGTCAAATTCTTCCCGAAGCTTATTTTCTAAAAATCGCTTATAAGGATCTTTTACGTACTGCGGAAGATTACAAAAGAACGCAAACTGAGGTTGCGGAGTGGGCAGCTGAGTAATGAATTTTATCTTAACGTACTTTGCTTTATAAGCTGGTGGTGGATAACGGTCTATGATTGGCAGTAACACCTCATTAAGTTCACTGGTCTTGATGCGTTTACTTCTGTTTTGATAAACCTCAACCGCTGTTTCAATCGCTTTGTAAATACGTTGTTTATTCAGCACCGAAATAAAGATAATCGGCACATCTGTAAAAGGTTCCATCTGCCTGCGAATAGTTTCTTCGTATTCCTTCATGGTTTGGGTTTCTTTTTCTACCAGATCCCATTTGTTGACTAAAATCACGATCCCTTTTCGGTTACGTTCTGCCAGCCAAAAGATATTTTGAACTTGACCATCAAAGCCCCGTGTGGCATCCAACATTACGATACACACATCACAATGTTCAATAGCCCGAACACTTCGCATCACCGAATAGAATTCAATGTCTTCTTTGACTTTAGTTTTTCTGCGTATTCCTGCGGTATCAACTAAATTGAATTCAAAACCAAAACGGTTATAGCGCGTATCAATGGAATCTCGTGTAGTCCCGGCAACATCAGTCACAATGTATCTATCTTTCCCAATAAGCGCATTGATGAAAGAAGATTTACCGGCATTTGGACGACCGACTACCGCAAAACGGGGGAGTTCATCTTCTTCTTTTTCCTCCTCATTTGGTAATTTTTCCACTAGCGCATCCAAGAGCTCTCCTGTTCCGCTGCCGTTTATACTAGAAAGGGTATAGTATTCTCCAAGACCTAGTGCATAAAATTCTGTGGCATCTGCCACTCTTGTAGCGCTATCTACTTTATTCACCACCAAAAATACAGGTTTATCTGATCGTCGTAGGAGGTTGGCCACATCTTCATCCATGCCCGTAATTCCTGACTCTACATCGACCATAAAAAGGATTACATCTGATTCTTCAATAGCAAGCACAACCTGTTTGTCAATTTCGTCTTGAAAGACATCATCGCTCCCTTTAACATACCCCCCGGTATCAATCACCGTAAATTCTTTACCATTCCAATCTGTTTTACCATAGTGACGATCGCGCGTAACTCCGCTGGTGGCATCTACAATAGCTTCTCTACGCTGGATTAATCGGTTAAAAAGAGTGGATTTCCCTACATTCGGGCGTCCAACAATAGCAACAATACTCATAATAAAAAAATTGAGTACAAAGGTAGCGTTTATCTAAGAGCAAAGACCGCTTCGCTTTTAGAATTTAGAGATTAGACGCCTATAGAACGAAATCTAAATTAAAGCTATGATTTCTATCATTTTTGATTGTACCCAAACCGTTTAAGTTGACGCAGATTAGAACGCCAGTTTTTATTGACTTTGACTACAGTTTCCAGATGGATTTGTTTGCCAAAAAACTTTTCGAGGTCTTTTCTGGCTTCAATGCCTACACGTTTTAAGGCAGCTCCTTTATGACCAATAATGATCCCCTTTTGAGATTCGCGTTCTACCATAATGATACTCCTAATGCGAATGATTTGTTCTTCTTCAAAGAATTCTTCGGTATCTACCTCAACTGAATAGGGGATTTCTTTTTTGTAATACAATAAGATTTTTTCTCTAATAATCTCATTCACAAAAAACCGTTCGGGTTTATCGGTTAGTGTATCTTTAGGATAAAATGGTGGAGACACTGGTAAAAGTTCCAAAATACGATCAAATACTTCGCGAACACCAAAATTCTCTAGTGCAGAAATCGGGATAATTTCGGCAGTCGGTAGTTTTTCTTTCCAATGTGCCATGTGCTCTTCCACTTGTTGCTGATTGGCTTTATCAATCTTATTAAGCAAGAGCAGCACAGGGATTTCGGCATGTTTAATCCGTTTAAAAAAAGCCTCGTCTTTTAATTCCTTTTCGCCTACCTCAACCAAATACAGTAATACATCTGCATCTTCAAAAGCAGACTTCACAAAGTCCATCATCGAAGAGTGAAGGTCATGCGCGGGTTTTATTATTCCTGGTGTATCGCTTAAAATCACTTGAAAATCTTCACCGTTTACGATTCCCAAAATACGATGCCGAGTGGTCTGTGCTTTAGAAGTAATAATTGATAATCGTTCACCAACAAAGGCATTCATCAACGTGCTTTTACCTACATTGGGATTACCAATAATATTTACAAAACCTGCTTTATGTGTCATAAATCAAAGGTACGCATCGAAAAATAAAAAGACCGTTCACTATATTAATTTAGCTTTCTTTAACATATATTTGACTATTATAAATCATAATTTAATCAACATGAACAAATTGAAAAATTTTACTTTAGTTATTGCAATGGCAGCTCTTTTGGTGTCTTGTTTTTCTCAAATGCACATTGTAGGACAAGGTGCTCAAGGTAGTAATGAAGTTACTAAATGGAACCATTACGTAATTGCTGGATTAGCGCCCGTAGGTGTTAGTGACCCAGCTGCTATGGCAAATGGTGCAAAAGACTACACTGTTCACACGCGTCATAGTTTCATTAATGGTTTAGTTGCTGCTATTACTTTCAATATCTATACGCCAACGACAACTACTGTAAAGTACTAATGAGAGTCTTAAAACAAATACTTTTTTTATTTCTTTTGATTTTAATCATTAGAGCTTCGTATTATGTAATCAACTTATTTTTGTTAAAGGTTGATAATCTAAATGAGTACGGAGCAGGATTTTTAGCAGGAAATATTGCAATGCTTCTGTTGCTCTGCCTGCTAGCATTTCTTTTAGGAAAGAATATTTGGTTTAAAAGAAAGTCTTAGACAAAAACATCCGCTGATCGGCGGATGTTTTTATTTATACTGTACCATATAACAATTCATTGATTGCCGCGGTATTAATTCTGCTGAGTTTAAAGCTTCTTCCCGGTTATCTCATATATCGTCTCCAGGACGTTCTCAACTTACATTTTTAGTTTGGACACATATACTTCTAAGTATTATATCTAGATTTCATATTTATCGATACCCTTGATGTGGCCTTTCCCTATTTCTCCTTGCTCTTCATTTTCGGCTTGACCTATAGTGCAGATAATATCACCTCAAAAGCGACAAATATGCACTTGCAGCGCCTAATTCAGCCTATGGGATTTAAATCCCATATGAAGCAGTAAATACCATCGATTTAATTGGTTTTTTAAGAATATTTAGCGTTAATAGTATTATCCTAGAACAGCGGGTAATCTTGAATCAGGAACTGTGAATAGTGTTCAGGCCACAGCCAATACTTCCATAGGAAATCCACCTAGTGATATCAATCAGGATTGGTTGGCACTACTTTTACCTACACAAGCGAATGATGATCTATCTATTTTGATTTATCACGAAACCAATGGATTTAGACATAGTTCTATAAACGTTGGAATAGATATGATTAATGAATTTGGAGATGATCTGGGGTGGACCGTATCTGATAGCCAAAATAGTAGTGTATTTAATTCGGTCAATCTAAAAAATACAGATGTAGTAGTCTGGTTAAATACTTCAGGAAATGATTTACGTACCGGCGCAGAGCAGGATGCATTTGAAAACTTTATCCAAAATGGAGGTGGCTTTGTAGGCGTTCATCCTATAACAGATACTTACCGTGATACTAGTTGTCCTTCGTATAATAATTTGGTGGGAGAAATTGCACAAACTTCTACCAATCATACCTCAAATAATTTTAATGCTACAATGACTGTATTGACCTCACGTCATACGGTAGATCATTTAGTAGATACTTGGAATGAAATGAAGAGTATTATTACTGGGAACTCAATCGAGGATATTTATTTGATGGTAACATTAATTTGCTAGAAGTTGAATCAACCGGCGATAACAGTCAAGATGCCCCACGACCTATCACATGGTATAAAGAGTATGATGGCGGTAGATCTTTCTATACCGCTTTAGGTCATAATAGTGTGGATTATCAAAGTGACATCAATAATAGGACTATGATGCTTGAGGCTATTCTATAGGCAGCTGGAGACAATACACTTGGAGTAAAAACCAGTAATATTGATGCCCAGATGGCATTGAACATATTTCCAAACCCAGCTATTGAAACCTTTCCTATTCACGAAAGTGAACTCATGATGGGCCAAGAATATGTGATAGAACTAATTACTGTTCAAGGTTCACCAATATTAAAACTTTTGCAAGTACTACAGAAAACATTATTGATGTTAGTCAACTTAAGCCCGGTGTGTATGCTGTAATTCTTATCGGAAGTAATCATGGGGTAAAAAAGCAGTTACTCATTGTGAAATAAATCTTTAAATTAATATTTATTAAAATGCTTCAGCTCAACCTGAAGCGTTTTTTTGTACTGATACTCAGCATTATCAAATACTTCATCTTTTTCTAAACCCATTTTTTAATTAGATGCATATCAAATACTAGTCTATAGACTAAAAGTAGGTTATCGTATGAAAAAATATGAATAAAGCGTAGAACTACTATAATCCATATATAACGCTAAAATGATACTGTTATATAAATACTAACATTTAGTACATTTACCACTAAATGATCACACATGAATGAATTAGTCAAAGAAATCTTGTTGTTCATTCTTGCATTGGGTGGAATAATTCTTTTCTTTTTTCTGCTTAATAAAGGATATAAACTAACACTAAAGAAAATTGACCATCTTGAGAAAAATCTATTCTTTAAGAAGACTAAGTTTTCTTCTTTTTTTAAATATATCACTCCAAGACGAGAACGAGACATACTGGTCTTCCTAGCAAAACTCTTGAGGATTGCCATAATCATTGTATTCTTAATTTTTTACACTCCTATATTATTTAGGATTTTTCCTCAAACAAGATCAATATCAGATACTGTACTAGGACATTTGAAAAAGCCTGTTCTTTTTTTATGGGATGGAATAATTGGTTTTATCCCAAATCTATTTTTTATTCTGGTCATTTTTTTTGTGACGAAATACCTATTGCGCTTTATAAAATACCTGGCGAATGAGTTGGAACGCGAAGCCGTTCGCATTGATGGATTTCACGCCGACTGGGCGAAACCTACCTACAATCTGGCAAAAGTCGTTATAATCGCTTTTGCACTAGTAATTGTTTTTCCCTATATCCCTGGATCTGACTCTAAAGCATTCACTGGAGTATCTATCTTTTTTGGGGTGCTTTTTTCACTGGGGTCAACCTCAGCCATATCAAATATTGTAGCGGGAATTGTCATTACGTACATGCGACCATTTAAATTAGGAGATCGTGTTCAGATAGGAGAAACCATAGGTGACGTGACCGATAAGAGTTTACTGGTGACCAGGGTACGAACCATTAAAAATCTGGATATTACTATACCTAACTCTGCGATTTTGAATAATCACATTGTAAATTTTTCAAAAAATGCTGCGGAAGATATCGGAATCATTTTACATACCAGTGTAACCATAGGATATGATGTACCCAGCAACGAAGTGATTAAGGCTTTAGTGGAAGGTGCTACTCGCACGGAAGCTATTTTAGAAAACCCCAAACCTTTTGTATTGATTAAAAGTCTGGACGATTTTTACGTTAATTATGAAATCAATGCTTACACCAAGTCCCCTGAAAAAGCTGCGCTGATCTACTCTAACCTACACGATTCGATCAAAGATGCAATGCATGATGCGGGAATAGAAATTTTATCTCCTCACTACAGTGCAATACGAGATGGGAATTCATTAACAGTTCCCCTCAAAAATATCCCGGAAGGATATGAAAAGCCTGGGTTCAAGGTGAACTAAAGTGTTTTGTGATTTACATTAGGATATTCCACTTGAAATGTATCGTCATAAAGAGATTTGTATTTGATTTCAATATGAATATGTTTTAATTCTTTGAGGAAAGCTTCTATCTGATTCTTATTTGAAATATATAATACTACAAAAGTCTTATTATGAGGAACAACTTGATCTCCGAACAAATCCATATAATCCTCATATGCCAGCGAATCTGCAAGGCCTGCCTCTTTAGCGATATTTTTGCTCAATGAAGCAAAATTTACAAAGGAGGAATCCTTATGAATGATCTTATAATCTTCAATGATTGCTGGTCCAAGTCCAAGATTGCTTAAGGTTAGCCGATAATGACTCTCATTAGTTCCTGTTCTCCAAGTATGTAGTAAGGAAATACGAGGCCAAACTGAGGCGTGCTGTTCTTTTTTCAAAATGATCGTTTGGTACACGGTAGTTACTAAAGCACAAACGCTAATGACAATTGCTGCAATCGCCACAACTTTATCGGTTGACAGTCGTATTTTCTTGGGCATATCCTAAGGGCTATTAGTACAGCTAGAAATGAAAGACACTTTGAAGATTTAAATCTTGGAAGGTTTTTAGTTCGTATTTATTTCAAATCAAATCTATCCAAATTCATCACTTTATCCCAAGCTGCGACAAAATCATGCACAAATTTTTCTTGTGCATCATTGCTTCCGTACACTTCCGCAACAGCTCTAAGTTCTGTGTTCGAACCAAAAATTAAATCTGCACGTGTCCCTATAAATTTCACTTCACCGGTTTTTCTGTCACTTCCTTCAAACACACGCTCTGAAGCAGAGTTAGCCTTCCACGTATACGAAAAATCTAATAAATTAGTGAAGAAATCATTGGTTAAGGCTCCAATACGGTCTGTAAATACACCATAGTGAGAACCATCGTAGTTCGCTCCCAGAACACGTAATCCACCCACCAATACAGTCATCTCTGGAATAGACAGTGTTAGTAATTGCGCCCGATCAACTAGAAAATCTTCATCTGCTGCTTTTTGATCTTTCTGAATATAGTTTCTAAAACCGTCTGCCTTAGGCTCTAAATATCCGAATGAATCCACATCTGTCTTTTCTTGAGTAGCATCTGTTCTACCTGGAGTAAATGGAACAGAAACATTATAACCTGCATTTTTAGCAGCTTGCTCTACTCCTGAACAACCGGCAAGAACAATTAAATCGGCCATCGAGACTTTTTTGCTTCCAGATTGTTGATCGTTAAATTCCTTTTGAATATCCTTCAGAACTCCAAGTACTCTATGCAGTTGATTTGGATTATTCACTTCCCAGCTGTTTTGAGGTGCCAATCGTATTCTAGCTCCATTTGCTCCACCTCGCTTATCTGAATCTCTGTAAGTAGATGCCGAGGCCCAGGCTGTGCTTACCAATTCTGAAACAGACAAATCTGAATCTAATACTGCTTTTTTAAGAGCTGCTATATCCTGTTCATTTACTAATTCGTGATCAACAGCAGGAACAGGATCTTGCCATAACATTTGTTCCTTGGGAACCTCTGGACCTAAGTAGCGATCAATAGGTCCCATATCCCGATGGGTCAACTTATACCAAGCTTTAGCAAATGCTTCTTCAAAGGCTTTATGATCTTTATGGAAGCGTTTAGATATTTCAAGATAATCAGGATCGACCTTAAGTGCAATATCTGCGGTGGTCATCATTAATGGTTGGGATTTAGACTTATCACCCGCCCGCGGTGCCATTTTAGCATTAGATTCCTTAGTTGGGGTCCACTGATGTGCCCCTGCCGGACTCTTAGTTAGTTCCCATTCATGATTTAGCAGCATATCAAAATAATCGTGATCCCATTGGGTTGGGTTAGGTGTCCAGGCACCTTCTAAACCACTGGTTATAACATCTTCTAATACTCCTGATTTGTAGGAATTTTTCCATCCAGTACTCATTTCTTCTATGGATGCACCATGTGGTTCTGTCCCTACGTATTTAATTGGATCTGCCGCACCATGCGCTTTTCCGAATGTGTGTCCGCCGGCTACAAGCGCAACTGTTTCTTCATCATTCATCGCCATACGACCAAAGGTTTCTCTCACATTAGCAGCAGAACCCATAGGATCAGGGTTACCGTTAGGACCTTCAGGATTGACATAAATCCAACCCATCATTACTGCACCAAGTGGTTCCTCTAGTTTACCATCGGCATAACGCGCATCATTTGCTCCCCACTCCGTTTCTGATCCCCAATAAATATCCTGCTCTGGTTCCCAAACATCTTCACGGCCTCCTGCAAAACCCATTGTTTCAAAGCCCATGGATTCTAAGGCACAGTTTCCTGCTAAAATCATTAAGTCTGCCCATGATATCTTTCTACCGTACTTCTTTTTAATCGGCCAGAGCAATAGGCGGGCTTTATCTAAGTTTCCATTATCGGGCCAACTGTTTAAAGGAGCAAAACGTTGTGTACCAGAGTTTGCTCCGCCACGACCATCACCAATACGATACGTCCCGGCACTATGCCAAGCCATACGAATCATAAATCCGCCGTAGTGTCCATAATCTGCCGGCCACCAGTCTTGAGAATCGGTCATCAGATCCAGCACTTCTTGTTTAAGTTTTGGAAAATCAAGACTATTAAAGGCTTCTTTATAATTAAAATCTTCTCCCATGGGATTAGATTTTGGAGAGTGTTGCCTAAGAATATTTAAGCGTAATTCATTTGGCCACCAATCACGCACAGTGGTTCCTCCACCAGCTGTTGTAGTTTGAGGTCCGCCCATAAATGGGCATTTTGCAATTGGACTGGGATCGTTTACTGCAAAAGTTTCGGTATTCTCATTTGCCATGGTATATGATTTTATTGGATTAGTTTCAAAATAGGTTTACTAATGTACATAGATTAAAAGAAGATTGAAAAAGGGTGCCATCAATTTTTCTTATAGAACCAAAATTTTTCAGACAAGACAAAATAATTGATGGTGTTCTCTTATTAAAGATATTTTGAATTATTGTGTAGCCGATTGAGATACCGATTTGTGTTTAAATACAATTTTAAAAAGGAAAGCTAACTCGTAATTGTTTTTAAGCTGTATCACTAAAACAGAAAATCGAAACAATGATTGTTAAGGTTCAATGTAGCGTATGAATCTACCCCGAATCCGTCGAGAGAACCAGCGTCTGCCAGGCGGCGGATATGAGCCCAACTTCAATAAAAATAAAAGAAAGCAAAAACCGCAAGGGTTTGTTGAGCTTTCAATTAGTAGCGAGGATCTGCCCCGAATCTGTCGGGAGAACCAGCGTCCGCCATCCCGCGGATATGGATCCAATCTAAATGAAAATAAATGTAAACAAAAAACCGCAACGGTTTGTTGCGGTTTTGATTTAGTAGCGAGGACTGGACTCGAACCAGCGACCTTCGGGTTATGAGCCCGACGAGCTACCTACTGCTCTACCTCGCGCTATTGAAGCACAAAGATACATTATTTTTCTATTCAGTAAAACCTTAACCACGCAGATTTAACACTAAATCATAAAAATAAAGTGCAGCGTGCTGATTTCTATATTTTTATATCATGATAAAAAATGTAAGCCGAACCTGGAAAATTATTTTAGCTGTTCTTGCTGTATTAGTGCTGTTGTATGTAGTGGTTAAGTTGTATGTGCATCAAAAAATAGATTCTCTTTTGACCGACTCCGCTATATCATCCTATCAAATTGCCTACAGTGATATTTCTACTTCATTGTTTGCCGGAAACTTAGCGCTTAGAGATGTCACAATAACCGGAAAAAAGGATAGGACATCAAATCATTCATTTACGGCTGATCAGATAGAGATAAATGGAGTACAAATTTTAAAAGCTTTGACGGGCACTTCACTCTCTATGGAGGAAGTGGTTGTTCATGGTTTTGATCTCAACTATTCAATGTTACGACCAAAAAGCAATGACAGCAATAATAAGCAATCTAAAAATTTTGATAGAAGTATTGCCATCAATCGCTTTTCAGTACGAAATGGTAATGTTACTATTGAAAGAGACTCGTTAGAAAGGCCTTGGATTAAGAGTTATATCAATGACTTGAACATTAAGAATATTAAGATCGATTCAACTAGTTTAAACGCAACACTGCCCTTTACGTATAATACACTTGATCTGGATATAGACAGTACATCTGTGACCATTAGTCCTTATGACCAACTGACTTTTAATGCACTGAAATTAAATGCTGACTCGATTACCCTAAATAATGCTGCATTTAAAACTATCGTTTCACCTCAAGAAATTTATGATAGGTTTGGAATGGAACGAGATATTTTTGATGTGGAATTCCCATCGATAGCAGTTAAAGAGTATGACCTTAAATTTAACGCTGAAATGCCGGAGTTTACTGCTACTGATATTATACTAAATAAGCCCATAATTAATGTGTATCGCAATAAATTGATAAAGGATAACCCAAAGAAAAGGGCAATGTACAGTGAGCTGCTTAGAAATCTTCCTATACATCTCAACATTGGCGACGTTACCCTTAAAGATGGGTATATAGCTTATGCTGAAAAAAGGATTGAGGCCAATGGTCCCGCCACCCTATTTTTAACTAATATGAATGCTACAATTGCAGGAGTTAATACTTTTCCTGCAGAAAAATCGCAAATAGATATTGATGCTACAACTTTACTGATGGGAAGTGGCGATGTTGATGCACAGTGGTCATTCGATATTTTTGATGAGCGGGATAATTTCACCTTTAGAGCAGATGTGAAGCATTTAAATTTAGAAAGTATTTCCCCTTTTATTCGTAACCTTTTTAACATAACTGCTAAAGGGAACATAAATCAATTATACTTTTCTATATACGGCGATCAAGATTCCTCAACTACCGACGTGAAAATTGACTATACGGGAATGGATATCCAAGTACTTGGATCAGACGGCGACGAAAATACCATCAAAACACTTTTAGGAAACTTACTTGTGGCTGGAGATACGACATCAAATTCTGGTAGTTTTGACAACGTGAAAGCCACCTCACAGCGGGATAAACAAAAATCCTTTTTTAACTATATCTGGATAAGTTTGAGAGCTGCTCTTAAAGAAAGTATGACGATATTCTAAGATTAACTTACAGTAGACATCACTGCTCTAAATTTTCTGCTTGAAAGGATATGAGTTCATGATCTTGGAAACCTACGGTAATGCTTATTGGGTTACAACACACTTCGCAGTCTTCTACATAGTTCTGAAGTCTTACTGATGTATCGAGCAGCATTGAAATCTCTTCCCAGCAGTAAGGACATTGAAAAGAATGTTCATACATGACTAAAACTTTGTATTTAGAATTTCTCCGGTAAGCTGCAGTAGTTGGAGTTCAGCCAGTTTAGCGTCATATTTGGCTGCATTGCGATTTGTCCTGGCATTGAGATAATTTATTTGTGCCTGTCGATACTCAATAGAAGTAGCCCTACCAAGCTTATACACTTCTTGAGTTCGTTCAAAATTATTTTTTGCAGTAGCTACATTTTTTTTTTGAATATCAAAAACGATCAGGCGGCTAAGGTAGTTTGCTTCTGCATTTTTAATGTCCCTTAGTACTTCTTGTTCCACCTGTTTTTTAGTGACTTCCTGATTTTGTAGTGTTATTTTCGCATTGCGTTCCCTATTTACAGTGGCTCCTCCATCAAAAATATTCCAAGTTAAATTGATACCGGCAGAGAGCGTTTCATTTTCGTTGATGTTTGGTGGCTGACCAAAAAGTGGATTGGGAGGATTTCTATTTTGATTCCAACCGTATGAGCCTGATAAATCGATGCGTGGGAAATAACCCGATCTACTTATTTTGAGATCATATTCATTTATTTTGATGTTTTGTTCACTCTGCATGTAGCGCACATTTTTTTGTAGTGGAGCTACTAAATATGCATCAATAACCAATTTTGATGTAAAGTTTACCAAGGTATCTACTTCAAACTCTTCCATCAAATCTCTTGACAAGACCAGATTCAAATCTCTCTTAGCGTTACCTAATGATTGGATTGCATTGAGAAGGTTAATGCTGTCATTTGCTACGTCTACTTGGGCATTTAGTACTTCCAGTTTATTTGCCTGACCGTACTCAAATCTGTATTGAGCTCTGGTGATACGATCTCTTGAGGTGTTTAGTGTCTCTTTAAAAACCTCAACATTTTCTGTTAAACGTGCAACATCATAGTATACACTAAAGAGTTGTAAACCAGTAACCTCTGCTGTTTCTCTAGCCTGTAATTCACTTAATGCATAAAGCTCTTGTAAGCGCTTAAAGTTATACAACCTCCCTAGTCCATCAAATAACAAGTAGCTAGCATTAATCGATGCGTTATACGATTGAGTTTCGGCATTCTCTAGTGTAAAATCATCACGTTCAGAATCTGGCGGAAAATCGACATCTGTAGTTCGTTTCTCATAACCTGCGCTTCCTAAGCCGGTCAAGTTGGGTAAGTACCCCGAGTTTAAAATTCCGGCGTTGTTTTCGGCGATTTCTGTATTGTTTTCTGCAATTTCGATGCTAAAATTATTTTTCAGCATTAATCTAAACGCCTCTTCTTTTGTAAGTATTTCGGCTTGACCGAAACTCACTAAACAACTTAAGAGTATACCTATAAAAAGGATATGATTAGTCTGCCGTTTCATTAAGATCGTTTTGTTCTTTAATCGCCCGTTCAACTTTTCGGTTTTTCACATTGTCTCCTTTGAGCAACCAGATCGCTCCTACTTTAGCTCTATTGCTAAAGGATAGAAATAGTGGAAGTAACAGTAATGTTAATACTGTTGCAAATCCAATTCCATAGGAAATAGAAATTGCCATAGGTTTTAAAAATTGGGCTTGTCGGCTCTTTTCAAAAATCAATGGTGCCAATCCTGCAATCGTAGTAATCGAGGTTAAAAATATTGCTCTAAACCTAGATTTACCGGCAGCGTACAGCGCTTCGTCAAAGTCCATTCCTTCTTGTAAATACTTATTGAATTTACCGATCAAGACCAATCCATCATTCACCATAATACCGATCAATGCGATGATCCCTAACATGGACAGCACATTGATAGGAAAGCCATGAAACAGATGCCCCCAACCCACTGCGATTAAACTGAACGGAATTAATAATAATAACATTAGCGGCTGGCTGTAGCTTCTAAAGGTAAATGCAATCACGCAATAAATGAGAAAAAATACGATGGGGAATACGACCTTTGCAGAACTTGCAATCTTACCTGCTTCCCTATTTTGACCTTCATAAGATGCAGTGACGGTAGGATAGCGTGAGGTGATATCTGGCATTACCTCTTGCCTAATGTTGTCTAATATATCTGTCGCGCTTTGATCAGGATTTTTTAAATCTGCCGTAACTTGTATTTCACGTTGACCTTCCAGATGATTGATGGCAACTGTACCGCGTTCAATAGTATAGTCTGCAATATCTCTTAAGGGAACTCGGCTGCCTGACGGAGTCAAAATTCTCATATCATCCAAATCCCTGATAGATTCACGATTTTCACGATCATATCTCACCCAAACTCTAATTTCATCTTGCCCACGTTGAAAACGTTGTGCTTGCGCTCCAAAAAATCCTGCTCGCACCTGATTCATTATACTGCCTAAGTTCATCCCGAGGGAATAGGCATTTGGTTTGAGGGTTAGTCGTATTTCTTTTATTCCTACAGGATCATTATCTGCCACATCTTTGAGTACGCTGTTGGCCTCTAATACTTGCTTTAATTCTTGTTTTGCTTCTTTAAGTTCGTCGTAATTATTGCCCAACAATGAAACTGAAACAGGATTACCTCCAAAGTTTCCACCACTACCAAAAATGAGCCGTTCTGCTCCAATTACCTGTCCCACTTTTTCTCTTAAGTCATTAGCAACTATAGAAGATTGCACATTATCAGGTCGCTCCTCACCGGGTAATAAGTAAATACTCAACGTAGCATCACTAGCGCCATTAGTATTCTTAATGATATTTTCAACCAGCATTTTATCTTTATAGTCTTCGCCTGTTAAATATTCTTTTGACAGTTCTTTATTAACCTGCCAGGCCTTATCTTCAATCATAGAGATGATCGAATCTGTAATACGCACGTTGGTTCCTTTTGGCATACTTAGTTCTACCGAAACCCGATCACTAGCGATACTTGGAAAGAGCGTTACTCCTATAATTCCGCCACCTATTGAACCAATGGTAAGAATTATGGCTACCAGAAAAATAGAGAACGCAAGAATTTTATACTTGATGGTTTTTCTAAGTACTGGAGCATACGCATTATCGCGCAGCCATACCATTACTTTATCGCCATAGTCATTCACTACGCGCATTTTTCTAAATGCTTTAGCAATACCGGATTGAGGCACCTCATCTTTAGGCTGAAGGGCTTTACTATGTGCTAGATGCGCAGGTAATATAATTAGAGCTTCTACCAACGATACTATTAACGTTAATATCACAATCGTAGAGACTTCGCTGAAGAACTCCCCTATTCGACCGTCTAAGAACAGAAACGTAGAGAAGGCCAGAATAGTGGTGATAATCGCAGAGATAATTGGAGGTATAACCTCTATGGTACCATCTACCGCTGCCTGGATAGGACTTTTTCCTTTTTCATAGTGCTGGTAGATATTTTCTGCAATTACGATTCCATCATCAACCAAGATACCAATAACGATAATCATCCCGAACAGTGAGAGGACGTTAATGGTCACATCAAACTGCCCCGCAAAAGCAAACATCCCTAGAAATGCAATAGGTAGTCCAAAAGCTACCCAAAAGGCAAGCCTTATATTTAGAAAAACAGATAAAAAAAGCAACACCAGGATCATCCCAATAATCGCGTTTTCTGTCAACAAAGCCGTTCGTTGATTGAGCACAATGGATTGATCATTAATCACATTGAGTTGGACATTATTATTTTTTTGATTGAACGTTGCGATATACGTGTTGACCTTTTCTGCTGAAGAAATTAAATCCTCGTTATTTGTGCTGGTCACACTGATTTGAATAGATTGATCTTCGTTAAAATAAATAGCGTTAGGTGTTTCAGAAAAACGATCCCGAATAATTGCCACATCACTTAAGATAATTTTAGATCCATCTGGATTCGCGCGAACAACTAAATGACTTAGTTCATCACCGTAATACGACCTGTTTTTGGCACGAATTAAAAATTCTTCGTCATAGGTTTTGATGGTTCCACCGGTGACTAGAATATTTGTATTCGCAACAGCCGTAGCGACTTCTTCAAAACTCATGTCATATGCCAAAAGAGAATCTTCATTTAAAGCAATTTCAATTTCTTCTTGCGGAAAACCAGACAATGTGATTTGCGAAATACCTTCCATCCCTCTGAGGTCATTTTCAACATCACGGGCGATTTGCTTTAAGGTTTGTAGCGGAATTTTATCTCCACTAACCGAAAAACTGATGGTTTCTCGTGTCGGTTCTTGTTTTGCCACCACAAGAGGCTCCATTCCCGCCGGAAAACTGGGCACTCGATCCACAGCATTTTTAACCTCTAATAATTTAAGATCGGCGTCAATACCTTTAAGAAGTTCTACAGTAATGGTTCCGCTGTTTTCGCGGGATACAGAAGTCACCCGATCAACTCCTTCTAACCCTTTAAGGTTATCTTCTATTTTAAGCACGACACCCTCTTCAATTTCTTTAGGTGAAGCACCCGGATAGGTTACCGTAATCGTGATGATCTTTGAATCAACTAAGGGAAAAAAAGATGACTTTAGCGAAAGTGCACCTATTATACCTAAGACAAAAAATGCCAGTACAATTACATTAACCGCCACGTGATACTTAATGAAGTATGAAATGATACCTCTCATTATTTATCTGCTTCGGTTAAGGTCTTTGGTTCCTTTGAATCAGTCTTTTCGCTTTTCTTATCTTCAAATACTTTCACCAACATTCCTGCATAAGCACCGGGGACAGCCTTAGATAAGATAATTTCGCCATCTGGTACGTTCTTTAGCACAACAGATTGATCAGAATAGAACACCGGTTTTACATCAATCAATCCTAAAATTGAATCACGTAGAACAAAAATTTGATTGCCTTCTTGCATGAGATTGCGATCTATTTTAATGGCATTTTCTTCTTTTCGGGCATCAATATTTGCTTCTAAATAAAGTCCTTCCTTTAGCATTGGATCACTTACTTCTATGACTGTAAGTACTGTTTGAGAAGAAGGATCAACGCGTTTATTGATACGGGTTAGTTTACCGGAGTATTCTTTGGTCCCATTTAAATTTTTAAGGGATACCTTTTCTCCCTCTTTTAACAAGTCACTCACCGATTTACTTACCGATACCTGTAATTCATAGGTTGTTGTATTAATAAATTCTCCCAGTTTTTGACCTGGCCTCACCAATGTTCCTTCAGTCACTGTAGCATCAGTTAAAACACCGCTAAATGGAGCTCTGATGATGTATTTGCCTAGGCGGCGTTCTTGATTTTGTATATTATAGTAGGCAGAAACAATGTTCCTTCCGGTAATGAAATACTTTTCCTGATCTGTTTCAAAAGAAGGTAAAGTCGGAAAAGATTGTTCTATATCTAAGCTATTGAGATAAGACTGCCACTTTGGGTAGACTTCTGGATAATCCAACCGTAAATCTGGCATGATTGAAGTCAAGGTATTGTAAAATTCGCTTCTGGCAGATTGCACGGTTGAAGCAAACTCTGAAGGGTCAATCCTGATCAGTATTTGCCCTTTGCTATAGGTCTGCCCTGCTTTGAAAAGTCTTGATCCCTTTCTAAAAATCCCCTGAACTTCTGCATACAATTCTATACGCTCTTTTGCAGTAAGATTTCCGCTTGCCGGAATAACTATAGGGACCGTTTTATTTTGAACAGTATCTACAAAAATTGTTTTGACAGATTTTTGGGCTTTTGAAGCGGGCTTTTTCTTACTGGAGATAATTGCTCTAGCGGCAAAAACAGCGGCGACTACAAGGACAAGTCCTATTATTGATAAAATGATTTTGCGCATAAATGTGAATGACTATTTACCTGAAGTAAAAAGTAAAAGTATCACTAGTCGTTGCGCGCTCCCGTTAATGAAGTCATAAAAATTAACGTTCCATTTGCATCGCTAGCTCTTCCCACTGCCGCATCTTTTCTTCTAGCTGAGTCTTTTTGGCAGCGTAAGTTTTTAGGAAATCCTGATTATCTACAGCCAGCGAAGGATTATTGGCTAATTTTTCGTCTAATTCACCCAGATCTTTTTCAATAGAACTAATCTTTTGTTCTATGTTGCTCATCTTATTAGACAAAGCTTTTTGCCGCTTCTTATCTTTATGCGATAATGCAGGAGATTCCGTTTTATTGGCGTGAGACAGGTTCGGTTTTGTAGCCTTTTCAGCATCTCTTAAATGTTCAAGATTACGTTGCTCCAGATAGTAATCTATATCCCCCAGGTATTCCTTGATCTGGTGATCCTTGAATTCGTATACCTTATCGGTCAGTCCCTGTAAAAAATCCCTATCGTGAGAAACAACAATTAAGGTTCCTTCAAACTTTTTTAGTGCTGTTTTAAGCACTTCTTTAGAAGCAATGTCCAGGTGATTAGTCGGCTCATCCATCACTAATACATTGAATGGTTGAAGCATAAGCTTTGCAAGGGCTAAACGATTGCGTTCTCCCCCAGAAAGTACGCTTGTTTTCTTTTCAACTTCATCCCCCTGAAAAAGAAAGGCTCCTAAAATACTACGTACACTAGCGCGATTCTTTTCGTTTGCGGCATCAATCATAATTTCATGTACCGATTTTTTGGGATCCAAATAATCAGATTGATTTTGGGCAAAATATCCTACTTGCACGTTATGACCCAATTGAAGATGACCTTTAAAAGGGATTTCATTTACAATAATTTTTGCTAAGGTAGATTTACCCTGACCGTTTTGACCTACAAATGCGATCTTACTACTTCGCTCCACGAGAAGATCTACATCGCTGAGCACTTCTTTCTCGCCATATGATTTGGTAATGCTATCACCTTCAATCACGACTTTACCCGGATTAACAGATATGGGGAAAGAAAGGTTCATTACACTGGTATCTTGCTGATCAACCTCTATACGATCCATGCGATCCAATTTTTTTATGAGGGATTGTGCCATGGTGGCTTTAGAGGCTTTTGCTCTAAATTTTTCGATCAGTTTCTCTGTTCGTTCAATTTCTTTTTGTTGATTTTTTTGTGTCGCCAGTTGTTGTTCGATCAACTCATCGCGTAAACTCATGAATTTAGAGTAAGGTTTTTTGAAGTCGAATATGCTTCCGCCAGAGATTTCAATGGTTCGATTCGTAATATTATCTAAAAACATCTTATCGTGAGAAACAATAACCACGCAGCCAGTATAATCCCGAAGAAACTGTTCCAACCAAATGATAGATTCTATGTCCAAGTGATTAGTAGGTTCATCTAGCAGTAAGACATCATTATTTTGAAGCAGAAGTTTAGCTAATTCAATCCTCATACGCCAACCTCCAGAGAAGGTTTCAGTGCGTTTATCAAAATCTTCAGCCGTGAACCCTAAACCTTTTAGAATTTTTTCAGTATTTGCCTGATAATTGTATCCTCCAATGATTTCGTATTGATCTTGATAATCATTCAGATCTATCAGCAACTGGTTATATGAATCTGATTCATAATCTGTTCGCTCTGCAAGTTGAACATTTATCTCTTCCAGCGCAATTTCAATGTTTTTTATTTTCTTAAATGCCTGATAAGCTTCTTCAAGAACTGTTCTACCCTGTTCAAAATCTAAATCCTGTTTTAAAAAACCTATAGTGGTACCCTTGATCAACGCCATATCACCTTCATCTGACGGGATTTCTTGCGCAAGAATCTTTAGCATTGTGGATTTACCGGCTCCATTTTTCCCAATCAATCCTATGCGGTCGCCGGGACTTAGTTTAAATGTGATGCCTCTAAAAAGGTATTCTCCTTGAAAAGAAATGGAAAGATTATGAATATTAATCATTGCGTCAAAATATTGCTGCAAAGATGCTTAAATTTGCCCATATGAGCATACTTAAAGGTACTAAGATTTATAGTATCATCACTGGTACTTGCCCCGTTTGTCAAGAAGAGTCGATGTATAAATACGCTAATCCATATCACCTTTCTAAGGTGTATACTATGCACGATCGATGTTCAAATTGCGGGACGAAATATAAGATAGAGCCCTCTTTCTTTTACGGGGCAATGTACGTGAGCTATGGATTAGGAATTGCATTTTCTGTCGCTGCTTTTGTGATCTCCTTTTTAATTCTAGGTACGGACTTAATCACATCTTTTATCTGTATTGTTGTTACCCTCATTGTGTTCATGCCAATTATCATGCGATTATCCAGAAATATTTGGATCAACATTTTTTTGAGTTACAACAAAGAGAACGCCAAGGCTAATTAATTGAAACGATTCACATCAAGCTCTTTTGGGACAGTGTGACCGCATAACATATTATCTACTATGACTTTTGCCATACTGGGCCCCATAAGCACCCCTCGACTCCCAAAACCATTACAGCAATACAGGTTTTTGTATTGAGGATGCTGCCCTAACACAGGTTTTCGATCTGAAACTGTGGGTCTAATGCCGGCAACTTGATCCACGATGTCATATTCCCAAGTGATTAATGCATTAAGCTCTTTAATCAAATAGTTTTTGGCTTTCACCGAAGGAGTTTGCGTAAGATGATCACGCTCATATGTAGCTCCAACTTTGTAGAGGTCATTCCCTAGCGGAATAATAAAAATAGAAGATTTAACCGCTGCTGTTACATTGAGTTTTGAAGATCTAATAATGAGGTATTCCCCTTTATTCCCTTGAATTTTAATCCAATTAAAAAATGGATTTTTCAAGACCCCGAAGCCTTCACAAAAGATTATTTTTTTAGCCTTGACGTTTTTGTATTGAAGGTCATTTTCTGCGATATCCAACTTATCATAATCAAAGGTTTCTCTTAGGATTGAATCTAACGATTCTAAATGGCTTATGTAAGCATTTAGCAGAGCATTTGTATCCACTGTACCGGTTTGAGCTACTCTTCCTAAACCAAAGTCGGCATTCAATGCAGCGTTGTCGTTTGCTTGAATTTTAGGTGTAAGGAAAGATTCCAGTTCAGGCTTACGAATAGCCTTATTCCAATTATGCTGATCCTGTATACTTTCAAAACGTTTAAGAACAGGTATCATCTTTAGAAAGGGTTGTGAGAGTTTTTGTTGGAGTTTCAAATAAAAATCTAATGCAACAGGGAGTTGATCATCTGCTTTCCAAGCGAGTTTAAATCGTTTTAAAATTACCGGATTAAATAATCCCCCGGCGACACGTGATGATTGTTGAGAAGTGTCGGATATAACGACAACAGATTGGTTTTGTCGTTGTAATTGTTCTGCAACACATAGACCCGCCAATCCAAAACCTACAATAATAACATCCCTATTCATATATTAAAAATAAAAAACGCCCTAAAAGGGCGTTTCATATTAACTAAACTAATGCATTTTAATAATTCCAAAGATCAAGCTCAAAGTTTCGTATAGATTCTTTGATACGTTGGGATTCTAACAATTGCATCAATGCGTTATCTGCGATGTAATCTTGTACAGATCTGTTCCCTTGAATATTTGCCTCTCTTATGATGATCGCGTTGAATCTTCGGGAATTGAGTAAATGGTCGAAACTAATGGGCTGACTTGTATTTTTTCCATTATATACAGCAGAATTGTGTAGCACCTTTCTAGCTTCAGGATAAAACACCCAAAAAAGTGGAAAACCTTCACTATCATTACCCTGACTTTTAGAGTAAGCATCAATCATAACAGGAGCTATACCGATCAATCTGTATCTCAATTCACCCTGACGCTTATCAAAATACCAGGTTCCTCGTATTTGGTAGCTTTTTACATCAGCACCATCCACGGTCGTAACGTTTACAAATTGTTCATCTAACTGTTCCCCTTGATTGATTTGGGCAAAACCTTCTGCTAGAGTGTCCCTACGTATGAAAGAAGCCTCTAATTCATCAAGCGTTCGTGTTTCACTAAAATACTCATCAGCATAAACGTTCGCAATTTCACCACTCTTGATCGCATCAATTAGCGTGTAATACAACGACTTTCTATTCCCTAAACCATCTTCTTCAATAGGATAATATAGCGGCAAGTTCACACGCTCATCCAAATCAATAACTTCCCAAACGGATTTACCCCAAAGAATATCACGCTCATCAACGTATCCATACTCCAAAGGTTCCTCGGTTACCAGGTTCTCTTCGTCATCAGGGACCGTATTTAACTCCTCAACTGTTTTAGCGTTAAGCATATTCTCTTGCGCTGCAAGGTTATATATCCCTATGAGCGTCAACATCACAAAACAACTATAAAATTTAAACTTCATCATCATTGCTATCTTTAACTTATTAGTTGGTTAGTTCAACAAATACGGGTGAAACAGGAGGTAATCTATACGATGAGTTCCCAGCAATATTTGCCTTAATATCAAATATTTGGACACTTGAACCACGTTTAGCTCTGTTAATTGCAGATTTAGCCTGTCCATTCATACGCTGACCTCTAACCACTACAATAGGTTGTCCTTCAACTTTAACACTAAATCCAGAAACTGCCACATTCAATTCGAAATCAAAATCTGGAAGAGAAGCACCTACACTTGAAATAGCTAGGTTATTCTTTTGCATTTTGATCGCTTTTCCATTTCCATCCTGACCTCTCACTGTTCCTACCGGACGTGGAATTTCTTTAATTCTAAAGGTCTTACTGTCACTCATTGTTTCACCACCGGGAAGACTTCCGGTAACTTTTATGTTGATATCCTTTGCCTTTACATTGGTTACATTAGCCACATAATTAGCCCCAGAAACACGATTTAATCCAGGCGCAGTTGCGTTGACATTAGTAGCCCCCGGAACAGATATCGTCATTGGATTGGAGACCCCTCGATATAACACATTCATTTTATCAGCTGAAATAACTGCAGAGTTAGGCTTGGGAATAACAGCATAAGAACTTTCTACCGGAATACTCACAATAGAATCACCTTCTTTAAACTGAAGTTCACCGGTAATTTTTTGCTCTCCTATGTTCCCTGAAGGAAAATCTAGGACGACTTGACCAGATTCTGTAGATTCAATTTCCTTGCCATTGATAACTACCTTATCAAAACTCAATTTATCATCTACTCTACCTAATACAACTTTACCTTTAAAGTTTTCGCCATTAAAGAAAGCTGTTTTGTCTGCAACAACAATTGCCTTATAGTTTGACAATGATACTGCCGATTCAAGTTCCCCCTTTAAAAGTTCTGATAAAATCTGGCTCTCAACCGCTTTCGCGTCGGCCTGCATCTGAGTTAATTTTGTTACCGATGCGATTAGCGGAAATCCTTCAAAGTTATGTTTAAGCCATTCTACGGTTTGACCTTCTCTATTCTTAACTTTTTCAGTTGAAAATTCTGATTGAACTTCCTCTCTGATTGCCGGCATTTGACCCGCATTGGCTTTTCCTATGATTGAAAGTACATCGTTGCGATAATCATCAATAGCAGCTAAGAACTTTTTTCCAGTTGGATTTACTCTTCCACTTTGAAAAAACTTTTCGTCCAACGCGTTAGACTTATCCATCGTTTGGTAATCTGTTGGATCATCTGTCGTTGCTAAAATGTCTTTTTTGATTTGAGCTACATATTCTGTAAAGTCCTCTGTAGTCTTGTTTAAGCTATCTGCTTTTGCCAATAAAGGCTTATAGGTTGCAGGTTGTTCCTTAACTTTTGCCTCAAGGTTATCTATAAAAGAAGCGTTACGCTCTTCAGTAGCTTCGTTTGATTCTACCAGTTTTTCGTTCATATTACCAAAAGCGGCTAAAACCTCTTTTGACATATTTAGTGCAAGCATCGCAATGAAAACCAGATACATCAGGTTAATCATTTTCTGCCTTGGTGTTTGTTTACCTCCTGCCATGTTATGTTGGGATTATATTAGTAGATATGATTAAATGAAATTAAGCTTGATTATTCGCTCCCATTGCACTTAACATATTCCCATAAACTCCGTTTAATGAAGATAGGTTAGAAGATAAAGACTCCATTTGAACTTTAAGTTGTTCAGCATTTTCTGCCACTTCGTGATTTACTTCTGCCTGACGCGCTGCGGTTTCTACCTGCGCCTTATATAAATTATTCAACGTCTCCATTTGTGAAGCAGCCAACGTAAGCTCTTCACTATATTTCTTTTGTGAAGCAATGCTATCTACGGTTGGACCCATATTTCTAGCAGCACCTTCAAAGTTTCTAATGCTATCGCTAAGACTAGTCATCAAAGAAGCGTCAATTTGAGCTTCTTTAAGCATTTCGTCTAGTTTTGCAGAAAGAACTCCATGAGCATCCTCATCTTCTACCACGACTACATCATTTGATGCACCCCCGGCAAGCTCTGGATATACTAAAGACCAATCAAGATCCTCATCTACTGGCTCAAAAGCTGATACAGTAAATACTAATGCCTCTGTTACAAGACCTGCGATAAGCATCGCATTACCGAAAGGCCAGTGCATAATTTTAAATAGTGCACCTAAGATCACAACTGCAGCTCCTAAGCCGTAGGTCATGTTCATGAATTTCTTGAAACCTTTTCCTTTTGCCATAATATAAAATTTAGTTTAGTTAAGTTACGTAAATATAGGGGTAAAAAATTAATTTGGAGTTGCGCTAAGATCACCTTGTCTTCCAAGATAATCCTGAACTGTTCTAAATCCGATGTAGCTCCTGGCTGAATCAGCATACTCATAGTCTCTAGTGCTTACCTGTAGGAAATAAGCAATATCTTTCCAAGAACCGCCTCTAACCACTTTTTTCATATTGGTATCATCAGTAACATTTGGATTGATTGAAGAAGAATATTCATAGGATGCCGGATCATAGGAAGAGTGAACCCACTCTGCTACATTTCCAGACATATTGTAAAGATCGTAATCATTTGGTTCGTAGGACTTAGCTTCAACAGTATACAACGACTCATCTGCGGCATAATCACCGCGTAGGGGCTTAAAGTTAGCTCTAAAACAGCCTCTATCGTCTTTTGTATAAGGTCCTCCCCATGGGAACGTGGCGGCCTCTAATCCACCTCTAGCAGCATACTCCCATTCCGCTTCAGTTGGCAGTCGGTATTTATTTACGTTATGCTTACCTTTTTCTTTTCGGTACGTATTGTGATTTAGCGTTCTCCACTCACAAAATGCTCTGGCTTGCTTCCAGGTTACCCCAACAACAGGATAATCATCGTACGCTGCATGCCAGAAGTAATCATTGTGCATTGGCTCATTGTAGGAGTAATTAAAATCTCTGATCCACACCGTTGTGTCAGGATACACTTTAACCTCTTCACGCACGATGTAATCACTACGTTTAGCTCCTTTGTTCTTCGCAGCTTTACCTATATCCATCCAGGTATACTGAAACTTAAATTTATCTACATCCCATGTACGCTGGCCGTTATAAGATTCTTCAACAGATAAATACATAGAATCCATTACCTCTGTATAAAACTCATCAGGATATTCTGAGGTCTCCCATATGAGGTCTCTTTCCTTGTTTATCTTACGACTGGCATAAGGATCATCACCCATCCCGCTGTAATTATCCAGCATGTATTGCTCATAAGGAGTAATATTTTCATCATCCTCCTGATCCTGAAAGGCATATTCGCCGATACCACCGTCACCAGGTGTAGCTCCCTGATCATCAGCCATAATAGCCAATCTTAAACGAATGGTTGAATCACGCACCCAATTTACAAATTGTCGGTACTCTGAATTGGTGATTTCAGTCTCATCCATATAGAATGAGTTTACCGTTACCGTTTTAGTAGGAGCATTTTGAAGACCTGCAATATCCTCATCGGCTTTACCCATAATGAAAGAACCACCGGGGACAATTGTCATACCGTAAGGTTTTTCAGGATACCATTTTTTTCCTGGCGCGCCAACGAGTTGACCGCGCTTATCAGAACTTCCACAACTCATTAAGAGTGTAGCTACAGCAATTAGGGACAAAAATTTTTTCATAGTAGATTGTTGAAAAATATCTTTTCAAGTTGGCAAACCTATTTATTTATTTCCAATTAAGCAATTTTTTATTAGAAAAACCAGCTTTACCGCTTAATGATCACAAAATTTGTTAAACTTCATTTTTTCTTCTCGCCTTATACCACCGCTCAGGAATTTGCTGATTACAAGCATCAAGATAATCTTGCTGAGTGCATGGTAATAACGTGTGACGTTTCAATTTATTACTCACATTTGGTATAAATGGTATCTCTACCCACCATCGGCCAGACTTTTCACTTTTATAAAAAATCAACACATCCTCATCTATAGGAACCTGATATTTCGTGAATTTTTCTTTTGCATTGAGGTTTGTTTCATTTTTGCGATAATTCACCCCTTCTATAAAATACCACATCATTTGCGCAATGAGCATGGCTGCTGTAGCCGAAGCATAATTACGCTGTAATTCATATATTCCAAATGAAGTTACTTTGTCGCTTATACCCGCATATCTAGATAATGCACATATCTCTTTACCGTCAAATCCATTTGGTGAAGTATGTGTTTTACTTCCCAGTGCGCTTGCTGCAATCGACGATACATCAACAGTGACCATATTGGCATCTCTCATTACTGGTTCAACAGAACTAATGTGATTTGAAACCTCTCCTAGTCTGTACGCATCAAAATATAACTTTTCTATCAGATTAATCTCCTCTTGTGCATTGAAGTAAGTTTGATATCCTACGTTAGAGTAATTAAATAAATTATAAGGTTTATCAACAACAATTTTCCCGACGTATGATTTGTTAGAGAGCTCATCATCTGCATCACCCAAATCAAATCCCGCGTCAACATTAACAATATTAATCATTTTATGATGATCATCGTAAGATCTATATTGAGCGTATGCAACATCCTGACTCCCACCTAATAGTAAAACCACAATGCCACGTTCAAATAAAACCTCAATAATTTGCTTGAGGGCAAAATAGGTGTCTTCTACTGTATTTCCTGCCTGGAGATTACCTAAATCTACCATTTTTTTATCCCAGTTGCCAGGGTACAAACTGTAAAATTGTTCTCTTATGGCATCTAATTCAAAACTGCCTCCTAAGTAATTATCATCTCTTCGATGTTCAAGAACACCTATCACCGCCAGATCTACATTTTCTATCGAAGGTAAACCTGATTGCAGACTATGCAAATCAATTTGATTTCCTATAGACTTAGAAGAAAATAATAGCTTTTTAGCTAGAACAGATTCTGATATTGGAGTTAAAATATCCAGTGCCATGGATTACTTTTTCTTGGCTGTTTTTTTCTTGGTTACCTTTTTCTTTGTACTCTTTTTCTTTTTGGCGGTTTCTTTTTCTATAAGCGCATTAACCTTATCTAGGGTCATTTTTTTAGCATCAACCGTTTTTGGTAATTCGATTTTGATTCGTCCTTTTTTAATAACACTTCTTCCCCATCTCGCTTTCTCAACTGTTATTCCCTCTTCTTTCCAATGATGGATAATTTTATCAATTTCTTTTTGTTTTTTCTCTTCTATTAACTGGACAATATCTTGGTCGCTTAAATTATCAAAGTCATATTTTTTGTTGACATTGATGAACATATTGTTCCATTTGAGGTAAGGACCAAATCTTCCTTTTCCTTTTTGCACCGGTAAATTCTCATACTCGTAGATTGGAGCATCGGCTTTTTCTTTTTCCTCAATCAATTCTAACGCTCTATCTATATCTACCGACAGTGGTGCTTCTCCCTTATCCAGAGATACAAATTTCTCACCGTAACGCACATAAGGACCAAATCGACCGATATTGACAGCTACTTCTTCTCCTTTATATTCTCCCAACACCTTAGGGAGCTGAAATAAATCCAACGCCTCCTCAAAAGTGATGGTGCTTAAATTTTGATCTGGTGCGAGACTGGCAAATTGAGGTTTCTCCTCATCTTCTACCGTTCCAACCTGAACCATAGGACCAAATTTTCCCAAACGAACACTAACGGTTTTTCCAGAGTCGGGATGTGTCCCTAAGATACGTTCTCCTGTTTCTCGTTCTGCATTTTCGGCCACATCTGTGACAATGGGGTGAAATTCATCGTAGAATTCACTCATGACTTCGGTCCATTTCTCGCCTCCTTCAGCAATTTCATCAAAGTCCTGTTCTACTTTTGCAGTGAAATTGTAATCTAAAATTTTCCCAAAATGGTTTACCAAGAAGTCATTTACTACCATACCAATATCAGTAGGTACTAACTTACCTTTGTCGCTTCCTACCATTTCAGAAAGCTCTGTCTCCTTAACGGTATCATTTTTTAATGTGAGTTGAGCGTATTTTCGCTCAACTCCATCAACTGTTCCCTTTTCGACGTAATTACGATTTATGATTGTAGAAATCGTAGGCGCATAGGTTGATGGTCGACCTATGCCTAATTCTTCCAGACGTTTAACCAGAGAGGCTTCGGTAAAACGAGATGGAGGTCGCGTAAAGCGTTCTGTTGCTTTGATGCCTTGATTTAATAAGCTTTCACCTATTTTCATGGTTGGCAACAGTCCATCCTGTTCCTGATCCTCATCATCAGTCCCTTCAAGATATACTTTTAAAAAACCTTCAAAAGTGATCATTTCTCCATTTGCCGTGAATACCTTATCATGTGTATCTGCTTCAATTTTTACGTTAGTTCGCTCTAAGCGGGCCTCACTCATTTGAGAAGCAATGGCTCTTTTCCAAATTAGTTCGTAGAGGCGTTGCTGATCTCGCTCTGCATTCACCGTGTGTTTCGAAAAATCTGTTGGTCGAATAGCCTCATGCGCTTCTTGAGCTCCCTTCGCTTTGCTTTTATAATTACGCGCTTTATGAAAGTCACTACCGTAAGCAGATTTTATTTCCTTTTCAGCACCTTCTTTGGCCTGTTCTGAAAGATTTACACTATCAGTACGCATGTAGGTGATTAAACCTGCTTCATATAAACGTTGCGCCATATTCATGGTTTTTCCTACCGAAAAATATAGCTTTCGGGCCGCTTCCTGCTGTAATGTGGAGGTCGTAAATGGAGGAGCAGGGGATTTTTTAGCAGGTTTTTTAGTGAGATCGGCTACTTTATAAGAAGCCCCTTTGTTCTGCTGAAGAAATTCTTCAGCTTCTTTTTTATTCTGAAGGTTTGAAGGTAATTTAGCCTTAAACCCCTTACCTTCTACTGTTTTAAAAACAGCATCTACTCTAAACGAAGCTGTGGGTTCAAATGCTCTTACCTCCCGTTCGCGCTCTACAATGAGTCGAACCGAAACAGACTGCACTCTACCTGCTGATAAACCACCCTTTACTTTACGCCAAAGTACGGGTGAAAGCTCATATCCTACTAATCGATCTAGCACTCGTCTCGCCTGTTGGGCATTAACGAGGTCATAATTGATCTCTCTGGGATTTTCGATTGCCTTAAGAATGGCATTTTTTGTAATCTCGTGAAATACGATGCGCTTTGTATTTTTTTTATCCAGATCTAAGGTCTCTGCCAGGTGCCAGGCGATAGCTTCTCCTTCTCGATCCTCATCACTTGCCAACCAAACAGTGTCAGCTTTTTTAGCAAGCTGCTTTAATTTTTTTACAACATCTTTTTTATCACTACTAACTACATATTTAGGTTTGAAACCGGCATCAACATCGACTCCAAGCTCCTTTTTAGGCAAATCTGCAATATGTCCAAAACTGGACTCTACCTTATACTCCTTTCCTAAAAATTTTTCTATGGTTTTGGCTTTTGCCGGTGACTCTACGATTACTAAATTCTTCGCCATTTTTCTACAATTGATCGGGACAAAAGTAGAATAAAAAATAAGTACCTTCCTAATATTAACAGTTTATGAACAAGATTATTCACTTGTTTTCAACAATTAGACTATTCTTGAACTATCTGTTAATTGACTTATTTTCAATTAATTATAAATAAGATATGATGTGATAAAATTAAAAGGATATTTTTTCACAAACAAAGTTATTTTCTTTTGCTTGGATAAGATCACAGAGTACTTTTGGGTTTGCGTTTGAATAAAATTCAGACGAAGATTGGGGTAAAGTTGCGCGTATTTTTTTTTGCTCCAATACTGCTTTAGTCTGATTTGCAACTGCTGCTCCGGAGTCAATAATTTTGACCGAAGCCGGTAGGATTTTTAATAACTGCGGAATTAAATAGGGATAATGGCTACACCCTAATACCAAATAATCAATATTTGCCTTTAGCATAGGCTGAAGCAATGTTAAAAGAAGTGCATGTACCTCATCGCTATCTTTCTTGCCTTCTTCAATGAGTTGAACCAATCCTTTCCCAATAACTTCTACCACCATTATATCTTTTGTGTAAATCGATGAGGTCTCCTGAAAAAGATCGCTGGCCAGCGTACCCTTTGTGGCCAGAACACCAATGACCTTACTTTTAGAACCTAGGGCCGCGGGTTTGATTGCAGGTTCTATCCCAATAAAAGGGACATTGTACCTCTTCCGGAGGGTAGAAATTGCATTTGTGGTCGCGGTATTACACGGCACAACGATAATCTTACAGCCTTTCTCAAGCAAGAACTCTGTGTTTTTAATGCTCAGATCGATGATGGCTTGACGGGATTTTTCCCCGTAAGGGGCATTTTTACTATCTGCCAAATAAATAATCTGCTCATAGGGAAGTAAGTGATGCACCTCTTTAAAGATGGATGTTCCTCCAACTCCAGAATCGAACATCCCGATGGGTGCATTTGCTTGCATATTTACAAAAATAATCAAAAGACATAAAAAAAGCGGTACTTATCAAGCACCGCCTTTATACTATAAAGGTACATTCTCTAGAATCCTAATTCTTTTTTGACATCTGCCATAAGATCATACCCATCTGCAAGGATAACACCTGTACCTGTGGTTGAATCAAGTACGTAGTCATATCCTTTAGCTCTTGCTACTTTTTGAACAGCTACGCGTGCCTTTTCATAGACCGGCTTGAGTAACTCAACTTCTTTTTTCTTTAAGTCCTGCTGAATTGCCATACCTCTCTCTTGAATACGACGCTGAGTTTCTTGCATTTCCTGCATACGCTTAGCATTTTCTTCGTCAGTTTTAGTAGCAGCTTCTGCCTCATAGCGTTGCATGGTACCTTGTGCTTCTTTTAACATCCCATTATAATCTTCTTGGTAGGTCTTTTGAAGCTTTTCAAGATCGCTCATTGCCTGCTTATAGCCGGGCATAGCTTCGATAAGTTCCTGTGAAGCAATATGCGCTACTTTAGATTGTGCATTTGTTGTAAATGCCGCTCCTATCATGAATATTGCAACGGCTAAAAGGGTTTTAAAATTTCTCATTGTAAAATTAAATTAATCTTGGGTTTTGTTATTATAAAATTGTATTAGTTGCCCCCATCGGGTTCTTCATTTTTCTTTTTTCTCGCTTCAAGAATTGAATCTCTTCGCTTTTGACGTGCAGCCAAGATGGAATCCCTTCTTGCCTCAAAAGCAGCTTGTTTTGCCTGGCGTGTCGAATCTCTTTTTCTTGTGCGCTCTGCAATTAATGCTTGACGATCTTTTTCTTTTTGTTGACGCTCTTGTTCTTTGTTTTCATCTGCTTCGGCTTCTGCAACAGACTTGTAATCATCTTCATCTTCGCTTTCATCATCTTTTTTAGCCGTAGCCTGATTTTGTTTTGATGTACGCTGTATTTTCTTTAAAATCTGATCGCTTATATCATGACGGTCATTAGAATATAACATTGACACATCTGACCGGTCAAAGATAAAATCAAATTTTTTATTTAGCCCTAGATCCTGTACCGCAGCAAATACCTGATCCTGTACAGGTTGAACCAACTGCCTTTTTTGGATCATTAAATCTCCCGTGGGTCCAAATCGATCTTGCTGATATTTGAACATTGCGTCCTCTAAAATATCAATTTCTTCCTGTCGCTCTTCAATGAGCGTTGGTGTAAGCAAAGGCTTTTCGTTTTTGAGGTCAGTTTTCATATCCTCAATTTCTGCCATTTTCTTATCAATGTCATTTTTCCACCGCTGTACTTTTTGGTCAAGCTGAATATTGGCTTCCTGATACTCTGGTACATTTTGCAGGATGTACTCCATATCAATGTATCCAATTTTCATCCCACGTTGCGCTTTGCTCACGTGAATATTACAAAGAACTATCACTAAAATTAAAAAACTACCTATTCGTTTCATGATGTCTATTTTACAACATTAGATTAAATCCCAAACGCTTTTACCGGGCAGTTTATTCTCTTTAATACAAGCATTAGAAAATATCATGCCAAACCTAGAATTGTTGTCCAATGATAAAATGCGTTTCCCATCCATTTGGACCAACCTGACCTGGAGCCGGATCAAAACCGTATCCAAAATCAATACCGATTAAACCAAAGGCCTGCATAAAGATACGCAATCCTGCACCAGCTGATCGATTGACCCCAAAGGGATTAAAGTCCCTAAAATTATCAAAGGTTGCTCCACCCTCTGCAAATGCCTGTGCCCAGATTGATGCGGCAGGTTTTAACGTAATAGGATAGCGCAGCTCTAACGAAAATTTGTTATAAATCGTTGCTCCATCTGTTCCTGCGCTGGCATCACCTACGCGTGATTCTGGAAATAAAGAATTGTCCTCATAACCCCTCAATTGAATATTCTCGCGTCCATCCAGCGTTCTTGCCCCTAATGCAGCACCTCCTAAGAAAAAACGCTCAAAAGGAATTTCTCCCCTATCATTGTTATATGCTCCAAGAAATCCAAATTCTGTGTTAGTTCTCAGCACTAAATCCCCCACTAAGGTATTATACCAATCGGCATTAAATTTTATCTTGTAATATTCTAACCATCTAAAACGCTCCTGATCGATCTCTGCCAAACGATCTGTATCAATAACATCTTCATCTAGCAAAGCCTCACGCTCTGCCGCCAAAGCTCCATAATCTGTATCATCAAAAGATGACCAGGGTGGAGTAAATTTTGCCGTTATATTAAATTCTGATCCACGTGTAGGAAAAATGGGATTAACACCTTTGTTACTTCTTCTTAAACCAATTGTGAACGTTAGGTTATTCGAATATCCATTTGGGAATTGAAATAATCGCGTACTAAAATTCTCCAGGTTATACTGTTGGAAACCTATAGCGCCACTGACTGAGAAGAAATCATCTGGAATCTGAAGCTGTTTTCCTAAACCTACATTGATCCCCGTAATTGTAAATTTACTATCGCGATCAATATCTCTGGTTAAATTATTAAACTGAAACTGCACCGTATGCGAGAACGATGTCGAAAAACTAATGGGTTTTTTACCTCCCAACCAAGGCTCAACAAATGAAAGGCTGTAGGTTTGGAAGAAGTTACTTGCCTGAGCTCTAAGCGACATTGTTTGCCCATCTCCCATAGGTAAAGGTTTATAGGCATCTTTATCAAAAATCCCTTTGAGTGAAAAGTTACTAAAGGCCAATCCTAATGTTCCTACAAATCCACCTGCTCCAAATCCTCCTTGTAGTTCAATTCTACTGGATCCCTGTTCTGAAACTACGTACTCTAAGTCTACCGTCCCGTTATTTTGATCTACATTTTTGAGATCTGGTGCCAGTAACTCAGGATCAAAAAATCCGGTTTGCCCTAGTTCACGTACAGATCGTATAATTAAATCTTTACTGTATTTTTGACCCGGTTTGGTTCTTAAGTTTCGGTAGATTACATGATCATTGGTACGGTCATTACCTAGTACCTCCACATGATCAAAATAGAATTCTTTTCCTTCAACAATTCTAATTTCAAAATCTATGGTGTCATTATAGATTTTAGTTTCGACAGGGTTTACTCGCGCGGTTAAATACCCATTATTATTATATAAGTTGGTGATGTCAAGGCCATCTGGTTTCGTTGGATCTGCAATTCTCTTTTGTAATAATGTCCCGTTATAGATATCCCCCTTTTTAATGGAGAGGATGCTTTTTAACTGTTGATCTGAATAGACACTATTCCCAATAAAATCAATATCTCCAAAATAGTAGCGATCTCCTTCTTCTAAATCGATTTTTAAGGCGATACTGTTCTCATCTTTTATGACCAATGAGTCTGATACGATTCTCGCATCGCGATAACCAACCTCCTTATATTTTGTAATGATTGCCTCTTTATCCTCTTCATACTCACTTTCAATGTACTTTGAGCGTTTCCAAAAACGTGGAAGGAATTTTTCTTTTGTATTCTTCATTTGGCGCTTTACACGCGCATCAGAGAATTTTTCATTTCCGGTTATCTCGATGTCATCGATTTTTACACGATCTCCTTTATCGATATTTACCACCATATTTACTCTGTTCTTAGATATGGTGTCTTTTACAGGGATCGTATTGATAATGACTTTCGTATTGAAATATCCTTTTTCTCTGTTGGTAGATAGAATGTTGCTTCGGGTAGTAGCGATGAGATTTTCGGTTACTTTAGCGCCTTTTAAGAGTTTATTATTTTCAATAACTTCCTCTCCTTTCTTCTTTTTAATGCCTTGAACTCGAACTTCAGCCAGCTCTGGAACCTCAACGATCTCAATCTCAATATTAGCTGTGTTTCCTTCAACACTATTGATATATATATTAATATCACTAAAAAGGCCTAAATCCCACAGTTTATTGATGACTTTACTTAATTCAACCCCGGGAAAATAGATTTCCTGACCTTGTTTTAGTCCGGTAAACGCAATGACTGTTTTTTCATTGTAGTTGTTGCTTCCTGTGACCGATATTTCTCCTATCGTATATTTTTTACCATCAGCAATTGAAAGGTCTTTTTCTTGTGCGAAAGATACCGTGTTTATTAACACACACGCTATCAAAATAACTAGTCTACTTTGGATTAAATTAGTTACCAAGCTGTTCACTCGTTTTTCCAAATCTTCGTTCTCTTTTTTGATAATTTTTTATTGCTTCTACTAAGTGATCTCTTGTAAAATCAGGCCATAAAACCTCAGTAAAATATAATTCAGCGTAAGCAATCTGCCATAGTAAAAAATTACTAATGCGTTGCTCACCGCTGGTTCGTATTAAAAGATCTACATCGGGTAGATCTTTGGTATACAAATGACGAGTAATAATATCCTCTGTGACATTATTCACCTCCAATTCATTTTTTTTTACTTTTTCGCAAATACGCTGTACCGCTTTTGTCATTTCTTCTCTTGAACCATAACTTAGCGCAAGGGTTAGTGTCATATTATGATTAGATTTGGTTTTTTGAATAACCTCATCTAATTCCTTCTTAGCTTTTTTTGGAAGACTTTCAATACTACCGATAGCATGCAATTTTATCTTGTTCTCTTGCAGGGTAGGTAATTCCTTCTTTAAGCTTGAGATGAGTAAATTCATTAGCTTTTCAACTTCAAACTTAGGTCGGTTCCAGTTTTCTGTAGAGAAAGCATATAAGGTCAAAAAGTCAATACCTATTTCTGCACAGCCTTCTACCACTTCACGCACAGACTTTGTTCCTTTTTCGTGACCGGCTACTCTAAAAAGCCCTTGTTTTTTAGCCCAACGACCGTTACCGTCCATGATCACAGCAATATGCTTAGGAAGTAAATGTTGGTCTATATCACGCTTTTCTTTCATTAAAACACACAATTACATGGCTTACGTCCAAAGGTATACGTTAACGTAATCCCAGTAAACATGAACCAATCCTTTGTATTTGGATTCCCAAAGGATAATGGAATATCATTCATTGTAGTAGCCGATGTATCACTCCCGTCTAATCCATCTGTAAACGTATAACGCGCGCCTATTTCTGCCCCTAATACAACGTGATTAAAAATTCGTCCTTTCACCCCAAATACCATTGGGATGGCGAAATTTCGATCTGTACTTCCCTCAACCAGTACTTCATTTTCTACTTGATATGTACTTGCCATAAAATAGGATACACCTGAGTATAAATACGGTGTAAATTGAGTGCCGGATTTATGTAAATCGAACTCCCAAAAATTAAACTCTAATCCAAGAGAGGCTTCGGTTAACATATTATCAATGGCATAACCACGCTCATTTCTTCTATTATCATCTGCATTTGCGTCATCTGCTGTTAAGTTTGTTCTTATCAATGAAAATCTAAAGGAATGTCGCGGACTCCTATTCCACTTGAACAGCAACCCGCCAGCTAAGGAATTAGGGTTAATATAAGTCGTTGAACCAACATCACCTATCAGGTTTGATCCTCCAACAAAAGCCCCAATTTCGTAGGTCTGTGCATAAGACCCCAACCAGCTCAATAAAACTAATACGATTACCTTTGCGTACTGCATAGATTTTCAAAGTTTGCAAATATAACAATTAAGTTTTCACATAAGAGCATTAAGCTCTTTTTGTCAAAAAAGTAAACAAAATGTATGTTTATTTATTGTTGAAGATTACGCTTATCTTCTCCCCAAAGCAGTTTTTTGCGTATGGTCTTAATGAAACTATCATTATTTAACTGGGCGAGATTAATTTTAAAAGGAGCTTTTTTGAGTGTTATGGTCCTTTCACTTTTAAGCGTTGCTGTACGCGAATCCATCGATAACAAATAACTATCTTCTCTTCCCGAAATTTTCAATTTAATCTCTGTAGTATCATTGATTACTAATGGTCGCGCATTTAGATTATGTGGTGCAATGGGTGTAATTACAAAATTTTGAACATCTGGAGCCATAACCGGTCCACCACAACTAAGGGAATATCCGGTTGAGCCGGTAGGTGTTGCTACGATTAATCCATCTGCCCAATAAGCGTTCAAATATTCTCCATTAAGCCAAACTTCAATGGTGATCATGGCTGTGGTGTTCTTGCGACTTACAGCAATCTCGTTAAGGGCAAAATTAATATCCATTGGAATTTCATCTGAAGTGTCAAATGACAGCAATGATCGTCTAGAAAGAGTATATTCTCTATTTAATATGCACGCAATGGTCGCATCTATCTCATCCTTTTGAACAGTAGCGAGAAAACCTAACCTGCCTGCATTTATTCCCACAATGGGAATATCCAGATCTCTTATATAGGTTACAGATCGCAATATCGTCCCATCGCCACCAATGCTAAAAAATAAGTCAAAACTATTGTCCAATTGAGTAAATGTAGACAACCCTGTGAACTCCTGGCTTATCTTTTCATTTTCCTTGATCAGATGTAAGAATTGCTCTTCGACAACCGCTTCAATTCTATTCTCCTTAAGCGCCCTTAAGAGATCCTGAATATATGCTCCAGAATTCTTATCATAAAACTGACCATAAATAGCTACTTTCATCCTATATATTGAGGTATTTTTGAAGATACCTAGACCTGTCCTTTAAGTTTTCGTAAAAGGTGTCTTCTTGATGACTAGACTCCACGTTATAATTATATCGTCTAAACGATTGTAAAATTTCATTGATCCCTCCCGCTCCTAGCTTGAGAGTCACTTGTACAACATCATTTTCAATTTTACTAATAAACATTCCAAAGATTTTGGCGCCATTGGATTCTACAATTTGGCTGATCTCACTAAAGGAAAAATCGGCGTATCCTTTCTCTACAACAATGATGGCTCCGCCCTCGCTTAAAAAAGGAGTTTCATTAAACATACTGATCACATCTCCTAGCTCTACGTAACCCACATAAACATTATGTCCATCTAACACCGGCATTACATTGGTATTATTCTTAGCAAATGCTTCTAACACATCCAACCAATTGTCTGTATTTCTTACATAAAAACGCTCTATATTATAACGATATTCCGCAAGAGTTTTATCGCTGTCAAAACAGCGCACATCATTTTCAGCGATTGAACCAATAAAGACATCATTATCCTCTACAGGAATATGTGAATAGGTTAACTCATCAAAATATCCTTTGAGATCAGCAATTTTTCCGCCGATAGGCTGTAAACCTATATCATTTATTACAAAACGCTCTACGGTCATAGGGAGACTATTTTGCTGCAAATTAATCAAATTTGAGCACACGCGTTCATAGATTACATCGTATTTTTACGTCAAAAATCAACCTGGTCATGACTAAACTCAGTGTCAACATTAATAAAATAGCCACATTGCGAAATGCGAGAGGCGGGAATTATCCTAATGTAGTCCAGGCAGCAAAAGACATTCAGGATTTTGGAGCCCATGGAATAACCATACATCCCAGACCAGATGAGCGCCACATTAGATATCAGGATGCGTATGATTTAAAAAACGTTGTGTTCACTGAATATAACATTGAAGGTAATCCTATTAAAAAATTTATTGACTTGGTATTAGACATACGTCCTACACAGGTGACCTTAGTACCAGATTCCGTTGATGCTATTACGTCAAATGCGGGATGGGATACCGTGAGACATTTGGATTTCCTAAAAGAGGTTATTCAACAATTTAAGCTGAAAAATATTCGCGTCTCTATATTTGTAGATCCGGTTGAAGAAATGATCAAGGGAGCAGCTCAAACCGGCGCAGATCGCATCGAATTATATACCGAAGATTTTGCACATCAGTACAGCTTAGGAAATGAACAAGCGATCAATGCCTACGCAACTTGCGCGCGACTGGCTCATGAGTTAAATCTGGGAGTAAATGCAGGACATGATTTATCATTAAAAAATATTGAATTCTTTAAACAGAATGTTCCTCACCTTGCTGAAGTGTCTATAGGGCATGCACTGATTACCGAAGCTATTTATCAAGGCTTACCCACAGTGATTGAGCAATACTTAAGCAAATTGAATTCATGATTTTACATGCAAAAGTTATTGGCGCCGGTCAACCACTTCTCATCCTACACGGCTTTTTAGGCATGGGCGATAACTGGAAAACACTCGCCAATATGTTCGCCAAAGAGGGTTTTCAAGTTCATTTACTGGATTCGCGTAATCATGGACGCAGTTTTAGAAACAATGTTTTTAATTACGAGGTGATGGCAACAGATGTGATCTCCTACTGCGAGCATCATGAAATAAATGATGTTATCTTAATGGGACATTCTATGGGAGGTAAAACCGCAATGAACGTGGCAGCAGCGGTTCCAGATTTAATACAAAAGCTTATCATCGTAGATATAGCTCCCAGAGCATATCCACAACATCATCAACAAATTTTAAAAGGCTTATCATCATTAGATTTTACTACGCTTAAAACCAGAGGTGATGCAGATAAGGCACTTTCAACAGACGTACCTGATCTGGGGATACGTCAATTTTTATTAAAGAATTTATATTGGGAAGAAAGAGAAAAATTGGGTTTACGTTTAAACCTGAATGCCATATTACCTAACATAGATGAAATTGGAAAACCTCTTGATCAACACATTGTTTTCAATAAGCCTACCTTATTTATCAAGGGAGAAAAGTCTGACTACATAACTACTACAGACAAACTAAGCATCGCACGACAATTCCCGCAGAGTCAACTTATATCTATCTCAAAAGCTGGTCACTGGGTGCATGCCGAAAATAGAGCTGATTTTTATGGCGCAGTATTAGAATTTATTACCTAAATCCACATTTTATTATGTATGCATACTATTTTTAAGCTGAACATTGCAAACATCATATTTTGTGCTATTTTCGCGTTAATATAACGTTAACACACTTTTAATTAAATAAACAATGATGAAAAAGGTTTTACTCAGCACTATCATCCTTTTGGCCACCGCTACGGTTTTTGCCGGGGGATATCGTGTAAGTACACAAGGTCAACGTGCCTTAGCGATGGGTCACACGGGTGTTGCCGTGGTGAATAATGCAGAACTGGCATTTTTCAATCCGGCAGGATTGGTCTATCTAGAAAATAAGCTAAATGTTGCCGTTGGAGCCAACGCTGTATTTAGCGATGTGGTTTGGCAAAATGAAGCATTTGGCCAATCTGCACAAACAGATAGCCCTGTTGGAACTCCACTCTATTTATATGCTTCTTATCAAGTTACTGATTGGTTAACAGCCGGTGTTGCAGTATATACTCCTTATGGTAGTTCTGTAGAATGGGAAGATGACTGGGCAGGATCGCATTTGGTAAACAACATTGAGTTAGCTGCTATATTTATCCAGCCTTTAGTATCATTAAAGCTATCTGATTACTTTAGTATTGGTGGTGGACCCATTTATGTTACTGGTAGTGTAAACTTTAACCGAAATTTAAACAGAACACTTACCGATTTAGATGGTAATCGTTCTAACGTAACCATCGATGCTAGTGGTGTAAATGCTTGGGGATGGTCTGGTAGTTTTATGTTTAATCCTTTTGATGGATTTAGATTGGGAGTTAATTACCGCAGTGAAATTATTCTAGATGCAGAGGATGGCGACGCTGATTTTGAGAATATTCCAAATTCACCAGCTACTCCATTTGCAGACACTACTTTTGACGCTTCTTTACCCTTACCTGCAGAATTTACCGTTGGAGCATCCTATGAGTATGACAAGTGGTTATTCTCGTTTGACTATAACAGAGCTTTTTGGGATGTATATAATTCTTTGGACATTGATTTTGCAGATGAATCCATTCCAGATTCAGAAAATGTAAGAAACTATAAAAATTCCAATACCTTTAGATTTGGATTGCAATATCAAGCCTTAGACAAATTGACGCTTAGAGCGGGATATTACTTCGACGAATCTCCCGTGCAAGCAGGCTTTTTTGCTCCTGAAACACCACGTAACGATTCTAATGGATATACAGGTGGACTCACCTTTAATGTAACAGACCATATCGCCATTGACGCAGCTTTTTTATATTTAAGATTTGAAGAGATTGATGCGTCATACGATTTCTATGTTGAAAATGGTCAGCAAGTCCCTTTTGAAGGAACCTATAAATCAAGTGCATTCATCCCGGGCTTAGGGGTATCCTTTAATTTCTAAAAAAATATTATGAAAAAATATATCTCTTATATTGCATTTGTCACACTAGGATTTGTGGCGTGTGAACCAGAATTTGAAAATTCGATAGAAGATGGTGATGTTTACACCAGTGGTGAAGCAGATCTGTCTAATTTTGTAGCAGTAGGAAATTCACTTACCGCAGGATATGCCGATGGAGCATTGTACATCACAGGGCAAGAAAACTCGTATCCTAATATTCTTTCTGGCCAATTTGCGTTAGCTGGTGGTGGAGAATTTACTCAACCTTTAATGGAAGACAATCTTGGCGGATTACTTTTACAAGGGCAGCAGATTGCTGAAAATCGTTTTGTTCTGGCGTTTGAGGACGCTACTACACCCCTAGGACCGGTGCGTTTAGAAGGACAACCCTCTACAGAGGTAGGCACAACTCTTTCAGGATCATTTAATAATGTTGGTGTGCCAGGGGCAAAAAGTTTTCATTTAGTAGCCCCGGGATACGGTAATGTAGCAGGAGTTCCAACCGGAACAGCTAATCCGTATTACGCACGTTTTGCTTCATCGCCAGATGCCACTGTATTAGGCGATGCCGCCGCTCAAGATCCTTCATTCTTTACCTTATGGATAGGAAATAATGATATTCTTGGTTACGCAACCTCTGGAGGAGACGGTGAGGATCAAACCGGAAATCCTGATGCAACTACGTATGGTACGAACGATATCACTGATCCAACCCTATTTGCAGGCGTATATAGTCAAATGGTAAATACGCTAACTGCCAATGGAGCCGGCGGAGTTTTAGTTAATTTACCAGATGTAACGTCTATTCCATTTTTTACTACGGTACCTGTAAATGCAATTCCGTTAGACGGTGCTACGGCCGATTTCTTAAATCAAAATTTTGGCCTGTATAATACGCAAATACTTCCAGGCTTGGTGCAATTTGGGATTATCTCTGCTGAAGAAGCCGAGGATCGACAAGTATTCTTCAATGAGGGACAAAATTTTGTGACTATTCAAGATGAGTCTTTAACAGATATCTCTGCAATATTACAGGGACCTCCATTTAATTTAGACCCTGTTACCGCTGCTACCCTTGGTCAAGTGAGACAGGCAACATCTGCCGATCTTATTCCCCTTTCAGCTGCCGGTATATTAGGTACCTTAGTTAATAATGACCCTACGTTAGTTAATGGAGTTTCAGTACCACTATCTGATGAAAATGTTCTTACAGAAGATGAACAAGAAGAAATCGCTGTAGCACAAGCTTCTTACAATGCGACTATCCAAGGACTGGCTGAGGCAAATGGTCTTGGATTTGTAGATGCAAGAGCAATTTTACAGCAAGTAGCTAATGGCGGAGTAACCTCTAATGGCACAACTATCACGTCCCAATTCGTTGCTGGTGGTGGATTCTCCTTAGATGGTGTTCACCCAACACCAAGAGGATATGCACTGATCGCAAATCTTATCATAGATGAAATTAATGCCACCTATAATTCAAACCTACCCGGAGTAGATATAGGAAACTATCCAACAGTTCAGGTAACAAATAACTAAGGATTTCAACTAGATTAAGATTTTCTTAAAACGCCTCCCACATGGGAGGCTTTTTTTATTTTTGAAATCTATGAATACGATCCTTAAGCTTTTACTCACCGCAGTAGCCGTGGTTATTTTGGCAAAACTTCTTCCGGGAGTTACGGTAGATGGTTATTTAAGTGCAATAATTGTTGCCGTGGTGTTGGCATTGCTTCGGTTGATCGTAAAACCTATTTTAGTCATTCTCACTTTGCCGATCACGATCGTTACACTAGGTCTCTTTTTACTGATCATCAATGCGATCATCATATTTATAGCAGACTCCTTTGTTGATGGCTTCGCCGTAAGTGGTTGGTTTATTGCGATCATTTTCAGCTTACTACTCTCCCTATTTCAATCGATTCTCTATTCTTTTTTGGATAAGAAATAAGATTATGAGCCACGTATTTAGAGCCTCATAAAAAGTTGGCAGGCAGTGAAATAAAGCTTACTTTTGCACCCTAATTTTTAGCAGCTGAATTCATGAACATTACCAGAGAAAACATTGACGATCTCAACGCCATAGTAAATGTCAATATTGAAAAGAAAGACTACAGCAATAAAGTAGACAAAATCTTAAGCGATTACCGCAAAACAGCTAATATTCCGGGTTTTAGAAAAGGTCATGTTCCTATGGGAATGGTGAAGAGACAGTATGGAAAAGCCGTTTTAGTAGATGAGGTAAATAAGTTACTTCAAGATGCACTGACCAACTATTTGGTTGAAGAAAAATTAGATGTTCTTGGGAATCCGCTGCCCGTAGAGCAGGATAATTTTGATTGGGATACCGAAAATTATGAGTTTCAGTTTGAATTAGGACTGGCTCCACAGTTTGACGTTGACCTAAAAACAAAAAAAGCCATCACGCATTACCAGATCGAGGCTGATGAAGAAACGATCAACAAGCAGATTCAAAACATCCAAAAGCAATACGGTAAACTTATCGCTAAAGACACCGTAGAAAAAGGTGATATGATCTCTGCCACCTTCACTAATGAAGAACACAACATCAATGAGACGGCTTCTTTTGAGACCTCTCGTTTAAAGGAGAAAAAAGGATTAAAGTCATTTTTAGGCGCTAAAGTGGGTGACACCTTAGAACTTAAAGCTCAGGACATTTTTGAAGACACCCATGACTTGACTACCTTTTTGAAAGTTGAACATGATGCAGCGCACAATCTTAAGGACAAACTTCATATCGAAATTAAAGAAGTTAATGCTCAGGAACCGGCTGATTTAGACCAAGAACTTTTTGATAAGCTTTTTGGCAAGGATGTAGTGAAATCTGTTACTGAACTTAAAACAAAACTAAAAGAAGACGCTGAACAACAGTTTCAACAACAAAGCGATCAGCAACTGCTCAATGATGTAACTGAAGCTATCATTGAAAAAAACTCGTTTGATTTACCGGCAGAATTCCTTCAAAAATGGTTACGTGTAACCGGAGAAAAAGAATTGACCGAAGAAGAAGCTAAAGAAGAATTTGAAAAAAGTGAAAAGGCCATTCGTTATCAATTGATTGAAGCTAAATTGATCAATGAAAATAATCTTCAGGTAACCTTTGATGAAGTAAAGGACTTTGCAAAAGATCGTGTCAAAGCGCAGATGGCTCAATTTGGTCAGATGGACCCAAGTGACGAAGATATTGAAAATATCGCGGCACGGGTTCTCTCTAATCAAGAAGAAACTAAACGTATTTCTGAACAATTGACCAGCCAAAAGCTGTTGGATTTTTATAAAGAAAATGCGAAACTTAAAGCAAAAAAGCTCAACTACGAAGATTTTGTTAAGGAAGTTTACAAGTAAGCCTATCTTTGATTAAATACGTATATTTAGGCGTTCAACCTTGTGTTGACGCCTTTTTACATTATACAATAACGTACAGTAAAAGTACTCTATGGACTACGGAAAAGAATTTGAAAAGTATGCCACCAAACATCATGGCATTAACAGTAATTATTATCAGGATATCATCTCTAGCATGACTCCGGTAGGGCTAACGCCTAATATTATTGAAGAACGTCAAATGAATATTGCAATTTTTGATGTTTTCTCTCGACTAATGATGGATCGTATCATTTTTTTAGGAACGGCAATTAACGATCAGGTAGCAAATATCGTGCAAGCGCAGTTGTTATTTTTAGAAAGTACAGACGCTTCTAAAGACATACAGATTTATATCAACTCTCCTGGCGGAAGTGTTTATGCAGGATTAGGTATTTATGACACGATGCAGTTTATCAAGCCAGATGTCGCTACCATTTGCACAGGAATGGCGGCTTCAATGGGAGCTGTATTACTATGCGCCGGTCAAAAAGGAAAACGATCCGGACTGCCACATAGTAGAGTAATGATTCATCAGCCTTTAGGCGGTGCACAAGGTCAAGCCAGTGATATTGAAATCACGGCAAGAGAAATTTTAACGCTTAAAGAAGAGTTATATCAAATTATAGCTAAACACTCTGGGCAAACCTACGACAAGGTGTATGAAGATAGTGATCGTGACTATTGGATGAAAGCTGACAAGGCCTTGGAATATGGTATGATTGATGAAGTACTTAAAAGAGACAGCAACTAAAGATTAAATTATATTTTGATGAGTTAGTGTGTTTATTGCGCTGACGCGGAAAAATAAATGTAAGGAAACATGGCGAAAGAAGAGTTAGAATGTAGTTTTTGCGGAAGGAAAAAAGCCGAAACAAATCTGTTGATCGCAGGATTAGACGCACACATTTGTGATCGTTGTATTGAACAGGCGCACGGCATCGTGATTGAAGAGTCCAAACAGGATTCGACCAAAGAACTTAGTGCAGAGTTTATGCTGCGTAAGCCTAAAGCCATCAAAACCTTTTTAGATGAGTATATTATTGGGCAGGATTACACTAAAAAAGTGATGTCTGTGGCCGTATATAATCACTATAAGCGACTACTGCAACCTCATTCAAACGATGATATTGAAATCCAGAAAAGCAATATCATCATGGTGGGTCAAACCGGGACTGGTAAGACCTTAATGGCCAAAACTATTGCTAGAATGCTCAACGTGCCGTTAGCCATTGTTGATGCTACCGTGTTAACTGAAGCTGGTTATGTGGGCGAAGATGTTGAAAGTATACTTACGCGTCTTTTGCAAGCTGCCGATTATAATGTCGAAAAAGCTGAACACGGGATCGTATTCATTGATGAAATTGATAAAATTGCGCGTAAGAGTGATAATCCCTCCATCACCAGAGATGTATCTGGAGAAGGTGTGCAACAAGCGTTATTAAAATTATTGGAAGGGACCACGGTGAATGTTCCACCTAAAGGAGGTAGAAAGCATCCTGACCAAAAGTTTATTGAAGTCAATACAGAGCATATTCTATTTATCGCCGGTGGAGCTTTTGATGGAATTGAACGTCATATCTCCAAGCGGTTAAATATGCAGGCGGTTGGATTTAGTGCCTCACTTAGTGATAACAAGGTAGAGCGCGATAATCTGCTTAAATATATTATCCCAAAGGATTTAAAAGATTTTGGCTTAATCCCAGAAATTATTGGTCGACTTCCTGTGCTATCGCACATGAACCCGTTGGATCGCAATACCCTTAGAGCTATTTTAACCGAACCTAAGAATGCCATCATCAAACAATACAATAAGTTGTTTGAAATGGATGAAATTAAGTTTACCATTAGTGATGGAGCATTGGATTATATTGTAGACAAAGCTATTGAATACAAATTGGGCGCAAGAGGACTTCGCTCTCTTTGTGAGGCGATTTTAACTGATGCGATGTTTGAGCTGCCAGACAGTGACGAGAAAGAACTTAAAGTCACTAAAGACTACGCAGAAAAACACCTCAATAAATCCACGATTAAGAAGTTGAAGGCGGTTTCTTAGGTAAGACCGCAGCGCCTTTAGAGGTTAGATCGCCCAGACTTTCAATGGTTTGGGACTTGTTTTTAGTTACTTAATTTTTCATTTGATATACGAAGACCGCAAAGGTTTCTAAAACCTTTGCG